>CAYORT010000016.1:0-71177 GCA_964406465.1 uncultured Chryseobacterium sp.
ATCTCACAAAGCTTTAATTGAGGCTGAATTAGAATTACAGAAAAAAGAAATTATCGGTAAATTGGAGAAAGGACAAGTTCTTGAAGGTACCGTTAAAAATATCACATCTTACGGTGTGTTCATCGATTTAGGTGGTGTTGATGGTTTAATCCACATTACCGACCTATCTTGGGGACGTATCAATCACCCTGAAGAGATTGTTAAATTGGATCAAAAAATCAATGTGGTTATCCTTGACTTCGATAACGATAAGAAGAGAATTGCATTGGGCTTGAAACAATTACAAGCTCATCCTTGGGATGCTTTGAACACCGAATTAAAAGTGGGAGATAAAATTAAAGGTAAAGTAGTTGTTTTAGCTGACTACGGTGCTTTCGTTGAAATCGCTCCTGGTGTTGAAGGTTTAATCCACGTTTCTGAAATGTCTTGGTCTCAACACTTACGTTCGGCTCAAGATTTCTTAAAAGTAGGTGATACAGTTGAGGCTGAAATCCTTACTTTGAACAGAGACGAAAGAAAAATGTCTTTAGGTATCAAACAATTGAACCAAGATCCTTGGCAACAAGTGGCTCAGAAATTCCCTGTGGGTTCTAAGCACTCTGCTACAGTTCGTAACTTCACTAACTTCGGAATCTTCGTTGAGATGGAAGAAGGTATTGATGGTTTAATTCATATCTCTGACCTTTCATGGTCTAAAAAAATCAAGCATCCTTCTGAGTTCGCTAAATTAGGTGACAAGATTGATGTAGTTGTTTTAGAAATCGATGTTGACAACAGAAAATTATCTTTAGGACACAAACAATTGGAAGAAAATCCATGGGATGTGTTTGAAACTATGTTCGCTGTTGATTCAGTTCACCAAGGAACTATCATCGACTTACAAGACAAAGGCGCTATCGTTTCAATGACTTACGGTGTTGAAGCTTTCGCTCCTAAAGCTCAGTTAGTGAAAGAAGATGGTTCTACAGCTAAAGCTGAAGAAACATTAGATTTCAAAGTGATTGAATTCAGTAAAGAAGCTAAAAAAATAGTTGTATCTCACACAAGAGTTTACAAAGAGGCTACTGCTGAAGAAACAAAAGCTGCTGCTGCTAAAGCAAAAACAGCTGCTCCTAAAGCTGCTAAAAAAGCAACTAAAGAAGCAGAAAACAAACAAGAGAAAACAACTTTGGGTGACCTAGATGTTTTATCTAACTTGAAAGATGCAATGGATAAAGCTGAAAAAGGTAAGTAAGCCTATTCATTAATCAAATAGAAAAAGCCCTCGTCGAAAGACGGGGGCTTTTTATTTTACGGTTATTTAGCTTAAACTAAGCCTTAACAAACTTCAATTCTTTACTCATCCTCACTTTTCTTTCCTCCATCAATTCTCTCAAGGCTTTAATAACATCGTTTCTCAAATAGGGCGAAGCCTCTGCAATTTCATCTGCTGTTAGCTCATGTTCTAAAACAGATAATATATGTTGTTTAATATCCTGGTTGTCTTTGCCACTTAAACAATTGTCGCAATTCATGCAACGATTGATGTCTTCTCGAAAATAGTGGCAAATCAGCTGAGACCTGCACTGAGATTTGTTTTCTACAAAATCAATCATGAATTGAGCTTGCTCTTGCTTTATCTTTCTTCTTTCCTCCAAAATAGAACGCGGTATATGCAGCTGATCGGCATCGATGCGGTCTTTGGAGAAAATAATCTTGGGTAAAAAGCTCATGAACTCATATTCAACAATCTCTTTTTGTTCTAAGCGTTGCAAGGTGTTAATCACCTCGTCTCTGCTCACTCCGCATCGCTCGGCAATGGTACTTTCGCTAAATGGCATAGATTCGCTTAGCAAACCTGTGTACGATCTTAATAAAGCGCCCATCACGTTGGCTTCTAAACTATCGTTGGAGGTGAGTTTATTCAACACTTCTTTTGAGCCTACCACCCTTATTTTTGAACTGTTTTGTACACTCTCTGTTTGAAACAAATAGCCGCATTTCTCTAAAATTTCTATTGCGTAATAGGCATTCTTTGCTGGTAAATTAAATTTCTTTGAGAAGTCGGCTAAGTCGAAGGAAAATCCTGTTTCTGCGCCAGCTCCCACTGCAATCTGTTTGTAGTTGAATAGAGAGTTGTAGGTCTTTTTTATCAGAGCTCTTTCAGGAAAAGCCCATTCTATATTCAGTTTTAAAAATTCAACATCTTCTTGGTTGAACAAGATGCTGCTTTCTGCATTGTGGCCATCTCTACCGGCTCTTCCGCTTTCTTGGTAGTACTCTTCCATGGAGGAAGGAACATGAAAATGAATGATACTGCGCACGTTGGCTTTGTCGATGCCCATGCCAAATGCCGAGGTGGCAATCATCCAATGTTCATTGCTGTTCAACCAGGTTTTGGCTGCTTTTTCCTTTTCCTTATGCTCTAAGCCGGCATGGTAAATTTCGCAAGGAATGTTTTGCTTTTTAAGCTCGGAAGCTAAAATGCCTGCTAGCTTTCTTTTGTTGATGTATATAATTCCTGGCGCCGATTTTCGCTGAACAATATTGACCAGTTGCTTAATTTTATTTTCGCTTTTGTGAACAAAATAACTGAGTTGCTTACGGTGGTAAGATCCCTTAAAAATCTTGGCTTCTGGTATGCTTACAATGCTTAAAATGTCTTCAACTACTTTGTCGGTGGCAGTGGCGGTTAAAGCTAAAACCGGAGTGTTGGGATGCCATTCGCGAAGTGTTTTAACGTTGAAGTAGCTCGGACGAAAATCATGTCCCCACTGCGAAATACAATGGGCTTCATCTAAAACAATCATGTCAACTTTCATTTGTTTAACACGCGTTTTTATAAGCAGGGATGATAATCTTTCGGGCGATAGAAATAAAAATTTTACTTCTCCATATTTACAATTGTCGAGAGCGATATCTATCTGCTCTTGCTTCATGTTGCCATAAATACCGGCTACCTTAATGTCGAGTTTTTGCAGGCGTTTGATTTGGTCACTGATGAGAGCGATAAGCGGACTCACCACTATGGTAATGCCCGGCAGCATCAAGCCCGGAATTTGATAACACAATGTTTTTCCTAAACCGGTGGGCAACAATCCAACGGTGTCTTTTTTGCTTAAAATAGAATATATAATCTCTTCTTGTAGTGGACGAAAATCATCATGACCGAAGACAGAATTTAATATTTCTTTAGGCGTTTGCGACACGGAAATAAAATTACATTATTTATCGAGAAAATCGCATTAGGTGAATTCATAAAAAAATAAGAAATTCACCGCCATTATAAATAAAATCATTCCTCATGAAATTTAAGTTGTTTATCGCTATCAATATTGTTCTCTTATCGGGATGCGCTAAGTGCGTTGAAAAATGCTGCAAACCAAAACAAGCAGCAGTGAAAGAGAATGTACCGCTAACCAAACAACAAAGAGTGAGCTATGCTTTAGGTAGCATGATTGCAAACGACTTAAAAAGAAATGGTGTGGATTCATTGGATAAAGAATATATCGCCAAAGCCTTTGGTGCTGTTTTCAATGGTGATAGCGCCATCTTGTCTGATGAGGAAAGTAAAAATGTAATAGATCTTTTTTCTCAAGAAATGAGAATCAAACAAGAAATCAAACGTCAGTTGGAAATTGATTCTATGAGCGCCGCAGGAAAGAAGTTCTTGGCTGAAAATAAAAATAAAGTAGGAGTGTTGACTACTCCGTCGGGTTTACAATATAAAATTATTAAGCCGGGTTCAGGTGCTTATCCAACGGCTACCGATCAGGTAGAAGTGCATTACGAAGGTAAATTGCTTGATGGTAAAATCTTCGATAGTTCATTTCAGCGAGGAGAGACCATTACTTTTGGTTTAAATCAGGTGATTAGAGGTTGGACTGAAGGTATGCAGCACATTAGCGAAGGTGGAGAAATTGAGTTGTATATTCCTTATGATTTGGGCTATGGCGAACAAGGTACCAGAGGAATTCCTCCTTATTCAACTTTGATTTTTAGAGTTCAGTTGATTAAGGTTCATAACGAACACGACGGACACAATCATTAAGATTTAACGCTTGAGCTTCTCGTCTTTCTTCAATTCTTGAAGCATATGACTGTAAGCTTTTCTCAACACTATTGAATATCCTTTATCGATAAAGGTGGCAATACTGTCGTTGGTTTTGTGAATGGCTGTTAAATGAAAATTCATTTCCTCATCCATGTTAAGCTCAACGGTATACAATTGTAAAATATGTTTGAGCTTTGTGGTGTTTTTCATTTCATGAACAATTAATGGAGAGGAAGAAGCTCATTTTTACGCTTCCTTTTTACCGAATTTACTTCTTAGAAGTCCGATAATTACTGGTAAAACAGAAACGAATACTATACCTAAAATCACTTTTTCATAGTGTTTAGAAACCATTTCATTTTCTGCAAGGTAGTAGCCAGCCAAGGTTAAGCCTGTTACCCATGCCGCACCGCCAACAATACAAAAGGTAATGTATTTGGTATAGCTCATTTTACCAACACCTGCAGCAAAAGGAGCGAAGGTTCTAACGATAGGTACAAAACGAGCCATGATGATGGCTTTGCCTCCATGCTTCTCAAAGAATACATGTGTTTTATCAAGGTACTCTCTTTTTATCAATCGCTTTAAAAACTTAATTTCAAATACTTTTTCACCAAATATTTTACCTACAAAATAGTTTACGTTGTCGCCTAAAATGGCTGCAATGAAAAGCAAAGGAATCAATGCCCACACATTTAAGTCGCTGTTTTGATGCACCAACATTCCCGCCGTAAACAACAAAGAGTCGCCAGGTAAAAATGGAGTGGCTACCAAACCTGTCTCACAAAATATGATTAAACAAAGAATGAAATAAAATGTAGTGTTGTAATTGGCAATCCATCCTTCCATTGTGGGTTTTAGGTTGGTCAACAAATCGAGGATATCTTGAATCATAATTTCTAAGTTTAAATGTGAGGCCGTAAAAATAGGATAAAAGTCAAAAGTGAAAAGAATTTTTTTACTTTTGACTCAAACTCGTTATACATATGGATAGCATTTCGGCAATAGAACTAAAAGAGAGATTAGATAAAGGTGAGCAAATTCAATTGATTGATGTTCGCGAGGCGTATGAATTAGAGATAGCTAAGATTGGCGGACTCCATATTCCTATGAATGAAATTTTGGCCAATGTAGATAAAATTCCACGCGATAAAATGGTGGTAGTGTATTGCAGAAGTGGCAAAAGATCGGCTTCTGTTATTGGCGCGCTGGAAGAAAGATTTGGTTTTGAGAATCTTTATAACCTTGATGGCGGTATTCTTGAATGGCAAGAGGATGTCGACAATGAAATGGAACGCTATTAATTGATTTGATACAATGAAAAAGCCCCATCAGTCGAAAGACTGATGGGGCTTTTCATTTATTCAATTTTTAAAAAATCATGAATGCTCTTCTTTTGCATTTCGACTTGGCAAAATATCCAATATCGTAGGTCATCTCGAACATCAACATCGCTGTAATTGGAATGGTAGAAGCATAGTTGGTGTAGGTTAAGTTGGTTGGATAAAAACTTGTTTTGTCTTTACCGCCGGCATTGGTGATGAAATCGCTCGGACTAAAAGTAAATCTAGCACCCAAGGTGCCGTAGAAACTTTGCGCTCCAAACAAATAATGTCCGAAACCAAACAAAACATTGGTATAGCTCGACTTAAATTTATCGGCAACGTTGGTTCCCGCTTCATCGCTTGCTGTTTTAACAATGCTAAATTGCGGTCCAATCTCGAAGTAGTTACCCGTTTCACCATTCTTTCTGTAAATAACAGGAATGTTGTATTGGTGGTAAGTAATCTTTCTAGCAATGTCGCTTATTCCATTGTTGAACTTAAATGTTTGCGACACCAAGTTGCTATATAAAAACTCGCCCGATATGGCGTGCGACTCATTAAAGTTAACACTAAGTTTACCACCATAGGTGTACGACATCGACTCACCATACGAAACGGTATTGTCGTTCATCACACTTTTGTTGTAAAGCCAAGTTACACCAACACCACCTTTCAATCCCAAATCAAAAAACATTTGCGCCTTAGATATTTGACAAAGGCTAAAAAACAAGCTTAAAAAAAGTATTTTTCTCATATATTTGAATTTCGTGAGCCAAAATAGTGTTTATTGTCTCACGTTCAAAATCAACAGAATATATTAAAGATTAATTATTATGGGTTTATTAGAAGGAAAAGTTGCCATTGTTACAGGAGCTTCTAGAGGAATTGGAAGAGCCATCGCTATGAAGTTTGCTCAACAAGGAGCCACAGTAGCTTTCACGTATTTGTCATCTGAAGAAAAAGCGCGTCAGCTAGAGCAAGAATTGGTTGCTTTGGGCGGAAAAGCTAAAGGTTTTAAATCTGATGCATCAAATTTCACAGCTGCAGAACAATTGGTAAATGATGTGGTAGCTCAATTCGGTACTGTTGATATAGTGGTAAATAACGCTGGTATCACTCGCGATAATCTCTTGATGAGAATGACCGAACAGCAATTTGATGAGGTGATTAGCACCAACTTGAAATCTATCTTCAACCTAACAAAAGCCGTTACTCGTCCGATGTTAAAAGCCCGCAAAGGTTCTATTATCAATATAGGAAGTGTGGTTGGTGTGAATGGTAATGCCGGACAATCGAACTACGCAGCCTCTAAAGCAGGGACTTATGGTTTTACCAAGTCGATTGCTAAAGAATTGGGCTCAAGAAATATTCGTTGCAATGCCATAGCCCCAGGATTCATCAAAACCGAAATGACTGAGGTTTTAGATCCTAAAGTTGTGGAGGGATGGGTGAAAGATATTCCATTGCAAAGAGCTGGTGAAGGTGAAGATATTGCTGAATTGGCTTTGTTTTTAGCTTCTGATAATAGCACATATATTACCGGACAAGTCATCAACGTTTGTGGTGGTATGTCAATGTAATTCATTTTGAAAAATTGGAACTAATAACGCAATACTCGGCTTGGTATATCTTATTGTGCCTAATACTTGGTGTTGCCTACGCTTTCATATTTTATTGGCGAAATTTAAAACTAACAGAATTGTCGGCTTCATTGAAGACAATTCTGTTTGCTTTTAGAACCATCGTTGTTTCACTCATTTCATTTTTACTTCTTTCTCCTTTCGTTAAGTCGGTTTCCTCTTCGATTGAAAAACCTATTTTGCTTGTGGCGATTGATAATTCTGCGTCACTGGGAGGTCAAGACAAAAAAGTACTGCACAGCAAATTAGATGAGTTGAAATCGTCTTTTGCCGATAAATACGATTTAAACTTTTGTGCCTTCGGAGATGAAGTGCAACAAACAGACAGCTTTAATTTTAAAGACAAGACCACTAATTTTTCGAAGTTGTTTGAAGATGTAGAAACGCGTTACTCGAACAAAAATGTGGGTGGTATAGTGGTGATGAGTGATGGTATTTATAATTCGGGACAAAATCCGGCCTTCATTAAAAAAATGGCGAATGTGCCGGTCTTCTCCATCTTGATGGGCGACACTTCTTCATATAAAGATGTGTACATAAAGGAATTGTTTTTTAATAACCTCACTTATCTTGGCAATAATTTCCCTGTTGAAATTGTGGTGGGTAGCAACGAAGTTAAGAATGAATCAACTTTAATCTCTCTCTCGATTGACGGCGAGCTGAAGAAGTCGGAGGCCTTAAACATCAACAAATCACTGCTTACATTTAAAACAATGCTGCGTGCCGAAAAAACTGGTATGCATAAAATAACGGTAAATGTAAAAGCTTTAAAAGGTGAACGTGTGGTGGCCAACAATACAAGAGAGGTGTATGTTGAGGTGCTGGATGGCCGACAAAAAGTGTTGCTGTTGGCGCAAGGTCCGCATCCCGATTTAGGCGCCATAAAAAGTGCTATCTCGAGCAACGATAATTATTCGGTTGACCTTTCTTTTTACAACGATTTCAAAGGAAATATTGAGCAGTACAACGTTGTTGTTTTTCATCAATTGCCCGAAGATGTGGTGCAAGGAGAAAAACTTTTAAATAAAGCTTATGCCAAGAAAATGGGGGTTTGTGTAGTATTGGGTACGCAAACTAAATATGTTTCATTGGCGCGGTATAACCTAGGAATTCAATGGGCCAACCTATCTTCGGTGAGAAGTTTTAATGATGTTTATCCTATAGCAAATAAAGATTTCATTGCATTCAATATCGATGAGACCACTCGCGAATTTTTAGCCGATGTGCCTCCTCTTAAAGTTCCTTTCACACAGTTTAGTGTGCCAGGCGACGCGCATGTTTTGATGCAACAAATGGTGGGGAAAGTAGAAACCGATTTGCCTTTGATTTCTTTTTATAATGTTGAAGAATCTAAAGTGTGTTTGATTGCCGGTGAAGGTATTTGGAGATGGAAATTGCACGATTTCATGAAAAATGAAAACGACAATCACTTTAAAGAGATCTTACAAAAAACTGTTCAATACATATCGGTGAAAGAAGATAAATCTAACTTTAGAATCAATCACAAAAAGAAATTCTTAGAGAATGAAGATGTTGTTTTCGACGCCGAACTCTACAACGATTCATATGAGTTGTTCAACAAAAGTGAGGTAAGTATGAAGCTTACCAATGAAAAAGGAAAAGTATTTAATTTCTTGTTTGAACCTACCAATGAGCGTTATCATTTAAACTGCGGTTTCTTGGCTCCTGGCTCTTATTTGTATCATGCGCAAACTACTATGGGTAGCAAAAAAATTGAGAAGAAAGGTAAGTTTGTGGTAGAAGAAATGAATCTTGAAGGAATTAGCTCCAAATCAGATATGTTTGTGATGAAGCAATTGGCAAGTTCCACCGGTGGCGCATTTTACTTTTTTAATGAAAATAATAAATGGGTGAGCAATATTTTAAACAGAGAAGACATTAAACCTTTAGAGCATTCGGCTGTTGAGTTAAAGGAGCTGATTCATCAAAAGTGGCTTTTCTTCTGTATCATTTTATTATTAACTGTGGAATGGGTGGTTCGTAAGCGTTACGGACTCAATTAATATGACAGCTCAATTAATTTTCAATAGCATTATTGCTTTATTGGTTTTGAATTTTGCATTCGACACCTTTATAAATTATTTAAATCATAAGTCGTCAAGGGGTGATGTAGCGCAAGAGCTCGATGGTTTGTACGATCAAGAGAAATACAAAAAATCGCTTGAATATAACGCGGTTCGTTATCGCTTTTCACTTGTGAGTTCTTTGCTGGGAATTGTGGTTCTGCTTCTGGCTTTCTATTTTGATTTTTTCTCTAAACTTGATGCCTATGTGAGAAGTCATACTCAAAACGAAGTGGCGGTTTCTCTTTTGTTTTTTGGCTTGCTGGCGCTCATCGCCGATGTGTTGTCGACTCCTCTTTCGCTTTACAATATCTTCATGATTGAAGAGAAATTTGGCTTCAATAAAATAACTTTAAAAGTATTTATTGCCGATAAAATAAAGTCGTATGCTTTAGCCGTGGTTTTAGGTGGTGGTATTTTGTATTTAATCATCTCTATTTATTTATCGTTTGCCGATTGGTTTTGGTTGCTGGCATGGGCTGTATTAACCTTTGTATCACTAATTATGGTGATGTTTTATGCCTCAGTAATTCTTCCTTTATTTAATAAACTTAAGCCTTTAGAAGAAGGTGAATTAAGAACGGAGATTGAAAATTATTGCCAAAAACAAGGCTACGCGCTGAACAATTTATTTGTGATGGATGGCTCAAAAAGATCTACTAAGGCTAATGCTTTCTTTAGTGGATTGGGTAAAAAAAAGAAAATTGTATTGTTTGATACCTTGATAGAAAAGCTCACTGTGCAAGAGGTGACGGCGGTGTTGGCGCATGAAATTGGTCACTACAAAAAGAAACATACTTTGTCGCAAATTATATTGTCTTCTTTTCAAATGTTGCTTATGTTTTTCATTTTGGGTTGGATGATGCAAAGCAACTTGTTGTCGCAAGCACTTCATGTAGAAAAACATAGTTTTCACATCGCGGTAATGGTTTTTTTCTTGCTTTATAGTCCGGTCTCTTTACTTATCAGTTTACTCAACAACATGCTTTCTCGCAAGAACGAATACGAAGCAGATGCCTTTGCAAAGGAGACCTACAATGGTAAAGATTTGGGTGAGGCCTTGAGGAAGCTTTCGGTTGACAGTTTAAGCAACCTTAATCCTCACCCTTTCTACGTTTTTGTTCACTATTCACATCCAACTTTATTGCAAAGACTGCGAAAACTAAAGTAGCACTTATCAACAATTGTTAAGAAACGCCTTCTTACTTTGTTGGTAATGGTTTTTTGTTTTCAATTCCGAACGTTAAATTTACGGCAAAATATACCCTTGGGATTTTTAGATGACATACGATTAAAGGCTGGACAACTCACTTTTAAAGCTATTGCACCTTCAGAAAGAGAAGTGGTGCCAGTTAGTTTTTCGCCAGGTAAAACGTGTGGAATACTATACAGAGCGTATATAGAAGAGGAGGCGGAGCTAGTTCGAAAGTTTGTAAAGTACTTAAGAGATTACCGACTCACTGTGCTGGCTTTAGGCTATTACGATAGGCTTAAGATGCCCGAAGGTGTAAATCCTAAGCTAGAGTTTGATTACTTTACAAAAAAGGATTTAAATTTGTTGATGCAGCCCGGCGGTAAAACGGTTTCTAATTTTATAGAAGAGCCATACGATATATTGATTGACACTAGTTTGGAGCCTTTTTTTCCATTCAAGTTTATTGTAAATCATTCGAAAGCTAAATTTAAAGTGGGGAGGCAAGAACTAGAATACAGTAATTTATTTGATTTGATGCTTAAAATTGAAGAGGGGAAAGATTTAAAATATTTACTGCGACATGTTGATCATTATTTGAACATTATTAATAAAGACTAATTATGAATTTGAAAGGTACAGGAGTAGCACTGGTAACGCCATTCACACGAGACAACGAAGTTGATTACGTTGCTCTTGCTAAGTTGGTGAACAAGGTGATAGAGGGGGGCGTAAATTATTTAGTGGTTTTAGGTACCACGGGTGAATCGGTAACATTAACCAAAGAAGAAAAGAAGAAGGTAGTAGCGAAGGTGAAAGAGGTAAATGCGGGCAGATTGCCTATCATGATTGGTATAGGTGGAAACAACACTGCGGAAATTGTTCAAGAAATAAAGAGTACCGACTTCACTGGCATATCATCTATATTGAGTGTGTCGCCAGCGTATAACCGTCCGTCACAAGAAGGTATTTACCAACATTATGCTGCCATAGCTAATGTTTCTCCTTTGCCGGTGGTGTTGTACAATGTGCCTGCTAGAACGGGCAGTTCGGTGGCGGTAGAAACATCTTTAAGATTGGCTAGAGAGTTTAAAAATATTGTGGCGATGAAAGATGCTTCTGCTGGGTTAGAGCAATGTAAAGGCTTGGTAGGCGGACAATTTGCCGTTACTTCAGGTGACGACGGATTGGCTTTAGATATGATTAAACTAGGCGCCATAGGCTTGATTTCAGTAATCGCAAACGCATATCCAAAGGAGGTCGTTGCCATTGTGAATGCGGCCTTAGAGGGTGATTTCAATGCGGCTCAAGCAGCTCATAATCATTTATTGCCTGTTATGAATGTTGCTTTCGATGATGGAAACCCATCAAGTATCAAATATTTCTTGCACAAACAAGGCTTAATAGAAAACATATTGCGTTTGCCTTTGGTTCCAGTAAAAAAAGAAAGTGCTGAGAGAATTGAAAAGGTTTTTACGAGCTTTAAATAGCAACTTTTCTAATCTTTTTTAGAAAGAAAATGAGTTTAACATCAATTTTAAAGAGGGAAAGTGATAGAAAGAATCTAAAACTTTGGTTCCGTGAAAACTTTCCAATTCCTGATTTAGATTGTGAAAAAAAGATAATAGTTAAAGGGAGTGATTTATTTGCTCCTTTGATAGGTATGGGGTTTGATTATTTTTTTCGTTTTAAAATAAAGCAAATTAATAAAGACGTCGAAGAGAGAGAATGGATAGCGCTAATAGTATTTGAAACTATTGTAAAAACGGAGCTTTCAGATTGTTTAAATCCTAATAAAAATCTTGCGTGGAGAGGAATGAATTTGGGTATATTCATATCTCGATTTATTGAGAGGTTGCATCATTACAAAATTTCAATTAAACGAGGTACTGTTGACTCCGAATTGATTAGATTTTCTTTAGTTCTAGCCACTCTAGAACAGTCATATAGGACGGGGTCTGTGTTTGAAGATTTAAACCGTTACTTTTCAAATGCGTATGAAAATATTCCAATTGAAACAATAAAAAAACTGCATAAGGCAATAAATTGGAAGCAATTTAAGACTAAGGAAAAATGTTTTTTAAATCCTGTATTCGGCGAGGGGTCTGAATTGGTGGATGGGGCGGATGCTGACATAATCATTGGAGACACCTTAATTGATATTAAAACGACTAAGCATCTTGAATTGACAAGGGCGGATTTAAATCAAGTTATAGGTTATAGTTTGCTTTCGTTCATCGGAAAAATTAATGGAAAACATGACTCTCCTATAAAAAAAATAGGAATTTATTTTGCGCGTTTTGATTATTTATGGACGTGTCCATTGTCTGTTTTTTTTGAAGAGCAAGAGTTTAAAACGCGCATTGTTAATGAGTTTCAAGAATTAATTAAAGATAAGACGCTTAAAATTTCAGGTAAACAAAAGGGAAAAGGAAGAGATAAAAGAAATTAATAATCCCATTTTTATTCAAAAATAAGTATTTGTTAAATATGTTATTTTAGAATCATAGCGAATCACAGAGTATCGTTTTTATTTGCTATACCAGATTGTTTTCGTATATTTATGTATCAGTAAGTATCAAATTTATGAAATATGGCAAGTAAAGTGCATACGTTTCAACTAGATCTCGATTTTAAATTAATGAATGAGCTTAGCAGTATCGATCGTTTTGGTGGTTCTTGGTCGGCTATTGAAAAACGTGAGGGTTATCAAACACTCAAACAGTTAAAGTCAATAGCAACTGTTCATAGTGTCGGTGCTTCAACGCGTATTGAAGGTTCTAAAATGACAAATGATGAGGTGAAAGTGTTGATATTCGAGAATATTAAAATAGAAAAATTAGTGGAGCGTGATCAGCAGGAGGTTATTGGATACTATAGTGCCCTTGATATTATTTCAGAATCCTACCAGGATATTGCTATTTCCGAGAGCAGTTTAAAAAACCTTCACAATATTTTGATGAAGTACAGTGAAAAAGATCAATGGCATAAAGGTAACTATAAACAACGTCCCAATTCTGTGGAAGCCACGGCTCCAGATGGAGTAAAAACTATAATATTTGAAACTACGCCTCCGGGTATTGAAACTGAAAATTCAATGCGTGAATTAATTGATTGGTATAATTCCGATAATTCAACACCGCCAGTTATTAAGTCGGCGATTTTTGTTTACGATTTTTTAAGCATCCATCCTTTTCAAGATGGTAATGGTCGTCTAAGTCGGTTGCTAGGTACATTATTGCTTTTGAAACATGGTTATACTTGGATACAATATGTGAGTTTTGAGCATGAGATAGAAAACAAGAAGGTGGAATATTATCAGGTATTAATGGATTGTCAGCGTAAACGTCCTGGTGAAAATGTAACCTCTTGGATAATGTTTTTCCTAGATTGCCTTGGAAATATTCAAAATAATTTGATGCAAAAGTTGGATGTGCAAAAAAGTGAAAATCAAATGTCTCCTCGAGAGAAAATGATTTTTTCATTTGTTGAAAATCATCCTGGCTGTAAATCGGGAGAAATCGCAGAAAAATTAAATCTCCCTTTACCAACAGTAAAAAGAATTCTTTCATTAATGGTGGAAGGAAGATTTTTAACAAAGTACGGTAAAGGTATTGGTACCAATTACACAACTGAAAAATTAACGCAAATTAAAAGAAATGTGTTGCTTACACTTACGGGTACTGAGTCTCAAAAAGAATTCATTTTAAAAAACAAGCACTCGTTTTTAGAAATAAAAAAAATAATCCTTAATCCTAAATTCAGTTGGACTAAACCCGATGAATGGAGTATGGTTTTATTGTCACAGGGTTTGAGATTAATTGTTACTTGCCAAAATGGAAAAGGAAGAATGAAGCAGAATCCATATTTGATTACAGGGTTTAATAATCCATATTATTTTGAACCTGTATTTACATTGAGCAACCCAATACATGTTCCTGCAAGTTTATGGGAAGGAACACCTAATGATAATGAGTTTCCAATAAAAGTTGTGTTAGAGCTTTCGGGTGCTGAACGAACGTTTCAATTTGATGTGATGTTGGTTTATGATGCGGCTTTAGAATAAAATAAGTGCAGTTTTATTCCTGAACAATTTTTTATGAAATTTTTTGGAAATTATCCGATGTTTGATCGATTTACAAATATTTTACTCTGCGTTCTGATAATTTAAATAAATGAGCATGAAACATACTATAATAAAATTGAAAGTATCTAATGGCGAAGCAAAATGCTTGTATAACTTAGTGCTGTAAATTAAAAATCACATTGAACAAACAAGAAGAACATACTGATTTCCTCACCCTCCATCAACTGTCGTTGCACATCAAAGATGCCATTGAAGGCAATTTTATGCAACAAGTTTGGGTGGTTGCCGAAATAGCGTCGCTTAACATCAACCAAAGTAGCGGTCACTGTTATTTAGAATTGGTTGAAAAACGTGAGAGAGCGCTGTTAGCAAAGATGAGAGCTAACATTTGGTCGTTTAAACTACAAAGCATTTTAAATAAGTTTTTTCAGGTTACTGGAAGCACCCTACAGGCAGGTATGAAAGCTTTGATTCTTGTAGAAGTGCAGTACCACGCCTTGTATGGCATTAGCCTTAATGTGGTGGGCATCGACCCTGCCTATTCTTTGGGGGATTTGGCCCGACGAAAAAAAGAAATTGAAGAGCGTTTGGTGAAGGAGGGCTTGATGAATAAAAACAAAGCCATCGATTTTCCAATCGTGCCTCAACGAATTGCTTTGATTTCTTCGGAAACTGCCGCTGGATATGAAGATTTTATCAATCAGCTACAAAACAATATCTACGGTTATCATGTGGAAGTAAGCTTGTTTCAATCTTTAATGCAAGGTGATAAAACAGCCTCGTCTATTGTTTCTGCCTTACAAAAAATTGAGTCGAAAGCTCACCTGTTTGACGTGGTGGCAATTGTTAGAGGTGGTGGTTCTACGGTAGAGCTTAGTGCTTTTGATGATTACGAATTGGGGAAGGCCATTGCGTGTTGTTCGTTGCCTGTGGTGACGGGTATCGGACACGAACGCGATGAGTCGATAGCCGATTTAGTGGCCAATGAAAGTTTAAAAACACCTACCGCTGTGGCCGAATTTATATTGATGAACTTTCAAAGTTTTGATGAAATGCTCATTGATGCTAAGCTTAAATTGAAAGATTTGCTCACCGATAGGTTGCTAAAAGAGAACACTTTTATCAATGAGGCATCTAATGTTATTGCTCGCAAAACATTGGTCTTTATTCAAGATAAGAAGAAGGAACTTACTTCATTAAATAGAGATGTAAAAGAGTTTTCTGGTAGAATGCTCGAACAAAATAGAAGAAGGTTGATCGATGCCAAAAGAGAACTAACGAGCGACAGTTTAAAGCTTTTGCGCGAAAAGCAATTTGATAACAAGGAAAACTTGAAAGCCTTAGTGGTTGCTATGGCCAAGTTTGTTCAGCACAAGAAATTTGAAATTAAAGTACTTGAGCAAAAGGTGGAGTTGCTAGACCCAGCAAAAGTATTAGCCCGCGGTTACACCCTTACTTATGCAGATGGAAAAGTAGTGAAGTCGGCCCAAAGCTTAACAGAAAACCAAGAAATTACCACCGTTTTTAAAGATGGTTCTAAACAAAGTAAAATCATAAAATATGAGTAAAAAGAAAAGTACTTACGCCGAAGCTATCGTTGAATTAGAGCAAATTGTGGCCAAAATAGAAGGTGAAGAAGTAGATGTTGATGAGTTGGCAGAGAATGTGAAAAAGGCGCTTCAAATTATTAAAACCTGTAATCTAAAGTTAAAAAACACCGAAGAAGAGGTGAATAAAATTTTGAAGGAAATGGAAGAGTAAGCAAGTTAATTTTAAATTAATGTGGAGAGCTTGATATTCTTGTTAAATTCGTTTCGTGAAAAATTTTAAGGACATAATATTTTACATTTTAGTACTGGGAGCAGGTGTGTTGGGAATTTATTTTCTAATGCAGCAAGGAGAGGAACTTGAAGTGGGTGTGGCTAAAAGGGCAGTTGCTGAAGATTTTGGTGGTTTAAACCAAATTCAAGAAACGTTGCATCATAATGTGATTCATCCGTTAGCAATTTTATTGCTTCAAATAATAACGGTAGTTGCCTTTGCTCGGATTTTGTCTTTTGCTTTTAGAAAAATCGGACAGCCAACAGTGATAGGAGAGATATTGGCTGGTATTTTATTAGGGCCTTCCTTTGTAGGACTCTATTTTCCTGAATTTTCTCAGTTTTTGTTTCCCGCGTCATCAATACCGAATTTGCAGTTTTTGAGTCAAATCGGACTAATACTTTTTATGTTTATTGTGGGGATGGAATTGGATTTTACTGTTTTGAGGAAAAGGGCTCGCGAAGCTTTTTTAATTAGTCATTCAGGTATCATTTTAACATTTGCTTTTGGTGTTGTACTGGCATTTTTCCTATTTAAAGAATTTGCGCCTAAAAATGTAGATTTTTTATCATTCTCATTGTTTATGGGAGTCTCATTAAGTATTACAGCTTTTCCTGTTTTGGCTAGAATAGTGCAAGAGCGTCAATTGTCAAAATCAAAATTAGGTCTCTTGATTATAACCGCAGCCGCTGTAGATGACATTACAGCGTGGTGTCTGTTAGCTGCTGTTATTGCGGTAGTGAAGGCCGGTTCTGTGGTGAGTTCTTTGTATACCATTGGATTGGCCATAGTGTATGTTGTGTTGATGCTGAAAGTAGTGCAGCCCTTTCTAAAAAGAATTGGAAATATCTATTCAAAGCAAGATTCATTGGATAGAAACGTAGTGGCTATTTTTTTTGCGACACTCTTAATTTCTTCTTACTTAACCGAAGTTATTGGAATTCACGCCCTTTTTGGTGCATTTATGGCCGGAGTAATAATGCCGCCAAACATGCATTTCAGAAATGTTTTTGTTGAGAAAGTAGAGGATGTGTCTCTTGTTTTGCTTTTACCGCTCTTTTTTGTTTTTACTGGTTTAAGAACTCAAATAGGTTTGCTTAATGATGTATCACTTTGGAAGATTTGCATGGTGATCATTTTGTTTGCTTCCTTAGGAAAATATATTGGAACAGGCTTGTCGGCACGTTTTGTTGGAAATTCTTGGAAAGATAGTTTTTTGATTGGCGCATTAATGAATACAAGGGGCTTGATGGAGTTGGTAGTATTAAACATTGGTTTGGATTTAGGAGTTTTGAGTCCGGAGTTATTTGCCATGATGGTTATCATGGCATTATTTACAACATTTACAACCGGACCAGCATTAGACTTTATTGAGTTTATTTTTAAAGACAGAAAGTTGTTGGCTTCAAAAGAAGATTTAGCTAAGAAATATCGAGTCATCTTCTCTTTTGGAGATCCAGAAAGAGGAAAGAGTATGGTGGTATTGTCTGATGCTTTAATTCATAGAAATCAGACTAACTCAGAAGTTACAGCTATGCATTTGCGTTTAAGTAATGAGTTGCATCAATACAATATGTTGGAGTTGGAACGCGACACCTTTAGGCCAATTAAGAGTCAGGCCGGCAAATTAGATTTAACCATAAAAACTGCTTTTAAACCAACGGTTGATATTGATAAGGAGATTGTAGATACGGCGAATGACGGACAGTATGATTTGTTGATTATAGGAATGGGGCCTTCTATATATGAAGGAACTTTATTGGGTAGGGTGATTGGTATTACCTCTAAAATCATTAATCCTGAACGCTTAATACAAACCCTTACTGGTAAAGAAAATATTATTGAAGGCAGCGTATTTAATACCAGAGTAAACAATATCATTAAAACAGTAAGAGGTTCGTTGGGAATCTTTATTGATAAAGGACTTAAAAAACCCGAAATGGTCTTTGTGCCCATTCTTTCAGAGAACGATTTGTTCTTATTGAATTACGCACATATGGTAATTGCCAATAAAGGATCTAAGGTGGTATTGGTAGATGCATTGGGTATTTTTCAAAACAACATGGATTTTAAAGAGAAGGTGAATGCTATCGAAAAGGAGCATCCTTATCATTTAACTTTCCTAGGAGAGAATACTATCGAAAAAGAATTTTTATCGCAGCATGACCTTATGTTGATTAGTATCGATAGCTGGAGGAAATTGGTTTTGAGTCACAGCGAATGGCTTGTTGATGCTCCGTCGGCCTTGATAATAAAGGAATAGCCAAAGGCATAATCTTTGAATGTAATTTGTCAAGCGTATTTATTCAACAATGCAATGTTGATTTAAAACTCGCGTTATTTCTAACTTTCAAAACTTATTTGGGTTAAAATAGCAGTCGGTAATTAGGAACAGAAAATCGGAGGATATGACAAATGATTATTTAGAAGTATTAAATACTCAGAAAATTGAGGAGGTGACGAAAGCGTTCCAGCAAACAAATGCTTCGAAGTTAAAAGTGGCATTAATAGATGATGATGAAATGTGTTTGCGAGTGGCAAAACACAAACTTGATACACTTTACAAAAATGTTCTTGAAATTACATCATACAAGACGTACGACGAATTTGAGAAAAGTGCAGAAAATGCAGATGTTGTTGTACTAGATTATATGTACGATCAGCAATTAACACAAACGAATGGATTGTCTCTTTTAGTAAAAACTAAAATGATGAAACCTAGTCCGGTAGTGTATATGCTAACCGGTCATCGACACATGCATATCGCAGTTCAAGCTATGAAAAGTGGAGCTTCAGATTTCATTGTAAAGGGTGAAGGATGCTACGATAGATTGGCAGAAAATGTGTATCAACTTTTGAAGAAAAAATCTACAGCACAACGACGAGAATCTCTACTAAGTCTTTTCTCTAAAAGAATGGGATTTTAGTTGAATAATTATTATCTTTTGCTCCTTATCTGTTTTACCGGGGCAAATGAACACTCTTACCAGATTATTATACATAGAAGTTAATGAAGAAGACGCTAAGAATTTCCGCAGAGAAATAGAAAAGTCTACTTTAAGTATTGCTCTTACTATAGTTTCTACGCTAGATGAATTATTTAAAGAGGTAGAGAAAAATAAGTTTGATATAATTTTTTCCGATTATCATTTACCTCTTGAGACCGGATTACAATTTTTAAAAAATCTTAGAACCAGAGAGATAGAAATTCCTGTAGTTTTTATTACAGATTATGCCGACCCACAAATTGCAGTGGAGATGATGCAATCTGGTGCGAGTGATTTTATTCCAAAGTCACTTTTAAATAGTGATGGTATTGAGCAGTGCATCAGAAATTCTTTGCGTTATTCAGAATTAGAAAGTAAGAAAAAAAGCGCCGAGCTGCATTTAAAGTCGGCAGAGGATAAACTATCAACGGTTATTTCATATACGCCAATTATTATTTTTTCTGTCGATAAAAAAGGGGAGATCACTTTGGCGAAAGGAAGTAGTTTCGGATTTAGTGACGAAATAATAGGGGAGTCAATTTTTGATGTCTTCGAAGGTAAAGATGAATTTACCAATCAAATGAAAATCGCTTTAGCTGGAAATGAAGTCACACAATCAATCAATTTTGGTAGTTCAGTGTATCAAATTACTTGTACACCTAGGTTTGATGAAAACGGAGAATTGGAAGAAGTGATAGGTATTGCAAACGATATAACCAAAAGAGCGGAAGCTGAAGACTCGTTGATGAAAGCAAAGATTTTAGCCGAGCAAACCAGTAAAGCCAAGCAAGATTTTATCGCTAATATGAGTCATGAAATTAGAACTCCAATGAATGCCATTGTTGGATTTACCGCTTTGTTGCAGGAGACAAAATTGAATGATATACAGCGTGATTATGTAGAGACCATTAAAGTTTCGGGAGAAAACTTGTTGAACTTAATTAATGATATTCTCGATTTCTCTAAGATTGAAGCCGGCAAGCTATTTATTGAAAAAGAAAGTTTTGTATTAAAGCATGTATTAGAATCGATAGAAAGAGTTTTAAAAGGTAAAGCGAATGAAAAGGCGCTCGACTTCTCTATTGAAATTGCTCCAGATGTTCCGCAGTATATTATTGGCGATAGTAATAGGTTGTATCAGGTTTTGATGAACTTAGTGGGGAATGCCATTAAATTTACTGAAAAAGGATTTGTAAAAATTAAAGTTCAAAAATCGTGGGAGAAAGAAGATAGATTTCGTTTGAAATTCTTAGTTATAGATTCAGGAATTGGTATTCCAAAGAGTAAACAAGATTATATTTTTGATAGCTTTAATCAAGTAAGTTCGGGTGCAACAAGAAAGTACGGAGGTACTGGCTTAGGATTGGCAATTGTTAAGCGATTGGTTGAACTGCAGAAAGGAACAGTGAAGGTTAATAGTGAAGTGGGCGTTGGATCTACCTTCGAATTCGAAATCAAGTATAAATTAGATTTAAATCATCGAGAGCTTGAAACAATCCAGCAACAAGAAATCGATTTGACATTACTTGATGGTAAACATATTTTGTTGGCTGAAGACAACAGAATGAATCAAAAGTTTATTATCAATATTTTTGAAAAAACCAACGCCAAATTATTTGTGGCGTCTGATGGAGAAGAGGCATTGCAGCTGCTTAAAGAAATGAGCTTTGATATTCTGCTATTGGATATTCAAATGCCGAACAAAGATGGATTTGAAGTCATCAAAGAGTTGCGAACTTCTTTTCCAAAAGAGAAAAAGAATATTCCGGTAATAGCTATGACAGCACATGCCTTCAAAGAGGAGCGCGATGCATGTATTGCCGCGGGAATGAACGAACATATTGCAAAGCCAATCAACAAAGATGATTTGTTTGCATTGATTTATAAATTTTTATTTGGAAAAAAAGTGAACAAAATAAGCTCTCCCGAACTTTTGGATACCAACTACTTAAAGATGATGTCGGAAGGAAATGATGAATTTGTGCTAGAAATGCTTGGTATATTATACGAGGATACTCCTCCTTTAATGGAGAATTTAAAAATGGCCATAGAGCAAAAGGATTGGAAAAAAATTACTCAATTGGCTCATAAATACAGATCACCATTAGCATTGCTAGGCATTAAGCCGCTAGAGGAATCAATGAAAAAAATAGAGTATCAAGCGAAGTTGGAAGATGGGATTGATACTATTTCCTCCGAGTTTAATTTTGCTGCACAGCATACCAATAAGGTACTACAGGAAGTGAAAGTTAAATTAGATAAAAAAGCGTAATCTTCTTTTTTGATTCGTTCACCGATAAAAAAAGCACCTTTAAAGAATAGTTTTGGTTCGAATGTAAATATTTGAGCGCAGTATTCTTTTACTTAATACATTTGCGCACAGATTAAAGGTATTACTTGTGTAATTTTAATCGCACAAGTAGTTTTTTCATAGTTGTTTTGGGGTGCCTCGAAAGTTTACTTTCGGGGCTTTTTTTATTTTTTATTGCTAGGAATAGGCTCTTCTATAAAGCCAAAATTAAGTTCGGTAGATGTGCCGTCATTTTTGTTGCTCGCTTTTAAAAATAAGCTGTCGCCTTTTACAGCGCCTGCGAATTTCATTTTACCAGTTTTGCCAAAAACGCTGCAAGTGACATAGCATTTACCAAACGAGTAATCTCCTTTAAGGACCAATTTCGAGTTTTTTAGATTAAGATATTTCATCACTTCTTCTGGTTTCTCTATTGAAGTAGTATGCAAAACAGTGCCATCTTTGTAGAATTTAAGATAAGCTGAAGTTACAGAGTCAATTGGTGAGTGATAAATACCTTCTAGTTGAATTTGACATTTCGATGGTGATGGGCTAAGGCCTAAAAACAAGATAGAAGCTAGGCAAAAGGTTAAAAATATTTTCATATTGAATTTATTAAGCTAAAGATATAACGATTCTTCTAATCAATTGGTTATTTTTGTATTCACAATAAATATAGATGAAAAAATTTGAAGTTCCCGAGTTTTATAGGAGTCCGGTAATCTCTCGTATCAAGCAATTGCGAAAAGATAGCGATCCACGTAAGAAAGACTATACACCAACTGTATTAGATTTTGGAGTAGTGAAATTTTATATAGCTAGGCATTTCGGATTTTGTTATGGTGTTGAAAATGCAATTGAGATTGCCTACAAAGCGATAAGTGAAAACGAAGGTAAACGCATTTTCCTTCTATCCGAAATGATACACAATCCGGAAGTGAATAAGGATTTGGTATCGCGCGGAGTTAGGTTTTTAATGGATACTGCCGGAAATCAATTGGTTGATTGGGATACCTTACATTCAGATGATGTTGTTGTGATTCCTGCATTTGGCACTACCATTGAAATTGAAGATAAATTAAAATCATTATCTATCGACCCATATAAGTACAACACAACTTGTCCGTTTGTTGAAAGAGTTTGGAAAATGTCGAAAAAGCTAGGCGATGAAAATTACACGATTTTAATTCATGGAAAACATAATCATGAGGAAACTAGGGCAACTTTTTCTCATGCTGTAAAGTACGGACATGCATTGATATTAAGAGATATGGAAGAGGCTAAAACTTTAGCCGACATTATTTCTGGTAAAGTTGAAAAGTCTAATTTTTACTCCATTTTTAAAGGTAAATATTCAGAAGGATTTGATGTAGAAAAGGATTTAAAAAGGATTGGCGTAGTTAATCAAACCACGATGCTTGCCACTGAAACAAAAGAAATTGCTGCATTTTTGAAGGGGGTGATGGAAAATGTTTTTGAGGTAAAAGATTTTAAAGAAGTGTTTGCAGATACAAGAGATTCTTTGTGTTATGCTACGAATGACAACCAAAGTGCAACAATAGCTTTGTTGGATCAGCCAGTAGATATTGCTTTGGTTGTAGGTGGATACAATAGTTCAAATACTTCACATTTGGCAGAGCTGTGCGAAACCAAATTTCCAACGTTTTATATTTCTTCTGAAAAGGAAATATTAAGTAAAAATGAAATCCAGCATTTTCATTATCATTCGCATGAAATGAGAAAAACCACTGGTTTTCTTCCTCAAAAAGATGTTGTGAATATCATCTTAACTTCGGGGGCCTCATGTCCCGATTCTACCGTTGATAATGTTCTTCAAAAGTTATTGTCTTATTTTCCAGAAGCAACTCCTATTGATGATATCATGAGAAAATTTGAAGCAAGTATAACTCCGAATTAATTTCAAAATGTACAAATCAATTATTAAACCCATTCTTTTTCGTTTTCAACCCGAAAATGCGCACAATATCGTTTTCTCTTCGGTAAAAACTTTATTTAAAATTCCATTTGTAAAACCTTTGGTTAGGGCAGCTTTTTGCGTTGAAGATAAAAGATTGGAGCGCACTGTTTTTGGTATTAAATTTCCTAATCCGGTGGGATTAGCAGCTGGTTTCGATAAAGATGCAAAGCTTTACAAGGAACTGGCTTGCTTCGGATTTGGCTTTGTGGAAATTGGTACTTTAACTCCGGTTGGACAGCCAGGAAATCCGCAACCGCGCTCTTTTCGTTTGCCTAAAGATGAGGCTTTGATTAATCGTATGGGATTTAACAACGAAGGGGTAGAGGCCGCCGTTGAGCGATTGAAAAAACGAGATAAAAATTTAATTATTGGTGGAAATATTGGTAAAAATAAAATAACACCTAACGAAGAGGCGGTTAAAGATTATGAGAAGTGTTTTACCGCTTTGTATCCATATGTTGATTACTTTGTTGTAAATGTTAGTTCGCCCAATACGCCAGGTTTGAGAGAACTGCAAGATAAAGAGCCTTTGATGAAGTTGTTATTTCGAGTTCAAGAAATGAATTTGAACACTAAGCAGCCTAAACCTCTTTTGCTAAAAATTGCCCCCGATTTAACAGACTCTCAATTAGATGACATCGTGTCAATCGCTCAAGAAGTTAAGCTTTCTGGCTTGATTGCTACCAATACAACAATTAGTAGAGAAAATTTAAAGACCGATAAATCTTTTGTAGATACTATAGGTGCAGGTGGCTTGAGTGGCAAACCTGTTAGAGAAAGATCTACAGAGGTTGTTCGATATTTGAGTAAGAAATTGGGGAAAGATTTTCCGATTATAGCAGTGGGTGGAATTCATTCTGCTGCCGACGCAAAAGAAAAATTAGATGCAGGTGCAGCACTTGTGCAGGTGTATACCGGATTTATTTACGAGGGATCAAGCCTGATAAAAAGAATCAATAAAGGCTTGTTACACAGTAATTAACCATGGTGTCTTAAAAACAAAGTTTTGTATTTACCCCCCAAAAAAGCTATGTTTGTATAAGATTTTTGGAAACACAGCCAACCTTTTTATTGTTTGGTCGTCTCTAAATTAGAAAGCAAAATAGTGAGAACAAATTAATTCTATCTTATGAAAGTATTGTTTAAAACCCCAATTTTAGTAGCACTATCATTCCTTGTGGTAGCTACAACCTCTTGTAAGAAAAGAGATGCTGAAGTTGCAGATGAAGATTTGCCAGAAGCTACTCAAACAGAAAGTTCTGCAGATAACTCTCAGGCCGATGAAATGCAAACACATGTTTATACTGTAGTGCATACAGAGGTTAGTAACGTGGAAGAACAATCATTTAAGACAGGAGGCTCTACTGTACCTGCAGATATATGTGCTTTAATTACCACTAGTTTTGATACTATTACATTAAATTCAGTTCAACACATATATTTAGATTCTTTGATTATTGACTATGGTCAGGCTGGCGGTTGTGTATGGGGTGGAAGAACTAGAACAGGAAAAATCATTGTTACTAAAAACAGAAGAATGTCTTATGTTGGTTGTGTAATGAATGTTGAGTTAGTGGATTTACATATCGATGGTTACAAAGTAGAAGGCACTGCATCACTTGAAAACAAAGGCTATGCTAACTTAGAACTTACCTTGCACGCTACTTTCACTGGCGGTAAAGTAACTTCTCCCGATTTAAGTAAAATCTCTACTTTCGAAACCGATAGAACATTTAAAATTGCTCCAGGTGTAAATAGAATAATTACTAATGTTTATGGCACGCAATCGGGTGTTAACCATTTGGGTCAATCATATTCAGCAGTAGTAACTGCAGCGCAATCTTTAATGTTTATCGACGACTGTAAATATCCTCAAAAAGGAGTTGTTACCATCACATCATCTAATCATCCAACTTTAGAAGTTGATTTTGCTGGAGGTACAGGTCATTGTGATAATTTGGCTGTTGTTAAGATAAACGGCACGAAATACAAACAGACTTTAGGATTCTAGAAAACAATACTTAAAAAGAAAGGCTTCCAATTTTGGAAGCCTTTCTTTTTTATATCAAACCAGCAATAGGGCCGATGCCTTCTCTTATTAAAATGGGAGAGCCATCGGTGCAATCAAAAACTGTAGAGGGTTCATTGTTGCCATAGCCGCCACTAATTACTATGTCGACTTTCTTCCCGTAGTTCTCAAAAATCAATTCAGGGTCGGTAATGTATTCGGTAATATCATCTTCAATCTTCAATGAGGCGCTCATGATAGGATTGCCAAGTTGCTCTGTTATAGCCAAGCAAATATTGTTGTTGGGTACGCGAATACCTATGGTCTTTTTATTGGCTTTAAAGATTTTAGGAACCTCGCCACTAGACTCGAGGATATAGGTATAAGGGCCAGGCAATGATTTTTTCATCATTCTAAATACCGAATTGTCTACGTGTTTAGCGTATTTGCTTAGCTGACTCAAATCGTGGCAAACAAAAGAGAAATTAGCCTTTTCGGGTTTAATGCCTCGTAATTGGCAAATCTTTTCAACGGCATTTTTATTCTGAATATCACAACCGAAAGCATACACTGTGTCGGTAGGATAAATGATAATGCCTCCTTTACGGAGGCAATCTATCACTGTTTGAATATGTTTCTGCTGAGGATTCTCAGGATGAATGTTCAACAACATCATGCATTTACTTTAGCGTGGTCGGCTAAGAATTGTTGAAGTCCAGAATCAGTTAATGGATGTTTCAATAGAGATGTGATAACATTAAGCGGACAAGTAACTACATCTGCACCGATTTGAGCGCATTGTAATAAATGTTGCGTGTGTCTAACAGAAGCAGCCAAAATTTCTGTTGGGTAATTGTAGTTATCAAAAATCAATCTGATTTCCTCAATCAAAGCCAAACCATCTTGTGAAATATCGTCTAATCTTCCAATGAAAGGAGAAACATAAGTTGCTCCGGCTTTAGCAGCTAATAAAGCTTGACCAGAAGAGAAGATTAAGGTGCAATTTGTTCTAATACCGTTGTCGGAAAAATATTTAATGGCTTTAATACCATCTTTAATCATAGGAACTTTTACAACGATATTTTTATGAAGTGCAGCCAACTGTTTTCCTTCTTTAATCATGCCTTCATAATCTGTTGATATTACTTCAGCGCTGATATCACCATCTACTAAATCACAAATCTTTTTATAATGTTCTAAAACTGCTGCATCACCTTTGATACCTTCTTTGGCCATTAAAGATGGGTTTGTTGTAACGCCATCCAATACGCCTAAGTCGGCAGCTTCTTTAATTTGTGCAAGATTTGCAGTATCGATAAAAAATTTCATAAGTGATGAATGTTTAAAGTTTATGATTCGTGGCAAATGTAGGATAAAAAAAAGGAGGCAATTTGCCTCCTTTCATATTTTAATCAACAAGGTTTTAACATTAGTCTGCTTTACAAAAGTCACAGAAGAACTGTTGTTTGAAGGATCTGTTAATGTGATGAAATAGGTTCCGTTAGCATAAGAGCTTAGTGGTAAAAGAAATTTGTTGTCTCCAATCATGGTTGGGATTTGGGCATGATAAACATTCATTCCGTTTGCGTCAGTAATATTTAGTTTATATGTTCCGCCGTTTTCAGAATTGTAATACAAATTGAGGTTGTTCGATGCCGGATTTGGATACAATTGTGTGATGATGTTAAAGGCATTGTTAAAATTCACTGTAAGCACCTTGAATTTTTCAGATGTTCCGTCTTGATCGAATTGCACCAATTGATAGTAATGAATTCCTTTTCCCGGATTTTCATGTGAAAATTCATAATCTAACCATGTGTTGCTTGAGCCAGCTGCAGATACAGTTCCTATAGATTCGAAATTATTACCGTCTGTTGAATGCATGATAGTAAAATGACTACTATTTATTTCAGACCCTGTTTGCCAATGCAAAAGAACATTGTTGTTGTCTTTCATAGCCTCAAATGAGGTGAGTTGAACAGGTAGTGCTGTTCCTCCTGAAGTGGCGAAGTAATAATGTGTTTGCCATGCATAATTTACCTTGTTGTCGTTACCAGCTGAAAAACCTGTTGCTGAGAACGATTGAATAAGATTAGCTGCACTAGCAGTGGCAGTAAATTGGAATGATTTATCGGTGGTATTGGGAACCGAGCCAATTCTAAATACAGGAGCTTGGGTTTGGGCTGTAGGTGAATAAACCATTAAGAAGTCAGGTTGAAATCCCATTGCTGTTACCGCATAGCCATCGGAACCATTACCGGCTGTCCAAGAATCTTCTTTTATTGTAGTTCCACTTTCGTTAAATGCGATGTAATAATAATTCACACCTGTATTATCAGGAGAGCCGCCTGCGTTACCACCTGTCCAGCCATCCGCAGTCCAAACGTTTACATAGTCGGCTGCAGAAGTTAATGATGTCGTTCTGGTAAAGAAACCTTCGCTAGACCCGGTTCCCATCACATTAAGAATGAAACCAACATCTCCTGAAGCCGAAGCTTCGTCTCCCCAAATAATTGCTGCTTCAGGCTGAAATCCACAACCGGTGATACTTGGTGCAGATCCAGTTCCTGTATAAGTTCCTATATGAATGTTAGTGCTTTCATTCCAAGCAATGTATTGGTACACTACACCATTTGCATTAGTGGAGTTGCCAGAGCCTACCGTAAAACCATTAGCGTCTAATGAGGTTACTTGTCCGGTGGCCAAGGCCACACTTCCAGTACCCATTGCCTTGGTTTTGCCTGATGCATGGTTGGTGTGCGCAAGCACAGCTTCGTAGGCGTTATTTGATTTGATCATGACACATTCAGGTGAAAACCCCCAAACCTGTTATTGATTTAGAAGAGCCGTTGCCAATGTAATTTCCGGTAGCATATGTTTGAGATTTTGATGTAGAATAAATGATACATAATAATACCGAAACAAAAACTAATTTTAATTTACCCATATAAAACTTTTGTGTAAGTTTTTTAACGCTGAGGTTGTATTTCAGTTACAATTTTGTAAACTAAAATAAGGTTTTCATTTTTCTGCAGATTGAAGTAAATAGCTGGTTTTAGAAAACTAGTCTTGTTTGATGAAAGTGACAGAAGAGCTATGGTTAAAAGGATCGGTTAATGTGATGAAATATGTTCCATTAGCATAGGAGCTTAATGGGAGAAAGAACTTATTGTCACCTATCATGGATGTTATTTGTGCGTGGTAAATATTCATTCCACTGGCATCAGTAATGTTTAATTTATAAGTGCCTCCGTTTTCCGAGATGTAGTACAAATTTAAATTGCTTGATGCTGGATTAGGATACAGCTGTGTTATAATATTAAAAGCGTCGTTGAAATTTACAGTAAGTACTTTGAATTTTTCTGAGGTTCCGTCTTGGTCGAATTGTACCAATTGATAATAATGAATTCCCTTACCTGGATTCTCATGTGAAAATTCATAGTCTAGCCAGGTGTTACTTGAGCCTGCAGCAGGAAGAGTTCTAATTTTCTCAAAATTTTCGCCATCAGTTGAGTGCATTATTTCGAATCTTTCACTGTTGATTTCTGCTGCCGTTTGCCACTGCAGTATAACATTGTTATCGTCTTTAATGGCTTCGAAAGATGTTAACTGCACAGGAAGTGCTGACCCCCCCAGAAGTTGCAAAATAATAATGGACAATGGAGTTAGAATTTACTTTTGAGTCGTTGCCAACTGTTAGGCCACTAGCAGCAAAACTTTGAATTAGGTTGCTGGCGCTTGCGGTTGCTGTAAAAACTAAGCTTTTGTCCGCTGAAGACATAATTCCGGTATGTCTAAATACTGGTACTCCCACATTGTAACTCCATACAACGGTGAAATCTGGCTGAAATCCCATATCTGTTACAGATCTATTGTCAGAGCCATTTCCAGTGTAAGAGTTTTCTTTTATGGTAGTGCCACTTTCATTAAAAGCGATGTAGAAGTAATTTGCGTTCCAAATAGGCGATGAAGCGGTCCCTCCTGTAGTAAATCCATCTGCTCCCCAAGTGCTAATGTAATCAGCGGCAGCTGTTGTTCCATTGGTGTGAGTGAAAAAACCATCATCGCTACCAGCTCCCATAACACTTAGGAGCATTGCTGGATTGCCATGCGCTGCAGCCACATCTCCCCAAATTAACATGGCATCTGGCGAAAAGCCCATTCCTGAAACAACTTCCGATGACCAGTCGTTGTTACCTGTATATGTTCCCACACTAATGTTTGTACCTTCATTAAAAGCAATCCAATGGTAAAAAGACGAGGCGTTATTTGTTGTATTTCCTGTTCCAATTGTGAAACCATTGGCATCTAGTGATGTTATTGCTCCTGTGTAACATGCAGTATTTCCGGTGCCTAATCCTTTTACTTCTCCGGCGTCCATGTCGCTAGTTCTTATCACAGCCTCATAAGAGCTGCTAGATTTGATAATTACACATTCTGGTGAAAAACCTAATCCAGTTATACTTCTTGCTATTCCAGTTCCAGAATAGTTTCCTGTAGCATATGTTTGCGCATTGCTTGTTAGGGTTACCGCAATAAATAAAAACAGTATTAATTTCCCCTTCATAATTATCCCTTTACCATGTTCAACGTAGTTTTTCATTCATAGTTCTTTAATTTAATGTATTAATTAATAGAGGTTTAGGTTAATCGACTTACCGGCCGCTTTTATCGAAAAACTCAGAATTAATTTTTTCGCGAGAATGAACTGCTTGCAAGTTTGAAATTCAAAATCCCTTCCATTTTGGGGATGGAAGGGATTCAAACTACTAAGGGAAAGAAAGGAAACTATTGAATGACCAATTTTGTGTATATTTTTTTATCTGTACTGCTAACGATATAGATTCCAGCAGCAAGATTGCTCACGTTTATTGAGCCTGTTCTATTTATTTTCTGCGAAACAAGCACTTCTCCCAATTGATTTGAAATAAGTATATCTTTTGTGCCTATAATATCGATGTTGATTATACCACTGTTCGATGGATTAGGATAAAGGTTTACTCCGCTGTATACATCGAATTCTTGCGTGCCAGTGGTGAGGTTGTTTTCTATTAAATTAATGTAAGCAACCGCTCCAGTGAATCCAGCGCCATAGTAAGTGCAATATTCGCTTGATACATAATTTCCAATGTCGTCATAGAAGTTTTTGCAAGATGCTTCTGGTCCGCCAGCCAATCCACCTAATAATTTTGTAGGCTGATTTGTAAGTTGATTCTTTGCATTAAATGTTACCGAACCAGGAGTGTTGTTTTCTTGAGTGTATTTGGTCCAGGCATTGCTCACCGTATAGCCAAAAGCAGGGGCGTGATGAGGATGCTGTGGGTAACCACCTCCCATTTTGTCATAGCCTATTAAGAATGAGAAATTGGCAGGTATGTTTCCGTTTGCCCCATGGCTACCTAAGATGTAATCTACATTCTTTTTCGCGAAAGTGTAAGCGCTAGTGTTATTGCTTATTTTATGGTATAAAGCGGCAAGCATTGCAGCACAACCAGCTTCTCTAAGGCTACCCCAGTTTGTTAAGTGGATATAACCGCAAGCAGCTGTGCTGTATCCTGTTACAATATCCTTTACGTGATTTAAGTAGGTAACTGTAGTAGTAAGTTTATAAAGTTCTAAATACATTAGGGGACCAACATTGCCATAATCAAAATTATCCCATTTCCCGGTGTATCCAGAGGCGTAAGAGATAGCCTGAGTTTGGTAGGATGCCGTTCCTGTAAGTCTTTTTAATAATGCAGCGGCTAAGCCAAGTTCATCTTGGTACTCTGCTCCCGAAAGCCAGCTGTAAAATCCATCTGGATCGGCAGTGCTAGCAGCATTTGTTTTAGCGATGTTGTAGTACTCAATGGCTTTTTGCTGACACGTAGCTGCATACACTGGGTCGAACTGATTGTAAACTATAGCCATAAGTGCTAAAGCGGAAGCGGCATTTCCAAGTGCGTTAGAGTGACCCGAAGTAGTTGATTCTACTGGTCTTATTTTCGATCCTCCGTACAGTTTTTCCTCAGAATTTGATACGGGCTCAGAGAAACTATTGTGGTCTTCAGTACCTCCAACTTGCCAGTAAGCAGTGCCATTTTGTACACATTTAATAAGGTAATCGGTTTCAAATTTAACTTCATCTAATATATCTGGAATTCCATTGGGAGCTCCAGCTGAGTAATCAGGTGAGTAATTGTCGGCGTATGCTTCATGAAAATTCTCATAGGCATACAAGAACATTAAGGCAGCGTAAGGGGCGGTGTGGTGAAATTTGATATAATCACCGCAATCATGCCATCCGCCAGTTAAATCTTTACTAACAGGTTGACCGTCTGTTAAATGGCAAGCGCCGTGTATCCATGATTTGTTATCACCGCAGCGCTGAGCCCCTAAAAAATAGGTTGATAAATGCTGTGCTTCTGCATAATCATGTGTTTGGGCATTCATCCCAATTGATAAGCCTAGTATTGAACCTGCTACTAATAAATTTTGAATATTCATTTTTCGTGGTTTTGGTTTTGATAAAGATATGTTGGGTAGCAATAAAAAACCTTTACATTTCTCCTTTAAGCACTTTACATTTTTCTACACCCATTATATATTAAGGGTTTTGAAAGTGGTTAAGAAAATTAATGATGAGTTATTTTGAGAAAATGGAAAGAGAAAAAAGTACTGGACTTTTTACAGCTAAAACACCATTGAAGGGCTATCTTTTTTCATTTTTTTGTAGTATTGTCGGCCACCTCTGCAGTATTTTTTTGAAGCGCATCCACTTGCTTCAAAAATGAAAAAAGAGAGCAACAAAAAAGTGACAATTGATTTCATGATTTTGAAACGATGAGTTTTTTATAATGTTGTATCAACAGAGCTTGTGTTAATAAAAAGTAAGTTACTATAAGTATAGCCCCAGTTCTTAAATGTATTTTTAGCCCACTCAACACTATGGCAGAAGAAGTAGAATATAACGAAGACAACATACGCTCCCTCGATTGGAAGGAGCATATGCGCATGCGACCAGGTATGTACATTGGTAAGTTGGGCGATGGGTCGGCTGCCGATGATGGTATTTATATTCTATTGAAAGAGGTGATCGACAACTCGATTGATGAATTTGTGATGGGCAACGGTAAGGTGATTGAGGTTAAGATTAAAGATAGAAAGGTTACTGTTAGAGATTATGGTAGGGGAATTCCTTTAGGTAAAGTTATTGATTGTGTTTCTATCATTAACACCGGAGGTAAATACGATTCGAGAGCTTTTAAAAAATCGGTGGGCTTAAACGGGGTTGGTACCAAGGCTGTGAATGCTCTTTCGACCTACTTTGAAGTTTCTTCTTATAGAGAAGATAAAGTTAAACGCGCAGAATTCGAAAAAGGAAATCTTACCAAAGATTATAAGATTGAAGCATCTACCCAGAGAAAGGGAACCATGACTTCTTTCATTCCCGATGAAAAAATATTTCACAACTATCAATATCGTATTCAGCATGTTCAGCGCATGATGTGGAATTATGTGCATTTGAATCCGGGATTGACGATTTATTTCAATGGTGAGAAATTCTATTCAGAGAACGGATTAAAAGATTTGTTGACCAGTAATCTTTCTGCAGATGCCTTTTATCCTATTGTACATTTAAAAGGTGAAGATATTGAAGTCGCTTTTACGCATGCAAAGAAATACGGTGAAGAATATTACTCGTTTGTAAACGGACAACATACTACTCAGGGAGGAACACATCAAGGTGCTTTTCGTGAGATGTATGTTAAAACCATTCGCGAGTTTTATGGAAAAGAATTTGAGGCGGTGGATGTTCGACAGTCTCTTGTTGCTGCTGTGAGCGTTAAAGTGATAGAACCTGTATTTGAATCGCAAACCAAAACCAAATTGGGTTCTCAAGAAATAGAGCCTGGTGGTATGTCGATGAAAGGTTTTATTGGCGATTTCCTTAAAAGAGAACTTGATAATTTTCTTCATAAAAATCCAACTGTTTCCGAAGAAATATTGCGTCAGATTTTACGCTCAGAAAGAGAAAGAAAAGAACTTTCAGGTATTCGTAAAATTGCTCGTGAAAATGCTAAAAAAGCATCGTTACACAATAAAAAATTAAGAGATTGTAAAATACATTACAATCAGGAAGGTGCCGATGAACGTGCCAATGCTACTACCTTGTTTATAACAGAGGGTGACTCTGCATCTGGTTCTATCACGAAATCACGTGATGTTCAAACACAAGCGGTTTTTTCTTTGCGTGGTAAACCATTAAACGTTTACGGACTCACCAAAAAAGTAGTGTACGAAAACGAAGAGTTCAACCTTTTGCAGGCGGCTTTAAATATTGAAGAAAGTTTAGATGGTTTAAGATACAATCAAGTGGTGATTGCTACCGATGCCGACGTGGATGGTATGCACATTCGATTACTTTTGGTGACCTTTTTCTTGCAGTTCTTTCCTGAGTTGGTTTCTAACGGACACTTATTCATTTTGCAAACGCCATTGTTTAGAGTGCGTAACCGACAAGAAACAAGATATTGCTATTCTGATGAGGAACGTCAGCAAGCCATTGCCGAATTGAAAAAACCCGAGATTACCCGATTCAAAGGATTAGGTGAAATTTCTCCAGATGAGTTTAAAAATTTCATCAACGAAAATATTCGCTTAGAACAAGTGGTGTTAGGAAAAGATTCTCGCTTGAATGACTTGCTTGAATTTTATATGGGCAAAAATACTCCCGACCGTCAAACATTCATCATGGATAATTTGCGTGTGGAGAAAGATGATTTTGTAGAAAAAGTTTAAAAATAGTCTAAAGTTTAATGTATAAAGTTTAAAATCAACCTTATACCTTAAGCGTTAAACCTTAAACCAAACATGGCAGATAAAACAAATAACGAAGACGATTACCAAGAGTTGAACCAAGACAACAGCGATGCTCATTTAGAGAACATTGTTGCTGTTCGTGGTATGTACGAAAACTGGTTTTTGGATTATGCTTCGTACGTTATTTTAGAGCGTGCCGTACCTCATGTTGATGATGGTTTAAAACCTGTTCAGCGTCGTGCCTTATATTCTATGTGGGAGCTAGAAGATGGTCGTTACAATAAGGTGGCGAACATTGTAGGTAACACCATGAAATACCACCCTCACGGTGATGTCTCTATTGCCGATGCTTTGGTGAATGTGGGACAAAAAGATTTGCTAATCGACTGTCAGGGTAACTGGGGAAATATATTAACAGGAGATAGAGCTGCTGCTTCACGTTATATTGAAGCACGTTTAACCAAGTTTGCTTTAGAGGTAGCCTTCAATCCAAAAACCACCGAGTGGATGGATTCTTATGATGGTAGAAATAAGGAGCCTATCACCATTCCAATGAAGTTTCCGTTATTGTTGGCGCAAGGTGTTGAAGGTATTGCTGTTGGTTTAGCTTGTAAAATTTTACCTCATAATTTCATTGAATTGATTGATGCTTCTATCGCTCGTTTACGCGGTAGAAATACTCAGCTTTTCCCCGATTTTCCAACAGGTGGATTGATTGATGTATCAAACTATAACGATGGTTTGCGTGGTGGTAGAATTCGTGTTAGAGCTAAAATCGTTAAGGTAGATAAGAAGACTTTGTGCATCACAGAAATTCCTTTTTCAACTACAACAACTTCTTTAATGGAGTCGATTGTAAAGGCCACCGAAAAAGGAAAGATTAAGATTAGAAATATTGAAGACAATACATCCGACAAAGTGGAAATTATGATTCACTTACCGGCTGGTATTTCTCCCGATACTACCATGGATGCCTTGTATGCATTCACCGATTGTGAGGTTTCTATTTCTCCAAATGCCTGTGTGATTCATGATGATAAACCTAAGTTTTTAGGTGTTGCCGAAATGTTGAAGCGCTCAACAGAATTCTCTTTAGAGCTGCTAAAAAGAGAGTTGGAAATACGCAAAGAAGAATTAGAAAAATTGTGGCATTTCGCTTCTCTAGAAAGAATATTTATTGAGAAAAGAATTTACCGAAATATTGAAGAGTGCGAAACGTGGGAAGATGTAATTAAAACTATTCACAAAGGTTTAAAACCTCATTTGAAAAAGTTGATTCGTCCGGTTACCGATGAAGATGTGGCTCGACTCACAGAAATAAAAATCAAACGTATTTCTAAATTCGATAGCGATAAAGCGAACAACGATATTTTAATGCTCGAAGAGCAGTTGAAAGAGGTACAACATCATTTAGAAAACCTTATCGATTATGCTGTAGAGTATTTCAAAAATTTGAAAAAGAAATACGGAGAGGGGAGAGAGCGCAAAACTGAAATTAGAACTTTTGAAAATATTCAAGCTACCGATGTAATCATCGCCAACAGAAAACTATATGTTGATAAGGAAGAAGGTTTCATTGGTTGGGGTATCAAGAAAGACGACAATTATGTTGCCGACTGTTCTGAGATTGACGATATCATTGTTTTCTTAGAAGATGGAACATTAAAGGTGGTGAAGGTGGCCAACAAAGTCTTTGTTGGTAAAGGAATTATTTACTGCAACGTTTGGAAAAAAGCCGACGAGAGAACCATCTATAATGTGATTTACCAAGATGGAGCAAAAGGTTATGCCATGGTTAAACGTTTTGCTGTTACCGGAGTAACACGCGATAAAGATTATCAAATTACCAAAGGTACTGTTGGCTCTAAAGTATTGTATTTCTCAGCCAATCCCAATGGTGAAGCCGAAATTGTGAACATTCAATTAAAGCCAATTCCGGGCATCAAGAAGTTTAATTTCGATTACGATTTTAAACTGCTTACCATCAAAGGAAGAAATTCATTGGGTAATATTTTGTCGAAATATCCGGTGAAAAAAGTGATGCTGAAAGAGCAAGGTGTTTCTACTTTATCGGCATTGAAAATTTGGTTTGACGATGTAACTAGAAGATTGAATACTGAGGAGCGCGGACAATTTTTAGGTGAGTTCCGTGGCGATGATAAGATATTGGTGATCATGCAATCGGGACACTACATGTTGCACCCTTGCAAGCTGGATACGCACTTTGAAGAAGACATGATCTTAATTGAGAAATGGATTCCTAAAAAACCTGTTTCTTGTATCTATTTTGATCCTACTAAAAAAGCATTCAACGTTAAACGTTTTTTAATAGAGCCAACCGAAAGAAAAGTATTGTTTATCGGCGAAGAAGAAGGCTCTTATATGGAATATGTAAGCACCGATTGGCGACCAGTAATTGAAGTGGTATTCTCTAAGGAAGGTGGAAAAGAAAAACCATCAGAACAAGTAATTTTAGATGAATTCATTTCTGTAAAAGGATTGAAAGCTATAGGTAATCGCCTATCGCCAAACAAAATCAAACATATCAACCGACTAGAACCTCTTGAACCACCTGCAGAAGCTTTTGAAGAAGAAGAGGAAGAAGGTGGTGAAGAAGATGCGCAGGGGACGATTGAGTTTGAGGAGTAGTCATCTCTTTTTACAATTAATGTTTTATCATCATAGTTAAAGGCATTTATATGTTTACGGAAAGCAAGAAGAATATTTTTATATGTGTGTTTTTTGTTTTTTCTAGTTTACTTGTTTTTTCTCAAAAAAAGTCAATTCAAGGTTGTTGGGAAGAGCGCACTGAGTTTGGTTCAAAAAGTCAATGGCAATTTGAAAAAGATAGTTTTGTAAATGTAGAAATTACGTACGACAGTATTAAACAAGTCTCTCCAAGACTTGAAGTCATGGCTGGTAGATATTACGTTAAAAATGATACGCTAATCCTATTGTTTTTCCCAGATTATGATGATGCTTCTTCTTTGAGAATTCTCATTAGCAATCAACGTAAAAATGAAATGGTTTTGGGTTCTGTTTATAAAGTAAAGTATAAGAGGACTGAAAGTATTTCTAAATGTCGGCGTATTGAATTAGGAAATGACAAATTTTATTGGGAAATAATAACCCAGTGATTTAGCGAAGCGTAATTTGAAATCTTTTTTTTGGCATTTGTAATGCCGATAAGTGAAACATGACTATCGCGATTTAAAATCGATAATATGAAGATTATAGATTCCGCTTCGTTAAATCTGAAATTACGAAGAAATTACTATTTTGATTTTACGTTTATGATTAGATTGTTCGCGCCAATATTTATCCTACTCTTTTTCATTGCTGCATGTAATTCAAGTAAAGAGAAAATAGTTTCCCAAGATGCTATTCAATTTAAAATAGGAGAATTTAAAGTAAATCATTGCTTCGACACAGTGCTCGGAAAATTTTTGTTTTTAGATGAACAAATTGGAGGGAATGTTAAGTTAGTAAGAACCGAACATGGAAATTTTTATAAATATACAATTGTAAATGATACTGAATTTGTGTTTAGTTGTGGTAGAGAAAGCAAAGAGGTTTTCGTAAGAAAATACTATTGTGAAAAGTATACAAGAATTCCAGATTTAGTTTATGAAAATTATGACTATCTAGTTTTTAGTACCAAAACTGGTTCTGATACATGGACGGATGATATCGTACATTTTAATCCTGATACACTTATTCAAACTCAAGCTCTTTGTTTCGATACGATACACCGAAGATTTGTTGATATGACCGAGGATTATGAAAAGAATGAAGTTTTTTTTTATGTTCATGACCTTAGCTTTAAGTCAACAGATACTTTAAAATCTAATTATTATAAATTTCGACAAGATGGTGTGCCTTCCTTAAGTATATCGAATGTTCATCTAAGTGATTTTAAGTTGTTTTATTCTATTCAACTCGCTAATGATTCTTTGGTAACTGATTCATTGAATATTGAATAGGTGAATAGTTCCCCCGCCAAGCTTAGGCTGCATTTTCTTTTGCCTAAGCGATTTTCACACTCCCTAAGCCTTTGGCTTCTTTTATTAGTTTACAAAACACGAGGCGAAGCCTTTGAAGTGATAGAACCGCTTAGGCAAAAGAAAATGCAGCCTAAGCGGGGCGAAGGTCACTAACATTCATTATCCCTTTTTTTCTTTCCCAAAACATTTATAAATTCATCACTCATTTTAATCGTAAAATCATGACTAAAAATATTTTATCCTCATTGCTATTTGTTGTGCTTGCTTTTAATTTAAATGCGCAAGATGGCTCTTTAGATTTAACTTTCAATTCAACAGGAAAGGTTATTACTACCGTTGGAACTTTTGATGATGCGGCGTCTGATATTGCAGTGCAAGAAATTATACCCAACATGAGTAATTACAACAGCAGAAAGATAATTGCGGTGGGACAAACTTACAACGGTGTTGACTACGATTTTTTAATTACTAGATACAACGACAACGGTACCCTCGATAACACCTTTGGCAACAATGGCATCGTTTCTACTGATATTGCAAATGGCAGCGATTACGCTAAATCGGTGGCTTTGCAAAGCGATGGTAAAATTGTAGTGGGTGGATTTAGTTATGTAGGCTCAAAGTAGAGTTTTTCTTTGGCGCGTTACAAATACAATGGTACACTCGATAGTTCTTTTGGAAGCAATGGTATAGTAACAACTTCTATTGGTGCAGTGGGCGACAATGTCTTTTCAATCGCCATACAAAATGATGGTAAAATTGTTGCGGCTGGTTTTGCTACGATCGGCAATAATTACGATTTTGCTTTGGCTCGCTATGAAACAAATGGTGCGCTAGATAATACTTTTGATGGTGATGGTATTGTTACTACCAACTTGGGTTCAGGTTCTGATGTGGTGTATGAAGTAGTGATTCAAAACGATGGGAAAATTGTTGCTGCCGGACATAGTTTTCAAGTTACCAATCATGATTTTGCGGTTGTTAGATACAACAGCAATGGTTCCTTAGACAATACCTTTAGTACCGATGGAATTGTTACCACACCCATCACCGGTTCATTTAATGAATATGGTACCAGCGTGGCTTTAAAAAGCGATGGTAAAATTGTGGTGGCTGGTTATAGCGCCAACACTTTTATTGATTATGTAGTGGTTCAGTATGAAAGCGATGGAGATTTAGACAATTCTTTTGGTGTAAATGGCGCAGTATACACCGACTTTGGAACGTCAACCGATTATGGAAATGCATCAGATATTGTGTTGCAACTCGACGAGAAAATTTTAGTGGGCGGTTATAGAAATGATGGAGTTAAACTGAATTACGCTATTGTGCGCTATAAAACCAGCGGAGTTGTTGATTCTACATTTGGCACAGATGGTATAGTAACTACTGATTTCAACAACAACGACGACGACGCAACTTCTATCACTTTACAAGATGATGGAAAAATTCTTTTGGCTGGAGGCAGTCACGATGGTGTTCAAAAATCGGTGGCAATTGCACGATACGAAAACAGCAATCCAACAAACACATTGAGTTTAAATGCGCAAGAGCTAACTATTTATCCTAATCCTTTTTCCAATCAAACTACTATCAAAAGCGACAAGCTTTTAAGTAATGCCCAATTGCGAATTCTAAATTCTGTTGGAGAAGAAGTGCTTAGAAAAGACAATATTAGCGGAAATAGTATTGTGATAAATAGAGATGAAATGGCCAATGGTTTTTATTTTATTTCGCTTACTCAAAACAACGAAACACTATTATTTGTTAAAGCCTTATTGATAGATTAATTACTTTTCTATCTTTACCGCAGGGAGATTCATTTCTACATTTTTGTAATTTTTAATACCACAACTGATGAGAAAATTTCTCCTTGCTGGCCTGTTTATTCTTGCAGTAACCTCGTTGTTTGGCCAAAAAATAACGGGTATAATTCAAAACGATAGTACTAAAACTCCTCTCGAATTTGCTGTGGTTACTTTGCTTAATGCAAAAGATTCAGCTCAACTTTCGGTAGTTACCAGCAATGAATTAGGTGCTTACAAATTCACTAATTTGAAAAAAGGGGAATACATCGTTCAGGCTTCTCATGTTGGATTTAAAGCTTACTCTTCTGCGGTGATTGTTTTAGATAATGATTCAAGTAATGTTACCCATGATATTATTTTATTGCAAGAAGTTTCTGTTACCAACACCATTACAATAAAAGCAGCAAAATCTCCTGTTAAGCAACTAGCCGGACAAACTACTGTTGATGTGGCTGGTATGACTTCGGCTACCGGACTAATGGCCATCGATCTTTTGAGAAGGATGCCCGGAGTGCTGGTGGACAACGATGATAACATCTCTTTGAAAGGTAGAAGTAATGTATCTATAATGATTGATGGCAAGATGACTTATTTGAGCTCAAAGCAAGTTGCTCAAATTTTAAGATCAATGCCCGCCAGCGATATTGATAACATCGAAATCATCACTGCGCCATCTGCAAAATATGATGCTCAAGGAACAGGAGGTATCATCAATATCAACCTTAAGAAAACTGTGAAACAAGGTTTTTCGGGTAATGCCCAAGGTGCATACGGACAAGGTTTTTATCCTAAATATAATGGCGGAATTAATGTTGGCTACAACATTAATAAATGGAAGTTGAATGCTTCTTACAATTATAGAAGAACAATCAATAGAAGTGTTAGCACCAATTTTAGAAATTTTGGAAAACCTGTTGATCAGCAGATGTACGATAATAAAGGTGTATTTAGTTGGAATGGGAGTAATCAAACGTATAATTTAGGTGCCACCTATCAAGCCAATAAAAAATTAAGTGTGGGTGTTTCTCATTACGGAGTATTGTGGGGTGGTGACTGGAGTTCCAATGAAGGCGGATTGGTGCTAGATTCAAATTTAATTTCAGTGCTCGATAATGAAACGGTTACTAAGGCGCCAAGCAAAGGTTTTTCATTAAGCACAAGTGCCGATTTTAAATACAAAATTGATTCTACTTCTTCTTTGTCATGTTCTATCTCACATCTATATTCAGCAGAAAATGGTAATGGCAATTCATTGGTAATACAAACTAAAAATACCACCAGAGACTCTGCTGCTTTCATTAGTAAGTTGCCCGAAAACGCAAATAATATCAGTGCCAATATCGATTATGAAAAATCGTTTTCAAAGAAATTTAAATTTGAATCGGGATTAAAGTGGGTGAATGCCATTCGCCATTACGACTATAAGTATGATGTAACACAAAAGATAAAAATTGTTCCAGCAACCCCTTCGGCTTCCCTTTACGATTACAATGAAAACTTGGTGGCTGCGTATGTTCAAGGTGCATACAACACAGGAAAATGGGGAACCAAAATAGGGCTTAGAAGTGAATATTGGTTGGCTCATGGTAAAGAACAATTAAGTGGATTTACCATCGATAGAAATTTCTTGCAATTTTTTCCGTCGGCATCTTTTAATTACAATTTAACGGCTAAGCATAATTTATCCTTTGCCTATTCCAAAAGAATAACTCGTCCTAATGCAGAAATGATGAGTCCGGTAAGCTATTTTGGTGATCCATATTCTCTATTTAGTGGAAATCCTCAGGTGCTACCTGCTATTTTTCAAAGCATTGAAGTGGCACATTCCTTTGCAGATGGAATGCTTGTAACGACTGCTGGTTATGCAACCGGAAAAAATATCATTCAAGAATATGCGGTGAGTCAGCGCGATACTTCTAATATTTTAGACATGACCACCATTAATATTCCATTGCAAGAAAGCTATACTTTGTCGATGGCATTGTATGCGCCAATAAAAAAATGGTGGACTATTCAGCTGTATGGAATTGTGCTGCAAAATAGAATTGCAGGTTATTTAAGCAACGCAAAAGTTTATGTAGACAATAGTTATTTAACGGCAAATTTCTCGGCAACGTCAACTTTTAATTTACCTAAAAAGTGGACTGTAGAAGTGTCGGGATTTTATCAAATGAAGCATTTGGCTGGTTACACCATCAATGATGATTTGGGTTATTTTGCTTTAGCAGTTAAAAAAGAGATCTACGGTGGAAGAGGTTCAATTAAATTGAATTGTCAGGATATTTTCCATACCATGAAATATTCGGGCTTAAGTGTGATAGATGGCCTTACACGCAAATATTATTACAGTTGGGACAATCAAGTTTTATGGTTATCCTTCAATTGGAAATTAGGTTCTAAATGGTTTTTAAACAAAGAAGGTAGAGAGTAATTCAATTATTGAATAATCAACTTTTGAATGCTGCTCACTTTGCCAGTGCTTACTTCAACGAAGTGAACTCCATTGCTTAAATCCGATTGTTGTATGGTGTATTGATTTTTACCTTGCGATTGATAGCCCACAAATCTAGAATCAATTTTTTCACCCAAGATATTGTAAATGTTCACTGTTACATATGCGCCGTCTTTCAAATCATAACTTAGGTGAACAAAGTTGTTATTGGTAGGATTAGGGTAAATCGCAAATGGGAAATCGTGGTTTGCTATCTCATTTACCGATACATCAAGATTCTTAGATACCTTTAAGTAAAGCATGTTATTGTAATTTCCTAATGTTCCATCTTCAGAAATATAAATTCCCGGCATATCATCTTCTTGAACAATAACGTGTAAGTGGTTGTCGACACGTTTTGCCAATGATGGAAAAACGTATTCATGATAAGTATCATTGGTGGCAACAGGAGTTATGTCATTTGGAACCAAGCTCCAGTTGTTTCCTCCATCTGAAGATTTAATGGCGTAGATGTGTCGATAGTTTTGAGGATTTGGTCCCGGACTATAGTTCAATTCATCAAAGGCTGAATAAACAACATATAGATTTCCATTCGCATCTAACCCAGCAGAAGGCATAGAAGAAAGTCCTACCCCATAAGAAGGAAAAGTATAAGCTGGATATGTTGCCGTGGAGATTTTAAAATCGCCATCTAAATCTATTGCCTGTGCAATGCTGTGAGGTAGGTATTCTGTTTCGTTCCAATAATAAAGTCCGTTTGTCCCCGGGAAATAAGAGATTGATGAATCATTTAAATCATCATTAAGCAAACGAGTGTATCCGTACCATATATGAGCTTTATTATTGTTATCTACTAAAATTTCGGTAGCTCCATCGCAAGTGTAAGGGGTATCGGTTACCAATGTTTTCGTCTCATCAAATTTGTCGTATGGAAAATTAGAAACAACGGTTTTAGTCCAGTTGTCACCATTGTCAGTCGATTTCAAAAGAACAACATCCGACCATTTACACCCCAATACGATGGCCACTGTGCTACCACTAGCATCGATGTTGTAGTAATCACCTTTGATAGAAACAATCCAGCTGGTATCAACGCCAGCGATGGTTGTAGGAACCGACCAATTTACGCCGCCATCGGTTGATTTAGCATACAACATATTGCCATCCATTCCATCTACCAAAACACCACCATCATCTGTCATTGGAGTAGCGGCAATTACATGAATTGTATTTCCATCGGGTCCGCCAGCTACAGCGCGGCTCCATAAAAGGTGCTGCCCAGCAAACAATTTTTTTTCGGTCCAAGCTCCTGTGCCTTTTGCTGCTCTTGAAAGCATGATCAAGGAGGTGTCGGAATTTCTATGTGAGATTACCACTTCTTTGCCATTAGCCAGCATTAAAATGTTTGGCCAACCTGTTTTTTGAGTTTCAATTCTGTTAAGAACATTGCCCGCCGAGTATTTCCAGCTGGTGCCATTGTAGTAGTTGTAGCCGGTACCACGGTCGTTCGGACTCTTAGAGTTTGGGTTAGTTGAAAGCATCCAAACGGCAGATAAACTACCGTCGTTATTATTGATAATTCTTTTTTGAGATGATCCGTTGGTTTGAAGGTCGAAGGTTGTTGTGCCTATAGGAAAAGGCGAATAATTTTGTGCGGTTATTATATTAGAAATCAATATAGCGCTTAGTATCAGTAAACCTCTCATAAATCAATTTTATAGAAGGGAAGTTAAGCAAAAATGAAATAAATGCAATATTAAATTGAGAGTCAACTTACTATTTGGTGCGTCCCATTTCCTCTACAAGAGGCGATAAGTCAATAGAAATTTGTTTTATTTCATCGGCTGATGGACGAACTTTTACGAATAAGAATAGTTGGTTTTCAATGATGTCGAAGTTGTCGATATAGCAGTAGTCGGGTGCATTGGCAAAGATAAAATCTCTGTCAAACTCATATGTTTTTCCTCTTTTCCAATCAACAATGTAAATGTTGTTTTGAATGGCGGGGTAGGGCTGATTTAAAACCACCACAAAATCTTTGTAGGTGCCAACCTGCTGAATACTTTCCCACTCGAGTTTTTGAATGTTGTTGTACAAACCACCATCACTTACAAAAACCCAGGAATATGAAGTGTCTTTCTTTATGAAAACGCCATGTGCACTTTGATAGAGTTTAAAGTTGGCGCTTGAATCTAGCGTTAAAGGATAAATGATGTTGATATCCGATTTATTCATAGATATTGCTCTGGTTTGAAATTTTCCCATGTAGGTGATGTAGGCAGCAGAAGAAGTGTCTTTAAGTTGCTGACTCTTATAAATTGAGTAAAGCAAAGTGGTGTCTTCTATTTTGATGCGATAATTGTTGGGCATTTCGGGTTTGACGCTGGTCCAGGTGGGCTCGTATGCACTGCGATAGCTAAAATATTTGCTGTTGGCTTTGGTCTTTGAATTGTAATTGTCGAGAAGCCAAATCAATGAGTTATCTACTTTTTTGGTAAGGGGAATGTTGAAGATAAGGGTGTCTATTTTAGGCAAGGCTTTTTCACCTTTCTCGGTTCTAAAATACATTGGAATAGGAGTCACTTTTACTATGCCATGTTTTGTCTCTACTCTCTGAAACATAAATTTATACTGAGTTTTAGTGAGTCCGTCGGTATAAATGGCATAATCTAACATACCCAAAAAGTAATTTACAATTAGGTCATCATTGGCACCATCTTCATTAAAATCTTTGGTGTAAATTTTAGGTGCAGTTTGGGCAAAAACAGATAATGATAAAAACATGGAAATAGCCACTGTGAAGTGTTTGATGTTCAAATTATCATTCGTTTTTTTCATTCCTTCGAATTTAAATAAATTCTAAAAGCCTTGTAAATAAAGTGAAATATGATTTTCGCAATTCGATGTTGAAAACTTCAATCTTACTTTTTAAACTAACAAAAGCCATGCCTCGTTACAAAATAAAAATCACTCACATGGATATTAATGAATATAGAAAGTTAGAAATCAAGGAGAGTTTGTTGGTTTTAAATAGAAAAGGCTTATTGATGGATGAAGTGGTGGTGCAAGGTATGTTGCGGTTGAAATTGTACAGTTTAGCCAATTATTATGTTCAAGCAGTATTTAATAAACACGACAATACTTTACTGGAAGTAAAACCTTTGATGACTCAAGATGATTGGGATCCATATTTGGAAACTAAAAACCTGAAAAATTATTTCTAACATTGGCAGATGAAATCTGCCACGAAAGTTGATGTTATTGGAGTTGCTTGCAAGGAGTATGTTGCAAAAGGAAAAGCTCCTGATATTAAAGTGAAAAGTAGCATCAAAGAAGATTCTGTAATTCCCGTTTCATATTTATTTAGATCATTTGAAGAGATGCCTGAGATTGAGCATGTAGCTCTTGCTGCTTGTAAGGGTAAGGTTTTAGAAATAGGAGCAGGCGTTGGTTCTCACGCCTTAGAATTACAAAATAAAAACATAGAAGTTTTGGCTTTAGACAATTCGCAAGGTTGCTATGAAGTGGCGAAGGAGCGAGGTGTAAAGAATTTTATTTGTGAGGAATTCAACACAAAAATAGAAGGTCAATTCGATACTATTTTAATGATGATGAATGGTATTGGAGTGTGTGGAACGATAAAAGGCTTGGAAGACTTTTTAGAAAGGGCGAAGGAGATGCTTACCTCAAACGGACAAATAATCTTCGACTCATGCGATATTTTGTACATGTTTCTAGATGAAGATGGTTCAATGAATTTCGATTTGAATGGCGCTTATTATGGTGAAGTAGAATATCAAATGAGCTTTAAAAAGAAAGTAGGTAAGCCATTCAAGTGGCTTTTTATTGATGAATATAAGATGAGACTCTTAGCCGAAAAACACAACTATTCGTTCGAAATTCTATTTAAAGAAGAAGAGGGAATGTATTTGGCAAAACTTAGTTTGTAAAGAAGTTTATCCTTCTGTTTCAATTTTTATTTTCCTTTCTTCCTCAAGTTTGCGCCTTTATCTCCTTTGGTTCTTGGACCTTTATGTTTGTTCTTTAGTTTTCTTTTCATGCCAGAACCAATATTGAATTCTTTTTTGTTTTTCTCGCTCTTTTCGTGAATACCAACGCCGTGTCCTTTAGGTTTGGTTTTTCTATTTCGTTTTACCGGAATTTTATCTTGTTCTTCAATGGTTAATCTTCTCGAAATTTTTACTCCCTCTGGCCAATCCATTTCGGGAATCTCATATTTCATTAAGTTTTCAATTTCCTTTTTATCATATTCTTCTTTTTCTGTAAAGAAGATAATTGATTTTCCTTTCTGCTCGGCTCTACCAGTTCTTCCTATTCTGTGAATGTAATTTTCGGGGAAAGAAGGGGTATCGAAATTGATAACGTGCGAAAGTTTATCCAAATCAACACCTCTGGCGATAACGTCGGTGGCAATTAAAATTCGAACATTTCCACCATCAAATTTTTGAATCATCTCGTTTCTGTAATTCTGGTCTTTATTACCATGAATAACACCAACGCCGCTGTGTTCTTCATTCATTAAGTCGTACAGGTCGTTGGCCATTTTTTTACTGGTAACGAAAACCAACACCTTATGAAATTCTTCTTTGTTGTTCAGCAAATGTGAAAGTAAATTCACCTTAGTGTAGTAGTTGGGAACGAAGTAACTTGTTTGTTCAATATTTTTGAGCGGTTCGCCACTTGCTGCAATTTGAATTTTAATTGGATTGAAAAATATATCTTGAATAAGTGCTTCCACTTCATCGGTCATTGTAGCTGAAAACATGATGTTTTGACGACGTTCGGGCAATAAGTCAAATATGTTTTGCAATTGCACTCTAAAACCCAAATCGAGCAACACATCAATTTCATCCAACACCAGTTTCTGAATGGTTTTAAGCTTTACGGCTCTGCTTACCGCCAAATCAAATAATCGTCCGGGAGTTGCCACCAAAACATCGCACCCTTTAGCTACCTCAAGCGCTTGGGTGTTGATGTTGGTTCCTCCATACACTCCCAGTGCACGCAGGTTTTTGTATTTACAAATGTCTTTGATATTTTCTACCAATTGTATAACCAATTCACGAGTGGGGGCGATGATTAATACTCGCGGACTCACTTGTTCTGAGAATTTCAATTCCTGTAAAATAGGAAGGAGGTAGGCCAACGATTTTCCTGTTCCGGTTTGGGCTATGCCAATAACATCTCTTCCTGAAAGGATGACTGGATAGGCTTCTTTTTGAATTGGAGTAGGAGTAGTAAAACCTAGGTCGGCGATAGCATTTGCTATCATTTTCGATAAATTGAAATCTTGAAAAGTGCTCATGGTGATAAAATTTGCAGGGTAAAAGTAAGGTTTTTGATTCTTACTCCACTACAAGCTTTTGCAGGCCTTTTAAATACTGCTCATCAGCACTCGCCCCCAAACCAATTTTATTGGGCATAATGATTTCTCCTTTGGGTGAATACTTGATGCCATCAACCACCACATCATCTTGAAGCATTAGAGGTGAATCGAAATCGTAATGCACAATATTTTTACTGCACAGCGCCAAATGTGCCGATGCGGTAAAGGCCAAGCGAGATTCTAAGAATCCACCTACTTGCATCTTCATTTGCGCCTGTTCGGCAATGCGAGCAATCTTTAAAGCTTTAAAGATACCCGATGATTTACCCAATTTTACATTCAACTGGTGGCAAGCATTGAGGTCGATAAGGCGTTTAGCATCGTTGTGATCGCAGCACGATTCATCGCTCATGATCTCAATTTTACTGTTTTTCTTAATTAGGGGCAATTCCATGAAATTCCATCGGGCAATAGGCTCTTCACAATGTTGAATGTTGTATATAGATAATGCATTTAGAATTTCTACAGCTTCCTCTGCTTTCCAGCCTTGATTGGCATCAATTCGCAGCGGAATTGTATCGCCAACTGCTTCGCGAATTCTTTTGATGCGCTCTATATCTTGTTCTTTTGCGCCTCCTAATTTCACTTTAATAAATTGAAAACCATTAAGCACAATCTTTTCTGCATCGGCAGCCATTTTCTCTGGATTGTCGATACTTATGGTGTAATCGGTAATGATTTTTTTGTTGTTTTCACCTCCTAAATAAGCATATAAAGGTAGGTTGGCATGTTGTGAGGCTACATCATGAAGGGCAATATCGAAGGCACTTTTGATACTTGAATTTCCAAAAATAGTAGCATCCATCACTTGGCTGCATTCTTCAATATTTAAAGGATTTTTGTTTAATAGATTTTGGGCCAATATTTTACCAACCAGTACGCCCGATTCCATGCTTTCACCGTTGATGCTTTTAAACGGACAGCATTCGCCAAAGCCTGTTAAACCTTCGTTTGTGTTGATGCGAACAATAATGTTTTCGGCAAATTCATGCTTGCTAAGAGAAATGATGAAAGGTTCTTTTAATTTGATTGGAGAAGCAAATATTTCAACTTTGGTAATATTCATTTTAGCCTAATATTTTTTTGCCTTTGCGATAAATAGAGGTTTTGCTTTTTCCACTTTCATCAACCGTTTTCCAAAGTCCCTTCTTCAAACCATCTTTATATTTTCCTTTGGCTTTCAAGGTTCCATCAGGATAAACCTCAAAATATTTACCTTCTAAATTTGCTTTTTCATTAAAGCCTTCTTGTAGTTTGATTCGACCATCTTCATACCATAAATTGTGATCGCCAAAAGGCTTTCCATTGTTATAATATAAATACTCTTTTGGTTGATAATTGTCGTACCATGTTTGATACAAACCATTTAAAACTCCGTTGCTGTAATTGATTTCAGAAATTAATTTGTCGTTGGAAGTCCATTCTCGCTGAACTCCATCTAATAAGTCATTGGTATAATAAAACTCCGATTTTTTAACTCCGTTATCGTACCATGTAACAACACTGCCTTCTTTACTGTCGTGAATGGTACTATCAACTTGGGGTTCGCTAAAGAAGTAAACATTTAGGTTACTGTCGAGTTGATCAACATAAAATTCGCTTTGTCTCATGATGATCTCACGCGATAGATTGTTATCGAGCTTTTGATATACATCGCTAACATTTTTGATGGTTAGGTTGGAGAGCTGACTACTTCCTACCATTTTTTTTGTGAAGTTGTAGTAGATGGTGTTCCATAAGCCCTCACTGCTTAGTACTTTTTTATTGTTGTGATGGTAAACAAAGGTGGGTACAAAGTATTCGGCATTTTCGGGGCATTCAGATAAAACTTCATCTTTTTCATTGAATCTTTTATAGGTGTAGGCACAGGCTTCAGACAGACCTTGACGGCTGATGGTATTTCCTGTTAGCACTAACTTTTGAGTTGTTTCAAAGCCTAAGTCGAGCGATTTTTCTTGACTGTAATACTCCATGCTTACATAGGTGTTGAAATTCTTTAAGAATGATTCATCGAGTTTGTAACTCAACTTCACGATACATTCACCAGTTCTTAAAACCTTCTTTTCGGCAATTTGAATGATACTGTCGTTGATATTCGACTTTGAAAAGAATTGATAATACTGAGTAAAGGCATCATTCTTTTCTTTATTGATGTCATCGGTACGCGAGTAATATTCATTCATTCCATTAACAACTGTGAATATTTGCATGGATAACATGAAAATGGCTCTGTTGTAGGCTTGTTGTTGTGCCTTTTCTAGGTCGAGAAAAGGATCCGACACGGCAATGCTGTAAATGGTGTTATTGCTTTTTGAGTTCCATGCATATAACCAATCGGGCAGAGTATCTTCACTAAAATATTGATCGGGAATTTTTTTTAGGGTGCCACTTAGTGGGTCATCAAGATTTTTTTCGAAGTTCCAAATGAGGTCGGGATAAGTTTTTTGCCATTCAATAAACTCGTTGGTTTGAGAAGCCAAAGACATTGGTATTATTAGGGAAAGAAGGAGATATGTGCGAAGGAAAGTCATGCTTCTGTTTTACTTTATTGAGCCAAAATACATACCAATTCACAAATATTTTACATTGTGAGTAACTTTTGGGTAACTGGATTGTTTTAGCTTATGTCCAGACAATTAAGGTTAAATGTTAAGTTTTGAAAAGCACTCGTTTCCCGGCGGGTGCTTTTTTTATGCTTTGTCCTTCTCGTAGGCCACAAAAAAGTTGATCCAAATGATTCGAGAGTACCTGTACATAAAAGGCATTAGCGCCGATAACTCTAGAAGTCCGAATATCAAATAATAGTGTATTGGTAAGTTGGGCATCAATAACAGAAGGGCAACAACAGAAGGCATGGTACAAGCAACACCCATTGCATAGCTAATGTACATTGCGCCTAAATAAAAGCCCGGTTCTACATCGTAATGAAAATGGCAATGCGCGCATTCATCAAGCATTTTTAATCCATCACGTGAATATGGGTTTTTTCCAAGGAAATAGTCGCCTTCATGGCAACGGGGACACTTTATCTTTAGGATGCTGTATGCTTTACTTTCTTTGTTCATTATTTATTGTTTGGTAGCTTGGCTATTTCTTCACTGTAGTAGGTTTCCCAAGTTTTCGTTTTGTACACATTATCATTAATGAAATGCAAAGGTATCATAAACTCTTCAGCATTAAAATAACCTGCTATAGCTTGAATTTTTGAGTTTGTTCCATCTAAATAAGCAATAGTAGGATAACCAAGTCTCCCATCTATAGCGCCATATTTTACTGTGAATTGATGTGGAGCTCTTTTATTGAAAGGTACCCCAAGGTTTACTAGAGTGTCTTTATTGAAAATAATGGTATCTGTTCTTTCGGCATTGAACTTTACCGGGTAGAAATTCTCATTGATATAAGCAATAACCTTAGGATCTTCAAAGGTAACAGCATCAAGTTGCTTACAGTAACCACACCAGCTGGTGTACAAATCAATCATTATCTTTTTAGGCTTTTGCTTGTTGAGTTTTTCTGCTTGCTCTATGGTAACCCAGTTTATTTTAGCCTTAGGCTCATCACTCTTTTGAGAAGAAAAAGAGAATGAGGAAATAATTGCTGCGGCAAGCGCAAATGAAGTGATAAAAAGTTTTTTCATATCGTGAAAATTGTAAGAGTAAAATACAAATTATCTTTTGAATATTTTTCTATCAGCAATAAAAGTTCCAAAAGGTATAAGAGAAGCTAAAAGTGCTAAAAAAGTGATTTTGTAATTCCATTTTTCTTCTCTCGCTACCAACAAAACCCAAATACAGTAAGCAATGAAAAGTACGCCATGTATCATGCCCATGAAGAAATTGGGGTCTTTGATATCATAGATGTATTTTAAAGGCATTGTTATGCCAAAAAGCAAAAAGCTTATGCCTTCCATAATTGCCCAAAGTCTTAGTATTTGTAGGTTGTTACTCATGTGTTAATATTATGCGTGTAAAAGTAAGCAAATTAACAACCTAAATTTGTTAAATTTGCGCAAGAATATGGAAACACAAAAATTACAAAGTTTAGCGCAAAATCTAGAGGGGGTTCTGCACTATGATCATACAATGAGAACGCTTTATGCTACAGATGCTTCAGCGTATAGAGAAATGCCTACAGCTGTAGCTTTTCCAAAAACTCAAAAAGATTTACATACCTTAATTGACTTTGCAGCAAAGGAAAAAACATCGTTGATTCCTAGAACGGCAGGTACTTCGTTGGCCGGACAAGTGGTTGGTAACGGTATTGTTGTAGATGTGTCTTTGCACTTTACCAAGATACTTGAAGTGAACAAAGAGGAGCATTGGGTTCGTGTGCAGCCTTCTGTAATACGTGATGAGTTGAACTTGCATTTGGCAAAATTCGGATTGTTTTTCGGTCCGGAGACCAGTACCAGCAACCGCTGCATGATTGGTGGAATGGTGGGGAATAACTCTTGCGGAGCCCGTTCGGTAATTTACGGAAGTACTCGTGAGCACTTGTTGGAAGTAAAAGTGATTTTAAGTGATGGTAAAGAAACTACCTTTAAAGAAATGACTTTGCAGGAGTTTGAAGACAAATGCGCAGGAAAAAATGTGGTGAGTGTGCTCGAACAAAAAATATATCAAAACATTAAAGATATTTTAAGCAATCCCGAGAATAGAGCAGAGATTGAGAGAGAATATCCAAAACCATCGGTAACTAGAAGAAATACTGGATATGCCATCGACTTATTAAAAGATGCCGAGCCATTTAAAGCGGGTGGTGAGAAATTCAATTTCTGTAAATTGATTGCTGGTTCTGAAGGAACTTTATGTTTTATAACAGAAATTAAATTGAACTGTTCTCCAACATTGTCTAAGCATTCTGCTATGATGTGTGCGCATTTCGATTCTATTGATTCTTCATTGCGTGGAAACTTGGTGGCCTTAAAGTATAAGCCTTCTCAAGTAGAGCTTATCGACCACTATGTGGTGGATTGTGTTCGTGAAAATATTGAACAAAGCAAAAATGGCGACTGGGTACAAGGAACTCCAAAAGCCATTATGATGATTGAGGTGCATCGTGATTCTATGGAAGAGGTGATGCAGGTGATGAAAGATATGGAGGCCGATTTACGCGCATCAGGGTATGGTTATTATTTCCCTGTGTTAGTGGGTGAAGATACTAAAAAGCCTTTAACCTTGAGAAAAGCTGGTTTAGGATTGCTGTCAAATATTCCAGGCGATGCAAAGGCTGTTCCTGTAATTGAAGATACTGCTGTTGATGTAAATGATTTGCCTGAATATATTGCTGAGTTTAATAAAACTTTAGCTGAACGCGGATTGTACTGTGTGCACTATGCTCACGCTGCTACAGGTGAGTTGCACTTGCGTCCTATTTTGAACTTGAAAACCAAAGAAGGCAACGAAATGTTTAGAACGGTGGCACAAGACATTGCCACTTTGGTTAAGAAATACAAAGGCTCATTAAGTGGAGAGCATGGTGATGGAAGATTACGTGGTGAGTTTATACAGTTTATGATCGGACCGAAAAACTATGAGCTGGTGAAATCGGTGAAAAAAGCGTGGGATCCTCAAAATATTTTCAATCCAGGAAAAATTGTGGATACTCCTCCTATGAACACCTTCTTGCGATATACAGTTGGTCAGCAAGATCCTGAATTGAAAACCATTTTCAGATATTCAGAGGGCTTGTTGAAAGCTGCTGAGCAGTGCAATGGTTCTGCCGATTGTCGTAAAACCGAATTGTCGGGAGGTACAATGTGCCCAAGTTACATGGCCACTCGCAATGAAAAAGATACAACACGTGCTCGTGCAAATATTTTACGTGAGGCTATCACATACAGCGGTAGAGTAAATCAATTCGATGCCCCAGAAGTTAAAGAGGTGATGGATTTATGCTTAAGCTGTAAGGGTTGTAAATCTGAATGTCCATCTAACGTAGATGTGGCAAAGATGAAAGCTGAATCTTCTTATCAATACTTTAAAGTGCATGGCGTCCCATTCCGTTCAAGAATGATTGGAGATGTAATGAAGACCAATGCGATTGGTTCTAAAGTGCCAGCTTTGTTTAACTTCTTCTTGAGTGCACCTGGTTTTTCAAACGCAATTAAAGGGGTGATGGGAATGGCGCAAGAGCGTCCGATGCCTAAGCTACATAAACACACAGTAGAAAAATGGTTCAACAAGAATAAGCCGAATAATTTCGGGGTAAAGAATAAGCCTTCAAAAGGAAAAGTATTGTTGTTTAATGATGAGTTCACCAACTATTATGATGTAGTGCAAGCAGAAAAAGCTGTTTTGTTGCTTACTCATTTAGGATATGACGTTGAAATACCGAAGCACACCTACAGTGGTAGAACTTACTTGTCGAAAGGTATGGTTGATAAGGCTAAGGCTTTGGCCAACGAAAATGTTGCTATGTTACAAGGTAAGGTAAGCAAGAATGCGCCAATGGTTGGTTTAGAACCTTCAGCTATTTTAACTTTTAGAGATGAGTATTTAGATCTTGTAGAGGAAAAATTAATTCCTGCAGCGAAAGAGATTGCGAGCAATACTTTCTTCATTGATGAGTTTATATCAAATGAGGTTCAAAAAGGAAATATCACTTCTGATTCATTTACCAATGAAGAAAAAGTGTTGAAAGTACACGGCCACTGTCATCAAAAAGCATTGTCATCTTTAACGCATACAAAACGAATGTTAACTCTTCCTAAGAATTATAAGGTTAATATGATTAATTCTGGATGCTGCGGAATGGCAGGTTCTTTTGGATATGAGAAAGAACATTACGATATTTCGATGAAGGTAGGTGAGTTGGTTTTATTCCCGGCGGTTAGAAAAGCCGAAAAGGGAACGATTATTGTGGCTCCCGGACACTCATGTCGTCATCAAATTCACGATGGTACTGGTGTAGATGCCTTGCATACAGCGGAAGTGTTGTATGATGCATTAATTAAGTAGAATGAAATTAAAGCTTGTATTTGTTATTTGCTGCATTACTTTAACTCTGCGGTCGCAAGATCGTTTAGGGTTGGCAAATAGCAACTACATGCCAGTTGCTACTAATGCTTTCAATCCTTCTTCTATCGTTGATGCTTACACATGGTTAGATATAAATTTGGTTGGAGCCTCGGTGTTTTTGCACAATAACTTTTTGTATATCCCCGGCTCTAATTTAGCGCCTTCAGATCGCTTTACTTTTAACTTCAAATTCGATAATAATTTAGGTCAGTTCGACAATCACTTCGATAAAAATCTTTATGCAGATATTTCGGTGATGTTGCCCTCAGCTTCATTGGTTTTAGGTAGAAGCAGCGTTGCCATTAATGCCAACAGTAGAAATGTTATCGATATTAGAAATTTCCCATGGCAAGTAGCTAAAGGCATGTACAACGGATTTCAAAATATTACCGATTTGTGGAATCAAAAAATTGAAGCGAAAAATTTAAAAGTAAATCAGTTGTCATGGTTGGAAGCGGGAGCGTCTTTTGGAACTTTTGTTTACTCTTTTGATGAGCATGTTTTTACGGCTGGTATTAGCGTTAAAAAATTATGGGGTATCAATGGTTTTGCTGCAAAGGTTGATGAGTGGGAATACACTACACAAAACCAAACCACAATGCACATCGATAAATTTAAAGCTGTGGTAGCGCAGGCCAGTGGTTTTGGAAGTGGATCGGGCTACAGTGGAGATATAGGTGTTACCTACAAAAGATTTTTTAAATGGTCGAATCATTACCGTCCGAACGACAAAAGAACTTCATGCAACAGAATGCCTTATCGTTACAAGTTAATGGCAGCAATCACCGACTTAGGTAGTATTAAATTTAACAAGGGCGCTACTTTAACAACTTATACCAACACTAATAACGATTGGAATAATTACACGCACAATGACGTAAGCTCGGTAAGTGATGTAACCAATTTCTTTTCTACCATGGGTAACGGGGTGCAATCTACAGTGGAAAATTCATTCACTATTGGCTTACCTACAGCAATTACAGCGGCAGTTGACTACAATTTAGGATATGGCTTTTATCTTGGTGCTAATACCTTATACGGATTACCAAGTTTCTTTTTGTTAGGGCCACAGAGACCATTTCAATTAACTGCAATGCCACGATTTGAAAGCAAATATTTTGAAATGAGTATTCCTGTTTCTACCATCAATTTTCAAGATTTGAGATTGGGATTGATGATGCGATTGGGATTCTTAACCATTGGTACCGATAGATTGAATACTTTCCTTTTTGGAGATGTTTATGCTGCCGATTTTTATTTGATGCTAAAGTTGCCTTTCTTCACCGCACCTCAATGTAAGGAAAGAAAGCCAACATCTAAGAAAGCTCCGTTTTGTCCTAAATTTAGATAGTACGCTTTGAAAGGATTTATAGAAATTATCGACAAAGCATTCGGTGAGAATTACTCCTCAACTTATTTCGATGGTGAAGTTTTAAAAGCAAACTTCAAAATGATTCAAAATGAAAACGCTTTACTTATATACTCCCTAGTAGGCGACAAGTACTATTTAAATTTAATAGTAGCTAATGAGAAGGGAAAGGGGCACGGAACTAAATTATTAAACGTTTTTCGAGATGTGATTGCCAGCGATTTTTACTTGGAAACGTGGCAGTATGAAGGCAATAAAGCCCTAATTTCTTGGATAGAGAAAAATGGTGGGGAAATAGTGAAAGTGGTGGAGAATTTTTGGTTGGCAGATAGTATAGCCGAGAATTACTCATGCTCTATTTGTGGTCACCCTTGCAGATGCACAATGATTCTGTATCACGTTAAAAACAATCGGAAAAAATAACTATTCCTATTAAGAGCAAGGAAGTGAAACTTGCTTTCAGATGAATGCCAGTAATGCTTTCAATTTTTGAATGACGTATTATTTTGGTTTTATGAATGACAAGAAATAATACTTTTGCAATTGAGTAGAAAAGCAAATCCATGGGGTCGAAGGTACCATCGGTAATATGATTCATTTGAATTATTTCAAGCAACAAACAGTATAATATAGGTATAGCATACCAAATAATATTGTATCTGTTAATCTCAAATTTCCATAGCAAAAACATTAGGTTTAATGAGCTGAATAGCCAAAGAGCTGCCGGAAGTGAATAACAAATATATTGTGGTAAGGAAGAGTGAAGTGGAAAAATAGAGTTTCGATAGTCTAGGAACAGTTCTTTTAAAAAAGTTTTTCGAATTAAAATATTGATGAGAATACTTTCATTTCGAAAGGAGATATAAATGAAAAAAGCCAGAAGCAGGGGAGCTACGACCAAAAATATCAAGTGTTTTTTAGATTCGTTTTTCAAAATAATGCGATGAAAAAGTAAAAGTAATAATCGCTGTCTAAAAAAAATCAAAAAAATACTTCATAAGTTTTCATTAAGGTTGTACATTTGCAACTTCGTTTTGAAAAATCTTTAAAACCCTTGGTATGATTGAGAAAAGATGGATTATCTCGTTTTCGTTAATTTGTTTAATTGCACTTCTTGCAGTTTTTTGGGAGTTTATGGGAGGCGGAGTGAACACTGCGGTAATTCCTATGACCGATGAGAAAATTGTTGGTGCCGATGTAGCCTGGATTCTAACATCATCTTGCTTAGTACTTTTAATGACTCCTGGTTTATCGTTTTTCTACGGTGGAATGGTGGGCGCAAAAAATACTATTTCAACCATGTTGCAAAGTGTAATTTGCTTGGGCGTTATTAGTGTTTTATGGGTAACCGTTGGATTTTCATTGGCCTTTGGCGACGATGTGAACGGTTGGGGATTCATTGGTAGTCCGAAAACTTATTTCATGTTCGACAACGTAAATCAAGCAGTGAACAGCTCTTTAGCCCCTACTATCCCTTTAATATTATTTGCCGTTTTTCAATTGAAATTTGCCATTATCACTCCGGCTCTTATCACCGGTTCTTTTGCCGAGAGAGTGCGTTTCATTTCTTACTTGTTGTTCGTTTGCCTTTTCAGTTTATTAATTTATACTCCGCTTTGTCATATGATTTGGCATCCAGAAGGATTGCTTAAAACTCATTTCAAAGTTCTCGACTTTGCTGGTGGAACAGTAGTTCATATGTCGGCAGGTTTCGCTGCATTGGCTGGTGCCTTAGTGTTAGGAAAAAGAACTAAATCTAATCATGCTCCCACCAACATCCCTTTCGTTTTATTAGGAACAGGTATGTTATGGTTTGGGTGGTTTGGTTTCAATGCTGGATCGGCATTAGCTGCAAACGGAACAGCTGCTTTAGCTTTCGCAACAACCAATGCTGCTTCTGCGATGGCAATGTTAACTTGGATTTTCTTCGATAGAATTAATGGCAGAAAAGTGTCGGCAATGGGTGCTTGTATTGGCGCTGTGGTTGGATTGGTAGCTATTACTCCGGCTGCCGGATTTGTAACTATCCCTCAAGCAGTTTTCATTGGGTTCATTTCTAGTATCGTTTCAAACGTCTTGGTAAACTGGAAAAAGATGAAAAGAATGGATGATACTTTAGATGTATTTGCTTGTCACGGTGTGGGTGGTATCATGGGGATGATTTTAACGGCGGTTTTTGCTAATTATGTTGACCCTGCAACCGGACAAAAAGTTGGTTTGATTTACGGAGGATACCACGATTTCTTATTGTCGATGGAAGCTTTATTAATCGTATCTGCATTTAACTTCGGCGGAGCGTTTGTACTTTATAAATTTACCAATATGATCATTCCGTTGCGCGTAACTGAAGAATCAGAAAAAATTGGTTTGGATATTTCACAGCACGATGAATCATTAGATATGTCGCAAATTCATCATTAGAAGTTCAAAAAATAATTAAAGCCCGAATCAATCGATTCGGGCTTTTTATTTTATCTTGCTCGCCTTAATTAAATGAAATTCTGAAAAAATGAAAAAAATTAAAGTTTTACTATTTCTATTCTTTACATCCATTTCGTTGCTGGCAGTTACGGCAGAAATCGAATCAGATAGCGTTGTAATCGATAGTTTAATGGAGGAAATTGATTCTGTTGCTTTATGGCAAGCAGCACTCAAGTACGAAACAAATACCATTCAATTGGCTAATGGAGTAGCAGAACTCAAAGTTCCTAAAGGATATAAATATTTGAACGCTGCCGACAGCAGAAAACTGATGATGTTGTGGGGAAATCCAGATGACCCAAGCAGTCTAGGTTTGTTGCTTAAGGAAGATGAATCTCCTTTAACTGGTACATCCTATATCATTGAAATTTCTTATCAAGAAGAAGGATATGTTGAAGATGACGATGCTGAAGATATCGATTACGAAGAAATGTTGGTGCAACTTAAGGAAGAAGCTACCGCTAGCAATGTAGAAAGAAAAGCCCAAGGTTTTCCAACAGTTTCATTAGTGGGGTGGGCGGCAGTACCTTTTTACGACGCAGAAAACAAGAAACTGCATTGGGCAAAAGAGCTTAAGTTCGAAGGCGAGGAAGCCAATACCCTTAATTACAATATTAGAATATTGGGTAGAAAAGGTTATTTGATGTTGAACGCGATTGGTGATATTAAAATTCTACCCGATGTTAACAAAGACTTAAAAGGAATCTTGAATGGTGTTAATTTTACGCCTGGAAACAAATATGAGGATTTCGATTCGAGCATCGATGAAGTAGCTGTTATTGGTATTGGAGGGTTGATAGCAGGTAAAGCTTTAGCGAAAGTTGGCTTTTGGGCTGTGTTCGCAAAGTTTTTCAAATTCATCATCTTTGGAATAATAGCGCTTTTTGCAGCCTTTAAAAACAAGATATTTGGACTATTCAAAAAGAAAGAGAAAGTAGAGGAGACGCAAGTAGTGAATACTCGATCTACACCTGAACAATTGCCTTAGTAAAATCTGTTCAAGAATAAAAAAGCCCCAGTCGATTGACTGGGGCTTTTTAATTACAAACCTATAAGCCGGGTTCTGTCTAGCCTTATCATTTATCTAAACGTTCTACCCGCCAGGTTAGAGCGAGCAGCTCCCTGGCCTATTTGAACTTTCATCCCAAGTGGTTTTTACAAAGCATGAATTACTTCATGCAGTCGTGAGCTCTTACCTCGCGTTTTCACCCTTATCCGTCAGCTGACGGACGGTTATTTTCTGTTACACTTTCCGTCAAAGAACTTTTACAAGTACTCTGCCCTTATTTTCATAAGGCATGGTGCTCTGTGATGCCCGGACTTTCCTCATCCGTCGGCTGACGGACGCGATAAAGCAGTTTGTAATGAAGCAAAGGTAAGGGTAATTTTGATAGGAGGGGTAATGAACACTAAAACTTGGCTATCACCCTAAAGTTCAATAATCTTCCTGTTAAGTAATTCGGCACCGCGTACTGCGTATTTGAAACATCTTTAATCCAGAAATAACTTACTGTATTTTGAATATCTAATAGATTGAAGACTTCTAAACGAAACAATAAATTATCGCAATGTCGCAATAAGCTACTTGGCTTTATAGGCAACAGTTTTTTTCCTTTTCTCAACTGATTGTCTTGAATCATTTCATAAGAAAATCCTATGTCAACTCTTCTGTAATCAGGAATTCTAAAAGCGTTTCTAAATTGCACTGAGTTGGGCTGACTAAAAGGGTAGCCAGTTCCGTAGCTTAAGTTTAAATGTAATTTGAGCGCAGGGAACTTAGGCATTTCATCTTGAAAAAATAGATTAACCGTTACACGTTGATCGGTTGGACGATATACATAACCCGGATTCACCACCACACTGTCCTTAACAACGTTGCTTGTCGCATAACCGGTGGTGATTTCTTCACCGTTGGCATTAAATCTTCTGTAATAATAATCGTTGTCTAAATTTTCTTTGGCAACCATGTAAGTCACACTTAGCCATGATTCCAATCCTTTAACAAACTCTCCATTTAATCTGGCCTCTATACCTGTGGCATAACCTCTCGCCTCATTTTTACCATAATATGTTACTTGCACCTGATCTACATTATAGGGCACCAAGTTGTACATGTCTTTGTAATACGCTTCAGTTGCCAATTTGAACGGACGTTTCCACATATAAAACATCATGTTCATGGCAGCTCCATATTGTATTGATGTTTGTGCCATTACATCTGTTTGAATTTGAAACTGAAGGTTTCTTAATTCTTTGTATAAAGGTGGTTGTTGGTAAACTCCTACGTAGGCACGGTAAGAAAATCGCAGCGAATCGTTGGCCTTGTTAGAAGGAACGAAGTTAATGCTAACTCTCGGACTCACCACCAGTTGCTTGTTGTAATCCCAGTAGCTTGCTCTAACTCCAGCAAAAACCGATAAATCTCTTCCAATGGTTCTGTTCTCAATGATAGTCCAGTTGCGTTGAACAAAAGCACTGTATCTGTTGGTTTGAAGTGAATTTTTAGCCTGAATCAAAACAGGAAACACAATGCTGTTTTCTGCCTGCGGAAGCGAATATCCAGCAGAATCGAGGTATTGCCATTCTTTGTAGCTGGCATCTACCATTTCCATTTGATATTTGACTGAGAAGAGTAGAGATCCGTTGCCAAATTTGTACTCGTTAAAATTTTCGATGTTAGCTATAGTCGAATTTAGTCTACTTCTGGTGTGATTTAAAAAGCCGCCAGCTCCCAAGTTGAAAGCAACCTTTCCAAAGTCGGTACTTCCTAAATCGGTTTCCAATTGATTTAATGCATATTGTCCGTAAATGTCGAATGATACCTGTTCGTAAGAGTTGAAGGCCGAAAGGGTGAATCGTGATTTTAGCCTGTGATTTGGTTTGTAATCGGCCGAAAATGCTGCAAAATAACTCTCGAAAATATCTCTTTCCTTTCCCTCAAAATACACTTTCATTTCGAAAGCATTGTTGATTCCTCCAAAGCGCGTGGTTCTGTTTTCGGGAATTGATATGAATTGATTGTAGGCTACATTTCCTAAAAATGAGATATTCCATTTTTCACCAAGTGGATAAGTGAGGTAACTTTGAAAATCAACAAACATTGGTTTGTAGTCTCCTTTGGTATCGGTGGTGTTTAATAAATAAGCATTCGATTTTTGGCGTATTCCCAAAAGATAAGTTCCTTTTTTATTTAATAATCCCTCGGTGTGCGCTCTAAATCCAAGCAAACTAAGATTAAGTGAACTCGCGGCGGAGTCGGGACGCTTATAGGTGATATCTAATACACTCGACATCTTATCGCCAAAACGCGCTTCGAAGCCCCCAGCATAAAAGTTAATGTTGTCAACCATATCTCCATTCACAAAGCTTAATCCTTCTTGCTCACCGGCGCGCACTAACATCGGACGAAATATTTCTATACCATTTACATAAATCAAATTTTCATCGAAGTTACCTCCTCGAACAGAATACTGACTACTCAACTCATTGTTGCTGCTCACCCCAGGAAGCGTTTTAATGATATCGGTAGCATCACCTCCGGCAGATGGCAAATTGTTTAAATGCTTGTTGTTTACTTTGATGCCGCCCGACTTATTTCGATTTCCCTCAATCGTAATGACGTTGGTGCTCGAAATCTTGTTTTCTAAAGTTACAGTGATTTTTGTTCTTTCGTTGGCTTTAAGTTTTATTGATTGCGGACTAAAAGCCACGTGCGAAAACTCAAGTGTTATTGTTTTGTTGGCTGGAATAAAGAAACTAAAATTGCCCGAATCATTAGCCATATGCGTTTCTCGTGTTTCTAAAACATAAATGCTTACATTGGCTATTTTATGTTGCAATGAATCAAGCGCAGCGCCATACACCTCAACTTTGTTTTGGGCTTGCAGTGCGGCACAGAACAGGAGGAAAGTGATGATATGGGCAACTTTACTTTTCAATTTTTAATTCACCATTTTTCCAGGCTTGAAGAAATTTTGCCCAAGCTATTGGGTTAAGTAAGTTGTTTGGTGGAATTTGACCAGTGTAGTACAATTGGTTTTTGGTTTGATTTTGTTGCCATTTTTGGTTGAGACTCGCATCTGCTCGGTATTCTGAATTGTTGGTCTCAATTCGATCGAGATTACGTTTTGCATTTTCCAAATCGCCTTCGGGGATTGACTGATTTTCAAACGCATATTTAAATTGCTGATAAGATGGCCATTTCGAGATAGTGATGGTAGGCATTACCAGAGTATCTCTTTTCATCATTTGAATTAATGAATAAGAATTTTGAGTAAGGGTATCAGGTAAATAATATGTTTCTGAAGTGAATCCAATACATGAAAATTTCAAAGTGTCACCAGCTGTAATAACCAAAGAGAAATATCCTGATGCATCGGCCATGGTTCCTCTATTTGTACCAGAAATGAGTATACTGGTATATGAAACTCCTCTTAGGCTATCATTAGATATTACTATTCCCGTGAGCTGAACTACTTTTTTCTTTTTAGCAGTTTGGGCAAAGGAACAAACAGAAAAAAGTAAAAAAGTGAAGAGTAGGTATGTTAACTTTTTATGCATTTCGTAAAGCTAACAAAAACGGCGGTACTATTTATTTATTGTAAGGATTAATTCGCGCTTGTTGAGGTTGTTGTCGATGGCTACAATTCTAACTAAATGCGGACCAATTTCAATGTCTTTAGGGATTTGCATAGAAATGATTTTGTTTTTCGCATCGTATTCTAATAGAGTCCAATTGTTATCGAAATAACCATCAAAACGAGCAATTTTTGATTGCCAATCTTCTACAGAAAATCTCAGTTCTTTCATTTCTCCAATAGTTTGGTTGTTTTTAACATTTTGCGGAACAATGAAAGGAGGAAGAGTGTCAATGCATAAGCAATATCGTCCGAAACTTCTTATTTCACCAAACACTGAATCATTATGAATATCGGCAGTTTTATATTGAATGATTTTGTCGTTGCCATCAAGCAAGCCAATGGTGAATTTATCTCTATAGCAATAAAGAGAAGTGTCAATTGCAAAACAAATTTGTGCTCCGTTTTGAAGAGGAGTAGCATCATGGCAAACAGTATGTGTGCTTGACAAGCATTTTCCAACCTTAGGACCTTTTTTATATTTTAATTTCACGTCGTTATAAACAGAATACGCAGGTAATTTGAAGGTGAAATTACTATCATTAAAATGAAAATCTTTGTTGTGCAAAATATAAGGTACGGTATCATTTCTCTTGCTAAGAGTATAGTTGGTTTTTGGCCCCATAACTATCGGTAGAGTAACACTAGCTTTGTTTCCGTGAATGTCGAAAACATCTAATTTAACATGATGAACCAGGGTGTCGTTAATGGTCATTCTACCTCTGTTTACAACAGTGTCGTTAATAGATTTCAAATAATTTTGATCAAGAAAACACTTTTCAATCCATCGTTTTTGCTCTCTTTTGTAGGTGTAATCGGTGTGGCTATTGATATATCTCCATTTGGTATGCTCAATTTCATCCAATGAGTGGCTGTAAATTAGTTTGTCGTCTAGGTACAAGCAAGTTTTATAAACGCCAAAAGTGTTAGCCCTTCCAGTAAATTTGTCGGTTGCAAAATAACCTAAGCCAAATGCTCCATAAACCTTAATGGTGTCTTTATACTTCACAGAATCGATTTCGGTAAAAAACTGAACGCTGCCATTTACTTTAGGAGTATGAAGATATACAGGAGTTTTTCCTTTGTTAACAGCTGATGTATCTGATAAAGGGTAAATTCTAATGCCTTTAATCACTGGAGGAATATTGTCGATAACCCCCCAATTGAAGAAAAGAGGATTAATTTCTGTGGTTCCTCTATGAACTTCTAAATGAAGATGTGGTGTTGGACTATGACCTGTTGTTCCAGAGTACGCCACAAATTGTTTTTTCTTTACCGGGAAATCGATTGGATCAAAATAAACATCATTTTTATTTTCTTGCAAAATGATTCTTTTAGCCTTCAGTGCTGAATCTACTTTTGGAGCAAAGCCATCTAAATGGCAATAAACAGTAGTGAGTCCGTTTGGATGTGTAATATATAACGTTTTTCCGTAGCCGTAAGCCGAATTCATGGAAATTCTAGAAACATAACCCTCGGCACAAGCATAAATTCTTTTACCTATTTGTCCGTCGGTTGACACATCGATACCTCCATGAAAGTGGTTAGGACGCAATTCACCGAAGTTACCGGCGAGTTTCACCGGACCATCTACTGGTGAAACGAAATAGTTTCTATCGTAAGGGAAAGCAGAAGTGTCTTTTAGCAACACTTGTCCAAAAGCTGAATAGCCCAGGAAAATGTAAAAAAGTAATAGTTGGATTGTTTTCATTTCTTTCACAGTTTCAAAAGTAGTGTACTATAACAGACGAGGGGTTTTTACTTTGAAATAATATCAACACGAGGTTGTTTAATTTCAAATTTCACACCAAGTGAGCGAGCTTGGGTTAGCTTTTCACTTAAATAATCGTATCTTTGCGCCTCATTTTAAATAATATACATTGACAAATTTTACAGAACTCGGATTATCGGCGCCCATTTTAAAGGCCTTAACAGAGATGGGTATTGAAACCCCTACACCTATTCAAGAACAAGCAATACCAATACTTATAGGAGAACCACGCAACTTTATAGGCCTTGCTCAAACTGGAACAGGTAAAACTGCCGCTTTCGGCTTACCTCTATTAGAGGTTTTGAAACCTGAATTGAGACACACACAAGCCTTGATTTTGGCGCCTACACGTGAATTAGGACAACAAATTGCACAGCAAATTCAGTTGTTTGCTAAGTACACAAGCACTATTAGAATCGTTGTTGTTTACGGTGGAGCATCTATCGTAGAACAAATGCGCGCTTTAAAAAACACGCCGCACATCATCATCGCAACACCAGGTAGGTTGATGGATTTGATGAACAGAAAAGCATTGTCTATCACAAACATTAGTCACGTTATTTTAGATGAGGCAGACGAAATGTTGAACATGGGCTTTAAAGAGGATATCGATGAGATTTTGTCGCATACTCCAGAAGATAAAGTTACCTGGTTGTTTTCGGCTACAATGCCTAAAGACATTAGAAGAATTGTTAGTAAATACATGCCTGAAGCTGCGGAAATCGCCGTGAATAAAGGTGGTGAGATGAACAAAAAGATCAAGCATCAATATGCTGTTGTTCGCGAATCCGACAAAACTGAAGCTTTAAAGCGTTTTATAGAGGCTACCGAAGAGATGCGAGGAATCGTGTTTTGCCGTACTAAAATCATCACACAACAATTGGCTGAAGATCTTAAGAAGCATGATATCAAGGCTGAACCTTTGCATGGCGACATGTCTCAAAGTCAGCGTGATCAAGTGATGAAAAGATTTAAGGCTGGCGGACTTCAAGTTTTAATTGCTACCGACGTAGCTGCTCGTGGTATTGATGTGAACGACTTAACGCACGTTTTCCATCATTCATTGCCAGATAGCTTTGCATTTTATACTCACAGAAGTGGTCGTACTGCCAGAGCTGGGAAAGACGGATTGTCTATCGCCTTTGTTTCTCAAGGTGATGTAAGGAAGATTAAAATGTTGGAAAGAGAGTTGAAAGTTGCTTTCGAGAAAGTAATGATTCCAAGTGCTAGCAATATTGGGTTGATTAAGTTAACCCAATGGGCAGAGAAAGTGGTGGCAGCTAAACCAATGGCTAAAAAAATAGAAGAGATTGATTCTAGAGTTCAGGAGTTGTTTGCAGAGCTTACAAGAGAAGAATTGATTGAGAAGTTGGTGGCTCTTGAAATGAAAAAACTTTCTTTCGATAGCCGCGATTTAAACGGAACCGAAAGAAGAGACGATAGATCAAGAGGAGAAAGAAGTGAAAGAGGTTTTGAGGATAGAGATCAAGCTCGTTCAAACGGTAAAACTCGTTTCTTTATCAATATAGGTGACATGGATAGAATTGATGATAGAGAGTTGATTGAATTGGTTTCTATGCAAACTCGTTTATCGGTTAACGATATCAATGTAGATAAGATTGAAGACAAGCATTCTTACTTTGAAATCACAGAGCAATTGGCTGAAAAGGTAATGGATGACTTTAGAGGTTTTACCTTTAGAGGTAGAGATATTCGTGTGGATAAAGCAGCTAGAGGTGGCGGCGGTGGCGGACGCAGAGTTTTTGGTGGTGGCGGTCGCGATCGTTTCAGCAGTGCTCCTAGAGGTGGCTATGGTAGAAGAGATGGCGGAAGCAGAGATGGTGGAAGTCGTGGCGGCAGCTATGGAGGAGGTCGTCGTGAAGGTGGAAGCGGTGGAAGCGGAAGACGCGATGATAGACCAAGAAGAAGATTTTAGTCGGATTCTATAAAATGAAAAGCCCCTTGATGAAAATCGAGGGGCTTTTTAATTGGTGCGAATATAAGCTTATGAATACATCTGTTCTCTCAAAGCTGCAACCTTTGGGTCGGCCATGTAGTCATCGTATGTCATGGGTTTATCGATTTGCCCTTTCGGCGTAATCTCTATGATTCTATTGGCTACGGTTTGTGTGAACTCACGGTCATGTGAGGTGAACAACACGATGCCAGGGAAGTTTTTTAAAGCATTGTTGAATGCTGTAATTGATTCCATGTCGAGGTGGTTCGTAGGCTCATCTAATATTAATAGGTTGGCGCTGGTTAACATCATTCGTGAAACCATACAACGTACTTTTTCTCCTCCCGAAAGTACATTCGATTTTTTCATTACTTCTTCACCCGAGAAAAGCATTTTTCCTAGGAATCCTCTAATGTAAACTTCGTCTTGGTCTCCTGAGTACTGACGCAACCAATCGATAAGGTTTAGTTTGCCGGTGAAATATTTAGCGTTTTCGTTAGGCAGGTAAGAAGTGGTAATGGTTTGCCCGTAAGTGCATGTTCCAGAGTCGGGTTGAGCCTCTCCAGAAAGAATTTGAAATAGGGCTGTGATTACCGGACCATCTTTACTTATGAAGGCAATTTTGTCGCCTTTGTTCACCACGAAATCGATGTTGTTTAACAGTTGTTTTTCTTCGTTTGATTTACAAAGTTTCTCAACAGTTAAAACCTGATTTCCTGATTCACGGTTTTGTTGAAATATGATACCTGGATATCTTCTGTTTGAGGGTTTTATGTCTTCTAAAGAAATTTTATCAAGGGCCTTTTTTCTACTGGTTGCTTGTTTCGATTTCGAGGCGTTTGCGCTGAATCGGGCAACGAAATCTTGAAGCTCTTTTATTCTGTCTTCAGCCTTTTTGTTGGCCGCTGCTTTTTGGGCTAAAACCAACTGACTTGCTTGGTACCAAAAGGTGTAGTTGCCTGGGAAAAGAGTTATTTTACCAAAGTCGATATCGGCAATACTGGTACAAACAGTATCTAAGAAACGACGGTCGTGCGATACTACAATCACTGTATTGTTGAATTCCAATAAGAAATCCTCTAACCAAGAAATGGTGTTCATATCCAAGTCGTTGGTTGGCTCATCTAGAATTAAGATGTCGGGATTACCAAATAAAGCTTGCGCCAAAAGCACCTTCACCTTGTCAGATCCTTTTAAATCTTTCATTAAAGTAGAGTGCATTTCATCTTTGATTCCCAGTCCACTAAGTAAAATTGCTGCTTCCGATTGAGCGTTCCATCCATCCATCTCAGCGAACTCAGATTCTAGTTCTGAAGCCTTCATGCCATCCTCCTCAGAGAAGTCGGGTTTAGCATAAATAGCATCCTTCTCTTGCATGATGGTATAGAGCTTTTTGTGCCCCATGATCACTGTGTCTAGAACAGGAAACTCATCGAACTCAAAGTGATTTTGCTTTAACATCGCCAAACGTTTTCCAGGCTCTATATATATATGTCCCGAATTCGGTTCAAGGTCGCCCGACAAAATTTTAAGGAAAGTTGACTTACCAGTTCCATTCGCCCCAATAACGCCGTAGCAGTTACCGCCGGTAAATTTTATATTCACCTCATCGAACAAAACTCTTTTGCCAAATTGCAGGGATACATTAATTGCTTCAATCATCTTTTATTTATTTGAGGGTGCGAAATTAGCTTTTCTTTTTGACTTTTTTCTTGCTTCAGGCAACCCAATAGTTTTATATTCGTCTTTCGACTACAAAACCCTTAATGTTTAATTATTTATGAAATCATTTTTAACTCGTCAAACAAAAAGAATCGCTGTGATGGCGTTAGCTATTGGTTTAATGGCTACTTCATGTAATAAGGATAAAGATGCTCCGGCATTACCTGCAGCAACTTCGATGGAATATAATTCAGCTTCGTTTACTGGAAGCAACAAAACCGATGGTATCGCCTTTGGGTTTGTTACTTTAGGAATGACCTATTGGAATACTGTAATTGCTTTAAATATTGCTGTTCCTGTGGCTTCTTTTAAGGAGGCTTTCAACCACAAGCCAGTATACAACAACAAAAACAAAGATTATGTTTGGTCATATGATGTTGTAGTTTCGGGTATTACTTACACTGCTAACTTACATGGTAAAATTGATGGCAGCACTGTTTATTGGAAAATGCTTGTTTCTCAAAAAGGTGGCTTCCAAGATTACGAGTGGTACACTGGTACATCTAATTTAGATGGAACTGCAGGTCAATGGAAATTGAATAAAGGTGCAATCTCTGGTGTTGTAAACTATTTAACAATCGACTGGACTAACAATGGTGACGGAACGCATTCTACTAAATTTACTGTATCTGATGCGAACGATGCTAACTATGGCAACTACATCAAATACTATATAGATAAAGATGTTGAATTCCAAGGACACTATCACATTTATGATAATGTTAAGAAAGAATTGACTCAGATTAATTGGAATACGACTGATATTCACGGTCATGTAATTGGAGCTGATTTGAAAAAATACTGCTGGGACTCTGCAACAAATGATATTGTTTGTCCGAACTAATCAATAATTTCAATAATGAAAACCCCGAAGAGTAATCTTCGGGGTTTTGTTTTTAAATTAAATAGGAAAATAGCCGCAGGTAATTTATTTTTAGAAAACGAAATGAAATTCAATTGGTGCAAATACAAAAAACTTTTGCTTTTTTTAAGCTTGTTTGTCTTTGTTTCTGGCTTTTCTCAAGATTTGCATTTCACTCAGTTTTTCTTTGCACCTTCCAATTATAATCCTGCTCATATTGGTGATTTTGACGGAGATTATAGAGTAATTGGAAATCAACGTCGACAGTGGGCTTCTGTTACAGTGCCGTATCAAACCTTTGCAGGCTCTTTTGATGCACATCATGTTGCAGGGGTAAAAGGACTGGGCGCCATGTTTTCTTTTTTAACCGATAAAACAGGTGATTCTCATTTCACTTATACTATTCTAAATTTAGGTTTGTCTTACCAGCTTCAATCTACAGATTCTAGCAACTTCTTTACCGTTGCTATTCAATCTGGTTTAAGTAACAAGCAATTTAGTTTGCAGGATTTGAAATATGATAATCAATATAACGGTTTCTTTTACGATCCAAACATTGCAAGTATTGAGACCTTCAATAAGCTTTCTATAAATTACTTGAATTTAAATGCGGGCTTTAAGTTTAAACATGTTTTTAGCAGAAAATCAAGTTTTCATTTAGCGGGTAGCCTCTACAATATTAATCAGCCGAAAGAAACTTTTATGAATAATGCCATTATACGTTTAGATAGAAGATTTAACTTGGAGTTTGGAACTGAACATATTTTAAATAATCGCTTGTCGATTCTACCCTTAATGCTCTTTTCCTTTCAAGGTAAATACTCAGAATACAACATTGGAGCTATGGTGAAATATAGCTTAGTGAATGAAATGTTTAACAAGTGGCAGGTGCTTGGTGGTTTGTGGGGAAGGGCTGGTGATGCGGGTAGTTTGTTTGTGGGGCTAATTCGCAACAACTGGACTTTTGGGGCTAGTTATGATATTAATTTGTCGAACCTCCAGCCAGCTTCACAAAATAGAGGGGGATTGGAATTGTCGGTAATTTACATTTGGAAAAAAGCACCTCAAATACCAAAATTTAAAGTTTGTCCGAAATACCTATGAGATACCTTCTTTTAATATTTACTGCTTTAGCATTTAGTGCCAGTCAAGCGCAAAGTAAGGTGCAGTATGCTCAAAATGCCGAGCAGGAATTTATTAAAGGTAATTACATTGGATCTGCTTACGCGTTCCAAAAAATATATGATACTGATACTACTAACATCGAAATAGCATACAAACTAGCCGATTCTTATCTCAATTATTTCGCATACAAAAAGGCTTATCACTATTTCGAATTGGTGAATGCTTCAAATCAACGAACCATATTTATTGATGCATTGTACCACATGGCGATGATCAATAAGTTCTTTAGAAATTATGAATTAAGCGAAAAACAATT
>CAYORT010000017.1:0-70126 GCA_964406465.1 uncultured Chryseobacterium sp.
CAGGGTAGCTATGTTCGGATGAGATAAGCGCTGAAAGCATCTAAGCACGAAACTCACCATAAGATGAGATTTCCCTTAAGAGTCCTAGAAGATGACTAGGTTGATAGGCTGCAAATGTAAAGATGGTAACATCAAAGTTGAGCAGTACTAATTACTCGTGTCATTCTATCGGCGAAGTAATTTATATTCTTTATATACAAGTTTCTCAATTATATATGTCATGATATTTAAGATTTACGGTGACTTTAGCAGTGGTGTTCACCTCTTCCCATTCCGAACAGAGCAGTTAAGCCCACTAGCGCCAATGGTACTGGAGTAACATCCGGGAGAGTAGGTCGTTGCCGGTCTTTAAAGCTTCATTCGTCGCAAGACGGATGAAGCTTTTTTTTTATCTTCACATTTCATTTTATGTTAGTGAATAAACCTTTCTCAATATTATTTCTTTTTGTAGCACTCCATTTTTTTTCTTTTACAATCAGTGCCAAAGATTCTGATTCTCTTCAAATTCGATATTTTACCGGTAGCAACATATTTAATTATAAATCAAGTGATACCACTTTAAGTAATTTATTTTTCTACCAACCTAATTCCTCTTTTACCAATTTTGCATACAATACTGGTAATATCGGACAAGCTTTTGCACCATTATTTTATAATTTGAATCGTAGCAATGAGAATATTTACCGTGGATTCGATACTTATTTTTTTACAAGCGATTCTGTTCGCTATTATAATACCTCTAAAGCTTACACAGAATTTAATTATACTCAAGGTCTGACTAAAGAACATTTACCTTCAGTTTTTCATACCCAAAGGTTGAACGATCAACTCGGAGTTACCCTAAACTATCGTGTTATTTCCTCAGATGGAACTTACCATAACCAATTTTCTCGCGGACAAAGTTTTTACACAGCCATAGATTTCCATACAAAGGATGGTCGCTTCTTAACTTTGTTGGATGTCACTTATAATTCATTGAAAGTTTCTGAAAATGGAGGACTAACTAAGGAAGACGACACTTTGTTTACCAATGGTGAAGTAGTGAACAATAGATTATTATTGAATACCAATTTAAATACTGCAACCAATCGATTAAAGCACAAGTCAATTTCATCTAAGAATTATTGGTTTTTCATCGGCAAAAACGATTCTGTTAGTACATCAAAATATAGATCAGGTTTGTTTTGTGAAGTAAATGTTTCAAATTCTTCCGCACTTTATACCGCCACTGATGTATCTGATGTGAATAATGTGCTTTTTTCTAATATTTTATTGGATAGTAATCAAACTCGAGATTCAGTATGGTTAAATAAGTTCGATGCTTGTGCTGGTTTTACGATAGGTAAATGGAATAAAAGTTTTTATGTGCCAACGTTTAAGTTGGGGTATAAACAACAATGGTACAACATAGATGCAATGAATACTGGTTTTGCTGTTGGCGAGTATTCGCGCAGTGAGGATAGATATTCTTTTGACATTAAAGCGCAGTACGGACTTGCCGGAAGAAAAGCTAATGACATTAGAAGTGAAATATCGATTGCTAAGTCATTGGTTTCTATTAAGGCCAACGTGGCGGTTCAATGTACTTTTGCGAATCAGAAACCTTCCTTTTTCGACAATTTCTATATTTCCAATCATCATGCTTGGAATAATAATTTTAAGAATCAGGAAGAAATTGGTTTTTCAGCTCGATTATATTTAGCTCCGCTTAGATTGACTTTAGATGGGGGATTGCAGCAGTTAAATAACTTTATTTATTTTGATACTAATTCGAATATTAGCCAAAGTAATGAAATGCAGAATATTTCTTACGTTTCTCTTAATCATGGATATCAAAATAAATGGTTTAGATCAAGAACATTTGCGCGCTATCAAGGAAGTTCTTCAGAAATAAGAATTCCAAATTTATTGGGGCGCCAGGAAGTAGCTTTTTTAATCAACCATAAGGCTATTCACGCCGAATTAGGGTTACTAGTAACCTATGTTTCTAATTTTTATGGAAATGCTTATGATCCTTCTAATAGAGAATATCATCTGCAAAATTCATACTTAGTGGGCGGCATTGTTCTTGTTGATTTTTTTGCATCGTTACGTGTGGGATCTGCTAAATTGTATTTTAAAGCAGATCATTTAAATGCAGGAATATTAGGTTATAATTATCAATTGGTTCCGTATCATCCACTAACTGATTTAACATGGAAGTTAGGAATTAGATGGAGTTTTTGGAATTAGTTATTTAACCAAAAGAAAACATATCCAAAACTTCAACCGAAGGATTTATTACCGATATTTGCGCACTATAATTTTTCTATGAAACTTCTTATTACGGGTGCAACAGGAATGGTTGGGTCGGAGGTGCTTCACAAAGCAATAAACGATAGCGAAATTTCTCAAATAATTGCGATAGTGCGAACACCATTAAGCCTATCACATCCTAAGCTTAAAGTAATCGTTCTCAAGAATTTTTTAGAGTATCACGAATTGGACAATGAACTTTCAACCACTGATGCTTGCATATGGTGCTTAGGGATATCTCAATTTAAGGTGGATGAAGATGAATATAAGGTCATTACTTATGATTATGCCGTTGCTGGTGCTCAGGCGATGCTTCATGCGAATGCCAACATTAATTTTGTGTTCTTAAGTGGAATGGGTGCTGATAATACGGGGGAGAGTAAAACTCTTTTTGCACGAATTAAAGGTCAAACTGAGAATGCCTTAGATACTTTCCCATTTAAAAAATTATATTTTGCTCGTCCTGGAGGTATAAAATCTGTAAAGAAGATGGAAGGTCGACCATTCTATGAAAAACTTGTAGACTGGTTTTACCCATTGTTTAAAGCCATAGCGCCGAAGTATTTTATCGATTCAGAACAATTAGCGTTAGCCTTGATTTCTGTTGCAAAGAAAGGGTATGCAAAAAAGATTATTTCAAACGAAGATCTATTAAAGATTTAATTAGAAAGAAGCACAAAAAGAAAACCTCCGGTTGGGAACCGGAGGTTTTTCGCCTAACTAAACAAAATTCTGGATGTTGGATAAGAATAGTGATACGAATATAAGTCGGAATTGTATCCTTATCCAAATTTTTAACAAAAAAAAGTGCTTATTTTCGGAAAATACGGAGTAAAATACGTTTTTAAACTTAACTAAATTGAGTACCAGATTGATGGGTAAGATGCTGACCTACAATACTTAAATTACTTTTGAAATTATTGGTGTAGAGTCCGCCTGTACCAAGTCCTTGAGGCATTTCAGTAATAAATCCCGCCGTCCACTGCGCAATTGCATTCAGGCCGATATTCGACTCTAAGGCAGAAGTAATCCACCATTTTATATTTAGCTTTTCAGCATTTTCAATCCATTCTTCACTTGCTTTCCATCCGCCCACTAAACTTGGCTTTAAAATGATGTATTGAGGTTGAATTTCTTTCAGTAATATTACTTTTTCGTCTTTCCTTTGATGAATGATGAGTTCTTCGTCTAACGCAATAGCTAAGGGAGTTTCTTTGCAAAGTTTTGCCATTGCTTCTACCTGACCTTGCTTTATGGGTTGCTCAATGGAGTGCAATTTGAATTTAGCCAATTGATCTAATTTTTTTAAAGCATCATTTGCAGCGAAAGCACCATTTGCATCTACTCTTATTTCAATATCTGATTCGTAATATTTATTACGGATGGATTTTAGGAGAGATAATTCTGTGTCAAAATCTATTGCGCCTATCTTTAATTTGATGCATTTGAACCCTTGTTCAATTTTCTCAGCAATTTGCTGACTCATCTCTTCTTTCGAACCCATCCACACCAAACCATTAGTTACAATTCCTTTTTCACCGCGAGAGAATTCGTTATTGAAAAGAATTCTTTTACCTCCATTCATCAAATCTTTGTGCGCTGTTTCAATGGCGAAACGAATGGAAGGAAAGTCCAATAAAGGAACATCAATATAATTTTGAATGTTCTCACAAATTATTTTCAATTCTTGCTCAAAATCGTCTCTATCGTCGATACTTAACCCCACCAAAGGATTGCATTCACCCAAACCAAAAACTTCGGGATTTTCCTCATGCCACATTTTCACAATCCATATTTTCTTGTGCGTCAAAATTCCTCGCGACGTGCCGCTGGGCTTTTTAAATTCAAGCTGATATGGATAGAAGCTAGCTTTAATCATAAGAGATTTCCTAAGCCCAATAAAATGGCGAATAGAAGGGTAGATAAAGCTATCTTTTTCAATTCTGGATCTAGTTCTTTTGGATCATCGTAGGTAAATACTTTTTTTAAATTCAAAATATGAATTGGCAATACCAAGGCGAATAAGAATTGCCAAGGTGTATGAAAATTGGTGAGTACAAAACCAATCGCTGCGTAGGTGGCGAAGCTGAGTAAAAATAGGTGGTATAGTTTGCTTTTTTGTTTTCCCAACATTACAGGAATAGTTCTTTTTCCAACTTCAGCATCGCCAATTCTATCGCGCATGTTGTTAAGGTTAAGCACTGCAGCACTTAAAAATCCAATAGAACAAGCTGGAAAAATTAATCTCCAATGAAATTCTTGATTGAATAAGTAATATGAACCAAAAATTCCCACCACGCCAAAAAATAAAAACACAAATAGATCTCCAAATCCTCTATATCCGTAGGGGTTTTTGCCCGCTGTGTATTTTATCGCCGCTGCGATAGATGCTAAGCCAAGTCCTAAGAAAATAAATCCTTGTAAAGCATCTTTTAAAGAAATATAGATTAGCGAAATTCCGCTTATTAATGATAATACTACAAAAATGACAATGGCTTTTTTCATTTGAGCCGCACTAATGGCGCCCGATTGAACAGCTCTTGTGGGGCCCACTCTTTGCGCATTGTCGGCACCATTTTGTGTATCGCCGTAATCGTTGGCTAAGTTTGAAAGTATCTGTAAAAATATAGTGGTTAAGGCCGCTAAGATGAAAATAGACCATTGAAAAACACCGTCGGCTTTTGCCAGCAAAGAACCTAATATAATGCACGATAAGGCAAGGGGAAGGGTTCTTAATCTAAAAGCTTGTAACCAATGTTTAATCATGTTGATTTATCTTATGCTTCTTAACCAAGGAAGCCACTTCATTCTAAATATTATTTTTTCTGCGATAGCAGCATCTGTAGGTTCAAGTAACGAGGAGTCTAATTTGGCGCACAAGACTTGAATTTCCTTATTTGCAACCGATTTATCGTTGTAATAGATATTCAAGAAATTGTAAATTCTGTTTTCACAGGAGCTATTTACATCTTTCGCATCATATTTAAAGGGAAGCGAAATTTTATAATCTTTTACAATTTGATTTTTAGCGATGATGTTTTCTATTTTATCCGCATTCTTTTTATCACCTACACTCAATGCCAATTGATGAAAAATAGAGGAGGTGTCTCCATGAAATTTATCTAACTGAGAACCTGTTTTCGATGCTTCGTGAATTCTATAATGCGACACAATATCTGGAATCACTTTAATTCCTTTGTGACCTTTCATCAGCAATATTTTTATGTACATTTCTGTATCCATGCCATAGTGTTGCTCCTCGGTAACTTGTCCCACTTTCTTCACATCCTCCAAAAGAAGGTAGCATGATGGCTGCCAAAAGTTTATTCGTGATATAGTTTTACCCAAAGAATCGAATTCTTTGGTGATGATTTCAGATGTTTCGCCTGTTTGAACATTGTGAATTTTTGTGGTTCCAACAATGATGTTAGCGCCCGTTTCCAAATAGGTTTTAGCAATTTTATGCAGTGCGCCTGGCTCTAAATAATCATCTGAATTCAACCAGTTGAACAAAACTCCGGTACATTTTTCAATGCCTTTGTTGATAGCATGACTCTGTCCGCGATCTTTTTCACTAACCCAATAGGTAATTTGCTTGTCGTATTTTTTTAAAATCTCAACGGTATTGTCGGTGCTGCCTCCATCTATCACGATATATTCCAGGTTCGGATAATTTTGGTTCAATACCGATTGAATGGTTTGTTCAATGTATTGCCCTTGATTATACGACGGAGTGAGTATGCTTATTTTGGGAAGTTCTTGCATTATGGAAACTTAGGATATTTTTGAAAATCAGGATCACGTTTTTCCAAGAAAGCTTTTTTGCCTTCTTGAGCTTCTTCTGTTAAATAGTAAAGAAGAGTTGCGTTACCCGCTAGTTCCATGATACCATGCTGTCCGTCTAGTTCGGCGTTAAGCGACATTTTAATCATTCTTAAAGCTAGCGGACTTCTTTTCATGATGGTTTTACACCATTCAACAGTAGTGTCTTCAAGTTGAGCTAAAGGCACAACTTTGTTTACCATGCCCATGTCTAAAGCTTCTTGAGCGGTGTATTGCTCACACAAAAACCAAATTTCGCGTGCTTTTTTCTGTCCAACGTGACGCGCTAAATACGATGAGCCAAAGCCACCGTCGAAGCTTCCTACTTTCGGACCGGTTTGTCCGAAACGCGCATTATCACTAGCAATCGTTAAGTCGCACACTACGTGTAAAACGTGTCCGCCACCAATCGCATATCCATTTACCATTGCAATTACAGGTTTAGGTAGCGAGCGAATTTTCTTGTGTAAATCTAAAACGTTCAATCTCGGAGTACCATCTTCGCTGATGTATCCACCAATTCCTTTTACATTTTGATCTCCACCCGAACAAAAAGCCTTGTCGCCTGCGCCAGTGAAAACCACCACGTTAATGTCGGTGCGCTCACGACAAATGTCTATTGCTTCAAGCATTTCGATGTTTGTTTCCGGACGGAAGGCGTTGTATACCTGCGGACGGTTAATTGTAATTTTTGCGATGCCCTCGAAGAATTCAAACTTAATGTCTTCGTATTCTTTTATGGTAGTCCAATTTCTTGTTGCCATTTTAATTCTTTTTTATCTAAATAAATTTCAAATTTGAAATAGTTGATATATGATTCCCAAAGCTACTAAAAAGCCCCTTAAAGTGCTTTAAAACTGCCAACCTATTTTAAATTGTAAATCCAGTGGAAACCCGGCCAACGAATACCACCATGTTTTTTTCTCTTCAATTTGTCCTTCCGAAATCCCTCTAACAAAGGGAGGTGTTAGGTAATGAGCACCCAAAATACTTTCCAGGTTTAAATGATTTCCTATGAAAAATTTATATCCTACAGCCGCACCCGCTCCATATGAAAATCCAAAGGTGGGTACTTCAGCAAATTTTATGTTCAGCCCAGAGTACTGGTAACCAATTGCAAATTTTGTTTGGAGAAAAATGCCAGCCATTTTATTTAAGTATTTAAAATAATATCTGCCAAATACATCAATTCTGCTTCCTGCGTATTCATGGTGAAATAAAAATGTTGATAAATTGACTCCTAGAGAAAATTTAACGCCATAAGATTTTTCATATTGAAAACGGAATTTTGGTAGTAAAGGACCAAACATCAATGAGACATTCCTTGTTTTTGCGTTAATTTCTTTATCGACCTTTTTGAGCTTTTCAATTTTATTGAAATCATATCCAAAAAGTAGTCCTCCCCATGGATGAAATGCAAATTGGTATGTGTCAAAAATATACGGTGTAAATGCAATTGATAAGTAATATCTTTTTAAATAATATCTGTATCTAACTAATGCATGCGCGGTAAGATTATAATCATCATTAACATAACCAGCTACTCCATTTCCATTATAAGGTTTTATTCCTATACCTAAATCTATGGATTGCCTTTCTGTTATTTTATAAATTAAATTGAGCCTGAGGGGGATTTGCGGTTCGTACGCTTTATCAACAAACCCCCAGGTGCCTTGAGGAGAAAATCCTACACTCCAATTTATACCCCAGTGATCAGAGAACTTTTCATTTCTTTGAAAATTAAACGAATAGAATCCACCCATCCCTCCAGCTTCTACAAATATTTCATTAGCTTGAAATGTACTATCCACCTTAGCAAATGAACTAGCAGCTAGGCATATAGAAATAAAAGTGAGCTTGATTTTGGATACCATCTTCCAATGCAATAATTAATTCTTTTTTAAATAATCAAAGTATTGCAATAGTATTTCTGAGTTTTTATCTCCTTGTGTTTTAATTTCCACCACACAACATTGCTTATAAGAAGAAGCATACACTTTATCTAAAGTTTTTTGCAGGCTTTTTTCTTCTTTGCAAAGGTAGTAATCTACGCCAAAGGCTTTGGCAATAAATTCGGCCGACCAGTTGTGCTTGGTTTCAAAGAATTGTTCTAGTTCATCGGTTTTCGACGGACCGTCGATGATTCTAAAGATATTTCCACCACCATTGTTGATGATGATGATGCGCAAATTTTGCGGTAAGTGTTGATTCATCAAAGCGTTGCTGTCGTAGAAAAACGACAAATCGCCACTAATCACCGTGGTTAGTTTTTCCGATGCGTAAGCCGCTCCAGCAGCAGTGCTAATGGTTCCGTCGATACCGCTGGTTCCTCTGTTGCTATAGCCAAACAAGTTTCTTTTGGCCATGGTGTTGTACAAATTCGAGTAGCGAACAGGGGTACTGTTGGCTAATTGAACATCGGTTTTCGCTGGAATATTTTTTAATATAATATCGAAAGCTTTTAAATCGCAGAATGAAATCTTTTCTAAAAATTTTGTGAAAATATTAGTCAACTTTCTGTCTTTGCTAATCCACAAATCGCGATAATCACTTTTGGTGTTGCCCAACTTTTCAAAGTGAGGTAAAACTTGTTCGGGTGCTACCGGAATAATCTTGCTCAAACATTTGAAAGTATCTACGTAATCATTAGAAGCGTTGATGTGCCAATGAATTTTCGGCTGATTCTTTCTAAAAAAAGTTTTCACTTTGGCAGAGACAATTGGTCCGCCAATAGTGATTAATAAATCAGGCACAAATTCTTTCGGACCTTCATCTTCAATGCTGATGATCAAGCGGTCGATACTACGGTTGAAATTCTCGCCAAATAAGTTAGAAGTAGTTTCTGTAAGCACCACCACTTTATCTTGTTTGGCTATTTTATTGAGAGAATCGTTGATCTTTTTGTTGGGTTTTAATAAACCAGTGATAATTAAAACCTTCTTCGCTTTTTTCCATTCTTTTTGCAATTCAGCAATTTTGTCGTTTGGCAAAGAAAGCTGAGTGCTAATGGTTTCAAAGGTATTTTGAGCGTTTGGTTTGTATTCTTTGCTTTGGTACAAAGGTTCGCGCAATGGAATATTGATGTGCACCGGACCAAATTCAGGAAACTTAGCCGTTTCAATAGCTTCAGAAACAATGCGCGACGCATACCAAAAATCATCGGCATGCGAAGGCTCTTGAGGCAATTGAAAACTCTTTTTGATGTAATTGCTGTAAATATTTTGTTGGCGAATGGTTTGTCCGTCAACCTGATCAATCCATTCCATCGGTCTATCGGCAGTAAAAACCACCAAAGGAATCTTCTGATAATAAGCCTCAGCAATGGCTGGAGCGTAATTCAAAGCCGCAGTGCCGCTTGTACAAGCAATACCCACAGGTTCGCCCAACTGCTGAGCCATTCCTAAAGCGAAAAAAGCCGCAGCGCGCTCATCTATAATCGAAATACAGTTGATCTTTTTGTGCTTGTTAAATGCTATGGTTAACGGTGCATTGCGCGACCCAGGAGAGATAACAATATTCTTCAATCCCTTTGCATAGCAGATATCAACCAAATTTTTTATGTGTTCCTTTGAAGTGGACAATGCTCTTTAATTTGGCGTAAATATAAATAAAGTAGGGGAGGTATGGTAGTGTTGGATTGTATTTTACTCTAACATGAATTTGATACAGAGATTTGAGATTAGTGGAAGTTTGAAGTTTTGTTAATTTCAATGGTTTTTCCAATTAAATCTAGATTTTTTATTTTGTCAATTTTTAAATCGTCAAACACAGGAATTAACAATCCTATGAACGCTATTCCTTCTCTTACATTGTCGATCATTTCTACTCCGATAATTTCGTGGAATTCATTGCCTAATTTCAATTTGTCACCAATCGAAATTATCCCATCTATAATATCACCACAAATTACATATCCACGATTTGTGATTTTGAAAGTGTCTATAATTTTAAATTGAGGTTTCAACTTGAAAATAAGTTTTATTTCTCTGTTTTAGGATCAATCACCACAATCTTTCCATCTCTAGAAACAACCAATTTCCCTCCGTTTTTTTTCTTGCTTTCTACAAGTTTTTCGTAGGTTTTATCGAGACCTTTAAGAATGTTTTCACGAAGCTGTGTTATTTTTTTACTTTCTTTCATAGTTGGTTTTAATTTTATTCCACTTCGTTTCGTCTTCTACAGTAATTTTTTTGGAGCCATTATTTCCTTCAGCTATTCTAGAATAGGGATTGTTTGAGTTGTCAATCATTATCCAATAGTTGCATTTTGGAATGAACAAGTTAAACAAATTTTGCAATCCCTTTTCATAACGTCTTTCTATTACCTCTTTTGGGATGTTATGTCCGCCTTCTTTAACTCTAATGGAAACCCTCTGTTTGGCAAGTTTAACGTCATTGAGCCAAAAGAAAAGCAATGATACAAAATAGCCATTTTCTTTAGCTTTGTCAATTAATTTAACGTAACTTTTTGTAGATAAGGTGGTTTCAAAAGCGAAATCTTCTTTTTCAGTGATGAGTTGATTAATTCTTTGTAACATTACTTTTCCTGCTTGTATAGCAACATTTTCAGGATTGAAGGGAGAAATACCTTTGGCAATTTCATCTGCGTTTACATACTCCTTACAATTTAGCATTTCAGGTAAAACAGTATATGAAGCAGTAGTTTTTCCTGCGCCATTAGGACCAGCTATGATATACAAGTTCGGCATGAATCAAAGGTAAGTAATTTGAAGGAATGATTTATTACCCCAACACCCTCGCCAGCGTCCCCGCCTTTTTCTCCGTCTCATCCCATTCCTTCTCCACCACAGAAGATTTCGTAATTCCTCCCCCCACAAAAAGCGCGATGCCTTTGTTGAAGATTTTTCCGCAGCGTAGGTTTACAAAGAAGTGACTATTTTTGTTGGCGGATATTGGTCCGGCAAAACCGCTATAATATTCTCTATCGTGTTTTTCTGTTGAAGTAATCATTTCCAAGGCTTTCGCTTTTGGGAATCCGCCAACGGCCGGAGTAGGATGAAGTCGGTTAATGAGTTCGGGTAAGTTGGTGTTACTGTTGAAAGTGCCTCTGATGTTGGCTCTTATGTGGTAAAGATTTCCTGCTTTAATGGTTTCTGGTGCATCGGCCTCAAGGCTGTCTAAATCGTGCAAATTTTGGGTCAAAAAATGCGTCACCACCATTTGTTCTTCCATCTCTTTGTTGCTCCAGTTTTCGCCTTCGCTAATGGTGCCGGCAAGGGCGGTGGTTTCTAAAATATTATCGTGGAGGGCGACAAATTTTTCCGGACTAGCACCCAGCCACAATCCCGCCGAGGGTGAGTAGTATAAATAAACGTAAGCCTCTTTATATTTCTCTAAAAGCTGAGTGAAAATTAAGTGCAAGTTGAAACGCTCTTTCTCCACCAATTTGATGCGCGATAAAATCGCTTTCTTCATTCTTTTGTGCGCAAATTCCTCTTGAAATAAATCGAATTGACCTTTATATTCTTCCATAGAACTAACGTGAAGGTTGTTCAATGGCGTAATCTCTTGCGGCTGAATAGCAGAGGATGCAAGTGCCGGCATGTGTAGCTCTTGTGCTTCACCTTCAATTAGTTCGATGTTATGTTTTGCAGCATCGAAAGGATGAAAGATAAATCCGCTAGTATCTAAAGAAAAATGAGGGAGATTTTTTACTGCATCAGCCTCTAAATAAAAAAGTTTTTCATCACCCGATAATCTATATAAAACAAAGGGTTTGTGCGCTTTTACGCGTTCTAAAACGTGATTATTTAAATCGTCAATTTGCATTTCATTGCAAACGTACATTTTTCTTTGCTTATTTTAGCAATGAAATGGAAGCAGAAACACGCATATTATTGGTTGACGACGAAGAGAATTTAGTAGACCTAATTCAGCTAAACCTTGAATTAGAAGGCTATAAGGTGAAGGTGGCGCGCGATGGTAAAGAAGCGTTAAAATTGTATAAAGAACAGCGCTTCAATCTGGTGATTTTAGATATTATGTTGCCTTATGTTGATGGTCTGCAGGTGTGCGAAACCATTCGATTAACAGATAAACAAATTCCTATTTTAATGCTGTCGGCGAAGCATAGCGGACAAGATCGCGTGGCGGGATTGAAAGCAGGCGCCGACGATTATTTGGTGAAGCCTTTCAACCTAGAAGAACTTTTATTGCGTGTTCAAATTTTGGTGAAGCGTTCTGCTCCAGCAGGAAATATAGGTTTAACAGAATATTCCTTTGGAGAGAATTACGCCAATTTCGATACCTATGAATTTAGAGGTGTGAACAATCAAGAAGGCGTTTTATCGGCACGTGAAATGAAATTATTGAAGTTGTTGATTGAGAAAAAAGGCGAAGTGGTATCGCGCGATTTGATATTGGAAATGATATGGGGAGTTGATGTTTATCCATCCACCAGAACAATAGACAACTACCTGTTGAATTTTAGGAAATACTTCGAGAAAGATCCCAAAAATCCGCTTTACTTTCATTCTGTGAGAGGCGTGGGGTATAAGTTTAGCGAGTAAGGGGCTTTGTAGAGCCAGATAGAATCTGGCTTAAAAAGATGAATTCCATTTCCTTTTTTCGGATTTTTTTTTCAGTTTGAAGCCAGATTCTATCTGGCTCTACGAAGACTGTTATTGTCTGATAGCAATAGAATAGGGGTCGGTAGACAATTCTCTTTTACTCCCATCAATCAATTTAAGTGTTTTCATATCGATGAATTGGTAGTAGCCATTTCGTCCGCCGCAATAAGAAGAGTGGTGTGGAGTTGGACCAGTATTCGATATGTTTCTATTGATGATATACAGTAAATCTTGTTTGTCGTAAGCCTGAAGTCCGTGAGGCTGATAGCCACTTTTGATGGTCGCCACTTTGGTGTTGGTATTGTAATCAATGGCGGTAATAGAACCTTTGATACCTTCGGCGGCATAGGTATCGTCTTCCATACAGCTCACAAAAAGTAAATGGTATTTATTGGAGAAAGAAAATTCAACTGGATATTTGCCAGTATTGATAACGGCAATGAGTGTATCTTTTGAAGCGTCCATCACACGAACTTCATTGCTGGTTTGACACGACAAAAAGTATTTTGTTTGATCGGGAGAGAAAGCAACTTCGTGAATATCTAAAGATGAATTTTTATTGAGAGGAGCACTCTTTTCGGCTACGATGGTATGAAAATCAACATTGTCTAAATCTTCAATGTTGGCGCGGTAAATGTAGTTTCCTTTGTTGGCCGTTACATACATTACAGTATCGTTTAAAAGTGCAATACCATGGGGCCATTCGAGAGTGGTAGATCCAATTAATTTCTTCAAAGTTTTATTTTGCAAATCGATGCAGGCCACTTGTCCGCTCGAATTCCAATCTACAGTGTAAACCATTTTAGAATCAGATGAAAAAGCTATGGTATTCCACGAGCCGGCAGGCAGAGGAATGGTGGCCACCAATTCGTCGTTGAACGTAGAAAATATTTGGAATACATCACCCGCAGCGAAGCAAACACACCAGTAATTACCATCGGGAGAAATTTTTACGGTATGAGGTACTTCGGGATTGGGTGTATTGCCCACGGGAATGTAGCGCATGATGAGGTTTGATTCTACATCAAGTACCGCCACAATATCGCAGCCCTGATTGGTGATATAGCCTTTTTTTCGTGTAGGGTTATCGCTAAACTTCACAAAACCCTTGTTGTTTGGGGCACCTTGATCAATCCAATCGATTAACATTTTAACGTCACTTTCGCTTAAAGGAGCTTTGTGCAAAGGCATGGTTGGTTTTATGGAAACACCTAATGAAGCGTAGGTATTGGTAAAGAGTCGGGTACTGCTTAGCGCAGAAAAATAAGGAATTGTAACAGCGCCATTGTTTCCTCCTTGCATCATCTCATCCCAAGTAGATAGTGATAATCCGCTTGCGGCATCTTTGCTTTGTGCGGTATGACAGCCTTGCGTGGCGCATGACGTAAGAATGAGTTTAGCAATTTGTGGTGGATAACCAGAGGCTTTGGTGTCGACAGCAGCTTCATCTCTTTTGCAAGAGAAGAGCACAGAAATGATTAGTAAAGCTAATGTTGCGCGCATTTACTAAAGATAAAAGGCTTTCATGAAAAATGAAAAAATAGTTTTTAAGAGAAATTACATTTCATCGAGATGTACTTTTAGAACTACACCTTCAATACTTTTTCTGCTTCTTCAGCTTTAGCAAATAGAATTTCGTTTTCGATAGTGTGGTGGATATTGATATCGTCTTCGAATTCTTTTAACTTGAAATAAAGCATTTTGTGAGAAGGATCGGCATCGGCTGGAGGAGTGTAGTTATTGCTTAATTTTTTAATTTTTTCAATAACAATATGCTCGTCGTCGTGCTCTTCTTCCATTACTTGTACAGGCTTTTGAAGAGAACCAAAAAAAGCTGGTTCGTAGGCCTTTGGATTGTTGAGGTACGATCCTAATTTTTCGAAATATGGAAATAAGATTTCTTCTTCTTTCACTAAGTGACGCGAAAGGTCGTCGGTGAAATCGGTGAAAATATCATGAATCTCTTTTAACTCGGGATACTTGTTAGGGTACTTCACCACTAGTTTTTCGAGTAATCTTACAATCACCGGAAAATTAGCTTTTAAATAAGCGTGGTGCGTACTTTTAACGTGGTCGACGATGTCTTCCAAGTCCCACTCTTTCATTGAGTTTATGTATTCTGAGTTCATTGCCATGAAGTAAATTTAAGAAATACATTTAGAGATGCAAGTAGAGTAGAATAAAGATTTTTTATAAGATAATAGTCGTGTTTAAGAAACAGTAAATTATAAAGTGATTCAGATTTATACAGCTAGAGATACATATGCCATTTAAAATCTGTACTTACCATCCCACAACTTCTCCAACTGCGCTTTTAATTCTTGCTCGCGTTTGTTGTTTCCAAACTCTAAAAAATTGCTTGCCTTTATTTGTTCTGGTAGATATTCTTGAGAAGAGAAATTGTTTTCTTGCGCGTGACTGTATTCATAGTTTGCACCATATCCCATTTGTTTCATGAGTTTGGTTGGTGCATTGCGCAAGTGAAGAGGCACTGGTAAATTGCCCGTTTCTCTCACCACTTCTTGCGCTTTGTTTATAGCTGCGTATGATGAATTGCTTTTAGGTGAAGTTGCCAAATAAATAGTGCATTGAGATAGTATGATTCGGCATTCGGGGTGACCAATTACACTTACGGCATTGAAACAACTTTGTGCTAACATCAAAGCGTTAGGATTGGCGTTGCCAATGTCTTCTGATGCTGCAATCAACAATCTTCTTGCAATGAATTCAGGGTTTTCACCTCCTTCAATCATCCTCGCTAAATAATAGATTGCAGCATTTGGGTCACTTCCTCTAATTGACTTGATGAAAGCAGAAATGATGTCGTAATGTTGCTCACCTGCTTTATCGTAAAGTGTAGGATTGTTTTTTATTTGTTCTTTAACAGCATTGTTGTCGATAATAATTTTATCACTTGCGCTACAATTGATGATCAACTCAAAATTGTTGAGTAATCTGCGCGCATCGCCACCACTCATTTGCAATAAACTCTCGGTTTCTTTGAGTTCAATGTTTTTCTTTTTCAGAATAACATCTTCCTTCATCGCTTTCTCTAAAAGAGCAATTAAATCTTTTTCGGTGTGCGGTTTTAAAACATATACTTGAGAGCGAGAAAGTAAAGCCGATATTACTTCGAAAGAAGGATTTTCTGTGGTAGCGCCAATCAAAGTGATGGTGCCTTTTTCTACAGCGCCCAATAAAGAATCTTGCTGTGATTTGCTAAAGCGGTGAATCTCATCGATGAACAAAATGGGATTCAATCCTTTGGTAAATAGATTTTGTTCTTTCGCTTTATCTATAATTTCTCTGATGTCTTTTACGCCCGAGTTGATGGCACTCAAAGTAAAAATCGGACGCTTACTTTCTTCCGCAATAATTTGTGCTAAGGTAGTTTTACCAACTCCGGGAGGTCCCCAAAGTATGATGGAAGGAATGTAGCCCGATTTTATAGCCCCCGTTAGCGCACCGTTCGGCCCAACAAGATGATCTTGTCCGGTGTACTCAGAAAGGCGTTTCGGACGCATTCTTTCTGCTAATGGAATATTTTGTTCTGTATTCAAGGGAGATAAAAATAGGTATTTTTTTGCTTATCCCTAATGGTGAGATTTCTATATGAAAAAAGGCTCTCTGATTTGGGGTTCAGAAAGCCTTTAGGGGTAATTGTACAAATACTGCTACTAAATACGTAGATTAAATTTATGCTGTATAGATGCCTTTAAAAAAATAAAATTCTAAAAAAATAATGTTGCGACTCACTTAGTGATGATGAGTTTGTGAGTTGAGGTATCATTCTCAATATTTTCTAGGTTGAGATAATAAATTCCTGCACTTAAATGGGTAACATCAAGATCTGACTTGCTGCCTTGCAATGACGTTGTTAAAAACAATGAGCCTTGAACATCATAAATATTCAATTTTAAAAGACTTTCAGAGTTGTTGAAGTGCAATAGATTGGATGCAGGGTTGGGGTAAAATGCAGATGAAGCCACATTTATTTCTTTCGTACTTAATGGATCAATAGCGATAAAGGCGAGGGTATCCGACCAATTAGATGAATCGCTGTTGTTGTATGCTTTTACCCTCCAATAGTAAGTGTTGCCTGCTGTAATATTTGAAAGAGGGCCAAGTTGCAAAACAGCACGATGATTGGCTAGTATCATGTCTCCAAACATTTGAATATAAACTGGGGAGGTGAAGACCGTAGTATTTCCAATTTCGATATAATAGAAATGGGTTCCTAAATCGTGGTAAACACTGGGGAAGTCGTTGTTGAAATCGAGATTGCCCATGTTCGCTGGACCAAATAATTTGGGTTCGGAAATGGTGGTGAAATTTAAGGTGTTTGATGCCGAGCTACCCACTAAATTTTTTGGGGTTACTTTCCAATAGTATTTGGTGGCATAATCAAGCTCAAAAACAGTGTCGCTTAGGATTGCTCCTCCAGCTTTTGAAGAGTAATCTTCTGTGCCAATGATAGTACTGTGTTTGCTTGAGTTGAAGAGAGGTGTGGTGTCGATGTCGATGTCGTAATAAGATCCTCCAGCTATATGAGTCCAACTTAAACCTATTCCCGTTGGTGCATCTATAGAATCCATAGCGGGTGCCACTAAAACTGGCGCAATGGCCCATATTTTTCCCATGGCCAACAGCATGAGAAATAGAAATAATTTATGCTTCATGAAGTAGTAGTAAACTCCATTAAATATATTGATTTAATGTGTCTAATCGAAAAATAAAAAGCAAAAAATATTATGAAGCGACCTTTTTTAGCATGGTGATAAGCATTGACAGAATTAGCTTTTTTGACTATCTTATCGTCATGGGAGAAAAAGATCATCTTCATGCCTTGGTAAAAAGCATGAAGAAAGCCGAGCAATCGTATTTCAAAAAAATTAAGGCGGCCTTTGGTATCGTCAACTCTTCTTTATTGCAAATTTTTAGCGCGCTTCAAAATCAAGAGAAGTATGATGAAGAAGAGTTGTTAAATAAGCTAGATAAAGAAACGTTTAGAGAGTTTTATGCAGTTAAAAAACATAGTCTATATACCGAGATTTTAGATGTTTTAGTGTACAGCAAAGCTAGAGCCAGTGAGGCTCATTGGCAAATTCAGCGGATGTACGCGCATGCCTTGATTTTGAAAGAAAGAATGTTGTTTGAAGATGCATACAGAATACTGCAGAAAGCGAAGAAGCTAAGTGAGGAAAATGAGTTCTTTTTTAAAGAAAATGAAATCAATCAGCAATTGATTGAAATTTTGAATCAACATAAAAAAATGACCGACTTCTCTTTCTCAGAGAGTGTTGAGTCGTTGAGGTTAAATATTATTAGAGTGAATGAGAAATCGATCAATGCTGAGCAGTATTTTATTCTTTCCGATCAATTGTACCGAAAGGGAGAGACATTGCGATTAACCAGAGATGCGCATATAGTAGAAGAGATGCGCGAACTTTATCTTTCTCCCTTGCTCACATCAGAGAATAAGGCATTAAGCAAAACTGCTTTGGTGTGTTATCATTTTATCATGTATTTTAAATACAATAACTATGATGTTGACCACGAAAAGGCGTGCTATCACATTAAGGAATTGATAGAGTTGCAAGCCAAAATAAAACGCTTTACACCTCGCGCAAGAGTAGTGCAAATGGGTAATTACATTATTCTTTCAACCAAGATTAAACAACACGAATCTGCGTTTGAAATGTTAGGTAGAATGAAAGAAATCTTTGATGAACAAAACGATGATTTTATTTTCATGTCGTATTTGTCTCATTTAGGAATTTGTCTACTTAAGTCGGGTAAAACAAATGAGTTAGATGCATTTGTTCATCAGCTAGAAACTACACATAGAAAAAAGTTAGATTCTTTTTCATTTAGCAAGGAGATGATGGATATAAAACACTTGTTGTTTTGCTACTATTTTAGAAAAGGTGATTTTAAAAAAGCATATTTTACTGCCTCTTTTCTCGACGGTCAATTTGATATACATTCATTTAAGCAGATGAAATTTACCGAGAAGGTGTTGAAACTTCTTTGTGCAATTGAATTAGAAGATCTTGATTTAATACAAGCCGAATTGCGTGCTAGCAAATATATTTTGAAAGGATTAGAAAATACATTGGAGCTAGAATTGCACGTTTTTGAAACATTGGATCGATTAATTAAAGCAAAAAATAAAACCAGCAGAAATATTGTGTTAGAACAGTATTTGCAAAAGTTTAATCCTAATCTAAAAGATAAAAAGTATTCATTTTTAATTGAAGGTTTTGGCTTTCATAAATGGGCCGAATCAAAATTGAAAGGTCACGAATTTATGGCCTTGAACGAAATGGATTTTGTTGTGTAATACCAGTCAATGAGAAATAATAAAAAGCTTCGAAATTTTCGAAGCTTTTTTTATTTGCGTTTGAAACGGTTTATTTGATTTCCAGTTTTTGTGTATTGATTATTGTGCCATCTATACCTTTTAAATGAATGATATACATGCCCGATGAAAGGTTAGATATGTTAATGTTGTTTTTTTCTGTGCTTTCCAATACTTTTTCTCCAAGAACATTGTACAATACTACACTGTAATTTTTTTCGTAATTGGTGCTGATTGAAATATGGTTTTCTGCCGGATTTGGATATACATTTAATGTGTTATTTATAGCTTCTTCTGTAGTAGTTACTAAACCTCCTACAGTTACTGCCCAAACTCCTCTTCCGTAGGTTGCAACAAATAAACGATCATCTGAATTTCTCATTTTTAAATCGGTAATTTGAGTGGCAGGAACCTCGTAACTGGCTACCCATGTTGTTCCATTGTCGGTAGAATAAAACAAACCAATATTGGTGGCAGCAATTAGATAATTAGCATAGTTCTTAGGTGCTATTACCATGTTGAAAATTACAGTCGGTAAGTTCCCTTTAATACTTGTAACGCTTGGAGAAACAGTATTTGCATCGGTGATTTTTACTGCTTCACCATTAGTAGAACAAACATAAACTGTATTCACGTTGTTGGGGTCTATTGAGATTTTATCGACATTATCATTGATATTCGTGAATATGCCTGATATTGTTGTTGTACTTGGAGAATTTGATGTTCCGGCATTGGCTAATCTTAAGATGTTCGCCGCTTGGCCACTTGGTTTCCCTGCTAAGTAAACAACCGGATCGGCAGCCTCTTGTACCGCTACTTTGTTATTGACTCTTGTGGTGAAAGTAGCAATGCTGGTGAAGCTTGAACCATTATCGGTTGTTCTTTTTAGCGAAGTGGTAGAAGGCACAAAAACCATGTTTCCTGCTGCGTTGTTGCCGTAGAAGTCGGTCGACCAAACAGAGTTATCACTTAGTGCATTGATTTGTGCTAAATCACCTTGATTTAAATTGGTCCCTTTGGTGGTAGTGACTTGAATGTTGTTGCGCTGTGTACTTGCCCAAACTTTGGTTGGATCTTGTTTGTTTACGAATGTAGAAAATCCATCGCCAACATTTACTCTCCAACGCGGACTTTGATCTGTAGGATAACTCACAAAACATCCTCCATCTTGTTGTCCCATTAGGAAAGCATCACCCATATTTTGTGGGTAAAAATCAACATAGTAAACCTGAGAAGTTACCACGTTGCCAGAATTAGCAAATTCGCTTTGTTTAATTTGAGTGACATATTGTGAAAGATTGTAATCGTAATAAGAACCAGTAGCTCCAAAGTCAGCTTTTAAAAATCCTTGATCGTACCCTACCCAGCAAATATTAGGATCTGATGAGTCGAAGCGGGTGCAATGGTAGTCCACTTCTCCTGCTAAAGCAGCTTTCCAAGTACTGCCTCCATCTGTAGAGTAACCCCATCCGCCACTTCCAATAACAATGTTGTTGGAATTGGTTGGATGAACTCCCATAGTTAAAGAATAGTATTCTTGAGCTATCCATAGTGTTGGATAAACAGAAGAAACTTTTGTCCATGAACTTCCAGAATTTGTACTCTTGTATAAATCATAATCACCATATCCGCTGTTGTTGCCCGAATTGATGACCGAGAAGAAGGCGTAAATAGTATTTCTATCTGTGGCATAACTCGCCAAAACGCAACCTCTTGGCGATCCATTAGAACTGCTGTAGTTACCTGTTGAATTGTTGGGAAGGGTTGTTGTTACTAAAGTGTATGTTCCACTGTTTCCAGAAGGGGAGAGGTGAATGCCCGAATACAAACATGCAATAGCAACACCGCTGCCCGCTGTGAAATCAAGAGATTGAATGGAGTTGCCTCCCCAGCCCGGACTGGTAAACACCAAGTTCCATGAGGTGCCGTTGTCGGTTGATCTGTACACCTTGGTATTGGTTGCTACATATATAGTGTTGGCAGCAGTAGGAGAGTATTTTATTTTTCTAATGGTTTTGAAATCGGCATTGCTTAACGGATCTGTAGAGCTAACTTGAGTAAAACTTAAGCCGCCATTGGTTGATCTAAAAATACCGAAACCACTAACGCCATTTGGGTCACCAGAACCAACAAGAATTTCTTGTTTATTGTTAGGGTTTTGTTCAATACAAAATACAGCCATGAATGAGCTAAAATCATCAATAGCTTTGAAATTTGTACCTGTAGCCGCATTAAAAGACCACAAGCCTCCGCCGTTTGGTGCCGCCAATGCAATGTTGTTGGTTTTATCCACTAACACATCATTGTACCTTCCGCCTACATAGATGCCTGGATTTACGGGGTTTGTGAAGATAGTTTGCGCTCTGTAATTCCACGCTTTAGCACGCTTATAACTGGCGTAGTCGGTGCTAAAAGTTTGGGTGGCCTCGGGCACCTCATTTAATTTTTTGAAATAGTCATCTTTCTCTCTTTCGCTCTCTCTCATTTCCTCAAGAACCTTTTGGTTTTGAGCGTATGGGCTAAAAAATAGCGCCATTGTAAAAATAGATACAATTGTTTTTTTCATAATAGTAGAAATGTAAAAGTAGATTCCCTTAATAACTAGCGTAAGATAACTAAGGTGAAGGCACTTAATTAAAACAAAAAAGTCTATTTATAATGAATTGACTTAGTGGCCTTAATCTATATGATTATTGGAGGTGATTAGTAAACCATTAACACTGCGCTGCTCGTTGTGTTTCGATTAAAAATGTTGATATAGTAAATTCCAGTAGGAAGTGTGTGTTCTATCATTGCATTGTTACCTTGGACAGTTTGTTCAAAAACAAGTTGACCGCAACTGTTGAATATTTTTAGTTGCGATGAATCATCACTAAGTCCAGATAATGTGAAGTAATTTGTTGATGGATTAGGGTACAGTGCTACCGATATTTTTTCTAGTTCATTTATGTCATTTGACACTCCTCCTGTAATGGTTTTAAATATAGTTCCTTTGCCTCCAACTATGAGTCCGGTAGTGTCATTCACAAAAGAAATGTCGTTAAAGTCTTCTGTGGAATTTACGCTTACAGAATTAAAATTAATCCCGTTGATGGTGAATAAGATGCTCGCGTTTTTGCCTACCACAAAACAAGTATCGTTGTTTTTTAAGTGGTGAATTGAATTTAGCCAAACCGAAGAAATTGTGCTTTCTTGTATTTGTTTGAAAGAGGTATCGGCATCAATTTTTAATCCGTTACTTCCCACAAAAATCATGGTGGTGTCATCGGGGTAAAAAGCAAAATCGTTTATGGATTTTCCAGTGCTAGAGTTTTCTGTAGTCCAGTTGTATCCTGCATCAGTAGATTTTAGCACTAAGCCATTACTTCCGCTAATGATTGCCACATCATTGCTTGCAAATTTTACCTTGTTCAATAAGAAAATGGTGAAAGGAGTTAGGGCTGTCCAGTTTGCGCCATTGTTCACCGATTTCAAAATAGTTCCGTTTCTGCCCACTACTAAACCAATACTGTTTTTGATGTCGATAGATGTTAAATCATTGCTGCTGTTTGAGGTTATGGTCGACCAAGAAATTCCGCCATTGATGGTCTTTAAAATAGTTCCACCGTCGCCTACGATAAATCCGTTGTTGGCATCCAAAAAGAAAACATCATTTAAATTTTTTACCGTACTTGATGCAATGATGGAGAAAGAGTTTCCTGTATTTTGTGAACGTAAAATTAAACCCGAATCACCCACAGCTACTGCAATATTGTTACTAGCAAAAGTTACGGCGTTAATGTTTTTAGTTGTTCCCGAAACAATTTTATTCCATTGAGCGCTGAGGTTCAATGTTGCAATAAGCAAAATTAATATCAGTAATTTCTTATTCATTCTTGTCCGAATTTATTTGTGCCAACACTTTGAAAATAATTCTTCTGTTTTTTTGTCGGCCTTCTGCATTGTCGCTTCCATCAGGATTGTTGTTGTATGCGATAGGCTGTGTCATTCCGTATCCTTTGGCAACTAATCTGTTTGCATTTATGCCTTTACTAATTAAAAAGTCGGCAACACTTTTTGCTCGTTCTTGCGACAGCTTCAAATTGTAATCGGCATTTCCTTTATTGTCGGTATGCGCCGCAATTTCAATTTTTAAGTCGGGATTTTGAATAAGGAAAACAATAAGTTGTTGCAATTCAATTTTCGATTCTGGCGTCAACTCAGCTTTATCGTATTCGAAATAAATATTGTTTAGTGTATATTCTTTATTGATGGCGATGGGTTCTAAATAAAATTTGAAATCGGTGGTGTCGCCTTCAACTTTATTCATCTCAATTTTTTGAGTGTTTTTGATGTATCCTTTTTTACTTATCTCAATTGAAAATTCCTGATTTGGTTTTGCAGTGTAGTAAGTGTCTTCTTGCATCACCGAATCTTGCGCATTCAAATATGTGATTTGAGTTTGAGTTATACTTTTATTTGTGCTGTCGTTCACCTTTTCGAAAGCATGAATTTTAAAATATTTCTTTTCATCTTTTTGAATAATGAAAATATCGTCACCAATATTTTTTCGCTTAATATCACTTCTGTTTGAAAGCAGAATGAAAAGATTTTTATCGTACTTCTTGAAATAAATTTCGTCTTTAGAAGTGTTGAAAGGCTTGCCTAAATTTTTAGGTTTTTCAAAACTTTTGCCTTTTTCAATAGCAACAAAAACATCGTATCCGCCAATGTTATCTAGTCCATTGCTGCTGTAATAGAAATCACCATTGTTGTCGATGAAAGGAGTAACTTCATTGTCAGAAGAATTGAATTTTCTTCCCATGTTGTATGCTTTCTCAATGTTGAGGGTGGCATCAACTTCGGCATACCAAATGTCTAATCCACCATTACCTCCAGGTTTGTCGGAGGTGAAATACAAGATGTCTTGTTTGCTTTTTTTGTCGTATGAAATGGCAGGGTGGAGTGAAGTGTATTCTCCTGTAGGGTCGTTTACTAGCGGACCAAGTTTTACAGGGACGGACCAAGTACTGTTGTTCAATGTTGAGCCGTAAATCTCACAAATTAATTTGCCACTTGCATTTATTTTACATTCGGTATAGTACATTCTTTTTTCATCGTAAGAGAAAGTAATATCGGAAACATCACCTGTTAAATCTTTGAAAAATTGTGGTAAAAAAAGTTGTGCGTTGTGTGTTGAGTCGTGAATGTTAATTGCGTATAATTTATGTTTCGGATTGTTGTCTTCGAATGGAATGGTGATTAGTGTGTCGCTGTATATAGTAGAAAATATTAGGAGTGAATCGTGAAATAAAGTAGGATTGAGTTCGCTGTACCTTTTGTTGATGTTAGATGGTAGTGCGCTAATTAATATATCTGATTTTATGCTCATTTTTAAAGCCATGTCACAGTTCTTTACTTCTTCTTTTGCTTTGGCTGTGTAATATGATGAATTGTTGCCTCTGAAATTTTTTCTGAAGTGTTCGAAAACTTCTCTAGCCTTTTCGTAATTGCCCATCGTTTTTAACGATTGCGCATAATAAAATTCGGCCAAGGGAAATTCTTTGTCATCAAGCAAAAAAGCTTTTTCAAAACAGCTGTGAGCTTCCTTGAAATCACCCACTTTTGTGTAAGCATTTGCCAATTGAATAAGAACGTAAGTGTTTGTTTTGTTTTTGTTGAGTTCTTCTTTGTACAGCTCAATAGCTTCGTAGAAATTTCCTTCGTATAGAGTATGGTCGGCTACTTTTACAGTAGCACTTCTTACTTGTGCAAAGGCCGAACTGCTTACTAGTATTAATAAAACAAAACAATATGTGATCAGCGTTCTTTTCATTTTAAAACATACGTGTACTAGGAACTGTTCTCATTTTATTTTTCTGAATATTGAACAAGTTGTGCGTGTACATCATTGAAATTTCTAAGGCTCCCTGGTAGTTGCTGGCTACATGTAAATTGGAAGCGTTAACATCATAAGTAAAATTAAATTGCCAGTTGTTGTGATTTATGCCAAACAAGAAGTTGAATGCATCGCCAACACGATACCATACTCCGGTTTTTAAGTAAATATTTTCTTTCAATTTTTTACCAAAACCGTAGTTTACAATTCCGCCTAAATTAAATTCGCTTGCACCTTTTTGATACATGATAAGCACCGATGGCGTGATGAATAAAAATTTAGAAATGTTGTATTGTCCGTCGCCATGTAATATCCATTTTGTAGCCAATAAATCTTTTTGAGAACTTAGCGATTGGTTGGGACGATTGAAATGCGATGCCGATAAACCAAAGTTGGCGTAATATCTTTTGTCGCTAAGCCAGTATCCCGCACCCAATTGTAAATCGGGCCTTGTTACACTTAATGCAGAATAATTTTCGCCCGAAGATGTACCGCTAAAATCTGCCGACCCATAGTTGAATTGATTTTCGAAAACCAACACATTCGGATTGATGGATTTTTGAAATATGCCCAGTTGCAAGCCACCATAAACTTTTCTGTCGAGGTTTTTATTTAGATAATGGTGATAAGAGGCATTTAATGAAAAGTGAGTTGTTTTTATTGCGCCATCTGCTGAGTTGTCGGCAAGTACTTGAATACCTCCTCCAACAAAATTTCCATTTAGTTTTTCTTCAAGAAATTTTTTGTCGGCGTACAGACAAGATGTTATGTAAGGATTAGCTACCGAATTCCATTGATTTCTGTACAGATATCCCACTCTAAATTCACCGTTGATGTCGCCTGTTTGTGCAGTGTTTACCAACATTGGAGTATTACTAAACTGACTGAAATGCGCGTCTTGTGCATTAACTCCAATGGAAAAAAGGATAAAGCAAAATGCCCAAAAAAGATATTTAATTTTGCCTATCATTTTAGCAGTGTGATATTTCCTTTTTGATTTATTTCTTTCCCTGTTTTGTTGTTGGTTGCAGTAATGTAATACACAAATGTTCCTTCGTTTTGCAAGGTGCCATTGAATGTGCCATCCCAGTAATGTTGTATGTTATCAGTTTTAAAAACTTGTTGGCCCCATCTATTGTAAATGGTGAACTCAATTAAGGTAACATCTCCTGCATTTAATATTTTTACATAGTCGTTGTTTCCATCGCCATTTGGAGTGAAGCCCGATACTACCTTAACGAAATCTTCGGGTGATACACGCACCACCTTTTTGGTGCTATCAACACAATTTCCTTCGTTTGATGCATATAGCGTTACGGTGTATTCGCCATTTTTAAAAAAGTCGTGAGAAGGATTGGGTTGAGAAGAGGTGCTGTTGTCGCTTATTTTCCATAGCCATATAGAAGTATTGTCGCAATTTTCGGTGAAATCAACGGTTGAGTTTACGGTAGGATGTTCGGGCGCAAATGTAAATTTAGCAAGCGGGGGAAGCATTGATTTTAAAACGATGAGCGAATCGATGTGGCATAAATTATTTGCGTAATCAATATACATGTGGAAGTATTGATCACCTGTGGTATTAATATTAAACTTAGCGTATGTGCTATCAATTTGTTCGTTGTTGTGGGTCCATAACCATTTGTTGATTTTTACCTGTGGGTCGTTATTCTTTACTTTAAAGATGGCAGAGTATGGAATACAAAATGTTTTGGAGAGGGTATCTAAAGTTAATTGCGGACTCCTAAACACAGCTACTTGTTTTGAAGTGTTGCTGGTGCATCCTTTTATTACAGAGGTAGAAATTAATTTCACATCAAAAGTGTCTTGCGCTGCATAAGCATGCAGTGGGTCTTTTTGAATGCTGTAATTTAAATCGCCAAAATCCCATTGATAAGATGTAGCGAATTGAGATGTGCTTTTGTTGGTGAATTGTACATTACCCAACTTACAAAGTAATGTGTCACTCAAATCAAAATTGGCAATAACTTTTTCTGCGAAAACATTTTGTGTGCTCAACACCGCAGAGCAGTTGTTGCTATCTAATAATTGAATTTGCGGACTATAAAAACCCTTGGAGTTGTATTGGTGCGTAATATTTCCTGGATTTGCTATATAGGAGTAAGATTGAATATTTCCATCGCCAAAATTCCAAGTGTAAAAGTCGGTTTCATTAAAATTTTGAACGAAAGTACTCGTAAAGGGCACACAGCCCGAATCTCCTTGAATGCTATATGAGCCGTAAGGACCATTAACAACGATGTAGTTTGTTTTAGTTAATGAAGAGCTGCATCCGTTTTTGGTGGTGGCTGTTAATTTTACATTGTATTTTCCCGGATGCGTATAGTTGTTGATGGGGTTCTTTGCATAAGATACAGAGCCCTCTTGGAAATCCCATTTCCATTGTGTTACATCAGTAATTGAGGAGTCGCTAAAAGTTGCTAAAAATGGTGAACAATCTCCAACCGAATCAATGGCGCTGAACTTCACTGTTGGGTAATTTTCTACATCAATTAAGTTAGACTTTAGTAGGGTGTCTTTGCAACCAAACGTGTTGGTGGTAACAAGCATAACATCAAAAAGTCCGTTTTGATTGTAAATACATCTTGGGTTTGTAAGATTTGATGTGTCTCCTTGTCCGAAATCCCATCTATATTTAAAGCCTAGTCCGGTAGATAAATTGCTAAATTTTATGGTGTCACCATAGCAAGCCAAAGTTTTACTTTCAGAGAAAGAGGCATAAGGTTTTGAAATACTTACAAAATTCGCTTTGTAGATGGAATCGGTGCAGCCAGCGTTATTTTTAAGAAATAAGCTTACGCCGTAATTGCCCACTTTGAAATATTGATGCTGCGGATTTATTTGAGAAGAGGTGGTGTTATCACCAAATCTCCATCTACGCAAAGTATAAGGTTTTGTGCTGTAAGATGAATCGCTAAAATTTATTATGTCGGCACCACAGGCACTGTTTTTATCCACTCCAAAATTGGCACTAACGCCATCAATATAAATGGTGTCTAAATGCACTGTGGAACATTGGGTATAGCTAATAATTTCATTTACTGCAGATGGTATCAAAGAGTAGGTGTATGAGCGAATTACAAAGGTTCCTGTGTCTTGATAAATATAGTCAACTGTATCTACGGCACCTCCTGCAAGCGTTTCTCCGTTGCCGAAATCAAATTCTCTTTTAGAAAGCTGACCATAAACAGGAGAGCTAATGTTGATGATGCGTACAGGAGATCCCTTGCAGCCTTTTTTAGGAATATATACTTTTTGAATAATTGAATCTACAGTGACGGTTTTTACATTACTATTTGTGCATAGTTCTTGTGAATTGCTTGCGCTTATGCTGATGCTATAGGTGCCAGGTTTAGTGAAGTGTACAAAGGTGGTGTCGTCTCCCTTGATTTTAGCGAGAGTGTCGCTGCTTTGGTTGTTTACCACATTGAAATGATTGGTTTTTGTATTACCAAAAGATCCATCAAATAAACCTACTTCAAATGGAGGTGTGCATGAAGCTAGGCTAAATTCTCCATTAGGAAAAGCAAAGGAAGGAGCAGCCATGTTATGTTTAATGTAAAATGGTTTTTTTACTTCAGCATAACAGCCATTATTTCCCACAATCATGTGAATGTAATGTAGTCCGGTATCTGGTCTAGTGTCATAAGCGTATAATGTTCCTCCATTCAAGAATGTAGTGTAATCTATCTTTTTACTGAATATCTTATTTTGGTTTTTTACCGAGGTGTAGTTGGCAGTTGCAACATTATAGCCAGAGTCGGGACAAGCGACAGGTCGTTTATTTTGGTTAGGCAAAATATTGTTGTTTCCTCCATACCAATCCCAGCACCAATAATTGGCTTTTACTCCATTGGCATAGGTGCTTATATCGGCAAAATTATGGGCGCCATAGAAACATGATGAATCGGCATCCATCGTGAAATTGGTACTGGTAGGTAGAACACCTGTTTTCACTAGTTTTTTGTAAATAGTGGTGTCCACACAACCCGAATCATTTTGAACAATAAGTTGAACATCATATATGCCCGATTGATTGTAGATGTGTGAAGGGTTTTTTAGCGTTGAAGTATTGTTTGATCCACTGGCTTGGTCTCCAAAGTTCCATTTATAAGAAACGATGTTCGCGTTGGGGGAGTAACTAGTGCTTTTAAAGCCAACATTGAGTGGAGCGCAACCTGTAAAAGGGGTGTCGGGTACCACCACAGCTACTGGAAAAGGGAAAGGAAAATCTACTGTGTCGGCATCTTTACAACCCCACGTATTGGTAACAGTAAGAATTGTGCGGGCGTATTGCGGAGGTGCAGTGAAAGTATTCGATGGGTTTTTTACAGTTGAATTTGTTCCGCTCGAAAATTTCCAATCGTATGTGATTTTTGTACCAATACTGTTATTGGTGAAATTAACTTTAAATGGGGCTTTGCAGGGAAGAGCTGAATAACTAAATGAGGCGTTCGGACTCACATACGTTTTTACCACGGTATCAAAGCAAGTATTGCTGTAAATGCTTTTTAGGGTGATGTTATAGCTTCCCTTGCTATAAAGATGAGATGGATTTTTTGAAGTGGAGGTATCGCCGTCACCAAAGTCCCATTCGCTCTTAGTAGCAGGAATCGTAGTGTTGTTAAGGTTCAATGAGAATTTGTTGCTGCTGTTGCATGATGCTGTGAAATCAAAGGAGGCAATGTATTTTGCTATCATTATGTTCTTGGTGATGCTCGATGAGCAGTTAGAGCCCCCACTAGTTACTGTAAGTTTCACGGGGATAGTGTCGAACGCGAAATAGGTATGAACTGGCGATTTTGCATTAGAAGTTGCACCTCCTCCAAACTCCCACGAATAAGAAAGGTTTAATCCACTAGATTTATCTGTGAAATGAATATCTGCAGGGAGGGTACAAACAAAAGAATCGGCAATAAAGTTAGCTTTTGGTTGATTAATATTGATGTAATTGGTTTTTGTGGTCGATGCTTTGCAGCCATTGGCATCGGTTACCTGAAGATAAACGGTATATTTCCCATCTTGATTGTAAAGGTGAGTAGGATTTTGAGCATTCGATATTTGTCCGTCACCAAAACTCCAAAACCACCCACTTACCGCAGCCGACTGTGGAATAGAAAGGTCGGTAAATTTAAGCGCTTCATTGCCACATAAATCGGTTTTGTTGGCGCTAAGTTCGGCTATCGGCGCACCATAAACAGTGATGGTTGTAGTTTTTGCATTGCTTCCGCCCACGCCATTAGCGGTAAGTGTTACCGTGTAAATACCTGGCTGAGCATACAAAGCGCTGGTGTGCACATTGTTTGATGTTTTGCCATTTCCTAAATCCCAAGAATAAGAATTGGCATTGCTGGAAGTGTTGGTGAAATTGATTAATACGGGGGCGCATCCACTTAAGGCATCGGCTGTGAAATTGGCTGTGGTTTGGGCAAAGAGGTATAAGTTCGGTAATAAAATTAAAACCAATTGTAATATCCAATTCCTTAGAAAAGTTCCAAATCCCTTAGTAACCATAAAATAGAAGTGGCGAAAATAGAGATTATAAGTGTTTTGGTCAATAAATATTCTTATATGCTCTATACTTTCTGTTTAGATTATTAAATTTACCGCGCAACAAAAAAATAAACCTATGTCTGAATTTATCTACCAAAAGCCATTTCCTTTAAAAAAGGACTCTACTCAATACAAATTAATTAGTAAAGACCATGTTTCTACTATTCAGGTAGACGGAAGAGAAATCTTAAAGGTTGCTCCCGAAGCCCTTGAGCTTATTGCACAAGAAGCGATGGTTGACATCTCATTTTTATTAAGAACGGCTCACTTGGAAAAAGTGGCAAAAATTCTTGATGATCCAGAGGCTACCGATAACGATAGATTTGTTGCTTACACCTTACTTCAAAACGCTAAAATTGCGGCAGAAGGGCAGTTGCCTTCTTGCCAAGATACCGGTACTGCCATCGTGATGGGTAAAAAGGGGGAGAACGTTTTCACTGGAGTAGATGATGAAATGTACCTTTCTAAAGGAATTTACAATACTTTCAAGCAACGCAACTTGCGTTTTTCGCAATTGGTGCCTTTAAGCATGTTTGAAGAGAAAAACACTGGTACCAACTTGCCGGCTCAAATAGATTTGTATGCCGAACAAGGCAATGAATACAAATTCTTGTTTTTGGCAAAGGGTGGAGGTTCTGCCAACAAAACCTACTTGTATCAGCAAACTAAAGCGTTGCTCAACGAGAAAAGTTTGGTTGAATTTATTACTGCTAAAATCAAAGATTTAGGTACTTCTGCTTGCCCTCCGTACCACTTGGCTGTGGTGATTGGTGGTACATCTGCTGAAGCTAATTTGAAAGCAGTTAAGATGGCAAGTGCAGGGTATTATGATGAATTGCCAACAGAAGGGAATATGGGCGGACAAGCCATTCGTGATTTACAGTGGGAGGAGAGAATTCATAAGATTTGTCAGGACAGCACTATTGGTGCTCAATTTGGAGGTAAGTATTTTACCCACGATGTTAAGGTAATTCGTTTGCCGCGTCACGCTGCTTCTTGTCCGGTAGGTATTGGCGTAAGCTGCTCAGCCGATAGAAATATCAAAGGGAAAATCACTAAAGACGGAATTTTTCTTGAGCAGTTAGAGACCAATCCGGGTAGATTTGTGCCAGCAAAAGCTCCTCATTTAGAGAAAGCAGTGGAGATTGATTTGAATATGCCAATGGCCGAAATTCTTAAAATCTTGTCTCAATATCCAATTAAAACTCGTTTGAATTTGCGCGGTACTTTAATTGTGGCAAGAGATGTGGCTCACGCTAAAATTAAAGAGTTGATTGATGCTGGAAAGCCAATGCCAGATTATTTCAAAAATCATCCTATATATTATGCCGGACCAGCGAAAACTCCAGAGGGAATGCCATCGGGAAGCTTTGGTCCAACTACAGCAGGAAGAATGGATTCATACGTTGAGCAGTTTCAATCTGTGGGTGGTTCAATGATTATGTTGGCCAAAGGAAATCGTTCTGCAGCGGTGCGCAATGCTTGTAAAACTTATGGTGGCTTCTATTTAGGTTCGATAGGCGGACCAGCTGCTATTCTTGCAAAACAAAATATCAAATCGGTGGAGGTTGTTGATTTCCCTGAATTAGGTATGGAGGCAGTGCGCAAAATTGAAGTAGAAAATTTCCCAGCTTTTATCGTTTGTGATGATAAGGGGAACGACTTCTTTGCGAATATTTAATTTTTAATCTACTACTTATGAAAAAAGCTTTAATGCTTGTTGCTGTGATGATTTCTTCAATTTCATTCTCGCAAGATGTTACTGGAAAATACAAGCTAAAATATGCTTGCTATAAAAATGATACAGTTCTTACCTCAGACAGCAATGCAACTAAAGCCTTTGCCTACAAAGTTGCAAAAGGTCAAAATCCAGAAATGACCAAGGCCGATAGTGCTGATAAATCTGGACTAATTTTATTTAGTATTGACCTGTTTAATGCTTTTACATTAAATATGAAGCCAAACAACGAATATTGGTTGATTGGCTTTGTTAAGGATGAAGAAGGTACAAAAAACGGGGAGTATAAAGTGAAAAAAAATGTACTTACAGTAACCACCAAAAGTGGTAAAGAGGAGATTTACACCATTGAAACAGTGAAAGGCCATCAATACCTAACGAGAACGAAAAATGGATTGTCGTTTATGTTTGAAAAGCAGTAGTTGTCAATACAAAACTTACCTTGCAATGAGGAGATTACTCTTTCTGTTGTTATTTGTTTTTCCCTTGTTTTCATTTGCGCATAGTGTTAGTGGGAAATACAAGCTTATATATTTATGTTATAAAAATGATACGGTTGAAGTGTTGGACACATCTTCCGTGAAAAGGGTTGTGTTAAAAATCATAAAAGATTCCAAAGCATTAGATTCCGCAGCATTTGATAAAGAATTAATGGATTCTTTTTTGTTTTGCCTGAAGACCTTTGTGAATTTGACATTGAGAATGGAGAGCGATGGTAAATATCACCTCAGTGGTTATATCGATAATTCTAAAGTCACAATTGATTTTAGTAATGAGGAGCTTGTTTCCTTATTCAATTTGAGGGGGCACCAAATAGTGTCAATTACTCAACAAGGAGTGACTTATTTGTTTGAGTTACTACAGTAGTTTTTTGTTGGATTTATTGCGCGTGCGTTTTATATCCAGTTCGTCTTTGATTTAATTTAGGGTAAAAAATTTTTGCAATGACGCACTAGGTAAAAGAGATGCTTATTTAACCGCCTCCGCCAACAACTGCACCTTATCCACCGGCACAACACCTACCTTTTCGCAAACCAATCCGCCGGCAAGATTTGAAATTCTAACAATTTCTTCGTCGCTTAAGCCAGCTGCAAGAGCAAGAGATGCAACTGCAATAACAGTGTCGCCAGCGCCACTTACATCGGCGATGTTGCGAATTTCTGCAGGAACATGAATTTCTTTTTCGCCACAAATCAAAGCGCCTTTTTCAGAAAGGGTGATCAATAGCTTGTCGATATTCAATTCGTTTTTGAATTGTTTGGCTTTGGCTTTCAATGTATCTAAGTTGAATACATCCCAATCTATCTTGGTGCCTTCTACAAATTCTTTCAAGTTAGGCTTAAACATGGTAGCGCCTTTGTATTGAAAGAAATTCGATTTTTTAGGGTCAACGGTAACCGGAATATTTTTGGCTTTCGCCATAGCGATAGTTTCGCTTATCACTTTCTCTGTTAAAACACCCTTGTTGTAATCTTCTAAAATGATCACATCAATTTTTTTGCTGTTGAGCAAAGAAGCTATCTTTTCAAGGAAAGCTTTCTCTGATTGAGTATCAAGGTACTCTGTAGTTTCTTCATCTACGCGCAACATATGATGCGCCGAGCTTATGATGCGGGTTTTAGAAGTGGTTTTTCGTGTTTTATCGATCACCATTCCTTCTGCAGAAAGATTGCTTTCTTTCAATAATTCTAAGAAAGATTCGCCTTTGCTGTCGTTGCCAATTACTCCGCAAAGTATAGGGTTTGCACCTAAAGCAACAATGTTTAAAGCTACGTTGGCAGCACCACCCAAACGATTTTCACGTTTGCTGATTGATACCACTGGAACAGGAGCTTCGGGAGAGATTCGGGAAACATGTCCCCATAAATAAGCATCCACCATTGAATCTCCAACAATCAAAACTGTTTGAGTGTTAAATGTATTGAAAGCTTTATTTATTTGTTCAATGTTCAATGTTCAATGTTCAATGTTCAATGTTCAGCGTTCAATGTTCAAAGTTGACAATGCTAGCATTGAACTTTGAACATTAAACTTTGAACGATGTTAATTTTTTAATTTAGCTAAAGAAGCTTTGATTCTTCCAATAGCTTTAACCAAAACATCATCAGATGTAGCGTAAGAAATACGGATACACTCAGGAGAACCAAATGAATCACCACCTACGCAAGCCACTAAAGCATCTTCTAACAAGTAAGTTGCTAAGTCGTCACCCGTTTTAATGGTTTTACCGTTGTAAGTTGTTCCTAAATAGTAAGATGCATCAGGGAAAATATAGAATGCTCCAGCAGGAACGTTCGTTTTCAATCCTGGAATTTCTTTTAACAATCCTAAAACTAAATCTCTTCTTCTTAAGAAAGCAGTTTTCATTTCGCCAGTTAAAGTTACTCCGCCATTTACCGCAGCGATAGTAGCTTGCTGAGCAATAGTACACGCACCAGAAGTAAATTGTCCTTGTAGTTTTGTACAAGCTTTAGCGATCCATTCCGGACCAGCCAAATAACCAATTCTCCAGCCAGTCATAGCAGCACCTTTAGCAACTCCGTTTACAGTGAAAACACGGTCTTTAACGAAATCGAATGAAGCCATACTTGCTGTAGCTTCTCCAGTGAAATTGATGTATTCATAGATTTCATCTGCCAACACGTACAATTCGTCGTGTTTAACAATTACTCTTGCCAATGCTTCCAACTCAGCTTTAGAATAAACTGAACCAGATGGATTACAAGGTGAAGAATAAACTACCAATCTTGTTTTTGGAGTGATAGCAGCTTCTAATTCAGATGGAGTGATTTTAAAGTCGTTTTCGATAGTTGCTTTAACTTCTACTACAACACCACCCGCTAATTTTACTAAGTCGGCATAGCTCACCCAGTAAGGAGCAGGCAAGATAACTTCGTCGCCCGGATTGATACAAGCCAACATTACATTCGCAATAGAATGTTTAGCACCTGTAGAAACTACGATTTGGTTTGGTTTGTATTCAATATTGTTTTCTCTCTTCAATTTTGCAGCAATGGCTTGTTGCAACTCAGGATAACCCGGTACTGGTGGGTATTTACTAAAGTTATTGTCGATTGCAGCTTTAGCAGCCGCCTTAACAACATCAGGAGTGTTAAAATCGGGTTCACCGATACTTAAACTAATAACGTCTAATCCTTGTGCTTTCAATTCGCGACTTTTAGCAGTCATAGCGATTGTAGCCGATTCGATGAGGTCTTGTACTCTTTGTGATACGTGAGCCATTGTTTTTGATTTTAAATTAGTGGGGCAAAAATAGTAAAATGTTTAAAGTTTAAGGTATAATATCTAAGGTTTAAGATTGAACACCCCAACTCGCTCTTAATTTTATACATTAAATCTTAAACTTTAAACAATTTCCTACATTTACACCCCATGCAGAAATTTGTAGAAAATATTAGAAATCGTCACGATAACATCTATAAAGTGCTATTGTTTTTGGGAACCATTGCTTTTATTGTGTTTTTACTGCCTAGAGAGGTGTCTTTTAAGTATGAGTTTCAAAAAAATAAACCATGGCAATACGGTGATCTTTTCGCTCCTTATTCTATACCGCTTAAAAAGAACTCAGAAGAACTTAAACAAGAAAGTAAGCAGTTAGAGCTTAAAAAGAAGCTTTATTTCAAATACGATGAAGATATTTACGACAAGAAGGTAGTGGAATTTGAGCTGGAATTGATGCGTGCTTTGGCCGAATCTGACCAAAAAGACAAGGCCGAAGAGCTCAAGGTGAAATACATGGAAACAGCAGAGTCACTGCTTAGAGGTATATATAAGAAGGGCTTGGCCGATGCGCATGGAGAATTAAGCAATCTAAAAGACAGCACCATCTTTTATGTAGTTAAAAATAATGTGGCCGGTGCCTACACCAAAGATGATGTTTTTACGCTTAAAAGTGCCATTGAATTTGCCGAGCGCAATCTTAGAAAAGAGTATGAATCGAAAGAAATAATTTTAAAGGTGCTTGAACAAGTGCTTAGAAAAGACGCCGCTAACGTGATTTACGATGCTAGAAAAACTCAGCTGGTGTTGAACGCCGAATTGGCAAAGCTAGAAACAGATGCAGGCACTTGGGAGCAAGGTAGATTGATTATTAGAAAAGGGGAGACCGTTGACCAGCAAAAGCTTGAGGTACTTACTTCCTACAAAAACAAATACGAATCGCAAATTCTTGAGAAAAACAAAAGGGTGGTGGTCATTTTTGCGCAAATCATCTTAGTGACCGTAGCTTTGACTTGTTTTTTCTTGTTCTTGTATTATTTCCGAAAAGAGATTTTTTACAACAACCGCCACTTGGTTTTCTTACTTATGCTGCTCAATATTTTCGTGCTGGCAACAGTAATTGCATTGCGTGTAAGTTGGCTTAAAGTGTATGTTGTGCCGTTCTGCCTTATTCCGGTTATTGTTCGCTCTTTCTTCGATACACGAATTGCTTTCTTTACGCATTTGGTGGCCTTGATGATTGTTGGCTTTATGGTTGCCGACAGTTTTTCATTTGTGTTTTACCAATTCGTTGCAGGTATTATGGCCATTTTTGGTTTTGCCAACTTTCGCCGCCGATCGCAATTGCTTTTCACATCGGGTATTGTGTTTGCCGCCTACAGCATCACTTTCTTCGCGCTAACCTTACTGCAAGAAGGCGATTTTACCAAGATTTTGTGGAGAGATTTTATGTGGTTCGGCATTAGCTCAATGCTAATTATGTTTGCTTATCCTATGATTTTTGCTTTCGAGAAGATGTTCGGCTTTGTATCTGATATGACTTTACTCGAATTGTCGGATACAAACAATACTCTTCTTCGCGAATTGTCGCTAAAAGCTCCAGGTACCTTTCAGCATTCATTGCAAGTGGCTAACCTTGCTGAGGCTGCCATCTACCAAGTGGGAGGTAATGCTTTGCTCATTAGAACGGCTGCATTATATCACGACATTGGTAAAATGGAAAGACCAATGTATTTCATAGAGAATCAAGTAACTGGCGTAAATCCGCATCATGAATTGTCAAGTGAGGAAAGTGCACGCATCATCATTGAGCATGTTATTCATGGTATCGAAATAGCAAAAAAACATCGTTTGCCAGAGCAAGTAATTGACTTTATTCGCACGCATCACGGTACTACCAAAGCCGAGTATTTCTACAGAAAAGCGAAGGAGGATTTCCCTGAAGAATCTCCTGAGGTGGCTAGATATACTTATCCCGGACCAATTCCTTTCTCTAAAGAAACGGCGGTGTTGATGATGGCCGATTCGGTGGAGGCAGCATCAAGAAGTTTGAAAGAAGTGAATTCAGAGAAAATTGAACAGTTGGTAGAGAAAATCATTCACAAACAAATGGAAGAAGGTCAGTTTGTAAACGCCGACATCACACTTAAGGAAATCTCACAAATCAAAAAGATTTTGAAAAAGATGTTGATGAATATTTACCACGTTCGCATTGAATATCCAAATGCATAGTATGAGAGTTGTAGTGTTGTTTTTTCTTACTTTATTGATAGCTTCTTGTGGAGACGCAGAGTATGCAAGTAAGTATTCTCAAACTTTAAAAGACAGCTCCAGTGTGAAGGTAATATACACGCATCAAAGTTCACAGGGATATGCCACTGTTTATCCTGCCGCCAACAACTTGTTTTATACCGATGTTGAAAATGTAAGCGATTCAAGCGACACCGATTCATTGAGCATTAAGATGTATTTTAGAAACAGCTATGCAAACTTTAGCGGATACAAGTTTTTGCTTGATGAACAGCTGGCTAGTACCAAGTTTGGTGATGCTTTTGTTTTTCGTTTTTCAAAGAAGGCCCAAGAAAATGTTTACCACACCTTAAAAGTTGCGGTGAACGATGATGTGTACTTTGTTAAAGTGAGTTACGACCCTAAACAGTTCTTAGAGAATAACGGCAGAACTACTTCAGAAAACGGATTCTTTATTCATGAAACCGATATTACTTTTCAAGAGGTGTCAACACAAAAATTTATTCGCTACCAGCTCAATGAAAGCGAGAAAATTGAAGCTCGAAAAGAGTTTTCAATAGCTGTTGAAAATGTAAAATCGCAAAAAGAAAAAGCACAATTGATTGCTACTACCTTATTAGATAAACTAGCTCATAGAAGAGGAGTGCCGTCTGATGCCATGAATTCAATTACTCCTTTGGAGCAATACCGCAAAGCGAAAAATGAAAAGGATAAAGTTTGGTGCGGAAATTTAGCCGATATCTTTTTATATGCTTGCTCTGCTTACGATCTTCCTGCGCGTTTGATTTGCTTGGGAAATACCTTTAAGGAGGGAGTGGATCCATTAATTTACAATGCCGATCATCACAGCATAGCCGAGGTGTATTACGACGAATCTTGGCATTTAATTGACATGAGCTTTTATGTTCTTGATGCAAAAAACAAAGAAGGTAGAATTTTAAATTTTGTTGATTTTTGGCATCTCATGAACATTCCTCAAGAAAGAAAAGGATTAACCATTACCATCTACGACTTGAAGGATAAAAAGATAAAGGATATACCCGTGGAGCAGGCTCCTAAATACGATAGATTGCTTACTTATTACAAGCAAAATCAAAAGTTTAGCTTCCCTTATGTGAAAAAAGAAGGATTGGGATTTTATAGCTTTTAATGCTATTTCTCAACCACAACACCCATTGCTTCAAACTTCTCGATTCTTTTCTCGATACGTTTTTCGGCTTTCATCTTTTTCAATGTTTTTAAGCTGCCAACAATAGCTTCTTTAACATTGTGAAAAGCTTCTTCGGGCTTGAAATGAGCGCCACCTATAGGTTCTTTAATAATACCGTCAATCAATTTGTTTTTGAACATATCTTGAGCGGTCAATTTCATGCTCTCGGCAGCTTTCTCTTTGTAATCCCAGCTTCTCCATAAGATAGTAGAGCAGTTTTCAGGAGAAATTACCGAATACCATGCGTGTTCTAACATGTACACCACGTCACCTACACCAATTCCCAAAGCACCACCCGACGCGCCTTCACCAATGATGAAGCAAATTACAGGTACTTTCAACTGAGTCATTTCAAATAGATTTCTAGCAATCGCTTCCCCTTGTCCGCGCTCCTCAGCCTCTAATCCTGGGTATGCCCCCGGAGTGTCGATCAAGGAAATAACTGGAATATCAAATTTTTCGGACATTTTCATCAAACGCAATGCTTTTCTGTAGCCTTCAGGATTTGGCATCCCAAAGTTTCTGTACTGACGCATCTTAGTGTTGATACCTTTTTGATGACCTATAATCATTACGCTTTCCCCATTGATGCTGGCCATACCACCTACCAATGCTTTGTCGTCTTTTACATTTCTATCTCCGTGTAACTCTATAAAAGAGCCTTTATCGCACATCCCTTCGATATAGGCTAAGGTATAAGGACGCTCAGGATGACGAGACACCAATACTTTTTGCCAAGGGGTTAAATTAGAGTACAATTCTTTTCTAGTTTCCTCAATCTTTTTCTCAAATTCTCTAATGGTGGGAGTAGCGTCAATACCGCTAATCACTTCAATTTCCTTCGTTTTCTCTAATTGCTCGTATAGTTCGGCAAGTGGCTTTTCAAATTCTAAAAAAGTAATCATATTTTTTTCTCTTGGGGGACAAATATAGGGAAAAGTTCAATGTTTAAAGTTCAATGTTTAATGTTAGCTGAATTAAAAGGGTTTTCTAACTTTGAATATTGAACTTTAAACATTGAACAATTGTTAACATACCCCAACGCTAAAATAAATCTCGGACTCAACATCGTTCGCAAACGCAGCGATGGTTTTCACGATATTGAAACTGTTTTTTATCCCATTGCTATTAATGATGTGCTTGAGTTTGTGCGTGCTGAAGGTGATTCTACTTTTGCTTCTTCAGGAATTGAAATCCCCGGTAGCGGTGATAATTTGGTGATGAAGGCCTTGAATCTCTTGCAAACGGACTTTCCTCAGGTAGAGAACCTTAAGGTGCATTTGCATAAGGTGATTCCAATTGGCGCCGGTTTAGGCGGCGGCTCAGCAGATGCTGCTTTTATGCTTAAGGCGCTTCGAGATTATTTTCGTTTGCCTTTGTCGAATATACAATTGAAATCATATGCTGCCAAGTTAGGTAGTGATTGTTCATTCTTTATAGATAATCAACCTGCATATGCTTGGGGTAGAGGGGAGTTGATGGAAAGCATCAGTTTGTGGTTAAAAGATTATCATTTATTGTTGGTGTATCCTAATTTGCATATCAGCACCGCGCAAGCATATTCTTCAGTTAAGCCTGCCGAACCCTTAGTTAATGTGCGCGAAGTAGTTCAACTTCCTGTTGATCAATGGAAAGATAAATTGGTGAACGATTTCGAAAAATCTGCATTTGAAATTCATCCTCAATTGAAAAAACTCAAAGAAGAACTTTACGCAATGGGCGCTGAATATGCCTGTATGAGCGGTAGTGGTTCTTCCTTCTTTGGAATATATAAAGAAAAAGTGGAGTTGAGTGAGGAAGTGAGGAAGTATTCGAATTGGTGGATAGCGCTATAAAATCTAAAATTACCTTACCTTTACGCCTATGGCAGCACACAAATCAGGTTTTGTAAATATTGTAGGGAGTCCAAATGTTGGTAAATCAACTTTGATGAATCAATTGGTGGGCGAGCGTTTGTCGATTATCACCTCAAAGGCACAAACCACTCGTCACCGCATCATGGGTATTGTGAACAGCGACGATTTTCAAATCGTTTATTCAGATACTCCAGGGATGATTAAACCCAATTACAAGTTGCAAGAAGGTATGATGCAATTTGTTACTACTGCCGTTTCTGATGCCGATGCTTTTTTAATGGTGACCGATGTTTTAGAAGAAAAACCAGCCAATGAAGAGTTGTGGGATAAGGTAGCAAAAACAAAAACGCCAAAACTCTTAATCATCAATAAGATTGATTTGGTTGACCAGAAGAAATTAGAAGAGATAGTAGAAGGTTGGGCAAAGAAATTACCCGGAGTGAGCATTCTTCCTATTTCAGCTTTGAATGGCATTAACCACGAATTTGTGTTGCAGTGGATTTTGAAGAATTTGCCCGAAGGTCCGCCTTATTTCGAGAAAGATCAACTCACCGATAAATCAGAAAGATTCTTTGCTTGCGAAATCATTCGTGAAAAAATATTATTGAATTACGATAAAGAGATTCCTTACAGCGTTGAGGTAGAAGTGGAGTCGTTTAAACGAGAAAAGAAAATTACCAGAATTGCCGCTGTGATTTATGTAGCTCGAGATTCTCAAAAATCGATTGTTATTGGTCACCAAGGTGCCATGTTAAAAAAGGTGGGCACACAAGCTAGAAAAGATTTAGAGCAATTCTTGCAAGAAAAAGTGTTTTTAGAAATATTTGTTAAAGTGCAGAAAGAGTGGAGAAGCGATGATAAACAATTAAAGAGATTCGGTTATTTATAATTGAGTTCAAAGTTTAATGTTCAAGGTTCAAAGTTAGCTAACCTTAAACCTTAAACATTGAACATTGAACATTGAACAAAGAAAATATGTCAATAGAAGTAAAAAAAATTACAAAAATATACGGCGAACAAAAAGCGCTAAACGATGTGTCCTTCTCTATTCAATCGGGTGAAATTATTGGTTTTTTAGGTCCTAACGGTGCCGGAAAATCCACCTTGATGAAAATTATTTCTTGTTACTTGCCACCTAGCTCTGGAACTGTTAAAGTATGCGGTTTAGATGTGATGGAACAATCTATGGAAGTAAGAAAAAAGGTGGGGTATTTGCCAGAACACAATCCGCTATATTTGGATATGTATGTTAAAGAATATTTGGAGTTTGTAGGCAAGTTTTATGGAGTAAAGAATTTAACGAATAGGGTGAAAGAGATGGTGGAGATAACAGGATTGACAATTGAACAAAGTAAAAAAATCGGACAACTATCAAAAGGATACCGTCAGCGTGTTGGATTGGCGCAGGCCATCATTCATGATCCACAAGTATTGATTTTAGATGAACCCACAACAGGCTTAGATCCTAATCAATTGGTAGAGATTCGAAATCTCATTAAAGAACTCGGTAAAAATAAAACAGTAATGCTCTCTACCCACATTATGCAAGAGGTTCAAGCCATTTGTGAAAGAGCAATTATCATCAATCACGGTAAAATTGTAGCTGATGATTCAATCGCGAATTTGACTCAGAAAAATTCAAATTTAGAGAAGGTTTTTCAGCAGTTAACAAAATGATGCGCGCATTTCATTTTTTATTTATCGCTTTAATTTATTCTTGTGAATCAGGATCTGAGCCTCACGATATAGTTGCAAATAAGTTCGATTCAGTTGCAGTAAATCTTAAGGCAGATAGTTTGATTTTAGCAGAGCTTTATAATGAAGAAGATAAACAATACAGTAATGAAGAATCTTATGATGGTTTTTGCGATTCATTGATAATAGCAGAAATTGATACATCAAATTTGGAAGGCAAACGAACGAAGATTTTGAGAGAATTTAATTGCAATTATGGAGCAGCTGGAGCCACAAGTGATAGTTTGTTTGATTTAAATTACGACGGTCTAAAAGATTATGTAATATTTTATTATGGTCAATCAGGAACTGGATTAAAAAATAGAATGCAAGTCTATTTTTTTAACGATTCAACAAAGTGTTATTATTTAAATGAGCAGCTTTCTTCTTTACCTAATCCTACTTTTTACCTCAAATCAAAAAAAATAACTGGTTTTTATATAGGTAATGGAGGCGGAGGCGGAGGAAGATTGGAGTGGATCAACGATCAGTGGGTGGAGACTAAAGAATTTAGAGTGGATAATAACAATGATTCTACAGTCTGGGTGATTGATTTTCCATTAAAAAATAAGACTGAAAAGATATTTCGACAATACCAATATCTGCCTCCGCAAGATATTCTTGAAAATAAATATTACTTTGAGGATTAAAACCTTCAAAATAATTTCATAAAAGGAATTAAGTTTTGTTAATTTGTCACGCTTTAAAAATTTTAAAAAATTAATATAACACATGGCTAATTACTTATTTACTTCCGAATCAGTATCAGAAGGGCATCCTGATAAAGTTGCCGATCAAATTTCCGACGCGCTTGTTGATGAATATCTAAGAAGAGACCCTTCTTCAAGAATCGCTTGCGAAACTTTAGTAACCACAGGTTTAACTGTTTTGGCAGGTGAAGTAACTTGCAACGGACACTTCGATCAACAAGAAGTTGCTCGTAGAGTAATCAAAAGAATTGGATACAATAAAGCCGAATATATGTTTGATGCCGATTCTTGTGGTATCATTTCTTCTATTCACGGTCAGTCTCCCGATATCGCTCAAGGTGTTGATGAAGGTGCTGGTTTGCACGCTGAACAAGGTGCTGGTGACCAAGGGATGATGTTTGGTTATGCTACAGTTGAATCTGCTAACTATATGCCTTTGGCTTTAGATATCGCTCATAAATTATTGATTGAATTGGCTGCTATCCGCAAGGAAGGTAAACAAATGAAATATTTGAGACCCGATGCTAAATCTCAAGTTACTATCGAGTACAACGACAAAAATCAACCAGTAAGAATTGATACTATCGTTGTTTCTACTCAACATGATGATTTCGATAAAGAAGATAAAATGTTGAAGAAAATTGCTGCTGATGTTAAAGCTATCTTGATGCCAAGAGTACTTTCTAAATTATCTGCTGCAAACAAAAAACTATTCGGTAAAGACATCATCTACCACATCAACCCAACTGGTAAATTCGTAATTGGTGGTCCTCACGGTGATACTGGTTTAACTGGTAGAAAAATCATCGTTGATACATACGGTGGTAAAGGTGCTCACGGTGGTGGTGCATTCTCTGGAAAAGATTCTTCAAAAGTTGACCGTTCTGCGGCATATGCTACTCGTCACATCGCTAAAAACTTAGTAGCTGCTGGTGTAGCTGATGAGGTTTTGGTTCAAGTTGCTTACGCAATTGGTGTTGCTAAACCAGTAGGTTTATATGTTAACACTTACGGTACAGCAAAAGTGAAATTAACCGACGGCGAAATCGCTCAAAAAGTAAATAAATTGTTCGATATGCGTCCGGCTGCTATCATCGAAAGATTTGGTTTAAGATACCCTATCTTCGGAGAAACTGCTGCTTACGGCCACATGGGAAGAACTTCTTATGAGAAAGAAGTTGAGCTTCTTTACAACGGTAAAAAATCTAAGAAAAAAGTTACCTTCTTCGGATGGGAGAAATTAGATTACGTTGATAAAATCAAAAAAGAATTCGCTATCAAAAAATAGTTGATTTTAATATTTAGAGAAAGCCTTCCGTCGAAAGACGGAGGGCTTTTTTTTTTGGCCTCAAATCTCACTCTCACTCTTCCTCTTGGGTTACCTTTTTCATTTTCAAGAATGAATTAAAAAAACATTCTTATGAAAATGAAATATGTAATTCTATCAAGCGCTTTTTTAGGTGCAATATTGGTTTCTTGTGGCGGTGAATCTGCTGTAGATTATAATGCAAAAGCATATAGCGAAAATCAAGAGGTTGCCGACACCGCCTTATCATCGCTAGCAGCAGTGGAGGATTTTCAATCGAATAGAAAGTTTGTTAGAACAGCCGATTTGAAATTTAAAGTTAAAGATGTACGATCTGCCACTTATGTAATAGAGGATGTTGTAGCCAAAAACAATGGCTTCGTCACTCATACCAATTTGGCTAGCACTATTTCTTATGTTAATACAGTTGCGGTAAGCGAAGATTCATCTAAAGAAATCACCCATTATTCAGTAGACAATACCATAGAAATTCGAGTGCCTAATAGTCACTTAGACGATGCATTAAAACAAATGAGTGGATTGGTAGAATTTCTTGATTACAGAAATATCAATGCCGATGATGTTACCTTGAAAATGTTGGCAAATAGATTAACCCAAAAAAGAGTAAGTACACATGAGCAACGCTTAGATAACGCCGATCACGTGAAAGCTAAACTTCAACAAAAAGTAGAAGCCGAAAATTACTTATTGCAAGCTGAGGAGCAGAAAGATCAGGCTTTGGTAGCCAATTTAAGTATTCAAGATCAAGTGGATTTTAGCACGATAAAAATCTATTTATATCAACGCCCGAGCATCAAAGAAGAATTAGTTGTAAGCGAAAAAACAATCGAACCATATGAGCCTCCCTTCTATGAAAAAATAGGTGATGCGTTGAAAGCAGGATTGAATACTGTTGAAGTTATTTTCCTTGCTATGATGAGTGTTTGGTGGTTGTGGGTATTGGCAATCGTTGGATACTTTGGGTATAAAAAATTGAAGTAAAAATTTTAAGTAATGGTTATCTCCCATTTCTCCTCGGAGGAGGAGAGTGTGTAAAAGCCTGTGAAGGGGGAAGAGGATGGATTCTGATATTTGAAGAAAAGGAAAGTAATCTATTTTAATCCATCCTCTTTCAGCCCGCAAGCAAAATCGCACTCTCCTCCTCCGAGGAGAAACCCATACTGCTTAGAAGTTTATTCTCGATTCATAATATGTATTAGAATTGTTTTTTATTTTACTTTTAATCTATGAGAAAATTATTGTTTTGGGTTTTGATGGGGGTGAGTTTGGTGGGGAAGGGTGTTGGTGGTTGCTGGGTGTTTTGGATATAGAAAACTAAAGTGCAAATTTTAAAAAGAAGTGAGGGCAATAGTTCCTTCGGAGTACCTCAGGATGACAACTATTCTTGATAATTGGTGCTTACCTAGTATGTCATCCTGAGGTACTCCGAAGGAACTATTGCACTGCTTTTGTTCTAGAAAATCTACCTATTCAAATAAACCAACTCACTCATCTTCCCCTCATCAAAAACTTCATTCGCAATATCTTGAATTTGCCTTGAAGTAATCGCATTTATTTTAGTGTAAATCTCGCTGAGTAAATCAACTTTTCCATAAGTCACTAAACTCTTTCCGTGCGATAGCATAACGCTAGATCGGTTTTCATTTGCCATCGTTATTTGTCCGATGATTTGTTGTTTTGCTGCCGATAATTGTTGCGCAGAAAGTTTTTTATCGCGCAGTTTTTTCAATTCTTTTTTTACCAACGATACTGTTTTATCGAGTTGCGTTTTGTCGGTTCCTAAATAAATAGAAAACATGCCTGCTTCAATAAACGGACTGTAATTCGCTTCTATGTTGTAGGTCAAGCCGTGCTTTTCTCTAATCTCTAAATTCAAAATGGAATTCATTGCCGGTCCGCCCAAAACATTCGTCAGCAATGTCATTGCTGTTTTCTTGTTGTCTTTTAATGCATAGGCTGAATTGCCCAGTACATAATGACTTTGCGATGTTTTTTTCTTGTAGGTTTTGTGAAATCCGAAAGCAGGAATTACTCTTTTCTTTTCTATGTTTCTAGTCGCAACTGAATATTTCCCAAATGCTTTTTCCAATTTAATGGTAAGCTCTTTTTGAGAAATATTGCCTACACTGCTCAATACAAAATTGTTGAGCGTATAGTGTTTTTGCATAAAGTTGCGAATGTCTTTTTGCGTAAATTTTTGAATTGATTCCTTTGTGCCTAAAATGTCTCTACCTATGGCGTGATTGGGAAACAATAGGCGCTCGAAGTCTTCTGTAATTAGGTCGCTCGGACTATCTTGATAAGATTGAATCTCATCAACAATCACCACTTTTTCTTTTTCAATTTCCTTTTTCGGGAAAGTAGAATTGAAAAAAATATCGGCCAATAGATCAACGCTGATGTCGTAATGTTCTTTTAAAAAAGCAGCAAAAACACAAGTGTCTTCTTTGGTGGTATAGGCATTTATTTCGCCGCCAACCGAGTCGATTCTGCTTAATATATCAAAGGCATTATTATTCTTTGTTCCTTTAAAAATAACGTGCTCTATGAAGTGAGCTAAGCCATGCTCGTGCTCTTCCTCATCACCCGAACCTGCATTAACAATAATGCCCAAATGACAAACATTGCTGTGCGTGTAATTTTGATGAATTACTCTTATGCCATTTGATAAAGTGAAAATGCTGAACTCTCTAAACATGAGTTGAAGTTACTATAAAATGTTTTGTTTCTTGATTTCATCCACGATATGTCTTCCAATAGCCAATGATGCTGTAGCCGCAGGCGAAGGTGCATTGAGCACATGCACGTGTTTGTTTTTAAATTCAATTTTAAAATCGGCAATCATTTTACCTTGCGCATCCAAAGCCTGCGCTCTCACTCCTGCACGCGCTGGTTGAATGTCTTCAAGAGTTAAATCGGGAATTAATTTCTGCAACGATTCTAAAAATAATTGCTTTGAAAATGCTCTTTTGTATTCTTGTAATCCTTGTTTCCAGTGGTTTTTAAATAAAATCCAGGTGCCTTTATAAGTTAAAGATTCAACAGTGTCGCGCAAGCTGAAGGCAGTGCGCGTATAGCCTTCACGCTTGAAGGAGAAAACTGCATTCGGACCGCATTCTACGTTGCCGTCGATCATGCGTGTGAAGTGCACACCCAGAAATGGAAAGTCGGGATCGGGAACGGGGTAAATCAAGTTGCGTACTTTCTTTTTCCCTTTTTCGCTTAGTTCGTAATAATCGCCTCTAAATGGAACTATTTTCATGCCCGGATTCAATTTGTCTTTACTTGCAATGCGATCGCAATGTAAACCAGCACATGCGATTACTACATTTCCTTGAATGATTTTTTGATTTGTGGTGATAAATGAAGTGCCATTTTTCTCTTCAATTTTTTCACATTTTTCACCTATAAAAATTTTGTTTTTGTTGCTTGCTTTTAGCACTAGTTGTGCTAACTTATTGCATACTTCTTTGTAGTTGATGATGCCCGAAGAAGGAACCCAAATTCCCGCAATGCCTGTGCAATAGGGTTCAATTTCTTTAATTCTTTTGGCGTCTATTTTTTCTATTCCCGGCACTTTGTTTTGCACGCCGTTTTGGTAAATCTTTTCCAGATTTTTTAATTCTTTTTCTTCGGTGGCTACGATGATTTTTCCGCAAATATCGTGAGGGATACTGTGTTCTTTTGCAAAAGCAACCATTTCTTCTTTTCCTTCTAAACAAAGGATGGCTTTTTTAGAGCCCGGAGTATAATACAATCCCGAATGAAGAACTCCAGAATTGTGTCCGGTTTGATGCTCTCCCAATACTTTTTCTTTCTCAATAACGGCAATAGAATATTGAGGAAACTCTTTGGTTAATTGAAATGCGGTTGCTAATCCTACAATGCCACCACCAATAATAACGATATCAAATTTTTGATCCATGGAGCTTGCTAATTTTCTGAGTTTTTCTGAGCATAATAATAGCGACAACAAAAATAGCGGAAAGTACTAAAATACTGTTTCTTGAATCGCCTAAAAATGAAACGGCAGCAGCCATGAGCATTCCTGTGGCAGTGGCAAGTTTTTCGGCAATGTCATAAAAGCTAAAGAAGGAAGCGTGGTCATGTGTTTGGGGTAATATTTTTGAGTAGGTAGAGCGAGCCAAAGATTGCGCTCCGGCCATGGCAAAGCCTAAGCAAATACCAACAATGTAAAATAGTGTAGAGTTTACAACAAAAACTACCGATAAGCAGATGAAAACAAAAATGATTAAGGGAACAAAAAGTGCATTAAAGTTTCCTTTCTTTTTAGATAGCCAGGCGAAGAAATTAGCGCCAATGATTCCGGCTACTTGAATTATTAAGGCTACAATTATAAGATCGCTGCTTTCAACGCCTAAATTTTCTAAGGCAAATAAGGGTGCAATTAAAACAAGGGTTTGTAATCCCATGCTGATGAAGAAATAGGTGATGATAAATTGGTGCAGTGCTTCCTGGGTTTTAATTTGAGTCCAGACTTTCTTGGTTTCTTTGAATCCGTTTTTAATCACTTCACTATAAGACACCTTAATTTTTTGCTCCTTTGGTAAGTGCTTAAATGTGTATTGCGAGAATAAAAGCCACCATGCGCCAACGGCTACAAAGCCCCATGAGAATACTTCAATGGTGCTATTGAATCCTAATTCTTTGTGAAAAGAAGAAGCGATAACTATTAAGATTAGTAATATAGAACTTCCAAAATATCCTGTAGCAAATCCTCTAGCGCTTAATTTATCTTGATCTTCGGTCGAAGCAATTTCAGGAAGGAAGGCATTGTAAAATACTATACTTCCCGAATAGCCAATCATGGCGATGGCTGCGGCAATTATTCCCAATTCAATTCTATTTTCATTGAAGAAAAAAAGTGAGAAACAGGCTGCCGAACCAATGAGTGTAAAGAGTTTCATGAAGAACTTTTTACGATTGCCATAATCGGCAATACCAGATAGGATAGGAGAAAGAAAAACAATGATTAAATAAGAAATGCCAATTGCCAGTTGAAACATGGCTTCGCTGCTTCTTATTTTTGTGCCAAAGGCAATTGAACCATTGGGTACCATAGCGGCGAATAAAGAGGGAAAAATGGTGCTGTTGATGATTAGGTAATAAGCAGAGTTGGCGCAATCAAATATCACCCATCCTTTTTGTGCTTTGGTCAACTTCATAAGTGAAAGGTAAAAGTTAAATGCCAAAAGCCAAAACCAATGCTAATAAAACAAAAAAAACCTCTCGGAAACGAGAGGTTTATTATTCTTTAGATTTGGATAGTCAATTTAACGTTACCATTAAAGTGAGCGTCTAAGGAATCCTTAAAATTAATTTTCAAGGGGCGCAAATGTAATACAAAAATCCCGATTCAAAAAAATTAATTTACTGGCTATCAGTAATCAAGCTACCAGCTTGTATTTCTGAAGAACGTCTTCCCAGTTCCAAATGAAGTTGCCAGTAATTTCACTAAGCGATTTAACAACTAGAGGGTTGGGGGAGTTTAATTTTTGAAAATGTTCTATTTGATATTCATTTAATCCGTACTTATAAAACACAGCTTTTGAAATCACTTTTTCCAATTCATCGGTAGGTGATTTAAGCTGACAAATAAATGCTTCGTAGTTGTTGATGTTTTCCAAAGTTTCATCCTCGTGTCTTCCTTCCAAAGAAGCAATAAATTCATCAATGATGAGCAAGCGCATTCTGTTCAATTGTTCAGACGGAAAAAATCTTTTGAGGTTGTATAGGTTGGCGGCAAAAACAATGTATAAAAACCATTCCACCTGACGGGGGGAAATATTTGGTCGTTTTTTAAATTCTGTTTCGTGATTGATGTACTCTGCTAAGGTTGGAAAACCGTCGATGGCTGCACTGTTGATCGTATCAACAAAAACCTGCGCGATTTTTTCTTCCTTCAATTTCTTTTTTCCAAATAAGGTAGAAAACATATTTATCAAGCTTTTGATGAGGAATTCCTCCGTTTGTACAAATATATACGTCGAAGCAAAGTAATGTTTTAACGACAGAAAGAAGTTATTAAAGGTGAAGAGTTAATATGTGCCAAACTACTGCACGAATTTTAAAAATGCAAAGTAGTTATTGCCGTTTTTAGTGAAATTTATTTTAGAAATATAACAGCCGCTCGGCAATGTTTTTACCTCTATTTTTTTATCGCTATTACTTAGTGTTTTGTGCATTACCTCTTCTCCTAAAATGTTGTATATGCTCGCGCTTTGTAAAAGAATATTTTCATCAAACGACAAGTAAATATTTTGCTGCGAATAATAGGTGTGCAATAAATACTGATCTACAATTTCATTTACGTTGTCTCCTTTTATTTCAGAGAAAAGTTGGAGTCCGCCCGACTTGTTACCAGCAATTAATGTGTATTTGTCGTTGTTGGTCAACTTTGCCATCGTTACCGAACTTTGAATTCCAGCATTGATGTCGCTGAAGTTTGAATTTTCTAAAGTGAAGGTGCCTGTTAAATTCCCATCGATATTGGTGAAATGTTGAATGGTTCCTTTTGCGCATCCTACCAATATTTCAGTGCTGCCGTTGTAATCGTAGATGTGTGGCACCGAGAAGCCGCTTAAGAATCCATCACTCACATTTACATTTCCGAAAGTGTTGGTTTGTAGAGTGAAAATTGGTGCGGTCAATGATCCTGTATTTTTAAAATAATTGAGATTGCCATCTTGCTCACCAACGATTAAATCTAGCAGTCCGTCTTTATTGATGTCGAAAAGCATAGGTGTTGAAAATGCGCCTACATCAATGCTTTGAAATATGGGGGTTTCAATTACAAAGTTGGCGTTGTTGCCAGCACCTGCTGTGTTTTTAAAATAATGAATTTGTCCGTTGAACGCCCCAATTAACATATCTTCATCACCATCATTGTCTAAATCTCCAAAGGTTGGTTTCATAGCGGTGATGTTGTACTGAGATAAATTTGCAAAATCTGTTGCTTGCAATTCAAATTCGGGAGTTGAAGCATCGCCTGTGTTCACTAGTAAAGCCATTTTACCAACTTGCATACTTTGGTTAACATCGTAAATGCCGTCGTTACTCACTAATAAGTCGAGAAGTCCATCGCCATTGTAATCGAAAAAAACAGGATAGCTCGTGCTGCCAAAATCAAGCATGGTATTTACCAAAAAGTCTTTTTCTTGAAGTTCGAAATTATCGACATTGTTGTTTGATGTGTTTTTGTAATAATGAAGGCAGTTGTAATTTTCTTCTCCCTTGTTGTTCGGTGCAATCAATAAATCATGCTTGTTGTTTTGATCGATATCTGCAACAAAAGCTGCTGGGAAGGAGGTGAGGTTAACGGGGGAGTTGTAGTTGGGGAAGTTGGCGTCCTGACTAGTAATGTTGGCGTTGCTGGAGTTGCCTCCATTGGTGGCGTAGGTTAAGGCATTGAAGAGTACGTCGCCTATAATTAGATCTTTATCACCATCATTATCACCATCTAGGGCACAAAGTGTAGAGCCTGAATGAAGCTGTGTTTTTAAAACTATAGGTGTGCATGTTTTATTAAGTGAAAGCGCATTGGTGAAGGGGTCTTCATTTACGTTTCCCCAGCAGGTATTGCTTAAAGCGAAAATTACGCTGTCGGAGTTACTGTATAATTCCATCGACCGATTGGCATGAAATTCAATCGCACTTCCTGTAACATCAAAGGTGAGCATATCGATGTCGCCATCATAGTCGATATCGCTAAAAGCAGGAATGTCGCTTCCGGTCACGTACAAAGTGCTTTCAGTGCCGTAATACGATGATTTCACTTCGCTTTTAAGGAGGGTGAATTCTAGTTCGCCATCGCCGGTGTTTTTATATACTTTAAATGAATTTTTATTTTGAATTAGCGTGGCGTTAGAAGTGAAAATATCTGCTTTCCCATCTTGATTGAAATCGAGTAAAAAAGCCCAGCTGGTCATTGATGGAAAGCTATCGGTGTAGGCTGGTGCATATAAATAGTCGCCACCATCAAAAAGATATACCGAGGCTAAATGACGCGCTCGGTCGAAAATGAAAAGATCTAGGTTCCCATCGTGATTAAGGTCGAAATTAGAAATTTGAGCGTTGTTTATTCCTCCTGCCCAGGCGTTTGTTAAATTTTTGTTTCCATTACTAACAATTATGTTGGTGGAAGGGTAAACTTGCAATTGTGAAAATGCACAAAATTGTAGTGCAAACAAAAGAGTGAATAATGTATGGAGAGGCTTATGGCTCATGGTCACAAGATAATAAAAAATGTATTTGGTGCTAAAATAAAAATCACATCAAATTACATTTTAGAGAGGCCTTAAATTTTGTTGGAAATTAGTGTTTGTTAAATCATTTGCTATAATTTATATTTGTCGTCCTTTAAAATGAAATAGAACTAATTTTTTATGCAAAATAGCGGAATTCTTAAGGTTTTAACCATTATCCTAGTATTTGTTTGTGTTTACGAACTTACTTTCACTTTTAAAACGAAAAGCGTTGAAGGCGACGCTAAGGCACAAGCAGGTAATAGCGCTGAGAAATACAGAAGCTTGATAAAAGCCAAAGAGAACGATGTTGTTTTAAATCTATTGGGGGCAGAATATACTTACAAAGAGTGTAAAGAAAGAGAAATCAACTTAGGTTTGGACTTACGTGGTGGGGTTTCTGTAACTGTGGAGATTGCCTTAGAAAACTTAGTGCGTCAAATGGCGGGAGCGAACGCTAATACTCCTGAATTCCAAATGGCAATTGCAAGAGCAAATGAAATTAAAAGAACTAGTGCAGATAATTATGTAGATGTATTCTATGGTGCTTACCAAGAATTATACAATGCTGGAAAAATTAAACAATCGTTCGTTTCTATTTTCAAAAATCAAGACAACAGCAAAGAGTTGGGTAACGATGCCACTGATAAAGAGGCGGTAAAATATTTAGAGGAATACGCAGATAAAGCGGTAGATGAGTCTTTCAAAGTATTGAGAACAAGGGTAGTTCAGTTTGGTATTGCTCAGCCATCTATCAAGAGAGTCGGTAAAACGGGCAGAATTATGGTTGATCTTCCTGGTGTAGAAGATATTGAGCGTGTTAGAAAGGTGTTGCAAGGTTCAGCTAACTTAGAGTTCTGGGATACTTACTTAATTGGTGAATTGCAACAAAATGTGGAGCAAGCTGATAAAGAGGCTGCTGCTTATGAAGAGTTTTACAATGCTAATAACAAGAAAGCTGAAGTAGCTGTTGATACAACGAAGTCGAAAAGTGTATTAGGTTTATTGTCGGCTCAAACTAAGCCTACAACAAAAGACACTGCTAAGAAAGCCCAAACGGATAGTTCTAAAACCGATGTAGCTAAGGATGATAAGACTACAAAACCTTTGATTTCTAGATTAAGTGGCTGGAACGATGGTTCATTTGCGGTGTTATTGGCCGATACCCCTAAAGTGAATTTCTATTTCAACTTGGCTAAGGCTAAAGGGATTTTCGAAAGAAACTTCATGTTAGGATGGGGTAGTGAGGTAATCACTGGCGATAAAAAGGCTCAATATGCCCTTACTTATTTCTTAAGAGGTGAGCATGGTGAGGCTAAAGGTGGTTTATCAGGTGATGTTATTAAATATGCTGTTGCTGAAAACGATCCAGCCGATGGTTCTCCTGTAGTATCTCTTACTTTCAATGCTTCTGGTATGAAGAAGTGGGCAGAAATGACTCAAACTTCATACGACAACAGAAGAGCTGTAGGTAACGACGGTAGAATGGCTGGTAGACCAATTGCTATTGTAATGGACGGCTTGGTTTTCTCTGCTCCAGGTGCCAATGATGGTCCGATCACTGAAGGTCGTACACAAATCTCTGGTGGCGCTGGTAAAGAAGGATGGAACCACGACTTAACTACAGTATTGAATGCAGGTCGTTTCCCTGCTCCGGTAAAGATTGTTGAAGAAGCTTATGTTGGTCCGTCTTTAGGTGCAGAAGCTGTTCAATCTGGTTTCATGTCATTCTTAATTGCGTTGTTAGCAGTATTGGTGTTCATGGCTTTCTTCTACGGTAAAGCAGGTTGGATTGCCAACGTAGCGTTGGTAGCGAACTTATTCTTTATTATAGGAGCATTAGCTGCCTTCCCACTCATTTCGTTAACGCTTCCTGGTGTTGCCGGTATCGTGCTTACAGTGGGTATGTCGGTAGATGCCAACGTACTTATCTACGAGCGTATTCGTGAGGAGCTTCGAGCAGGTAAAGGAATTAAATTGGCTTTGAATGATGGTTATAAGCATGCTATGTCGGCGATTATCGATAGTAACTTCACTTCTTTAATTACCGGTATCATTCTTTGGTATTTCGGTTCTGGTGTGATTGAAGGTTTTGCTCAAACTTTGGTAATCGGTATCCTTACTTCATTGTTTGCATCATTGTTTATCTCTAGAATTATTTTCGATGCTTTATTGAAAAGAGATAAGATGTTGACTTTTGCTACTAAGAACACCGAGAACTTCATGTTGGGTGCCAACTATAAGATTATAGGTAACAGAAAGAAAGCTTATGCTTTATCTATTATCTTTTCTGTGGTGGCGATTTTGTCTATTGCTACTAAAGGCTTCGACTTAGGTGTTGATTTCTCGGGTGGTAGAACATATATCGTTCGCTTCGATAAGGCAGTTGATGGTACTAAAATAGCAGAGTCTTTAACTAAGGAATTTGTTGATGCAAGAGGCAATGCTTTGGCTCCAGAGGTTAAACAATATGGTGAAGACAATCAGTTCGCTATCACTACTAGGTATTTGATTGATGAAGCTGGAAATGATGTGAATCAAAAAGTTGAGGCTAAGTTGTTTGCTGGTTTGAAACCATTCTTGCCTGTCGATATGGATTTTACAACTTTCTCAAAAGATAAAGAAGGTAAAACTATTGGTAGAATGAATTCGATTGCAGTTGGTGCTGAGGTTGCAGATGATATTAAAACGTCGGCCTTCTGGTCGGTATTACTTTCATTAGTAGCGATCTTTATCTATGTATTTGTAAGATTCCGTAAATTGTCATTTAGTGTTGGCGCTTTGGTGGCTTTATTCCACGACGTGTTATTCTTGTTGGGCTTATTCTCTATATTGCATGGTATTGTTCCATTCTCATTAGAAATCAATCAGGCCTTTATTGCAGCGGTATTAACTGTATTGGGGTACTCTATCAATGACACGGTGGTAGTATTCGATAGAATTCGTGAGTACAATTTGTTATATAGTAACAAGAAAAGTGTTGGAGATATTGCAAACATAGCCTTAAACAGTACATTCGGTAGAACAATCAATACCTCTATGACTATCTTCTTGGTATTGTTGGCAATCTTCATCTTTGGAGGTGAGTCTATTCGCGGATTCTCTTTCGCATTGTTGATTGGTATTGTTGTAGGTACTTATTCTTCATTGTTCATTGCTACACCTATATATGTAGACATGGCAAAAAACGATAAAGATGCTATTAAAGAGTAGTCACCTTCTTTTTCTATCGCCAAGCGGTGGCGAAATCATGCTCATTTTAGTAGTGATTTTGCTTTTGTTTGGCTCTAAGAATATTCCCGAAATTGCGCGTAACCTTGGTAAGGGTATGCGTGAAATCAAAAATGTAACAGGGGAGATTCAAAATGAAATTAAGAAGGGGATGCATGAAGAAACTAAACAAGTACAGGACATAGCAGATGAATTGCAGAAGGATGTAGATAAAACCCTGTAATTGCTTAATGAATTGTAATAATTGGAAATTTTTTTTGTTGTTTCCTAAAAAAATATTGATACTTTTAGCTTTCTTAATAGGGGTAATTAAAAATTAAAAATGATGAATTTAAAGAGTTCTTTTTATGCTGTAGCCATTGTGTTAGCAGCTTTTACATTTACTAGATGTGGTTCATCTGTTGGTACAGCAGAGCAATTACACGACGAAAAGAAATATTCTTTAGCAGCCGAAAAACTTATTGATAAGTTGGCGAAAGAACCAAACGAAGCTAAAAAAGCAGAGATTACCTATCAAATTGCCGAGAATTACATGGCGGTTAGAAAGTATGATTTAGCTGTTCAATGGTATGAAAACGCCGAAAAAGTAAATTATGGTGAAGCTCACCCTGAGTTGATCCTTAAATTGGCCGATGCTTACAAAGCTACTTGCCGTTACGATGAGGCTCAAAAAAAATACAACGAATACCTAAAACGCGTTCCAAATGACAAACAAGCGCTTAACGGTGCTAAGGCTTGTGAATTGGGTGCTGAATGGCAAAACAAACCAACTCGTCACAAAATTGAAAATGTGGTGATGTTGAACACAGCTAATGATGATGTGGCTCCTATTTACATCTACAAAAACGCTAACAAGAAAACTTACAATCAATTGCTTTTCTATTCTTACAGACCGGGTACAACTGGTGGTGTGGAGTCGGAAGTAATGGGACAAAGTTTTCCCGACTTGTTTGCTTCTACTTTAGATAATAAAGGTAAATGGAGTGTTCCAGCGATTATCCCTGGTGATGCAAATACTCCTTACGCTGAAGGTGGTTCAACTTACGATCCTAAAAACAAAGTATTGTACTTTACAAGATGTACTAAAGAGAAAAAAGAAAATACCTATTGCGCTATTTACACTGCAAAAGGTGATGATAAAAAGTTAGAGGGTTCAATTTTATTGGGTGGTCTTGGTCCGGATACATTTAACATCGCTCAACCAGCTTTGAGTCCAGATGGTATGAAATTATACTTTGTATCTAATATGCCAGGCGGACAAGGTGGTAGTGATATTTGGGTAACAAACTATGATAAAGGAACCAAAACTTGGGGTAGCCCAGTTAACCTTGGTCCGGAAATCAACACCGCTAAAAACGAAATGTTCCCTTTCATCCACAATGATGGTACTTTATACTTCAGTTCAAATGGTCATATCGGTATAGGTGGATACGACTTATTTAAAGCAGCTAGCAACCAATCTTCTTTTGGGCCGGTTGTAAACTTAAGATACCCAATGAACTCATGTGCTGATGATGTTGCCATCATCTTTGAAGATAAAGCTGAAAGAGGTTATTTAACTTCAAACAGAACTGGTAGCAAAGGTGGTTTGGATATTTGGTCGTTTAACTTGCCTCCTATTGAGATTACATGTAAAGGTGTGGTAAGTGTTTTAGGAGATACAAACACTAAAGTTGCAAATGTTAAGGTTACTGTAAAAGTGAGTGACAATACTCAATTAGATTTAGTTTCTGATGCAAGTGGTAAATTTGAATTCAAATTAGCTCCAAACATGAACTATACTATTGGAGGTAAATCTGAAGAAGTTCACCAAGATGGTCCTTGGAACGTAAAAGGGAAATTGAAATACTTCTCTTCTAAAGAGTTATTGGTATCGACTGTTAATGTTAATGAATCAAGAAACTACGAATGTAGAGTGGAACTTCCTCCAATCCCTACAACAGGTATTGAATTACCAAACATTGAGTACGAATACAACAAGTCAGTGTTGACGCCAGAGGCTAAAATCAGCTTGAATGGTTTGGTGGATATCTTGAAAGAAAATCCAACACTTTCTATCGAGTTAGGTTCTCATACCGACTTTAGAGGTAGTGCTGATTATAACAGAAAACTAGCTCAAGCCCGTGCTGAATCTGCAGTTAGATATTTGATTGAAAAAGGAATTGATCCAAGCAGAATGAAAGCAAAAGGTTTTGGTGAAGACAAACCAAAAGTAATCAATGAGCAAAATTTGAAATTCGTTCCAGAGAAATATAGATCAGTTTTCCCAATTGGAACTGTGTTAGATGAGAAATTCATTAATTCATTAAAAACTAAGGAATTAACTGAAGCAGCTCACCAGTTAAACCGTCGTACTGAATTCCAAGTATTGTGTTCTGACTGGGCAGCAGGTAAAGCGGCTGACGCATGTATGTCAAATAAATAGCATAACAATTTTATATATGATAAAGCATCCCTATTTTTGGGATGCTTTTCATTTTTATTCAAATGACACAAGACTCAAGATATAAACTGCGCGGAGTTTCGGCTTCAAAAGAAGATGTACACGCGGCAATAAAAAATGTAGATAAGGGTATTTATCCACGTGCTTTCTGCAAGATAGTTCCCGATATATTAGGAGGTGATGATGCCTATTGCAACATCATGCATGCCGATGGTGCCGGTACTAAATCTTCACTTGCATACCTCTATTGGAAAGAAACAGGAGATTTATCGGTGTGGAAAGGTATTGCTCAAGATGCCGTTATTATGAACATCGATGATTTACTTTGTGTAGGCGCTACAAACGGTATTTTATTGTCGTCTACCATAGGTAGAAATAAAAACTTGGTTCCGGGTGAAGTGATTTCAGCTATCATCAATGGCACTGAAGAGGTTTTGCAAGATTTACGCGATAATGGTATTGGAATTTATTCTACTGGCGGCGAAACAGCCGACGTGGGGGATTTGGTAAGAACAATCATTGTTGATTCAACCGTGACTTGTAGAATGAAGAAAAGCGAAGTGATTAGCAACGAAAAATTAGCTCCTAATCAAGTGATTGTGGGGATGGCTTCTTTCGGACAAGCTACTTACGAAAAAGAATACAATGGGGGAATGGGGAGTAACGGACTCACTTCTGCTCGCCATGACGTTTTTAATAAAATGTTGGGCAACAAATATCCTGAGAGCTTCGACCCTGGAGTTCCACACGACTTAATTTATTCGGGCTCTCGTTCTTTGTTAGATGCAGTAGAAGGTTCTCCTGTGAATGCAGGGAAATTGGTGTTGTCTCCAACTAGAACTTACGCCCCGGTAATGAAAAAGATTTTAGAGGAATATCGTGAAGTAATTGGCGGATTGGTTCATTGCAGTGGTGGTGCGCAAACTAAAGTTTTGCATTTTATCAATGATTTGAAAGTGGTTAAAAACAATCTCTTTGAATTGCCTCCTCTGTTTAAGATGATTCAAAAGGAAAGTAATACTTCTTGGGAAGAAATGTATAAAGTGTTCAATATGGGCCATAGAATGGAAGTGTACATCGATGAGAAATATGCGCAAGCTATCATTGATATCGCTAAAAGTTTTAATATCGACGCTAAGATTATCGGCCATACAGAGGCTTTTCAAGGAAAACAGGTACAAGTAGAATCGCAATTTGGAAAGTTTATTTACAGTTAAGACATGAAGGATTTAGTTCAGAAATTATACAGCATTAAATTGCGTTACGACGAGGTAGGTGAGCAGCTTACGCTTCCCGATGTTGTGTCGAATCAAAAACGCTACATGGAATATAGCAAAGAATACAAGGAGTTAAAACCTGTTGCCGATGCATATGTTGAATTGAAAAATATTATCGATAACATCGAATCATCGAAGGAGCTGCTTAAAACAGAAACCGACCCCGATTTCATTGAAATGGCAAAAGCCGAATTGTATGAGTTGGAGGCGAAACGCCTAAAGATGGAGGAGGATGTGAAATGGTTACTTATTCCTAAAGATCCAGAAGATAACAAGAATGCTATCGTGGAGTTACGCGCCGGTACTGGTGGTGATGAGGCGTGTATCTTCGTTGAAGATTGCAGTAGAATGTATACCATGTTCTTTAAGAGCAAAGGGTGGACTACAGAGATATTGAACTCTGCGCCCGGCGGAACCAAAGGAATCAAAGAGATAACATTTAGCGTGAGCGGTGAAAATATCTATGGCGAATTGAAGTTCGAATCGGGAGTTCATCGTGTACAAAGGGTGCCAGAAACAGAGTCGCAAGGAAGAGTTCATACTTCGGCAATTACAGTGGCTGTGCTTCCAGAAATTGAGGAAGTTGATTTTGTGTTGAATATGAATGATGTAAAGAAAGATACTTTTAGAGCATCAGGTGCTGGTGGTCAGCACGTAAATAAAACCGAATCAGCTATTCGTTTAACGCACATCCCAACAGGTACAGTGGTTGAATGTCAGGACGGCCGTTCACAGCACAAAAACTACGAGCAAGCTTTATCGGTATTGAGATCGAGATTGTACCAAGCTGAAGCCGATAAGCTCCATGCCGAGCGCGCAGCACATCGTAAATCATTGGTTTCTACCGGCGACAGATCTGCTAAAATTAGAACATACAACTATCCGCAAGGAAGGGTGACAGACCATAGAATTGGTAAAACTATTTACAATCTGCCTGCCTTTATGAATGGTGATATGGAGGATATGATAGAAGCGCTTAAAATGGCCGAAAATACAGAGAAACTTAAAGAAGGAAGCGGAACTTTTTAAGTGTTTAATGTTCAATGTTAGCTAACTAAACCATGACGAGAGAAGAATTATTCAAAAACATACAGCGCAAAAAATCATTTTTATGCGTTGGTCTAGATACCGATATTCAGAAAATACCTGCTTTCTTAAGAGATACCGAAGACCCGATTTTTGAGTTCAATAAAAGAATTATTGATGCCACTAAAGATTTCTGTGTGTCATACAAACCTAATACTGCCTTCTATGAGGCGATGGGCGCAAAAGGCTGGGAAACATTGAAAAAAACACTTGAATACATTCCTAAAGATTGCTTTACCATTGCTGATGCTAAAAGAGGTGATATTGGCAATACTTCCGGACTCTATGCCAGAGCTTTTTTTGAAGAATTGGGTGCCGATTCAGTTACTGTTGCTCCTTATATGGGCGAAGATTCTGTAACGCCCTTCTTGGCTTATTCAAACAAATGGGTTATTGTTTTGGCGCTTACCTCTAATCAAGGGGCGCTCGATTTTCAAACACAAGAGCTTACTGAAAATGGAGATTTACTTTTCGAAAAGGTTTTGAAAAAAACTTCTCAATGGGGAAATGCAAACAATACCATGTATGTAGTTGGAGCCACTCGTGCACAGCAATTAGAAAAAGTAAGAGCTATTGTACCGCAAAATTTCTTGCTGATACCAGGTGTTGGTGCGCAGGGAGGAAGCATGAGTGATGTGTTTAAATATGGAGCAAATGATCAGTGTGGTTTGTTGGTAAATGCATCTCGCAGCATCATTTACGCGTCAAATAACGAAGATTTTGCAGATAAAGCTCGCGAAGAAGCGCAAAAAATGCAGATGGAAATGGAAAACTTGCTTGCTTCAAAAGGCTTGATTTGATAGCGTTTTAAATTGATTTTAGTTAATATTTAACTGAATTTTGATTCGCTGTTAATTTTTCAACGAAAACTTATTTTCTTCTTTCTATAGTTTAGTAAGCACTAAGCTAAACTAACTATGCAAGAAAAAATTCTCCATTTTTTATGGAAATACCGACTGTTCGATACTTCCAATTTAACCGTAGTCAATGGCGAAGCAGTAGAAATTATTAAGCCTGGAGCACACAACAACGATACAGGCGGTCCCGATTTTTTTAATGCCCATATCAAAATTGGAAAAACGCATTGGCATGGAAATGTTGAGATTCATGTGCGAAGCTCCGATTGGATTGCGCACAAGCATCAATTTGATCATGCTTATGATTCGGTTATTTTACATGTGGTGTGGGATCCCGACAAAGTGATTTACAACAAGAATTTGATTCCAATTCCCGAATTGTGTTTAAGTGATTACGTGGATGAAAAAATGCTCAATTACATTAGAGATCTCCATGAAAAAAAAGATGTGATTGCTTGCAAATCAATGGTGAAAGATGTGCCTAGTCTTACAAAGAAAATGTTTTTTGATAGATTACTGGTCAACAGGATTCAACGCAAAACTGAAATATTGAAGGCTGATTTTGAACGATTAAACAAGAATTGGGATCACTTGTCGGTGTTGTGTATTGCTAGGGTTTTCGGATTAATACATAACGTTGCTGCTTTTGAGAATTTGGTATACAATATGTCTCTTGATGTTATTTATAAAAACAGCGATAATATAGAAAATGTGGAAGCGCTGGTGTTCGGACAAGCAGGATTTTTAAGTCATTCATACCAAGATAAATATCCAGAATTGTTGAGAAGCAATTATTCGTTTTTTAAGTCAAAATATCAATTGCATGAAATTGACTATTCTCAATGGCAATGGTTTAGAATAAGACCATCGTCGTTTCCGTCGATGAGACTTGCTCAATTTTCGGCACTCTTGCTGCATCGTAGGCATCTTCTTTCTTCTTTGTTGGATGTTATAGATGTTCGTGAACTTTATGAAATATTTACTTTTCCTGTATCCAAATATTGGAACAATCATTATCATTTTGATAGAATAAGTAGGAATTCAAAACACTATTTAAGTGAGGTAATGATAGATAAGATTTTTATAAATGCCATACTCCCTTTGTATTTTTTTAGGGCTGAGTTATATTCTGATTATACCTTGATGGAAAAGGGATTTAGAATATTGGAGAAGATAAATGCCGAGGATAATTCCTTGATTAAACAATGGAAAGAAGCAAAGATGAATGTAGCATCTGCATATGAAAGTCAGGCTTTAACAGAGTTATACAAAGAATACTGCTCTCAAAAAAAATGTTTAAATTGCAGCATTGGTTATTCAATTTTAAAAAATACAGGCAGTTATGTTAGAGAGAATTAGAAGCATGGTGGAGTCGAATGTATTTGGTGTTTGTACCTTTTGGGGACAAAAATTTGGCGTTGAAACCAGCAGAATAAGAATGTTTTTTATCTATATCTCATTTTTAACCTTAGGTTCACCGTTGGTGATTTATCTATTGATGGCGGGCTTTCTAGAGTATAAAAAGTGGTTTAATAGTTTTAAAAGAAGAAATATTTGGCATTTGTAATTCATTAGAGATTAAATTCGTGCAATGAAAAAGAAAGTATTAATTACGGGTTCGAATGGTTTGTTGGGTCAGAAGATTGTGTTGTCACTCCGTCAAAGAGATGATATAGAAGTTTATGCTACCGCTAGAGGTGAGAATCGTTTGAGTACTACTGGGGGCTATGAGTATTCCTCTTTAGATATATCTAACGAAAAAGAAGTATTGGCTTTAGTTAATAATGTTAAACCTCATGTAATTATTAATACTGCGGCAATGACCAACGTTGATATTTGCGAAACGCAAAGAACCGAATGTTGGGATGCAAATGTGAATGCGGTGGCCAATTTAGTGAAGGCATCAGAAGAGAATGACGTGCATCTGGTGCATGTTTCAACCGACTTTATTTTTGATGGAAATCCGAATAAGAGAAGAGAAATGTATTTGGAAGATGACCATGCGCATCCAGTAAACTATTACGGTGAATCGAAATTGGCAGCCGAAGAATTGGTAAAACTGTCAAACTGCAGATGGTCGATAGTGAGAACAAGTTTGGTATACGGAATTGCCGAAAATATGAGCAGAACGAATATAGTGTTGTGGGCAAAAGGAGAACTAGAAAAAGGAAAAAAAATTAATGTGGTAGATGATCAGTTTAGGTCTCCAACTTTGGCTGAAGATTTAGCTCAAGCATGTATTCTTATTGCTGATAAAAAGGCTGATGGTGTTTTCCATATTTCGGGTAAAGATTATATGAGTATTTATGAGATGGTTCGTCAAATCGCCATTTTTTACAATTTTGATCAGTCGCTCATTAATCCGGTAAATACTGCTGCTTTAAAACAAGCTGCTGTGCGTCCTCCCAAAACTGGTTTTGTTATTTCTAAAGCAGTTTCAGTATTGGGCTACCATCCCCATACCTTCGAAGAAGGAATCATGATTTTAGATCATCAATTGAAGACTATAAAATAAGAAAGTGTAGAAAACACTTTCTTATTTCTCCTAACTAAACGAAAAATTAAAGTGAAATATCCATTGTTGTTTTCCTCTTCCGAGAGAAGGGGACTCTATTTGTTGTTATTGCTAATGGCTGCCTTTGCCTTAAGCAAATTTTTATTTTTTTCTAACGATAAGGTGCTTCTTGCACACACGCCAAAAGATAATAAGAGCGATACTGTATTGAGGAGAGAGCAAGCCAATAACTATCACTACAAGAGAGATAAAGAATCGCATTATCAAAAGAAAGAAGCGTCTGCATTGCAGCAAAAGGTCATTTATGAAAGACCTAAAATTGAACCTGTAGAGTTGAACACTGCAAGCGCAGAACAGCTCATTACTTTAAATGGCATTGGAGAAGGATACGCGTCGCGAATTTTGAAGTACCGTGAAATAATAGGAGGGTATATCGCAAAAGAGCAATTGCTTCATGTTTATGGATTAGATTCAACTTTGTATCAAAAAATAAAAAATGATGTTTGGGTAAATCCTAGCTTGGTAAAAAAATACAATATTAATGAAGATAGTGAAGAGGAATTAGCGAAATGCCGAAGAATAGGGTATAAGCGCGCCAAAGTTTTGGTGAATTACCGCAATCAACATGGCAAATTTTCTTCGGTAAAAGATTTACTAAAAACTCGTGTTTTCAATGATTCTCTCTTATATTTGATTGAACCATATATTTTAATACAATGATTGCAGAAAAAATAAAAAGCACCGTAAGAGATGTAAAGGATTTTCCAAAACCAGGCATCTTTTTTAAAGATATCACCCCACTTTTGGTGGATTTTCGCGTGAGACGTCAGATAGTAAAAGCTTTGGCTGTTGAGGCTCGAAAACTTAAAGTAGATGCTATCGTTGGAGTAGAAAGCAGAGGTTTCCTTTTTGGTATTTCTTTGGCCGATGAATTAAATGTTCCTTTTGTGCCTGTGCGTAAAGCTGGAAAACTGCCTTTCACAAAAAATAAAGTAGAATATGAATTGGAATATGGTAAAGCAGAAGTAGAAATTCATACCGATGCTTTGGTGAAAGGTAGTAGAGTGTTAATTCATGATGATTTGCTTGCCACTGGAGGTACCGCTGTGGCTGCTGCTAAGCTTGTAGAGTCTTTAGGAGGTGAAGTGGCTGGCTTTGGCTTTATCATTGAATTAAGCGATTTAAAAGGGAAAGCAAAATTATTGAAGCATAGTGCTAACATTATTTCGCTAGCCACGTACTGAAGCTGAATTGATTATTCAATTCAAAATTAAGAATTCATAATTCAAAATTATTTTCCATGGATTTTAGCATGAACGAAAACCAAAAGATGATTGCGCAAATGGTGCGTGATTTTGCCCAAAAAGAAATATTGCCATACAGAAATCTATGGGATGAGAAGCAAATATTTCCTGTAGATGTTTTCAAAAAGATGGGTGAGCTTGGATTGATGGGCGTTTTGGTTCCTGAAGAATATGGAGGTTCTGGATTTGGCTACAATGAATATGTAACTGCTATTACAGAGGTTTCTAAAGTTTGTGGAGGTGTTGGTTTATCAATGGCGGCGCACAATTCGCTTTGTACCAATCATATTCTATATTTTGGTAGCGACGAACAAAAAAGAAAATATTTACCAAAATTAGCAAGTGCCGAGTTTATTGGTGCTTGGGGTTTAACAGAACCAAGCACTGGTAGTGATGCTGGTAACATGCGCACCACCGCTGTTAGAGATGGTGATGGTTGGGTAATCAATGGTTCGAAAACGTTTATCACTCATGGTATTTCTGGTGATGTAGTGGTGCTTATGACTCGAACTGGGAAATTGGGTGAGAAGAACAATGCCACTGCTTTTATTATCGATAAAGGAACACCAGGTTTCACATCGGGTAAAAAAGAAGATAAATTAGGAATGCGTGCATCGGAGACAGCTGAGTTGATTTTTCAAGATTGTAGAATTCCCGATTCATGCCGCTTAGGTGAGGTGGGTAGTGGATTTAAACAAGCATTGGCAATCTTAGATGGTGGTAGAATTTCTATCGCATCTTTAGGATTAGGTATCGCAAAAGGAGCTTACGAAGCCGCATTAAAATATTCAAAGGAGCGTCAACAATTTGGTAAGTCAATTTCTGATTTTCAAGCCATTGCATTTAAGTTAGCCGATATGGCAACCAAAATTGATGCAGCGGAGATGTTGATTTTTCGTGCAGCGTATTTAAAAAACAATCATTTACCAGTATCCAAAGAATCGGCTATGGCCAAATATTATTCGTCGGAAATTGCTGTAGAAGTTGCTAACGATGGCGTTCAGATATATGGTGGATATGGTTACATCAAAGATTTTCCGGCTGAGAAATTCTACAGAGATGCTAAATTGTGTACCATCGGAGAAGGAACAAGTGAAATTCAGAAGGTGGTAATTTCTCGCGAAATTCTTAAATAAATATTTTGGTTAAAGTTCATTGTTTAAAGTTCAAAGTTGGCTAACATTGAACATTGAACTTTAAACATTGAGCTCATTTATGGCTGATTTCGATTATTTCAATTGGATTCTATTTCCTTTACTCATCTTTTGTTCAAGGTTAGTAGACGTTACCTTGGGTACTATGCGCCATATTTTTGTAGCACGTGGATTTAAAAAATTTGCCCCTCTTCTTGGTTTTTTTGAGGTTCTATTGTGGATAGTAGTGGCCAAACAAATTTTTAATGAGGCAAATAGCTGGCATCATTATGTGGCTTGGGCAGCAGGTTTTGCCACAGGAAATTATTTTGGTTTATTGTTGGAAGAACGATTGGCATTAGGACTTCAAATGTTGAGAATTATTACCGATCAAGATTGCAATGCTTTGGTAAAGGAGCTCACCGATGCCAATCATGGTATATCGATTGTTGACGGTCAAGGGTCACAAGGTCCAATAAAAATCATCTTTACCGTCGTTGCTCGCAAAAATTTAAAACAAGTGATTAGCGTGGTGCTCAAGCACAATCCCACAGCTTTTTATTCCATAGAGGATGTGAGAAATGCCCAATCGGGTGTGTTTTCACCGGTAAAAGATCAGTCCTTCTTTTCTTTAAAAAGGTTAGGTAAACAGAAATAAGTTTATTGACTTATTTCAACCAATAATTTGAATAAACATACAATTCGTTTAAATTTGTTGTTTTGCTAGAGGAGTCAACTTTTTAATTGATTTTATTCTTTAGTTAATTATGCAACCTAGTTCACTTTTGAGCGTACGACATGAACTTAATTTATTTTAGATGAAGAAATTATTGTTTTTAGGTTTTTGTGTGACTTTATTTAGTTGCGTTTCCGATCAAAATGCTGATCCCCTAGCAGAGCTTACAAGAAATCAATTGAAGGAGCAGATTCAGGAAAAGGAAGTTGCCATCAGTGATGAAGAATTGTATGCCTACGTACAGTCCATTCCAACGCCATTGCAATCCACTGCGCTCATGCAGGGATTAGGAATTGAATACAACGAAGCTATTTTGCAAAACACAGATAACTCTGAAAATTATGCCTCTTGGTTTTCACAGGCAGCCAACTAAGGTATTTATGGTGCAGATATGGGGTATGCCAATGTTTATGGAGAGAATAAGAAGTCGATGGATTACATGGGGAGCATAAGAGATTTGGCTGATAAGCTTAAAATTGGTCAGTTTTTCGATCTAGCAACTATTCAAGAGTTAGCTTCTAAAAAGGATGATATAGATGGTTTGGTAAATGCTTCACAGATGAATTTTCAAAAGATGAACGATTATTTGCAAAAGCAAAAAAGAGGTAAAATCTCAATTGCAATGATCATGGGCGGATGGGTTGAAGGTTTGTATTTGTCTTCAATGGTTTCAAGCATGAATCCGTCATCAAAAGAATTACAAGAAACTGTAGCGCAACAAAAACTATCATTAGAAACAATAGAAATGTTGCTTAAGTTGTATGCATCTGATAAGTATTACGTTGAGTTTAAAAAGGATTTTGATGAATTGGTGAAAGCATATCAGAATGTTGAGATTATTTATCATGAAGGTGAAGTAACACAGCATGAAGATGCTCAAGGTAATTTGGTGGTAGAAGATACATCAACAAGTGAAATTAAAATAACTCAAACCGATGTGGTAAACATTAAAATTGCAGCAGCAAGAATGCGTCAAAACTTAATAAACTTACAGTAATGAATACGGCTCGCTTTAAAATATTATTCTTATCCTTTTGTGCCTTCTTCTTATTTACAGCACAAACAGTCGATTGTGACGATGAGAATTTTCTTGATAATTGTGCATCACAAATTGCCGGGTACAAATTTTTAAAGGCAAATAAAGTATCTATTTCAGGCGGAAAATCAGGTCAGTCGGTTGAACTGTCATCGGTTTTTTCTAATGGTAGTACTTATATACTTACTGCCTGCGGTGGAGGTACCAACATGATTGTGACCTTATATGATAGAAACAGAAAGATGGAACATGGAGCGAACCTTTCAATTTAGGGCCCGATGTGAATACCACAGAAAATGAGTTGTACCCTTTTTATGACAATAAGGGGCATTTGTATTTTTCATCGAATGGACATCCTGGTATGGGTAAGCTTGATATTTTTAAATCAACTTATGATTCATTGTACGGCTGGACTTTCGTAGAAAATATGAAAGTGCCAATCAATTCCATTGGTGATGATATATGCTATGTTGAAAGTGAAAATTTGGGCCGAGGTTTTTTGGTGTCGAATAGAATTAACGGAACTGGTGGCGATGATATTTATACCTTTACTAAAAAACAACCTTTCGAAATTGAAATTGATCAAAAGTATTTAAGAGTTAAAAACAATACCGCTTATGATGGCTTAACCTATTCTATAAAGCTAGATGGTGAAAAGTCATCATCTGATTTGATGGAAGATAATGGCTATTTTATTTACGAGCCAGCTTCAGAGGTAAAATATGTACTCACCGCAAGAAAGGATGGTTTTCTCAATAATCAAGTTACCTTCTCTATAAAGAATAACGAAGACGGAAGTAGAGAATTGGTGATTACACCTAAGCTTGAAGATGTTTTTGTTAAGGCTTTTATTGGCCATGAAAAATTGGTTAATGCAGAAGGTGATTCAATGTTGGTAGATTCTGTAGCATCAGAGAAAAAAATATCTTTTCTAACAAAAATTAAAAATTTGTTAGCATCATCTAAGTCGGGTGCCGAGTATTCTTTTAGTGATTTGTTGGCTTTCAAAAAGTATGATTCACGCGAGAATATGGAAGCTTACCAAGGTATCAAAGCCCAGCATTTTATAGAGGATGAATTTATTGAAGAGATATATTCAGATGCAGCAGGAGAAGTGCTATTTCAAACTACGGCATCGCAAAGCAATAAAATAACTATCGCTGCTATTCCTCAAGATGCAAAACCTGCCGAAAAAGTGCAAGAAGAGGTGGTGCAGCAACCCATTGAAATTAAAGATGAATTGAATTGGTACAAACGCGGAACTAAAATTGAAGGACATGTAGTAGCAAAAAGCAATGGTGATATAAAGAGAAATATGACCTTCGTGCTTAAGGAAAATGGAGAAGAAATAGGTACTATTCAATCGGATGCAAACGGTAATTTGAATTTCAAAGATTTGGAGTTTGATTCTTTTTACAGCTTGTCTTCAGCCGATGACCAAGGTTTAGTTTTCGCTTTTTTACCTGTTGCCGAACACAATAAAAACTCTAAAGAATTTTCTTTCGCAACTAAACCAATGCCTATTTCAAAAGTGTTGGTCGATAATCAAATTGAATACGATGAAATTATTGTGGAAGAGTTGTTTTTAACTATTCCTGCAGGAGAAGCGGGAGAAGAAAAGGTGCTGGGACAAGTGATTTACAACGGAAAAAAAATGCAAGAA
>CAYORT010000018.1:0-62110 GCA_964406465.1 uncultured Chryseobacterium sp.
ATTTGTAAATTAGTAGTCAATTAATAAATGGTCCGAAATTAAGGGTAGCTTACAACAGTGTCTATCGTTTTAGATGCTCAACAAATTGCAAATAATCTAAATAATTTTGTATGGAATTCGGGAAGAGTAGGAAGATAAGATACCGCGACTTTCGCAACGCGAGGTGTTTACGTGGTGGGTGGGCGAGATGCTTCTAGTTGTTTGTTTTCTGGACGCGCTACAGTAAATTATAGTCCTATCAATGCAAGAATTTCAGGTGTTGATACATTTTGTGTCAACCAACCAAGTGCACTTACCGCTAATTCAAGCGTAACGAATGGAAGTGTGTATAAATGGAACGGAGTAGTAGGTAATACAACTTTTACTCCAATGAATTCTGGACCAGTAATTTTGGAGGTGCAAAACGGACAATGTTCGGTTTACGATACGGTTCATGTGAAGGTGAATAATCTTCCGGTAATTGATTTAGGGTCTGATACTACTTTGTGTATTGGAGCACCTTTTAATGTTACCATCAATAGAACAGGTGTATCTTACTTATGGGATGATGGAGGAACTTCTAATGTAAGAAATATTGTAAGCACAGGAAAGTATTTTGTAAGAGTAACTAACGATACTTCACAATGTGTATATAGAGATACTTTGGATGTTACCAATACTATTTTAAATGTTTCAATTTCTGGCGATACCAATTTTTGCGAAGGAGAAAGTGCGCTTTTAACGGCTATTGTTAATCAAAATAGCGGTAACCAATATTTGTGGAGCAATGCTTCTACATTAAATTCTACCTCGGTTGCTACTCCTGGTTTGGTGTGGGTGGAAATAAACAATAATGGTTGTAAGGTGCGTGATAGCTCTGTAGTGATTGTAAATAAACTTCCTCAATTTTCTTTGGGTAATGATACTTCTATTTGTAATTCGGCTGTTGTTAACATGGCCATTTCTAAACCAGGAGTTAATATTTTATGGGACGATATGACCACTGGTGCCAGCAGAATTTTGAGCACCAGCGGCACCTATTTCGCTAAGCTTACAGATGTATCTACGGGTTGTGTATTTTCAGATACTATTAAAGTAAATCACATGAATCTTAGCGCGAGTATTTCGGGTGATACTAGCTTGTGTTTAGGTGAATCAACAATCCTTTATGTGAATACCAATCAGGTGAGTGGCAATCAATATCTATGGCCAGATAACAGCACCGATTCTACATTTACCACTTCTAATTATGGAGATGTTTTGGTGAAGGTGAAAAATCAACATTGTACAGTGTATGCTTCTAGGTTCGTAAGTGTATTTCCTTTGCCAGGCTTTTCATTGGGCAATGATACCGTGCTCTGTGTTGGAAATTCTCTGTCATTAATACTTAACCATCCCAATAGCTCTTATTTATGGAATGATTTGTCAACGTCAAACGCAAAAACCATTTCAACAGCTGGTACATACTCTGTTAAGCTTACAAATAACACCTCTACTTGTTTTTTTAGCGATTCTATTGATGTTGCCTACAATTCGTATTTCGATTTAATTCCCAATGACAGTGTTTTCTTGTGTAGAAATTCTCAACATACCATCGATTTATCGGGAATGGGCGCGAGTTACAATTGGCCCGAACTTGCAACCAATAACCCAGTGGTTTCTATAGCTAGCAAAGGCTTGTTCCATGTAAATGTGCAAGATGCATATGGTTGTCCGCAAAAAGATTCTATCATAATTGAGGTAGATGCCCTTACCCTTGATTTAGGAAATGATACCCTTGTTTGCGCAAAAGATTCTGTGTACCTAGATGCAGGTAGCGCAGCTAATTATTCGTGGCTGCCAATCGCAAGAAATTCTCGTTACTATTCTGCAGGTACCTCTGGAGATGTTATGCTAACCATCACCAATAACAATGGATGTGTTCAACGTGATACTATTGCAATTACAGTAGAACAGTTACCTGTATTTTCTTTGGGTCCTGATCAAGAGTTGTGTGCAGGGCAAGTGGCTACACTTTCACCAAATTTAGGAAATGCCTATACCTATTTATGGAACGATCTTTCTACCAACGAGGTTCTTAAGGGACACAATGATGGTGTATACTGGGTAGAAGCCACTTCCATTAATAATTGTAAAAGCAGAGATAGTGTGCAGCTAACTTTTTATGCATATCCTATTGTGCAGTTGGGAGCTGATAGAATTTTATGCGATAACAATACAATCACATTGGCAGTTAATGTTAATCTTTTGCACACCATACAATGGTCAACTGGTTCTACAAGCGATAGTTTAATTGTTTCTGCTGCAGGCATATATTCTGTAGAAATTTTTAATGAGATTGGCTGTTCTGTTACAGATCAAGTATCTATTTCTGCGATGAATACTCCAACTTATAATAATTTTGAATTGCCTGTTGCTTGCGATTTCAAACAAATAACGCTTTCGGCTTTAGCTGCAAAAGATGCCGAGTACATTTGGAATACAACTTCAAAAGATAATTTTATTAGTGTTAGTGATACCGGAGTATTTTTCGTTAACAAGAAAAATTATTGTGGTAGTGCTTTAGATTCATTCGTGGTTAAATTTAAAGAACAGTGTGATTGTTCTGTTTTTACACCGAATTGTTTTACACCAAACAATGACGGCATAAATGATTATTTCAAGCCTACCTTCAGTTGCAATTTTTACGATTATGAACTTTCTATTTTTAATCGTTGTGGAGAAAAAGTCTTTACGTCTAACAATAGTGATGACTATTGGAATGGCAACACGCGAAGCGGACAAATAGCGCAACAAGATGTTTACGTTTATTTAATTACCTATAAAGCATGGAACAATAGAGATTTGCAAACCAAGCAAGAATCGGGTGTGGTTACTTTATTGAAATAGTGTTTGCTTTCGAAATCATAATAAATTAAAGTACTGTAATTGAAAAAATATTGAAGTTATTTTTGGTGTTCGCAATTAAGTTGAAAAGAGAATTTCAATAATTGAATGATTGGGTGCAGAGTAGTGTAAAATAAAAAAGGTCCGTTAATTAGCGGACCTTTTTTATTTTATTGATTTGACTATTAACTCAAGTTAATTTTCTTTTCGATGTCGTTAACATACACTCTAAAGCGTTTGTCGGTTTCCATTAAGTTGTTTACCGTTCTGCAAGCGTGCAATACCGTTGCGTGATCTTTACCTCCGCAGTGCATACCAATGGTAGCCAAAGACGATTTAGTAAGATTTTTAGAGAAGTACATGGCAATTTGACGAGCTTGTACCACCTCACGTTTACGTGTTTTCGATTTCATCAACTCTAAAGGAAGGCTGAAATAATCACAAACTACTTTTTGGATATAATCGATAGATACTTCACGAGCAGTGTTTTTCACGAACTTGTCGATCATCTGCTTCGCTAAATCTAAAGTAATTGCTTTTTTGTTCAAAGAAGATTGAGCGATCAATGAGATTAAAGCACCTTCTAGTTCACGAATGTTGGTAGTGATGCTGTAGGCTAAGTACTCAACCACTTCTTTAGGAAGCTCGATACCATCGGCATACATCTTTTTGTTCAAAACAGCGATTCTAGTTTCTAAATCTGGCGATTGTAAATCGGCAGATAGTCCCCATTTAAATCTCGACAATAATCTTTGTTCCATTCCCTGCAATTCCACCGGTGGTTTATCAGAAGTTAAAACCAACTGTTTACCATTTTGGTGTAAGTGATTGAAGATATGAAAGAATACGTCTTGTGTTTTTTCTTTACCAGCGAAGAATTGAACATCGTCGATAATCAAAACATCTATCATTTGGTAGAAGTGAACAAAATCATTTTGTGTGTTGTTTCTAACAGCATCAATAAATTGGTGCGTGAATTTTTCAGAAGAAACATACAAAACGGTTTTGTTAGGATAGTTCTTTTTGATTTCGATACCAATAGCATTCGCTAAATGTGTTTTCCCTAAGCCTACGTCACCGTAAACCAATAATGGGTTAAAAGCAGTACCTCCAGGTTTGTTGGCTACGGCAAATCCCGCAGAACGAGCTAAGCGATTGCAATCACCTTCAATGAAGTTATCGAATGAATAGTTTGGATTCAATTGAGAATCAACCACCACTTTTTTCAATCCAGGAATAATAAATGGATTTCTAATTGTAGCTTGATTCAAATCTAGTGGCATGTTTAGAGAAGGATTTTTAATGGCCTTCTTATCAGTAGTAGGAATTTTAATGGCGTAAGGCTTAGTGTTGTTTTGAGCATTATCCATGATGATGCTGTATTCCAATCTTCCTCCTGTACCCAATTCCTTCTGAATGATTTTCTTCAAAAGAGTGATGTAGTGTTCTTCTAACCACTCGTAAAAAAACTGACTCGGCACCTGGATTGTTAACACCTTGTTTTTAAGTTTCAATGGAACGATTGGTTCGAACCAAGTTTTGAAACTTTGAGGGCTAACATTATCCTTAATGACCGAGAGGCAATTTTTCCAAGCTTTGTCGTGAGTCTTCTCCATGCAAAAATATCGTGTCGTGTTACTTAATTTCTTCTTATCAATGATTGGGAACGCTATATTACAAAATCATTTTCGAATCGTGAACAAATATTGCCTAAAAAAAGTTCAAAAAAAAATGCTTTTGCTATTGTATTTTCACAAAATTTGTTTTATGCCGTTTACCTAGTGTTTACGCACCCTATAAAAAGTTTGTATTTTTGAAGTGATTAACTTGCGGAAGGTAAAAAAATAGTTTATTTAAGAGTAGTTTTTTTGCTAATTTTCAAGAGGTTACAAAACGAAAAAAAATGATCGTTTTTTTGTCAAAAAACTCAAGCATTTATTTTTCAGTGAATTATAATAAAATCGACTATGTTTTTACACGAAACTAAAATTAGGGTTAGATATTCAGAGACCGATCAAATGGGCTTTGTTTACTATGGAAATTATGCTGCTTACTTAGAGGTGGGTAGAGTGGAAGCTCTTCGTGAAATGGGCTTTCCATATAAGGAATTAGAGGAAAAGGGTGTTTTATTACCCGTGGCTAATCTTACCATTAATTATAAGAAACCTGCTTTGTACGATGATTTACTAACTGTAAAAACCACCATTAAAGAAAAGCCTTCGGTGAAATTTGTGTTTGAATCTACCATTTGCAATAGCGCGGGTGATGTTCTGGTTGATGCTTCTGTAACCCTTGTTTTTGTTGATGTTTCAAGCAAACGTCCGGTGAAAGGTCCAGAGAATTTGTTAGAAGCAATTTCAAAGTTTCTTTAGCATATATATATATATATATATAAGGTGTAATTTATTTTTGCATCGATGTTAACATTTTCTCTGTTGGTAAGTTTAAGTAGAATGTAAAATCTGCTGTTTTATAGCAGTAAAAAATATTTTATTTTCACTTCATATGAAGAGATACCTTTCAATAGTGTTGTTTTTCTTAACCATCTCGATGGCCTCATATGCAGCCGATACAACTTGTGTTGCTGGAATTCCTTCCGATTTTAAAATCACTAATGTGATCACTCCCAATAGCGATGGCTACAATGATGAATTTAAAGTGGTATCAAAAAATCTTGTTGAGTTACAAGTTAAGATTTATGATCGATGGGGAGCGCTGGTGTATACTTTTGAAGGAGTAAACGGCTTGTGGGATGGAACTTCTTTTGGTTCTGTGCTTAGCGATGGTGTTTATTATTATGTAGCCAGCTATTCTACTTCATGTAAACCCAATCAAACCATCACCACTGGTGGATTTATTCAGTTAATGTCGGGAACCACCAATACGTTTTAACTACTTATTCATTTCCTTCATCAAAACTTTATAGGCTTTCAACATTTGCTCAATGTCGTTTATTGCCACTTTTTCATTTGGTGAATGCACATTGTCTTCTGGAGCACCAATAAAACACCAGTCGAAAGGATACGGACAGTGTTGCAAAACATTTCCATCGCTTCCACCAGCAGATTCAACTTCTATTTGGTACATCACTTTGTTTTTATCGAGAATGGCTTTTATTTTTTCTAAATAACTTCTTCTCGGAATTCCCGAATCTCTCATGGAGAATGCTACGCCGTTACCATGTTGCACACCAGAGGTAACCCAGGTGATGTCGCAAATTAGCGCCTGGTTCACTTTAAACTTTTCATAAATGTGCTTTCCAATGAATTGTGCAGTACCTCCGCCATGCTCTTCGTAAGTGGAAAAAGCAATGATTCCGTTTTCTAAAGTTTCGGCGGTTTTTAAAGCTACAAAAACCCCCAGTCGGTTGTCTAAATAACACGATTGAATATAATCTTCATCTTCTCTAAAATCGGGTTTAAAAGTCAGGGTAGTGCCTCGCTCGATTTCTCGCTTATATAAATAGGATAAGTTTCTTTCTTTATCTACATGTAATTTACATTCAATGGCGCCGTGTTTGTCTTCGCCTACCAATTTGTATCCCGATTTGGATGCTGGTCCGCCAATCTTAATTAAGTTATTGGCATAAGCCACAGTGTAGCCAATAGAATCAATGTGTGCGAACATAGCTGTTTTAGGTTTACCAAAAACCAAAACGATGGTGTCTTGAAATTCCTTACCATATAATATAGTAGGAGTGACCTTCCACTTTTTACTTTCTTTCTTAATATAGGTAAGCAAAAATTTAGAAATATTTTGTTCAGAGCCCGATGGCGCATGAATAGAGCAGAGGGTTTGAAGTAGAGAAAAATTCATAGAGCTAAAATAGAAAAAGAATTGTTTTCTTGAACCATGCGTAGGGGCGAGCTGCTGCTCGCCCGCTTAATACATTAATTTCGGGCGAGCAGCAGCTCGCCCCTACGGAAGTATATTCTTGAAATTATCTAATGCGGTCTACCGAACGAATTAACTCTTTATCTTTTTTGATGGCGCGAAGGGCGAGGAAGACAAATAGAAATTGAACTACTGGTATTGCTGAACCTATACCGATAGCTAGTTCTTCATTGAATAATATTGAAAATGTTGAAATACCAACTAATAAAAGTAGCATCACCTTGCAAAGAATAATTTGTATTGCTCTTTTTTTAAAAAGTATAATCAAAGGCATTTGCAAAAATGCTATTGCTACCATCGTTACACCAAATATAGTCTGCATTGTATTTTGTTCACTTTGCAGAAAAATTAAAAGTCCTCCCGCAAAACCTAGTAATTCTACTATTGCTAAATAAACAGTTTGTATCCTCTGAATCATAAAAATAAATTTGGATAAAAGTAATAAATAAACTTTCTTTGGCGAAGCTTTACAAAAGCGACCTAAAACCTGTATTTAAAAAAATTTCAAAAAATATTTCATTATATAATATAAAGTCGTAACATTGCTCTGCAAATCAATTTATCGCTTCCGATAGATTCTTTTCACAAGACGTATTTTTTCCCAAAACAAATCACAAAAAATTATTGTTATAACAAATTACACATGAGCGAAGGTGCAGAATTGAACAAGAAACCGGTTTCTGAATTAAGAGAAATCGCTAAAGCCTTAGGTATTGAAGGTGTTGAAGATCTAAAAAAAGATGAGTTATTGGCTAAAATTGCTGGTCCGGCAGATGGCGACAATGGTGGTGAAGCTCCAGCGAAAGAAGGCGATGATACCGAATCAAAGAAGAGAAAGAGAACCAGAGTACTTAAAAAAGTAGCTACATCAAATGTTGGAAACTCAATGTTTTCGGCATCTGCAACTCCATATAACGATGGTACTTCTGCAAAAACAGAGGATGAAGTAAAACCAGAAGAAGTGGCTCCTGTGGCACCAACTGCAGAGGTGGCTCCCGAAGCTCCAGTAGTTGAAGCTCCAGCGGCACCAGCTGTTGAAACTCCTGTTACTAGAACAGAAGCCCCAAGAGAACAACGTTCATTCGAGCGTAGAGACGACCGTCCTTACGAAAGAAGAGATGATCGTTCTTTCGAGCGCAGAGACAACAACCGTGATCAAAACAGAAATGACCGTCCGTCTTACGACAGAAGAGACGATCGTAGAGATAACAACAACGATAGGAGAGATGACCGACCATACGAAAGAAGAGATGAGCGTTCTTTCGAGCGTCGCGACGACCGTTCTTTCGAAAGAAGAGAAGAGCCAGTAACTCCGCCAGCTCCAAAAGAAGAAGAAGAACCAATGTTCAACTTCGACAATATCGTAGAGAATGAAGGTGTGTTAGAAATTATGCCCGATGGTTATGGTTTCTTGAGATCTTCTGATTTCAATTACCTTACTTCTCCAGATGACGTTTATGTTTCTCAATCTCAAATAAAATTATTCGGTTTAAAAACTGGTGATACTGTAAAAGGTACTATTCGTCCGCCTAAAGAAGGTGAAAAATACTTTCCATTAATTAAAGTATTAGAGATCAACGGCCGTGCCCCAGATGTTATTCGTGACCGTGTTCCTTTTGATTATTTGACTCCGCTTTTCCCTGATGAAAAATTAGAGATTTGCAAGCACAAAGGAGCAAGTTTATCGATGAGAATTGTTGATTTGTTCTCACCAATCGGTAAAGGTCAGAGAGGTTTAATTGTATCTCAACCTAAATCGGGTAAAACCATCTTATTAAAAGAAATTGCCAACGCCATTGCGGCGAACCATCCAGAAGTTTACTTAATTGTATTGTTGATTGATGAGCGTCCTGAAGAGGTAACAGATATGGCTCGTTCGGTAAATGCAGAAGTAGTTTCTTCAACATTTGATGAGCCTGCAGACAAACATGTTAAAGTAGCAAGTATCGTATTAGAGAAAGCGAAGAGAATGGTGGAGTGCGGACACGATGTAGTAATCTTATTAGATTCTATAACTCGTTTGGCTCGTGCATACAATACCGTTTCTCCAGCATCTGGTAAAGTTTTGTCGGGTGGTGTTGATGCCAACGCTTTACACAAACCAAAAAGATTCTTTGGAGCAGCAAGAAATATCGAAGGTGGCGGCTCACTCACTATCCTTGCTACTGCTCTAGTAGATACTGGTTCTAAAATGGATGAGGTGATCTTTGAGGAGTTTAAAGGTACTGGTAACATGGAGTTGCAGTTGGATAGAAAATTGGCGAACAAACGTATTTATCCGGCTATCGACTTGAACGGTTCTAGTACGCGTAGAGATGACTTGTTAACCGATGAGAAATCATTGGCTAGATTGTGGGCATTGCGCAAATTCTTAAGCGACATGAATCCACAGGAAGGTATGGAATTCTTGTTACAAAGAATGAGAAATACTAAGGACAATGATGAGTTCTTGGTATCAATGAACGGATAATAATGTTGAATTAAAATATGAAGGGATATCAATTTTGATATCCCTTTTGATTTGTATATAAATGAAAAAAAAGCTGTATTTTTTAGCATATTGTTTAGTAGCAGGTTTTTTAGGCTTCTTCGCTCGATTAGTTACAAGTGAGTTTCAAATCCTTAAGCAAATATTGTTTATGGGAGGCAGCTTGTTACTTATTGTAGGGATTTACATTAAAATGTATGATGCTTTTGAAAATAAGTGGAATAGGCATTTTCGCTTTAAGCAGAAAATGCTCCTTGGAATTGGAGTTTCCTTATTGATAGGTGTTTTTTCTGCAATTTCATCTATTACCACGATATTGGTTTTTGGTAACGAAATGCAGGATAATATGATATTAATGATTCAGTCGTATCCGGGTATATCTGAGGCTGATAAAGCAGAAGGTATTGAAAGGGCTCAGATGATATATTCTTGGTGGGCGATTTCGGGGTTGCAACTTGCTATGACATTAATTTTAGGGATTATTTATACTGCGGTAGTTTCGCTATTGTTCAGAATGCATCCTATGAGAGTAAAAGAATAATTAAAGAAATTTAAATTGTAGGCACTTTGTTTCAGTTTGAAAGTAACGGTCTTCGTAGAGTCAGATAGAATCTGACTTGTAAGCGCCTTATCCTTTTCCATTTAAACAGCGGAAGATTCTCTTTTTAAGACAGATTCTATCTGTCTATACACAAATTCATTTCGTTATTTTGTAACTAAGTACTTTCACGTATCGTTACACAAGAAAACAATCTGCACTTTAAACGAAAATGAAAACTCATGAAACCGCAAATACATATCAAAGGGCTTACAGCAGCTGCGATAGCGGGAATCTTGATGTCTTCATCAGTACAAGCTCAATGTAGCATCTCTTCTAACTTGGTATCAAATGGTACCTTCGAATCAGGAAATACAGGTTTTACAAGTGCATACGGTTACAATCCGGGTAACCTAGTTCCAGAAGCAAAATACGATGTTGTTACCAATCCCAAAGCCGACCATACTAATTTTTCGGCATGTGGAGATAAGACATCTGGTACTGGTAAAATGATGGTGATAAATGGTGCGCCAACAGCGGGAGTAAATGTTTGGTGTTCAACAGTGAGTACAACAGCTAATTCTGATTATATTTTTTCTACCTACGTAACATCGGTTCACCCAACTAGTCCGGCTGTACTTCAATTTTCCATCAACGGCGTTGCACTAGGCTCAAACTTTACTGCTTCTGGTACAACCTGCACCTGGACTCAGTTTTGTCAGTCATGGAATTCGGGCGCATCAACATCTGCCAATATTTGTATTGTCAATCAAAATACAGCGGCAACAGGGAATGACTTCGCTTTAGATGATATTAAAATGGGTGTTGTAGCACCATTGTATGTGGATTTATTGAGTTTCTTTGTGAAAAAAGACGCCACATCTGCCGATTTACAATGGGCAAGTGCTACAGAGATTGATCATGATTATTATTCTATCGAACGTTCTGCCGATGCGCAAAATTGGGAAAGTATAGCAGTAATTGAAGGAAAAGGAAACTCAAGTGGAATGACATTCTATCAATATAAAGATACAGAACCTTTGGCTGGTAAAAACTATTATAGATTGAAAATGGTGGACTTAGCTGGAATACCAGATTACTCTGCAACTAAGTTTGTGATGATGGATGAAAATTACACATTGTATAAAATGTATCCCAATCCAACATACAACAAAGTTACCTTAATGGGGGCTGAAAAAATTGATGAAATTCAAGTGGTGAACTCATTGGGAATGGTTGTTTATCAAAAGAAATTAGATCACATGGATAAAGAAGTATCAATGGATTTCTCGGGAATATCGCAAGGTATATACTGGGTGAAAATGTTAACCAATGATGAATTGGTGCATAGTGAAAATTTGGTAAAGAAATAGGGAGGGGAAGATGAGCGAGGGGGAAAGAACCCGACAATGAACTTGTCGGGTTTTTTTATGCTTATATCTTTTCAGTTTTTTTCTCGATACTGCCGCCGTAAGCCGGACAAACTTCGTGACTTGATGCGCAGGTAAACATTGTAGCACTAACCATAACTACCCCTAAAATGTATTTGTAAGTTTTTTTCATTGTTTAAATTTTAATCGCTGCGAAAATAACAGATATATATGGCTTCTTTTGAAGGATTACCATGATTATTATTAACAATTCTTGGTGATTTGTTTTTAATTTAATCGCAAATTTGATTCATGAAAAAATACATTCTCCTTGGTTTGCTCTTTTTCGTTTCTTCAATCAATGCTCAACAAAATTCATTGTTTTGGGAGATTTCGGGGAATGGATTAAATAAGCCATCGTATCTTTATGGCACCATGCATTTGCGTGACAGTAGATTGTTTTGTTTGCCCGATTCGGCTCAACAAAAATTAGATAGCTGCTCTGTGTTGGCCTTAGAAGTTGTGATAGACTTTAGTGACAGAAAAGCATTGCTTAACGCCATATTAATTCAAGATGAAAATCAATATCTATCCAAGATATTGAGTAAAGAAGAATACAAGAAGGTAAAGAAAAGTGTGAAGGCAAATTGTGATATAGCAACCTTACTGATGATGGATAAAATGCGCCCTTTGATGTTGGCGGCTTCTATCATGGAGTCACAAACAAAATGTGATGTTACTTATCCTATGGATATGCAATTTCAGTTGAATGCGCAGAAACAAGGTAAGGCATTGTATTCTCTTGAAAGCGCACAATCTCAAATAGCGGTGTTAGATAAAATACCAACCTCCATTCAAAAACAAGAATTAATGTCGACCATCGATAGTTTACCACAAATCAAAATTGTGATGGACAGTTTAATTCAAATGTATTTAAAACAAGATCTTATTGGCTTGCAACAAACTTCTGAAAGTATAAGTGCTGAATTTGATTCCCTTTGGCAAGTGGAAATGTTAGACAAGAGAAATGAAATTATGGTGAGCGGTATCAAAACCATGTTACCTCAAGGAAATGCCTTTGTGGCAATAGGTGCAGCTCATTTAGGGGGAGAAAAGGGAATTATAGAATTATTGAGAATGCAAGGATATACGGTGCGGCCAATTTTTTCAGTTTGTACAAGAAAGTAATTTTATTTTGGCTCTACGCCAATCATATCGCTCTTCTTTGCTTTTCTTCTTTTAGGATTTCTAGCATCTAAATTTGTTTTCAAATACCATTTGTTATTCTTCAACACAAAACCATCATAGCTAAAATCGGGTGCGTAGAAGGCGAAAGTGCCTTTGTATTTCTCGTCGCTTGGCGCAAGATGGTCAAACACAATCATATTCAAGTCTCTATTGAATGTAAGCGACATTGATGCTTGAGCAGAATGCTCGTAAATCATTCTTGATTTTAATGCTTCAACTTTTACCTTTTTCTTCTTTACTGGGGGCGCGTTTTTTTTCGATTTTGATTTCTTTTTGGCAGGTTCAGCACTTTCTTTAAATACAGTCGACCCAAACTGTGGTCTTCCGTTCTTACCAAATGTTAATGGCTCTATCACTCTTTTTTTAGTCATCCAATCGTTCGCGTCAAAACCTAAAAGTAAGAAGGTATTGCTTCCTTTTATTTTTTTAGGTACCATTTCATAATAAAGAATGCCGTACCAAGTGGAATCGTTGTAAGTGCTAAAAGATGCAATATCTTTCTCATTGTCGATTAAAGTATATACATACATTTTTTTACTCTTCTTATCATAAAATTGGGTGAAGCCATAATAGCTGAAAATACCATCGCTGTTGCTTAACATCCAAGTGAAAATATTGTACTTTAAGTCGGGAGTGCTCAATCGTGTGATGTTGGTAAGCTTCTTAAATTCATACTTAAATGAATTGGGATTTTGGAGAGTAGTTAGCAACAATTGTTGAAACTGGTGGTTGAGTGAAAATTTTGTTTCTTCATCGGCCTCTTTCATTTTAACAGAGATTTCTAGAAGAGAATCTTCTAAAACAGAAATTTCTTCTGCTTTAACAACAGAAACAAAAAATAAAAATAAGATGATGATAATTCTGTTCATGCTTGCAATATAAAGTAAAAACCCCGCTCGTATTGTGGAGCGGGGTATCTATTTTATTAACAGAGCATTCTTTATAGGTGCAAGAAAGCCTTCTTAGAAAGAAGTATTTCTTCAGATTCTCTGTGGTTTGGATCGTCTACGCAGCAGTCAACCGGACAAACTGAAGCACATTGAGGCTCGTCGTGGAAACCTTTACATTCAGTACATTTATCGCTAACGATATAATATACATCACTTGTTTTAGGTTCGTTCGCAGCATCAGCTTCGTATGAGTTACCTGTTGGTGAAGTTACTGTTCCTTTTAAAGATGTGCCGTCGGATAATCTCCATTCAACTCCACCTTCATAAATAGCATTATTCGGACATTCCGGTTCGCAGGCGCCGCAATTAATGCATTCTTCTGTGATCATTATAGCCATGAGTCAACAATTATTGTGTTAATTTGTAGGCGAAAATACAAATAGTTTTGAATAAATGAATTTAGATAAAAGAATAAATTCTTTGGTGTTGTGGGGAAACTCGCTTGATAGAGCGATAAAATCTCACCTTGGAGAGAAAATTGAATTGAATACTTTTGAAGAGAAATTCCTTGCTGCTGCTCACTTATCGAAGAGTTATAACGGCTGGTTTTCAATCAACAGTGTAATTCAATCGGCACAGGGTATTAGAGAGTTTTTACACGAAGACAACTTAAAAACTTTTGCTTCGAAATACGCTTCAGATATGGAGAAAATTTCTTCTCCAAAGCGTGTGTTGCTAATTATGGCCGGCAACATACCCATGGTTGGTTTTCACGATTTGCTTTGTACTTTGCTTTGCGGACATACGGCGGTTGTTAAATCATCGAGTGACGACAGTCATTTGTTGCCCGCCCTGTGTGAAATTCTCAAAAACATTGATTCTTCCTTTGCCGATAAAATTGAATTCATTGAGCGACCAATGAAAAATTTTGATGCCGTTATCGCTACAGGTAGCGATAATTCGGCTAAATATTTCGATTATTATTTTGGTAAATACCCCAACATAATTCGCAAAAACAGAGTTTCAATTGCTGTGCTCGATGGCAATGAAAGTGAAGACGAATTAAAAGAATTCTCTAAAGATGTTTTTCAGTACTATGGCCTCGGGTGTAGAAATGTATCAAAGGTTTTTGTACCCAAAGGATATCAGTTTAAAACCATGATTGAGGCTTTTCAAATTCAATTACCTTATTTGGAAAACAACAAATACCAAAACAATTTAGAATATCAAAAAGCTGTGATGTTGTTGAATAAAGATCCGTTTATCGATGCCGGATTTTTCTTCATGAAAGAGAATTCATCTCCTTTTTCTTCGGTGTCGGTATTGCATTATCAGCAATACGAAAACATAAGTGAAGTGAAGGATTCATTAAATGAATATCAAGACAAGATACAATGCGTGGTGGGTAAGATTGAAGGTGGGTTGGCATTCGGACACGCTCAGTGTCCGGGATTAAATGATTTTGCAGACGGAGTAGATACAATGAAATTTTTAGTTTCTTTATAGTATGGCAGAAATAGGAAAAGTAAATAAAATGAAAATCAACCGAGCGGTTGATTTCGGAATGTACTTAGATGGAGGTGAAGAGGGAGAAATCTTGATGCCTAAAAAATACATACCCGAAGGTGCCAAGATTGGTGATGTGGTGGAAGCATTCGTATACATGGATTCTGAAGACAGGCCAGTAGCAACAACAGAGAAACCTTTGGTTAAAGTAGGTGAGTTTGGTGCGCTAAAAGTTGTTGAAGTAAATGAGCTGGGTGCTTTTGCAGATTGGGGCGTGCTTAAAGATTTATTGATTCCTTACGCCGAGCAACGTGAAAATTTAGAGGAAGGACAATCGGTTGTAGTATATGTTTATCTAGATAAGGTAAGCAGAAGGATAGTGGGCTCAGCTAAAGTAGAGAAGTTCTTAGATACCTATGCCTTAGATGTTGAAGAAGGCGACGAAGTAGATTTGATGATATTTGGTAAAACTCCTATGGGTTATAAGGCTATCGTGAACGGATTACATACGGGAGTACTTTATAAAAATGAAGTATTTAAACCACTGCGCATTGGTGATCAAATGAAAGGCTTCATCAAAAAGATTCGCGAAGATGAAAAGATTGATTTGTCTTTAAGTAAGATTGGCTTCGAACAAGCAAAAGATTTGTCGAGTATCATAATCGCCAAGCTAAAAGAAAATGGAGGTTTTCTTCGTGTTACCGATAAATCTAATCCAGAAGTGATTTATCAATTGTTTGGCGAAAGTAAAAAGACTTTCAAGAAGGCAGTAGGTAATTTGTATAAGCAAAGATTGATTGATATTGAAGAGGAGGGGTTGAGATTGTTGGAGAAGAAGTAAGTATAAGTAATTATAAGGGGTGTGTACTTCTAAGCATTGCGGTTTCTCCTCCTCCGAGGAGAAACCGCAATGCTTAGAAGTTTGTGTTTAGAGGATAATTTTTCGCTTTTATTTCTTTTTGTTTCTCAACAAATCGGCTACATCTTTAGGCTTGTCTTCAATTCGCCACATAAAGTCTTTCAGCTTTAATTTTTCTAAATCAATTTGGGCGATGGGGATGAAGATGGCATCGGGCTTTTGGTAGAATTTAATTTTAGAAACCTTATTGTCTTTAAAGTGAATCAAGAGATTGCTGCATTCTGCTTTGTTTACTCCGGTGTAAGAGCTGTCTTTTTCCTTAGCGAAATAAACGGTTTCTCCGTTACCCATCACTTTCATTTTCTTCATTTTTCCATCAGAGAAGTAGCCAGTCATTTCTCTTCCTTTGATTTGATCGAAAGCATTTTTGCCATTTTGAGAGATGATGAAGCCGTTTTTCTTCACACGTAATTCATGAATTTTATTTTCGTAAATAAGTATTTCAATGTATTGTCCGCTAATCTGACTCTTATCCATCCACAACACCGGATTTCTAAATAACTTGATCAGCGAATCGGAGGGAAAGTAAGTGAGAGAATCACATATTCCGCTCAAATCATTTTTTAAAAAACGAACACCATGATAGGCAAAAATTTTCTTTTCTTTTTTAGCAGTATCATTTAATGCACGCAAAGTATCGGCGTGTAAAAACAAAGTGTCATTGTCGATGAGTTGCTCAAGCAAAGCACCTTCAGTCATTACTGTTTTACCCACTTTTTCATAGAAAATTCCGTGTCCGCCAGTGATCGTTACATTATCCACCGTGTCGGTAGCATGCACATGTCCGTACGCATGACTCACCGATTTTCTCGTATTTCTATATATAGAATCGGCGCGCAACACCATTGCCTTGTCTTTCACCACGGCATTTTTTCTAAATACAGCTTCTCCTTTGTTATTGTCGAAATAACCAGCCTCACAATATATTTTACCATTTTTTGAAACGATGTTAGTGGGACCAATAAAGTAGGTGATTTTTGTTTTGGTGTCGTAATCTAAGGCATTGGATGTGATATAAAATTCCTCAGCTTTAACAACTACATTTTCTCTAAAGGCAATCAAATGTTTAGAGGTGAAATAGGTACCTCTTTTACTGAATATTTTAGTGCTCTCTTGAGTGATGGTTGCACCGTTTTCGTAATGAGCATCACCATTGTTTTCATAGGTGAGTTTACTTGTTTCTAAAGTGGTTTTGTCGCTTACTAGTCTCACGTTGCCACTAAAAATGGTTTGTTTGGTAATACCCAAATATTCCATCATATCTGAGTAAGTGCGCACCGAATCTTTCTTGTTCATATACACGTGTCCGGTAGCCGTAAAGTCGTTCGTCTTTTCGTTAATCACTGCTTTATCGCAAGAAAGGTACATGCTGCCTTGGCGTAATTTAACATCGCCAATCAATTCTTGAATGCCCGGAGTGTTTGATTCGAGAGAGTTTGCCGAGATGATTTCAACGTATTCGTTTTTGTTGAATTGGGCTTGAATAGAGGAGAGTGAGAGGGAGAAAAAGATAGTGAGAGCTAGAATGAGGTTAAACAATGAAGAGTCCATCTCCCTGCTGCCCGCTGGGCCCTTGTAGCACCCCTCTCCGCCGAGAGGGAGTTGGGAAGTTGGACTCTTCACTTTCTGCATTTATGCTAGTGCTTTATCGCGAATTAAAGTTTGCTTTCTATCTGGACCAACAGAAACAACAGTAATTGGCGTTTCTAACTCTTGCTCTAAGAATGCGATGTAATCGTTCAATTCTTTTGGCATATCTTCAACATTGGTTAATCCAGTTAAATCCTTGTTCCAACCTTTCATGTCAACATAGATAGGTTGTACATTTTCTGGCTCTACGTTGTAAGGGAATTTATCGGTTTTAACACCTTTATAATTGTAGTGAGTACAAACTTTAATGGTATCGAAGATGCTCAATACATCGGCCTTCATCATGATCAATTGAGTAACACCATTGATGGCAATAGAATATTTTAAAGCAGGTAAGTCAATCCATCCGCAACGGCGAGGACGACCAGTAGTTGAACCAAACTCATTACCTTCTTTACGCATTCTTTCTCCAGTTTCATCTTCTAATTCGGTAGGGAATGGGCCACTACCAACACGAGTACAATAAGCTTTGAAGATTCCGAATACTTCTCCGATTTTATTAGGAGCAATACCTAATCCTGTGCAAGCACCCGCACAAACAGTGTTTGAAGAAGTAACAAAAGGATAAGAACCGAAATCGATATCTAATAATGAACCTTGTGCACCTTCAGCCAAGATGGTTTTTCCGCCTTTAATAGCGTCGGATAAATAGTGTTCGCTATCAACAAAAGTCAATTCTTTCAAAGAAGCAATGCCATCAAACCATTCTTTCTCTAATCCAGCCAAAGCCGAATAATCGAAACCATATTGATCAAGCATTGTTTTGTGTTTGCCCACCAAAACGTTGTATCTTTCTTGGAAGTCGCTCAATTCGATATCACCCACACGAAGTCCGTTTCTTCCTGTTTTGTCCATGTAAGTCGGACCAATACCTTTCAAAGTAGAGCCAATTTTAGCTTTACCTTTAGCCGCTTCAGAGGCAGCATCCAACATTTTGTGAGTTGGTAAAATCAAGTGTGCTTTGCGCGACACAATCATTTTCTTTTTAACATCGACTTTACGGTCGATTAATTTTTCAATTTCTTTTTTCAAGATAACAGGGTCGATCACCACGCCATTACCAATGATATTCATGGTATCATCGTGGAAAATACCCGATGGAATGGTATGTAAAACGTGTTTGATACCGTCGAATTCAAGAGTGTGCCCAGCATTTGGTCCGCCTTGAAACCTAGCAATGATATCGTATTTAGGAGTGAAAACATCAACAATTTTTCCTTTTCCTTCGTCGCCCCATTGGAGGCCTAATAGTACGTCAACTTTTGTCATTTTTTATTGAGTGATTTACAGGAAGAACAAACGCCATAGAGATTAAGGGAATGATGCATTACCTCAAAATCGAGTAGTTCGCCTACTGTGGATTTAATATTTTGCAATCTAGGGTCGCAAAACTCCATAACTTTACCGCAATCGGTGCAGATAAGGTGGTCGTGCTGCTTGAATTCGTGTGATTTTTCAAATTGTGCGAGGTTCTTTCCAAATTGGTGTTTTCTAACCAGATTGCAGGCCAACAGCAAGTCCATGGTGTTGTACAAGGTAGCTCTGCTCACGCGGTAGTTTTTCTTTTTCATTTTTTCATAGAGCGACTCTATTTCGAAATGACCTTTTTGGGAGTAGATTTGCTCAAGTATGGCAAAGCGTTCGGGAGTTTTACGGTGTCCGTTAGTCTCCAGATAAGCAGAAAAGATCTGCTTTACTTTAACTTGAATATCACTCGACATTTTGCTAAAAAAACAAATACCCGCAATAATAAGGCTTTTTGTGGAGATATGTTAGGAAATAATGAACAAAAAAAGACAGTTTATTCACAGTTTTTTAAAACCCAACTGCGATCACCAAAATATCATCGGTTTGTTCTTCATCTTTTTTCCATTCTTGAAGTATAGTAGAAAGCAATTCTTTTTGATCCTCAATAGTATGCTGAGATAGTTGCTGCAGAGTTCTTTTAAGTCTTCCTATGGTGAATTTTTTTTGTTTTTCACCTCCAAACTGATCTTGTAATCCATCGGTACATAGATACAAGGTCATTCCTGATTGTTTTAAAAGTATCTGTTTATCAAAGTTTCTACTCAAATTATCTCCTCCAATGGCTTCTCTGTTAGCAGCAAGGCTGTATATTTCGTTGTTTAGGGTGTAATAGAGAGCGTTTTTAGCACCTGCAAATTCAATTTCCTTGTCTGTAAAAGCACACAATACGATATCCATTCCATCTTTAACTTCTGTAGAAGACTGACGCAATGCGAAGCAAAGGTCTGAGTGAAGTTCATTAAGTATTTTATTGACTTCTGTGATTTTCTTTTCAAAAAGTATTTTGTTCAGTATTTCATTTCCTACCATGCTCATTAAGGCTCCCGGCACACCGTGTCCGGTACAATCGGCAACGGCTATAAACTTTTTTCCATCGATTTCAGCTACCCAGTAGAAGTCGCCACTAATGATGTCTTTGGGTTCAAATAGAACAAAGTTTTTAGAGAATAGCTGGGTGATTTCGTCTTGGGTAGGTAATATTGCTTTTTGAATTCTTCGAGCGTAATTGATGCTCGCAGTTATATTTTTATTAGCGTCTTCAACCTTAATTAATGCGTCGTTCTTATTTTTTTCGAAGATTAGGTTTACCATCAACATAATGAAGATTAATGAGGTGTAAACCACGAAAAAGTAGGTAGGTTTAAGCTCTTGGTTGTATTGTGGAGAGGGCGTTAATTCGAGGGCTTCAAGAGTGCTAAATGTTGCCATTACTAAGCACATTATTACACTCCATGTCCAAGCTGCTTTTCTATTAATAAGAAGAAGTGCAAAGGTTGGTCCGGCTGCAATCCATGGTGTAACCGGAGAATAAATTCCTCCCGAAAAGGTAATCATGGTGATGATGATAATCGAGCTACAGATTACAAATATGTTTCCTACAAGATTTAAGGGTAACCCTTTTTTTACCAAAAAAAATAGCGAAGAAAATGCGAAAGCACCTAAGGGCATCACAATTAGAGAGAGATTGTAAGATATGTAATACCCTAATGTTGTAAGTGAAAGCGAGATGGCCGATGTTAAGGCAAGTACATTCAATAAGAGTTTGGCCTTAAGGTATTCATTGCTCTCTTTTTTATACTTATTAGGGATAATCTTTTGAAACATATTTTTCTAAAATAGCAATTAATAGTGCAAAAGAAAAGGGCTTGTTTACTAGTACAAGCCCTTTTCATTATTCAAAAGAATTTCTATACCAATCCAGGTATTTCAACCAATTCGTTGGTGTCGGCAGCGTAATCTACGCCTTCAACTTTAAATCCGAACAATTGGTAAAAATCATTGCTATATCCTTGTAAATCGCCAATTTCATTTAGGTTTTCGGTGGTTGCTACATCCCAAAGATCAGAAACCTTAGCTTGAATATCTTCTCTTAATTCCCAGTCGTCAATACGAATTCTTCCTTCTGCATCGGTAGGTACGGTGCCACCAGCGTAAAGTCTTTCACTAAATAATCTTTGAATTTGTTCGATGCAGCCTTCATGGTTTCCTTCTTGTTTCATGATTTTATACAATAATGAAATGTATAAAGGAATAACTGGAATTGCTGAGCTAGCCTGTGTTACCAGAGCTTTGTTAACCGACACATAAGCTTTGCCGTTCAAGTCTTTTAACTTCTCAGTGATTTCAAATGCAGTTTTTTCTAGGTGGTTTTTCGCCATTCCAATGGTACCTTTTCTATATACAGCTTCGGTTAATTTCGGACCGATATAAGAATAGGCCACAGTAGTGAAGTTAGGGGCCAATACATTTGCCGACTTCATAGCGTCAATCCACATATCCCAGTCTTCACCGCCCATTACTGCAACAGTGTTTGCAATATCTTCATCATTGCATGGTTCGATAGAGATATTACTTACTTTACCAGTATGAAAATCTACCGTTTTGTTGCTGAAAGTAGCACCAATTGGTTTCAATACCGAGCGGTGCGTAACTCCGGTTTTAGGATTTGTTCTTACCGGCGAAGCAAGGCTATATATAATAAGGTCAATTTGTCCCAAATCAGCCTTAATTAAGTCGATTGTTTTTTGTTTTATCTCGTTTGAGAAAGCATCGCCATTGATACTTTTAGCATATAATCCAGCTTTATGCGCTTCAGTTTCAAAAGCTGCACTGTTGTAAAAGCCAGGAGAAGCAGTTTTTCCTTCGCTAGCAGGTTTTTCAAAGAATACACCAATGGTAGAAGCGCCAGAACCAAATGCACTAGTTATTCTTGAAGCCAATCCAAAGCCAGTTGATGCTCCAATTACTAAAACTCTTTTCGGTCCGTTGATAGCACCTTTAGATTTTACGTAGTTTATTTGATTGATTACATTTTGAGCACATCCTTTTGGGTGAGCTGTAAGGCAGATAAATCCGCGCATTCTTGGTTCGATAATCATACTTTCTGTTTTTTTAGTAGGGCGAATTTAATAATAAAATTGAGCGTACAATGAATAATTTTGAGAACATTGCTTGGTGCCTTAAGGAGCCCTATGTTTGCTCAAAAAATAAACTACTGCAGATGAAAAATTTATAATTGAAAACAAGAATTAAAGTGAAAATTACACCTCAAGCGACTGCTAATATTGTAAATTAGCAACATTACTAAATTTAAAAAGCCTCTTTCGTTTGTCGAAGGAGGCTTTTTTTTATATCATTTTATTTGTCCAAGTTTCGGGTTTCTCGGCAAACCATTCCTTTACTTGAGGCCACACTTCTTTAAATAAGGGTGAATTTCTGTAGTTGTTTAAATCGTCTTCACTGTTCCAATAACTATAGGTAAAGAAGATGTTGGGCGATGAAATATTTTGAGATCCTTCCACATTAATGCAACCTTCCGATGATTTTATGGCAGCTTTGTACTTATCGAAAAGCAAAAGAAAATCATTTGCCTTGCCAAGTTGCAGAGTAAGTTTTACAATTCTAATAATCATATTAAAAGAATTCTACACGCACGGTGTCGTTTAATTTTAATCCGAATAGGGAAGAAGCGTGACCTTTATTGATAGCAATTTCTAAAAAGCCCGAGCTACTGAACAAAGCCAAACGTTCACCCTCGGGCACCTCATTGTAGTTAAAGCAAATTTCTTCAATGGTATAGTCGGCTCTTCTAAAAATTATGGCAAAGGTTCTTTTTTGAGCGACTTCAATAAATAGTTTTTTCGAGATGTTGGTAATCACGTTGCCGTAAGAATCGATATAAGTGACCATTCCTTTAATGATGTTACCTTCACTAATGGCTCTAAAATTAATACGTTCTCTAACTTTTTCTACGGGGTCGCCCAGCTCTTCAATTCTTCCACCCTTAGCCAGGTGCGCGGCAGTCCAAACGAATAAATCTTTGGTAGGAAAGGTTTTAGAAACTTTTCTATCACCGGTTTTGATACTAAAAATTTTATCTGCCGGGGTGTCGAACAAAAGAGAGAAAATACCATTGTCGGCACCAATAAAGAAATGTCCGTCTTTTTCAATCGCTAAGTGTAAGGTGTACTCATCGGCACTTGGTGCAACACCAATAATATGAATGCTTCCTTCTGGGAAATCTTTGTACACATTTTTTAAGCAGAATGAAGCAACAGAAATATCGAAAGATGGAATATCGTGACTGATATCGATGATGTGAGCGTTAGGAATATCCTTCAGTATGGCGCCTTTGATGGAGCCTACGTAGTAGTCTTTCAGTCCTAAATCGGTTGTAAGTGTGATAACCGCCATGCTCTATAAGTTGGGCAAATATACGGAAGTTGGCAACCGTGGCTTCATTCAAGTCTTGTCAGTTAACAACAAGCTAATGTGGATTACTATGCTCAAAAGTTAAATTGATAACTGTTAAAAACCATCATTCATTTCCTTATTTTAGCGCGAATAAAACCAAACATTTGGACAAAATAATTACGATAGAGCACATAGATCCCTTGCATTTGCTGGGGGTTAACAACATAAAGTTGAATCACATCAAGAAGAATTTTCCTAAGCTAAAAATCATGGCTAGGGGAGATGAGATTAAGTTGGCAGGTAGTAGAACCGATATTATTTTCTTTGAGAAAAAACTTGAACTTTTCTTGGCGCATATTGAAAAATATGGCAAACTAACCGAGGCCAACATTGATATGCTGTTGGGCAACGAGTCGGAAGATATCATTGCGGGTAAAGACGGAGAAGGTGTTATCGTGTATGGCAATGGTGGATTGATGGTGAAAGCCAAAACGATGAATCAGCGACGAATGGTGGCGGCGGCCAACACCAATGATTTGGTTTTTGCTATTGGTCCGGCTGGTACCGGTAAAACCTACACTGCTGTAGCTTTAGCTGTACGTGCCTTAAAAAACAGAGAAGTTAAGAGAATCATCATGACTCGTCCGGCTGTTGAATCGGGAGAGAACTTAGGATTTCTACCGGGCGATTTGAAAGAAAAATTAGATCCTTATATGCAGCCGTTGTATGATGCATTGCGCGATATGATACCTCATGCTAAGCTGGCCGATTATTTAGAGAAGAAAACGATTGAGATTGCTCCGCTGGCTTTCATGCGTGGTAGAACTTTAGACAATGCTTTTGTGATTTTAGATGAAGCGCAAAATGCTACCGAAGGGCAATTCAAAATGTTTTTAACGCGAATGGGACAATCGGCAAAATTCATTGTTACAGGTGATGTTACCCAAATAGATTTGCCGCGCAGTCAGCGTTCGGGCTTACCTCAAGCTGCTCATTTGTTAAAAGGAATTGAAGGAATTTCATTTATATATCTCGACGGACAAGATGTAATTCGCCATAAGTTGGTGAGAGAAATATTAACGGCATATGACAAGGCTTAATTCAAAATTAATAATTCAAAATTCATAATTGATAATGAACGCATTAACAAAAACAAATTTTCAGTTTCCAAACCAAACTGCAGTGTATAAAGGTAAAGTTAGAGATGTTTACTCTATAGGTGACGTGTTGGTGATGGTGGCTAGCGACCGTATTTCTGCGTTCGACGTGGTTTTGCCAAAGGGTATTCCTTATAAAGGTCAGGTATTGAACCAAATTGCCCAACACTTCCTTAATGCAACTGCCGATATCGTTCCCAATTGGTTGTTGGCTTCGCCCGATCCTCAGGTTTCTGTGGGTAAAAGATGTGAGCCATTTAAAGTTGAAATGGTGATAAGAGGATATTTGTCGGGACACGCCGCTAGAACCTACAAAGCTGGATTAAGAACCCTTTGCGGAGTAACGATGCCTGAAGGATTGAAGGAAAACGATGCTTTTCCAGAACCAATCATTACGCCAACCACCAAAGCTTCTGAAGGTCACGATGAAGATATTTCTCGTGAAGATATTTTGGCGAAGGGTATTGTAGCTCAAAACGATTATGAACAAATTGAGAAATATACAAGAGCACTTTTTAAACGCGGTCAAGAAATGGCGAAAGAGAAGGGATTGATATTGGTAGATACTAAATATGAATTCGGTAAAGATGCTCAAGGAAATATTGTATTGATCGACGAAATACATACTCCCGATTCTTCAAGATATTTCTATGCTGAAGGATATGAAGAGCGCCAGAAAAAGGGCGAAGAGCAAAAACAACTGTCGAAAGAATTTGTTCGCCAGTGGTTAATTGCCAATAATTTTCAGGGAAAAGAGGGACAAACCATTCCAGAGATGACCGATGACTTTATTTCTATGGTATCTGATAGATACATTGAATTGTTTGAAAACATTACTGGGAAGAAGTTTGTGAAGGAACCAGTAGACACATTAGAAAAACGAATTGAGACAAATATTATCAAATGGTTAAATAATTCTAAATGATTTTTCTATCTTAGAAAAGTACAACATCAAAAACCTAGTATATGAAAAACAGATTTACTTTACTTCTCCTTGCTACTGCTTTGTTTTGCGCGAAGCTTCAAGCACAACAGCAAAATGTCACCTTATTGTTTGACTACAAGAAAGGCGCTCTAACCGAAGAGCATAAAGGTCAATTACAACAAGTGTATGACTTTTTTAAATCAGATTCTATCACTGTAAAAATCGATGCTTATTGTGATAGCGTTGGTGGACCAGATTACAACGTGGGTCTTGGGGAAGATCGCGGTAATGCGGTTCAAAAATTCTTTACTTCTAAAAAAGTAAAAAAAGAAAACATCACCATAGTTAATCACGGTTCAAGCGACCCAGCTGCACCTAACGCAACTGAAGAAGGTAGAAAATTGAACAGAAGAGTAATGGTAGTAGTTACCTCCACTAAAGTAGGTGCAAAAGTTGCTCCTAAAATCAACATGGATTCACTACTGGCTGTTCAAGAAAGAATTCGTTGTGAAAGCGATACCATTATCAATTTGCCAAATGGCGTGATTTTGAAAATGGGTAAGTGTGAATTTGAGAAATTAGAAAGATGCATGACTGTAAATGTATACAACACAGGAATGCTTTTAAGAAAGTCGGGCTTTAGTACAATGGGACCAAAATTCAGCAATCTAGAGGCTATCGCAATTGTTGATATTAAACTTTGCGCTGATACCAATTTAACTAAAACTATGAAAATTTACATTCCAACGGCTTCTGCTTGTGCTAATACAAAACCAGTTGATGTATGGAAAGGATACTCTAAAATGGAATGGCAAAATAGAGGAGAGGCTGCTAAGAAAGAAACTTTCAATGGTAAAGATTACTATGTATTAGAAACTAAAACTTCAGTTGCTGCTAATTTTGCTTCTGATGTTGACCCAACTCAAAATCCGGTATTCCAATTTAAAGCTAAAAAAGGATTGAAGATTACAGAGGTAAGAGTTTCTTATGATTGTGGAATGGGCGTTTATATTAAAATGTTGCCTGCACCAGGTAAAAAAGTAAAAATGGCTTTACCTTGTCCGAAAGGAGATGTATATATTGAAGTATATGCTGTTGATAAATCAGGAAAAGCGGTAAGAATGGATTATGTTTCTTCAACGACTGTTAAATCGAAATCTAAACAAAAAGCTTGTAAAGATGGAAAAACAGCTAAGAAATACTATTTATTCCCAACTTCGTTTGCTAACTAAAAATTAGCTTTCTTTGCCAAGTGGAGCAAATAAAAACTATACTTCGATTAATGTTTGTCAAGTATTGGTTTTTGTTTGCTCTTCTTGTTTTTACCTTAGTTTTAAAATTCTCTCTAGAAGAATACCAGCATCGAACTGGATCTCACCAATATTATGGTCGTTTGATGGGGGCTACGGCAGTAGTTTCTGAAACAACTTTGTCAGAATATCTTAATCCGATAGCAAAATCAATTTCTTTAAAAGAATATAACAAAGCGGCTACGCTTCTAGAGTTGCCTGTTGAAGAAGTTAAAAGTTTAAAGGCAATATACTCTAAAGTAAACATGATTATTGCCGAGAAAGATGTAAGATATGAATTTGTGGTTTTTGCCGATTTTTATGATACCGCCTATATTCAATCTTTAGAAAAAGCCTTTTTAAAATACATTGGCAACAATCCTATTGAACTGCGTGATTATGGAACTAAACAGGCATTGTTCAACAAAGAGCAGAGCATTTATGCGGCCGAGCTTTCTCGAGTTGACTCCTTGTTGGCTTTAGAAAAAGACAAGAAATCGGTTTACGCTCAAACACTTTTTGCTAGGAAAGCAGATGTTAAAGTGCAGCAGGCTCAATCAGAAGAAAAGTATAAGAGATATTACGATGTACAAAAGATTATAGGTTTTAGAGAAACGCTTCTAAATTTTGAGCCCGAATCTACTTTCGACTTAATGAATGTGTTGAAATGGTTGTTTGGCGGCTTAGTGATTGAGTTGTTGATTATTTTAACGGTAGATAAAAATGTAAAAGAGAAGTTGTCAAAGATGACTTCTTAAATTGTTGCTAGTCCAAATTTCAACTCTGCATAAGTATACTTTTCACCCACTATAGCTTTTAAAGCTCCCAATTGAAATGTTTTAGTTTTAAAAGCGATATCGCGAATTTCTTTGGCCTTTTCGTCGGATATAAATTCAGATGAATTTAGCTTTTTATCTTTCACCAATTGAGCCAAATGACCTTCAATAGTGGTGCTTGTGAGACCTCGTGTTTTAGCAATTTCATCAATGCTTTTGCCTTCTCTGTGCAAACTAAGAGTAAGTTCTTTGGTATCTATTTTGTCTTTTTTGTTTTCCTTCACCGTGAAAGAGTTTCTTTTCTCCTTTGTTTTGCTGGCTAAATGCTCGTTGGTTTTTAAGGCTTCACTAATTTGTTTTTCTCTCTCGTGATTTTGATTGAGGTGCGCGATGTCGTTTTTAGAAAACTCACTATTACTCATCATCGATTTTACTATAGCAACGGCTTTATTGAGTTTTTTAATTTGTTCATTGCAATCGGTTTCTAGCTCTAAAAGTTCTTTTAGGTATTGTTTATTTTTCTTTTCTGTTTTGATGAGTTCGATATGATGCAAAATATTGGCACTTAACTTTTTAATTACAGGCGTGAAATAACCTTCTGCAGCAATAGCTCTTTTGTATATTGTTTCATAGGTATTTTCATCATTCTTCTCTAAAATGGAATTTACATATTGCACAAATTTATCGCTATGTTGAATCTCTGCAGCTAATATTTCTCTAAGGTTGATGGCCCAGTTTCGGTGCTGTTGTTTCATCGATTTACCTTCTTCTTTGTAATAGGAGTCGATATGCGTTTTTAAAATTTTATCTAGATTTTTTAAATCAAAACTGTTGTTCAAATACTCTTTGAAATACAGTTTACCTTCGGTCTTTGCAAGATTCTTAAGTTCTTCTGAACTGGCTTTTGCAGTTGAGAAATCAGCAATGTTTTTGTCGTAATCTATTGCATTCTCATTCAATCGAGATGTTAAAATGAGTCCGTCTAAACTCCTCAACCGCGACAAAGCAACGTATGCTTGTCCGGCAGCAAATGCATTTCCAATATCCACAATAGCTTTATCGAAGGTGAGTCCCTGACTCTTATGTACCGTTATTGCCCAAGCCAATTTTATGGGGAAGTGGGTGAAGGTGCCAACTACTTTTTCTTCAATTTCATTGGTTGTTTCATTGAGTGTGTATTTGGTGTTCTCCCATGTTTGTCTTTCAAGTGTTAAGATTTCGCCCTTATCGTTCAACTGAATTCTTATCTCTTTAGAATCAACATAAGCAACCTTTGCAATTTTACCATTGAAGAATCTTTTACCTTGAGAATCATTTTTAATGAACATTATTTGTGCTCCCAATTTAAGCTCCAGCTCTTTCTCTATAGGATAGGCCAATTCGCTAAACTCTCCATGCACCATAGCATTGAATTTATAGGTGTTGCCTGGTAAAGATTCAAGATGTTCTTTGTTGATTTTATCGGCTTTGTAATTGTGCGTTGTAATGGTGATGATGTTATCGGCTTCTGCCGAATTGTATTCGGGCTTATAATGAGCGTTTAGTAATTTTATGTCGGCTTCACTAACGCTGTTGTTTCTAAGGTTGTTGAGCAACATAATGAAAACTTCATCTTCTTGTCGAAAAACTTTTTCGAGTTCAATATAAATAGGAGGATTTTCTTTTAAAACTTGAGCGTCGAAGAAATAAGCACTTTTGTAATAGTTTTTTAGAACCGTCCATTCTTCATCTTTTACTATAGGAGGAAGTTGCAGTAAGTCGCCTATAAAAAGTACTTGCACGCCACCGAAGGGCACATTTGATTTTCTTCTAATGAATCGCAGAACCAAATCAATTTCATCGAGAATATCAGCTCTGCACATACTCACTTCATCAATAATAAGCAATTCGAGCTCTAGCATTATTTTGCGCTTTACTCCGGCAATATGAAGGTTTTTAAATAGGGTAGCGGGAGTGGTGAAGCGCTGCTGATTTTGGTTTTTATCGGGAACAAAAGAGCCGAATGGGAGTTGAAAAAAGGAGTGAATCGTAACGCCGCCAGCATTTATAGCAGCTATTCCGGTAGGAGCAACTACCACTGTTTTTTTATGCGTATTCTCTTGAATGTACTTTAAAAAAGTAGTTTTCCCGGTACCTGCTTTACCAGTTAAAAAAATGTTTTTGTTGCTGTGATTGATTAAACGAGATGCCAATGCAAAGGCATCGCTGCTATTAATTTCCATGAAAAGTAAATTTAGTTAGGTGGGGCGAATATAAAAAGAAAATGGAAAGAAATAAACAGACTTCTTTGCAAAGAAGCAAAGCTTTACTTTTTCCAATCGATGAAAAAGTAAACAAAAAATCTTTGGCAAAAAGATGCTGCCAACGCGCTCTCCTAAAATTTTCGCCTCCTTTTATCCGGCTTAAATTTTAGGTTCACAGCCAGCACACCCTCGCCTTTTTGCCTGGCCAACGCACAAATGTGATGGCGGTGCTTGAATTTCAGGTGTGAATTTTAAGCTTTTAGGTTTTGTTTAATAATTAAATGATAGTCGCATTAATCTGCTAACTCATTTTTTAGTTTTTCAAAGTCTTTAATGTGCTTCTCTATTTTTGCTTTATCTTTTGTAGAAAGCAAGAAAGATTTTTTTCTAACAGTAACCATTGTATCCCAAACTAATTTATTTTTGGCATCAACAATTTTGCAAGAATTTATAGCTTGAAACATTTTGCAAGTTGTTTTTGGAAGTCTAGTTGCGAGCCAGGCATATTCTTTGGTTTCAAATTGGTTAGAGATTTCAAGAGTTTCTAGTTGTTTAAGCTCTCCAATCGGCTTTAAAGAATCATCCTCAATTTTAAGATTTGTTAAGCAGAGATACTTTAAATTGGTTAATCGAGATAAAGGTTGAATTGTTTTTATTTTCAAAGGCTTATTGAATCCACCACCAAAAGTTAAGTTGTTAATTTGGTGGGCAAGTGAGAGTTGGTCTATTTCTTCTAATTTCGAAAAGTCTGTTATCTCAAGTGTTTTTAAATTTGTATTTTTACTTATGTCCCAAAGATAAGTCGTCTTGGTATTCCAATTCAAAACAATGGTTTCTATATTGTTAAGGGTTTCAAGAATTGTTAAGTCTTTAGCCAAAACTTGATATAAGTTTAAATACTTTACTTTAACTAACGGAAGTATTTTTCTTAGTTCATTATCATTTGCACCCATAAGCCATAGATTTTCAATTGATAATTCTTTAAGTCTATCAATATTTTTAGCGGCAGCAGACATATGTAAAGACCTTTCTTTACTATCAAAGTCCTCTAAGTTAGTAATGAATGTTTTTGGTTTCTGAGGTGAATTGGCTGTCATTGAACTTGATTGTTATTATGTATCAAAACTGGCAATTAGTATCAGTAAGGTTTTCAATATGTGCTAAGCTAATCTACTAGAATTATTAATCCAATTCAATATTCAGTATCCATAATTTCTTAGTCATGTTATCACATTTGTGCGCCGGCCAGGCAAAAAGGGGAGGGTGTGCTGGCTGTGAACCTAAAATTTAAACCGGATAAAAGGAGGTTTGAATTTTAGGAGAGAGCGGAGGCAGCATCTTTTTGCTAAAGACTTTTTGCTTACTTTTTGGTCTTTCAAAAAGTGAGTCTTTGCTTCTTTAGAAAAGAAGATTACAGTTTAAAAATAAAAACCCTCTGTGGTTACTCAGAGGGTTTTTGTGGGCAAAAATACGCTAGGTTAAGCAGCGTAGTAATATGATACACCATCTCTAAAAGATGCGTATTTAGACATAGTTTCGGGTACAGATTTGTCATCGGCTTTTATTTCTTCTGTAACTACATAAATACCTTCAACTAGGTCAACTTTCTTAGGATCATCTTCCCATAACTTAGCCTTAAACTTGTCGTACCATTCATGAAATTTATCCATGCTGGTAAAGTAGCGAGTTTCATGAACTATTTCCTCAACTCTTTGGCGTTTAATGCCACCGGCACTTAAAATATAACGCTCTTTTAATTCTGCTTTTATCATAATAAATAATTTAGTTTGTTTTGATATTCCAAAGATACTTTGCTTGATCTCGCTCTACAATATCAACTTATCGGTATTTAATTTAGCGATATAGTGCAATTAGGCTTGCGTAAAATACCTAGATGATATTATGGCTTCCTAAAACGATAAATCGATGGTTAAGCAAATCTTGAAAATGAAAAATGCCCATAAAGGGCATTCGCAATTACTAATTGATGAATTGAAAATTACTCCTCAATTTCAATCATATTGAAAGGTATTTTTATGATCGTTTCGTAATCAATACCAACTTCTCTCATGTCTTCATCATCTTCTTCAAAGTACCAATTGATAACGATATCTTTTCCTGCACGAGAAATGCTTTCTAGTTGTTTAAATAAATCTAAAATACATTTTGAAGAACTGGTGTTGAAATATTCTAAATGAATATTTACTGTAGTTTTATTTTGAGGTGCTTTTGTATACTTTGTAATGGTTTCAATGATTGGTGCGTAAAAATCAATCGAATCTTCTGGAATAGAGCGCCCTTTTAATTCTAACAATCCTTCAGCTTCATCAAAAATTACCGTAGGCGATTTAGGTGTTCCTTCAATTTTTATGTTTGCCATAATTCTTCGTTTAATTCTGTTATGTGCAGTAAATATACAATCTTTTCTCTTTCGAGTGCGATTGAACGGCGACTTTTACTATTTTGTTTCAAGAGCGTTAATATTTAAAGATTAAACGTAAATTAGAACAATGAATTCGATTAATAAATTTGAACACAAATCAAAAGGAGTCATCTCTGTAAGATCCTTTGTGCGTAGGCAGTTCGCGTTTTTACTTTACGCAGCTATTGTGATAGTTTTCTCCTTGCTAATTGGTATGTTGGGCTACCATTATGTTGGTGAATTAAGCTGGATCGATTCTCTACTCAATGCTTCTATGATTTTGACCGGTATGGGTCCGGTTAATGTGATGCAGAGCAATGCTGCTAAATTATTTGCCTCTTTTTATTCTTTATATAGTGGGGTGGTGTTTTTAACAACAATAGCCATGTTGCTGGCTCCTGGAGTGCACAGAATAATGCACATTTTACATTTGGAAAGTAACGATTAAAGCAGTGCCAGCAGTTCAATAGGATGATGCACCACATGTGCTGCTCCAGCTTCTTTTAGTTCGTTATCCTCTGCATAGCCGTATGAAACTCCAATACACTTAATTTGATGGTGATTTGCCCCATGAACATCGTGTTTTCTATCGCCAATCATCACAACAGTATGCTTGTCTTTATCGAAATTTAGCTCGGCAAGCACATCTCTTATTATTTCTGGTTTCTCTCCACGTGTGCCATCCATATTGCTACCCACAACAGCATCAAAATAATGGTCGATTTTGAAATGTTTTAATATAATGCGCGAGTAATAAGTAGGTTTACCTGTTGCCAAACCAATGATATATCCATCATTTTTAAGTTGATCTAGTACGTCTACGATTCCATCATACAATCTATTCTCGTAGATTCCCTTTACCGCGTAATATTCTCTGTAAATCTTTACTGCATTCTGATAATCATCTATGCCGTAATTGATTTTGAAGGTTTGTTGGAGTGGCGGACCGATAAACTGCTTGATTTTTTCGGTGGGCTCCTCAGGAAAACCTAATTGTGAAAGTGCATACTTAATAGAATTTACAATGCCTTCCGATGAATCGGTTATAGTGCCGTCTAAATCAAATAATACAATTTTCACAATAATTAATTTAACACCACAATAATATGTATAAATTTGAACATCAAATAGAAATACATGTTCGGAAAAATAATTGGTGCTGCACTTGGTTGGTTTTTGACGGGACATTCTTGGATGGGGGCACTGGCCGGACTGTTCATAGGAGCCCTTTTCGATAGAACAACTATTAAAGTTAGTGGATCAACTGGCGGTCAAACAACTGTAGGTGATTTTAGCACAAGCTTGCTTATACTTTGTGCTGCGGTAATGAAGGCAGATGGAAAAATCATGCGTTCTGAGCTTGACTTTGTGAAAAGATTTTTTACCGAGCAATTTGGAGCCGATCATGCACAACAGCAAATTTTAGAGCTAAGAGAGTTACTTAAACAAGATATTGCTGTGAGAGAAGTATGCACAGAGATTGGTGCTCACATGGATTATCATTTGCGCTTACAATTGCTTCATTGTTTATTCGGCTTAGCCAACGCCGACGATCAAATCACCAAGCAAGAGATGGATATGATTCAAACCATTTCCAATTACATGGGCATCCACTACAAAGATTACGAATCGTTAAAAGCGATGTTTATGTTTGGCGGATTTGGCGGTGGTGGTCAGCAGTATTCTAGCAGTGGCGGACAGCAACAACAGCGCGTTCGCGTTAACCAAATGGATACCAAGTCGGCTTATACGATTTTGGAAATTGAACCAACAGCTTCAGATGACGAAGTGAAAAAAGCATATCGCAAAATGGCTATTAAATTCCATCCCGATAAAGTTGCAAGTTTAGGAGAAGCGCATGTTAAAGCTGCTACCGAAAAGTTCCAAAAAGTGCAAGAAGCTTATGAATTGATAGGAAAGGTAAGAGGCATAAAGTAGTGCTTAAGAAAGTTCATCATATCGCCATTATTTGCTCCGATTATAAAACCTCAAAAGATTTTTATGTAAATGTCTTGGGTTTTTCGGTGATACGTGAAGTGTATAGAGAAGAGCGCAAATCTTATAAGCTAGATTTAGCATTAAACGGAGAGTATGTTATTGAACTTTTTTCGTTTGAAAATCCTCCTGCGCGTTTGTCTTATCCCGAGGCTAGCGGACTAAGACATATTGCTTTTCAAGTTGAACATCTTGAAACTTTAATGAAACAATTACAAAGTAAAGGTGTGGCATGTGAAGCCATTAGAACAGATGAATTCACCAATAAAAGATTTACTTTCTTAGCCGACCCCGATAATTTACCAATTGAACTTTACGAATATTAGTATGGAATTTCAACTCAATCAACAAGAATACATTGAACTTAATGTTCTACTAAAACTTCTAAACCTGGTGGATAGCGGTGGAATGGCTAAAATGGTGATTCTTGATAATCAAGTGAAGGTAAACAACCAATTGGAAAATAGAATAAGAAGAAAACTAAGGGGAGGTGACGTTGTCGCTTTTCAAAAAATTAAAGTGGTTATCAAGTAAAAGAACTACTTATTTGTTTGTCCAAATCTCGTAAGCTTTCTCTGCTTGCAACTCTAACATAGGTAATCCATTTTGAATTAAAGCTCCTTTTTCCTTTCCTTTTTTAAGAAATAAGGTTTCTGCCGGATTGTAAATCAAATCGTACAAAAGATTGTTCGAGTCGATGAATTGGTAGGGTATATCAGGACAAGCATCAATATTTGGATACATGCCAATCGGACTAGAATTGATGATGACTGGGAAGTTTTTGATGGCAATTTCGTTAAGCTCACTATAAGATTTCTCATTAGACTTTTCTGGATTTCTAGAAATGTACACCACATCCAATCCGATATTTTTTAGAACATATTCTACAGCCTTGGCTGCTCCGCCTGTACCTAATATCAGTGCTTTTAAATGATTGTTTTTAAGTAAAGGTTTTAAGGTTTCTTTGAATCCATAGATGTCGGTATTGTATCCTTTCAACTTCACCGTGTTTCCATCTCTAATTATTTTAATGGTATTTACAGCGCCAATCTCTTTGGCAGCCTCATCTAACTCATCTAGGTAAGGAATTACTTGTTCTTTGTATGGAATAGTAACGTTTAATCCTACAAGATTTGGATTTTCGGCAATAATTTGAGGCAGTTTATCTATGGAAGGAATTTCAAAATTTCTGTATTCAGAGTCTATAATGTTTTCATTTTCAAATTTCTTTTTGAAATAACCCGCAGAAAAAGAATGCGAAAGCGGAAAACCGATTAATCCATATATCTTCATAAAACTAAGATAAGATGCTTTTAGTAAATTCAATAATTTGAAGGTTTTGAATTTTGTCTTCTTCAATTTCAAACTTCAACGCGGTTTGCACTTTGTGAAAACCATGTGTGCCCAAGGCCCCCGGATTCATATGCAAACAAGAAATACTTTTGTCGTACATAACCTTCAATATATGTGAATGACCGCAAATAAAAAGTTTAGGCTGTACCTCTTGTAATTTTTGAAATAGGGCAGGAGTGTAGTTGGGCGGATATCCTCCAATGTGAGTGATGTATACCTTTACTTCTTCGCAATAAAAAATTTCATCTTTTTTAAATTCAGAACGAACTGTTTTATCATCAATATTGCCGTATACAGCAATCAATTTTTTCTTCGATTTTATTTTGTCGGTTAGTGAAATATCACCAATATCTCCAGCATGCCATACTTCGTCGCAGGCATCAATATGTTTATCAATTCGAGGGTCGAGAAAACTGTGTGTATCCGAAATAAGAAGAATTTTCTTCACGATTTATTTGCAATTACTTTTAATGAGTTCTTTTACCTCATTGTCATAAAGTACTTCGTATCCTAGTTCCTCAGCGGTATTTAGTTCTTTACATGCATCAGAAGTTTTACCAAGCGCAATTAAAACTTTTGCCTTATTCTTATAAGCCCATGAGTTTTTTGGGTTTAGCTTAATAGAATAATTAATGTCTTTCATTGCTTCGTCGTATTTCTTCATCTTATAGTAACATTCACCTCTGTTGCTATAAGTGAAAGCACTTTCTTTGTCCATAGCAAGTGCTTTATCGAAATATTGAATTGCCATTTCTAAACTATCTACTGTGGTATCCAACAATCCTAAATTTGTATAAGAAGATGAAGTTGTATCGAAAACGACCATCTTTTTTAGCCAAAAGATAGATTTATTGTATTCCTTCATGCTCAAATAGGTGAGGCTTAAACCATTCAAAGCGAAAGGGTTTTCAGGTTGGTTTTTGCAAGCAAACAAGAAGTCTTTCTCGGCTTTTTTAAATTTTTTCATCCTCGCATACGTTCCACCTCGCATGGCAGTATAGTGAAATCTTAAGCTATCATTCTCTGCCATTTTGATGGCTTTGTTAAAATAGAAAAGAGAAGAATCTAGGGCAAATACATCATGGAAAAAATCTCCCATTTGCATGTAAGGTGCAGACTTAGTAGGGAATTTTGAAATAGCGGTTTGGTAAGTTCTTCTGCTTTCCTTGTAATTTTTCATCAAAAGCTCTAAAGTACCTTTGTAGTAGTATAAATCATCATTGCTTGGATCGGCTTTAATAGCTTTTTCCACTAAGATAATGGCATAGAAATAATCTTTGTCTTTCTCTTTTAACTCGGCCTTTTTTACCAGTGAGTCGGCTACATTTTTTTGAGCATTTACCGATAAAATACTTAAAAGTAGGAAGGCAACAAATTTGAATTTCATCGTATTCTAATTAATCTAATCTTTTTAGATCGCAATCTTTAACCTGCTTGATGATTAATGGCACTTTCTCAATGGTAACATTACTTGTATCTAAACCAAAAGCTTTCTCTTCGCTTAAGCTTAATTTTTTTAGGGTAAAATAAGATTCCATCACTATTTTCTCAAAGAAAGGTAAGTCGTTTTCGTACGACAAGAATTTCTTCATCACAATAAAGCGGAAATCTCCGGCAATATTTTCTTTATGCAAAGATTCATATCGACTCGTTAAATCTACTTCTTTGTTTTCTGCCAACATCGTCACTACTTGTCTAAACATGGTATTGATTCTTGGCATCTCTCTAAATCCTAGTCTAAAATCAATTCTAATAATCTTATGAGGAATGATTTGAGTTACCTTAAATTCTCTACAATAAGGCTCATCAGCCAGGTCGATATGTACAAACCAATAAATATCTGCACGTTTTGGGTGTTTTTTAAGAATCGAGTAAATCACTTTGTCTTCAATCTCATTAGGTCTAGCAGCACCCGTCATGTACACCAAATGTGTAGCATACTTCTCAATAGTTTTGTCGTTGCTAAGCTGCATTAAGATTGGTAAATACTTATCCATTTTAGTGAATTCAACATATCGATTTTGAATTTTACGTGAAATCATCCAAATAAACATCACACTACTTAATAGTGCAGCCATTATCAATGTCACATAACCTCCATGCATGAATTTCATTAAGTTGGCTGCTAAGAATGAAAATTCTATAATAAGGAATACAAAAAGAATAAAGTAAATAAGCCAATTGGGGTAACGACGTAAAACCAAAAAGTTAGATAACAACAAAGTGGTCATTATCATGGTAACTACTATCGATAAGCCATAAGCAGCTTCCATTGCCGATGATTTTTCGAACAACAAAACGATTCCAATACAACCAAAACACAAAATCCAGTTTATAGAAGGAATATACAATTGTCCGCGCTCCTCGGTAGGATATTTAATTTTAACCTTAGGCCACAAATTAAGACGCATTGCCTCATTGATTAATGTGAAAGATCCACTAATTAAGGCTTGCGAAGCTACAATGGCAGCTGCAGTTGCGATAACGATACCGAAAGGCAAAAACCATTCAGGCATTAACGAATAGAACGGATTTCTTCCGCTAAGATGTTGACCATTGTTACTCAACAACCAAGCACCTTGCCCCATGTAATTTAAAATCAAAGTTGCTTTAACAAAAAACCAGCTAATTCTAATATTTTCTCTTCCGCAGTGACCTAAGTCAGAATACAACGCTTCGGCACCAGTAGTACAAAGAAAAACCGCTCCTAAAAGCCAGAAGCCATTAGGGTAGAGTACCAGTAGCTCATAGGCGTAAACAGGGTTAAGTGCTTTTAAGATACTCGGACTCTGAATAACAAATCCAACGCCTAGTATACCTAGCATAGAGAACCAAATTAGCATAACCGGACCAAAAAACTTACCAATCAAACTTGTTCCAAATTGTTGCGCAATAAAGATGATGGCTAAAATTCCAACAACATATGGGATCACGTTAAATGTAGGATCGTGCAAGTAAACTTTAATACCTTCCATTGCGGAAGTAACCGAAATAGGAGGGGTAATGAATCCATCGGCAAGAAGTGTACTACCTCCAATAATAGCTGGATAAATTAGCCACTTTTTATTGAGTCTCTTTAATAAGGTGAATAAGGCAAAAATACCACCCTCACCTTTATTGTCGGCTTTTAAGGTTAAAAACACATACTTCACCGTTGTTTGCAAAGTAAGCGTCCAGAAAATACAAGAGATGCCTCCCAATACCAGTCTTTCACTAATCTCTTCAGAGTCAATAAGTGCGTTGAGTACGTATAAAGGAGAGGTTCCAATATCTCCAAAAATAATCCCCAAGGTGATAAGCAATCCTGCTGACGACACCTTGCTCATGTTTGTATGTTTTTCTTGCATAAGTTTTTAAAGCGTGCCAAATATACTTTAAAAGATAACAGGCAAAGGGAAATTTCTAATAAAAATGATTTTGTTAGGTAGAATTCAATTGCCTATTTTTAGCAAAACCAAAAACATACATATGAAAAAAGCAATACTCTTATTATCAAGCTTATTTGTTCTTACTACTTCTTCATTAGTAGGTCAATACAGCAACGCTTCATGGAATGGTCCATGGATTATCAGCGGAAATGGAATCCAGAATTATCTGGTTTTTAATGGTTCAGGATTGATTTTAGAAGCTGGAAAAATTGGAGCAACAGGCGGTCAAGGTACCTATAGCATTAATCCAGCAGGTATCATTTCGGGTACCATTGTGTATAGTGTTAGTACAGTGCCTTTTACGGGGTCATTCTCTAACGATAGCACAGCAACTATTTCTGTAGGTCTTTCTTTTACCGTTAATAAAGTGAAGAATTTAGGCGCAGCAGGAGGAGTTTGGGGAAATCAGTTAGACCAAACTGTTGGTGGTACTTCAACAAAAAACATGACTTTTGAAGTTGATGCCAATGGTGATGTGGTAAATGCATCAGGTTTTACCGGACCGGTTAGCGGAAAAGTTTATGCTACGAATGGAAAAGTTGCCGGATTAATCAATACTGGCGAATCGGCTCCATGGAATCAAATTCAATTGAATGGAACTAGTTTCACAGGAACATCTATGTCGGGAACAATGGATTTAACAGGTTCTTCTGCAAATGCATTCAGTTTAACTCAACAATCTGGATTGTCGAGCAATGAACTAAATTCAAGTAAAGTTCAACTGTATCCTAATCCGGTAAACACTCAATTTTCAATTGAAGGTTTAAGCTCTGGAACACTAAATATTTATGATGTACTAGGAAATAATGTTAGCTCAATAATTATCACAGCATCAAAAACAACTCTTGATGTTGATGTTTTGGGATTGAGTCAAGGCGTTTATTTTTTCAGCGTAGCAGGAAATGAAAATGTTCAAGGAAAATTTATTGTTGAATAATTAAGACTTAATTGAAAGTAAATCCTGAAGCAGAAATGTTTCAGGATTTTTTATTTGATTAGCACATACATGCCCAAATTTGCCTTGTTATACAAATCAATCACTTCATCGTTTTTCATTCTAATACATCCGTGACTTGCAGGTTTTCCTATCAATCCTTCCTCGGGAGTGCCATGAATGTAAATTTTTCTGCAGTAAGAATCATTTCCTTTTCCTCTGTTGCTTCCTTGTTCACATCCCATCAACCACAAAACGCGAGTCGTAACATCGTCCTTGCCTGTTTCTTTTGCCGACTTCTCTATGATGGCTTGTTGTCCGGTATACCTCCCATTCACTAAAATGCCTCCAAGCGGAGCGTTACCTCCGTTTTTGTCTCTAATGTAATGCAAGCCCACCGGAGTTCGCATTGAGTTTTCTTCGGCACCCAATCCATATTTAGAGGTAGATACGGCATAGCTCTTCAACAATACTCCATCTTTGAATAAGTATAATTTCTGCTCACTTATGGAGACATAAATGAAATCATTCAAATTGTTTGTACCGTAGTTGTCTTTGCAGTATTTTTTTAATTCATCGATGTTTGGACTAAGTGAAGAAAAGAGTACAAAGGCCAATGACATTATTAGAAACCTCGATATGTATTTATACTTTTTCATTAAAACTGGTTCAAAAATCCAAAATGAATCTTTGCAGAACTAAAATCAATCGGATTGCCCAATTGCCTTCCTACAGCATAATTTAAGCTAAAGATACCAGCTTTTGTTTCAAAACTCAAACCAGCACCAAAACCTAAGGGGTGATCTATCACTCGCTGCGTCATGGTTATGCTCTCCGTGTAAGCATAATCCATAAACACAGCAATAAAGCTGTTTTGCTCTAATAGAAATCGGTATTCTACAGATGAAACAAGATACTTGGAAACATAGAGGGAAGCATCGGTAAACCCTCTAAGAGATTTAATGCCGCCAATTCTGGCCAAATCATTTGTAAATAAATAGGGATTGTTTAACCAAGCACCACTCAAGCCTAATTTTAATGTGGTGAAGCTAAAGAAAGGGAAGTAAACTTCTGATTTACCAGATATTTGATATAGGAGAGAGGTAGCAGGAATGTCGATTTGTCCCGAAATTGAATCTTGAGTTTTAATGTTCAATTGGTAAATACCGTTTTTTGCTCCAGCTATTGTTTTGTTTCCTACCTGTGCAGTTAGTAAAAACAAATAGCCACTGGTAGGATTCAATCTGTAATTTAACTTTTCCTTGTATGCCTCAATACCGTAGGAGATAGCTTTGTTTTGAACATTGTTTTGAATTCCATTGGTTGTGGATGCGCTTCCTAAAACCGAACTGCCTTTTTGATTCCAAAAGGCTTTCACATAATTATTTCCTTTGAATAAATAACTTACTCCTAAAGTCGAATTAAAATTGATGAATGAAGTATCTTGTTTAAAAAGATTGAGTGCGCCACTTAATCCAATAGGCAAGGAGAAAACAAAGGGATAGTTGAGTTTTATGTCTAATTCTTGAGTTTTATTTGGTAAGCCTCTCCATTTCAAGTCGGCTATTTCACCTTGCTTCACAAGATTTGCCAAATGCATGGAAACATCTCCGGTAAATGCAATGCTGTTTTGCTGAGTTGCTGTGGCTGTAGTAGAGTTGTTAGGTAAAATTCCTACCACACCATTAAAAGTACTCGCTTTTTTATTGTTGATAAAGAGATGAAGAATAACGCCTTTATTGGTAAACGAAACAGCGCTTGGTTTTTCTAAAGATATAAACGACAATTCCCTTAATCTCACATCTATATTGCTAATTACTTTTTCTTTGTAAAGCGCGTCGGGCTCTACATCTAAATAGTTGTACAAGTATTTTAAATTAATTTTGGCATCACCATGCAGCACAATCTCTTTAATTTTCACCACTCTTCCTGTTTCTAGTTTTAATTTTATAGAAACTTTTCCTTCTTTTATTTCTGCAGAATCAATCAAAACTCGGGCGTAGGGATAACCATTGTTTTCACAGTATTTCAGCAGATCTTCGCCGCATTTACTTATTAATTTAGCATTAAATGGCAGGTGAATGAACTCTTTTTCTTTGATGTTGGCTGACTTAAGAAACAAGGGGTTTATTCCAGATAGATCAACCTTTTCAACTTGGTAAAGGGGGCCGCAATAGAACCATGCATAAGCAGTATCGTTGCTAAAGATGATAGAATCTACAGAAGATGCAATAAAGCCAGCGTCGTATAATCTTAGCATTGTTTTGTTTAAGGTTGCATCAATTTTATTTCCCTTAATGATGAGTGGTTCATTTTCAAAGGGTAAGGAATCTCCAACGTAAATAAGCTTGTAGGATACCGAATCGATTTGCGCTTTTAGGCCTGTTGTTAATAGGAGCAGCAGAAGCAAACTAAATTTGCTAAATCGATAATTCAATATGCCTATTTTAAATCCCAATTGATTGCTTTTATTCCTTTACTTTCTAGGTAAGAGTTGGTTTTTGAAAAAGGCTTACTTCCCCAAAAACCGTTGTAGGCTGAAAGAGGAGAGGGGTGGGCCGATTTAATGATATAATGTTTTTGAGTATCAATAAGCTTTTCTTTAGCTTGGGCATAGTTGCCCCACAAAATGAAAACGACATTTTCTCTGTTTTGTGATATCGATTGAATCACCTTGTCTGTAAATTGTTCCCAACCTCTTTTTTGATGTGAGCCGGCTTCATTTGCTCGAACGGTTAATGTTGCATTCAATAAAAATACTCCTTGCTTTGCCCATTTTTCAAGATTACCCGAATTGGGTGCATCTATATTTAGATCTGATTTAAGTTCTTTATATATATTTTGAAGTGAGGGCGGTATTTTTATTCCCTCTGGAACTGAGAATGATAATCCGTGGGCTTGACCAACTCCATGATAAGGATCCTGACCTAAAATTACCACTTTTACTTTTTCGACAGGCACAAAATCAAAGGCTGCAAAAATATTTTTTCCAGCAGGATAAATGGTGTGTGACCTTTTTTCCTCACTTAGGAATGCCTTAAGTTTAAGGAAATACTCGCTTTGAAATTCCGACATCAATAACTCTTTCCAGCTACTTTCTATTTTAGGGTTGATGTTTGTCATTAAAAAAAAATATTTTTACCTTACAATCTTTCCTACCAAAAATAGGTAAAAAAAAACGACATTAAATCCTTAACAGCATGAAGAAAGCGGGCGTATTTATTTTGATGACTTTTGTATTGAGTATTATGTGGGAATCTTGTGGCTCATCTCAGCATGAGGTTTGTCCGGCATACGGCGGACAAGCAGAGCAAGAAGTTAAACCAACTATGTAAAAGTACAAACGGGCAGTATTTTTACAAAGAACTAAGAAAACATCCGTCAATCGACGGATGTTTTTTTTTATACCCACTCAAAAGTAATGTCTTGTTTTATATCGGGATGCAAACTTTTGGCGACCGGACAACTTAATGCAGCGGCTTTTAGAATGCGTATTTCTTTTTCACCGTAATTTTCATTTTTCACTTTAACCTGACAAATGATGCCCGAAACTCTTCGTGGATTTTCGGCCATTTGTTTGGTGACTTCAATGGTTGCCGAATTAAAAGCAATTCCATGATTGTTGGCCGAGATTCCCATAATAGTTAGCATGCAACTGGCCAATGATGAGCTCAATAAATCGGTTGGAGAAAATGCTTCTCCCTTTCCATGGTTATCTGTTGGGGCATCGGTAATAATGCTAACTCCCGATTTAACATGGGTTGCATGAGTTCTTAAATTGCCCGAATATTCAACTATTGCTGTTGCCATAATAGAGTGTATTTTGGTTATATTTGTAAATCAATGAATTTCAAGGTAAATATATTATTTCTCTTTTTGATTTGTCTTCCATTGTTTGGATTTTCTCAGGAAGAAGACACCTTAGAAAATCAAACTACCTACCATCGTGAAATGTCGGGAATGCTATTCATTCATACACACGGCTACGGCATAAATTACAGAACAGCTAAGCACATTTCAGTCGATAAAAAGAGATTTTTTGAGTCAGATTTCTGTTCAATGCGTCACGCTAAAAATTATGTCATTGCATCTAGTCAAATATCAGAAACAAGGCGATATACATACGGAGAATTGAATTCTGTAGGCTTATTGAGAGTAGGTTATGGCAAACAAAAGTTATTGGCTGGTAAGACATTAAAGAACAATCTTGAGATTCGGTTTTTATATGTAGGCGGAGTGTCATTGGCTTTTTTAAAACCCATGTATTATGAACTAGACTTACCAAATGATAGCTTAGCTTACGATAAGTTTAATGCATCAACTAAAGATTATATTGCAGGTGGAGCAGGCTACGGCAAAGGTTTTAATGAAATCTCTGTAATGCCTGGTATATATGGTAAATTGGCTATTGGATTTGATTATGCATCGAAATACAATCACATTAGAGCACTCGAAACTGGGCTTGTTTTTGATATTTATTACAAAGATGTTCCTATCTTGGCCGAAACAAAAAATTATCCTTATTTCCTATCCTTTTATGTGGGAATAAGATATGGCAAGAAATGGTATAGATAGATTATGAGTGAGCAAGATAATATAAAACCAAGAGTTGCAAAGCCTAAATGGCTTCGTGTTAAATTACCTATTGGAGAAAATTACAAGAAGGTGAGAGGTTTGGTAGACGAGCATAAACTTCATACGATTTGCCAAAGTGGTAATTGTCCGAATATGGGCGAATGCTGGGGTGCCGGCACAGCTACCTTTATGATTTTAGGTAATGTTTGTACTCGTTCTTGTGGGTTTTGTGCTGTAGCGACAGGCCGACCAGAAAACGTTGATGTTTTTGAACCTGTTAAGGTTGCTAAGTCAATCAAAACCATGGAGATAAAGCATGCTGTTATTACCTCTGTAGATAGAGATGATTTAGCTGATGGAGGTGCTTCCATTTGGGCTGAAACCATAAAGGCGGTGAGAAGAATTAGTCCGGGCACAACTATGGAAACCTTAATTCCCGATTTCGCTGGTAAATGGGAAAATCTTCAAATATTGATTGATGCCGCTCCAGAGATTGTGAGTCACAACCTAGAAACCGTAAGAAGGCTTACCAAAGAGGTGCGTGTTCAAGCCAAATATGATAGAAGTCTGGAGTTGTTGATGCGATTGAAAAAAGGAGGAATGAAAACCAAGTCGGGAGTAATGTTAGGTTTAGGGGAAAGCGAAGAAGAAATTTATGAGACGATGCAAGATTTAGCCTCTGTTAAAGTTGATATATTAACCTTAGGGCAATATCTTCAACCCACTCCAAAACACTTGCCTGTAGCTGAGTTTATAACCCCCGAGAAATTTGCTCAATATAAGGAAGATGCTTTAAAAATGGGCTTCAGATATGTGGAAAGCGGCCCGCTGGTGCGTTCGTCTTATCATGCCGAGAAACACCTATTTTAAACAAGTAACAATTAACCAAAATAATAGAAATGAAAAAAATCCTACTTTTAGCTTTGTTGACAGTAGTTGCTGCGTCAACGTTAAATGCCCAGAAAAAAAATGCTATTAAAATTAGACCACTTGCTCTCGGACTAGGCTCAATAGATGGTATGTATGAAAGAGCTATTGGCGGAAAAATGTCGGTGTCTCTTCAACTTTCCTATATGAAATGGAATGTATTACCAATTGCAGAACAATATTATTCGGGAACTGGAACACTTAACTCAGCATCATTAACTGGATATATGGTGACGCCTCAATTTAGATTTTATCCTGCAGGAAATGCTATAAAAGGTTTTTATATCAATCCGTTTTTACAAAGAGGTAAATATACTTTAGCGCAAAGCAATACAGATCAATACAATTTTCAATCAAGCAGTAATGCTTCTCTTACCGTAACCGGTATTGGTGTGGGTATTGGATACCAATGGACATGGGGACCAGTTTGTTTAGATTGGAACTTTTTAGGACTAGGTGTTCAGTCTTGGGGCTTAGGTTTTGAGTATCAATATGCAACAGCCGATAATATTTCTAATGCCAATGATATTGTTACCAATTTGAACAATTCGGCTTTCTTTAAAGATTATACGGTTAAATTTCCTTCATCAGGTGGTATAGAAGTATCAGCACCAGTAATAGGTATTCTTCCAACTTTTAAATCGAACCTTTCTTTAGGGATTGCTTTCTAAGAAAAATAAGCTTGAATTAAAAACCCGTTCGGCCAACGCTGAACGGGTTTTGTTTTATTTAATGTCGAAGTCGAGCAAACACTCTCCTTCAAAATATGCTTTTAGGTTGTCGCCAATCTTAATGGGCGAAACACCTTCTGGAGTACCAGTGTATATTAAATCGCCGGTTTTTAAGGTGATGTATTTTGAAACTTCAGCAATGATATCGTCAATTTTAAACATCATATCAGATGTATTCCCTTGTTGTACAGTTTTACCATTGATCTCTAAGTGAAAATTAATGTTGTTAACATCTGGAATGGCGCTAACAGGAATGAATTTTTTACTTATTGGGGCAGCGTTATCGAAAGCTTTGGCTTTTTCCCAAGGAAGGCCTTGCGCCTTTAGTTTCCATTGTAAATCACGTGCGGTAAAGTCAATACCAATACCTATTTCAGAATAGTATTTGTGGGCGAATTGTTTTTGAATGTTTTTGCCTACTTTGTCAATCTTCACCACAATTTCAACTTCATGATGAATTTCATTGCTGAAATCGGGATGATAAAAAGGCTCGTTATCTTTTAATAGGGCGGTGTCTGGTTTAAGAAAGAAACAAAGCTCTTCGGGAACTTTACCATCGAATTCTTTAACATGTTTAAGGTAATTCTTTCCAATACAAATGATTTTCATGTGCTCTTAATTTGCTGATTACTTTAAATGAAAGAACAAAAGTAAACAAGCAAGAACGAATAATGGAAAAACTATAAAGCTTTTTCGTTCCACCAGTAATGTATGGAATACTTTTTCAATCATTTTTTTCATGTGTAGCGTTTTTAGGGGATTTCAAAATAGGAAAAACCATCTACATAACAAAATTTAAGTTTTAAAAACTGTATCTTTTTCAAAGTTTTGTATTCCAAAAATAAATAGTCAATTTAGTCTCTCTAAAAACATAGACTCATGGAAGAATTCGTACAAATGTTAATGTATACAGTACCTTCTGTAGTGGTAGGGACAGTAGCATATTTATTGGCTAAGAAATTTATCGATAGAGAGAATCATCGAATTTCATTAGAGTTTAGAAAAGAGAACCAAAAGTTATCGGCTCCTCTGGTAATGCAATCTTACGAAAGATTGGTATTACTTCTTGAAAGAACACAAATACCGGGTATTATATCTAGAGTTCACCGTCAGGGTATGAGTGCCAGATTATTACAAAACGAAATAACCAATACCATTCGTGCCGAATTTGAACACAACATCACACAACAATTGTATGTCTCTAAAAACACTTGGGAATATGTTAAGAAATCTCGTGATGAAAGCATTAAGTTGGTGAATATGGCCGCAACTAAGGTAAGCGACTCAGCAAACGCAATAGAATACAGTAGAGAATTGCTAACGCTAATTGCTTCGCAAGAAACCGACTGGAATCAAAAGGCATTAGATGTTGTTAAAGCCGAATTTAGAAAAGCATTTTAATGACTGCTCACGATTGGTTAGATAAATTGCGCAAAGGCGACACAAACGCTTTTGCCAAAGCATTAACGCTAACCGAAAGCTCTAAAGAAGAAGATCAACAAATTTTACGCGATATAATTAAGCTTTGCGCTAACAAGGGCAAAGCTTTGCGTATTGGTATCACCGGTGTTCCTGGAGTTGGTAAAAGTACTTTTATTGATGAGTTGGGTACACATCTTTGTAACGACTTACACAAGAAAGTTGCGGTATTGGCCATCGACCCAAGTTCTGCCAAAAGCGGAGGAAGTATATTGGGCGACAAAACCCGAATGGAAAAGCTATCGCGAAACGAAAAGGCTTTCATTCGTCCCATACCCAGCAGAAATCAGTTGGGTGGAGTGGCAGCCGGACTCTCAGATGCCATACTCCTTTGCGAAGAAGCAGGAAACGAGATTGTAATTATTGAAACCGTTGGCGTAGGGCAATCAGAAGTGGAAGTCTCCAAGCTGGTCGACATCATTGTCTTTTTAGTCCTGCCTAATTCTGGCGACGATTTACAAGGCATCAAAAGAGGTATCATGGAGGAAGTTCACGTTTTAGTCATCAACAAAAACGATGGCGAACATCAAGCGGCAGCGCTTAAAAGTAAAATGAATCTCGACAATATTTTACAAATAATGCCATCACCTATTGAGCATGAAAAGCGTGAAGTTTTCTTGTGTTCTTCCACAGAGAATAGAGGTATTGTTGAATTATGGAAGACCATTGAACTATTGGCAGAGAGAATGAAAAATAGTGGTGTTTTAGAAGAAAGAAGAAAAATACAAAAGCAAGAGTTGTTTCAATCAATAATTCAAAAACAAATTATTGCGCAGTTCTATTCACGTCAAGATATTAAGGAGAAAGTAAATAAACTTTCCAAAGAAATTGAAGAAGGTAAAATAGATGCTTATTCTGCGGCTAAAAAACTATTTTAATACCCCAAAATCTTCATCATCGACTTCGCACTTTGCTCCTTAGAAAACAACTTAGTCACATACTCTTCTTGGTCGTCTTCATCGGGTTTGGTGATGATGATGTGTTTAGGTGCTGGAATTAAACAATGTTTCAATCCGCCATAACCACTTAATGATTCTTGGTATGCTCCGGTGTAAAAGAAACCTAAGTGTAATGGTTTGTCTTTCGGACCGATTTTAGGCAAGAATATCTTATTGTTGTGCTTTTCGGCATTGTAGAAATCTTCACTGTCGCAAGTTAATCCGCCTAAGAAAACACGCTGACACTCTTTATCCCAGTGGTTGATAGACAACATAGGGTAGCGTTGGTCGATAGCCCAAACATCGGGTAGAGTAGTCATAAATGAGTTGTTGATCATGTACCACAACTCACGGTCGTTTTGTTGCTTTTGGTTCAAAATACTGTACAACATGATTCCACTTTCACCAACAGTAAAGCTACCAAATTCAGTGAATAAGTTGGGGTGAGGTAAATCTTCTTCGTCGCAAGCCTTTTTAATGGTTTCTACTATTCCTTCGGCCATGTATTCGTAATCCCACTCAAAACTCAACGATGATTTAATAGGGAATCCGCCGCCGATGTTTAGAGAGTCTAAAGTAGGACAAACCTTCTTCAACTGAACATAAACCTGTAAACATTTGTTCAACTCATTCCAGTAGTAGTCGTTGTCTTGCACCCCTGTATTGATGAAGAAATGCAACATCTTAAGTTTGATATTCTTGTTTGGCTTAATGCGTTCTTTATAGAATTCCACAATCTTATTGGGGTTGATTCCCAAACGAGAGGTATAGAAGTCGAAGTTTGGCTGCTCCTCTGTAGCGATACGAATACCAACATTGAAAGGCTTTTTAATTTTCTCGTAAGCCTTAATCTCGCTAATGTCATCAATCACCGGAATGCAGTTGAATCCTTCGTTTATCAACTTAACGATACCTTGGGTATAGGCCGGACGCTTAAATCCGTTAGAAATGATGAAAGTATCTTTAGTAATTTTCTTGTTTTGGTATAAGGTTTTGATAATATGCAAATCGAAAGCCGATGAAGTTTCAATGTGAATATCATTTTTCAACGCCTCTTCTAAAATGAAAGAGAAGTGTGAGCTTTTTGTGCAATAACAATAAGTGTATCCACCTTGATAGTTCTGCTTCGCAATAGCCACCTTAAAGAAGGTCTTTGCTCTTTGAATTTGTTTGCTGATATTAGGTAGGTAACTTATTCTTAATGGAGTACCATATTGCTTGATGATATCCATTAAGGGAATTTTATGAAAATGTAATTCATTATCTATAACTTCGAATTCGGGATTGTTTTCCTCGAGTACTTCTTTTTGTAGTTCGTAATATGATTGCAACATAGTAATGAAGTTACTTTAAAGTTAAAATTTCAATGTAAGTGAGTTACATTTTTTTAAACGCGACAAATATAATTATTTAAAGTATATGGAGACGGTAAAAATTATAGAAAATAAATCGGAGATTGGCGCAGCAAAATGGGGTGCTGGAATGGGCATAGATGCCTTGAAAACAGTGGCTAAGACATTACAAGACCCGTTTTTCGGACAATACCCTAACGTTAAGATTCAAGACGAGAACGATACTTTGTTTGAAGAAACTCCTTTTCGTTATGCCAGAAGAATAGATAAAATACTTTCGTTGTGCACGCGCTTATCTGATGAAGTTGCTTCGGTGATGAAAGAAGGAAAATACTTTCCTGTGGTGATTTCAGGCGACCATTCTCCGGCTGCCGGTACCATTGCAGGAATAAGAAAGGCGAATCCAGGAAAAAGAATCGGAGTGATTTGGATTGATGCACATGCCGATATCCATACGCCTTATACCACACCATCGGGAAACATGCACGGTATGCCACTTTGTATTTCTTTGGGTATCGATCACAAGGAGCACCAACTGCACGATCCAAGTAAAGAAACCATAGAGTATTGGGAAAAATTCAAGAAACTAGGCGGTGACGGTCCCGATATTTCACCAAGCGATTTAGTGTACATTGGCGTTCGAGATACAGAACCTGCCGAAGATGAATTAATGGAAATCAACGACTTAAGGAATTATACCGTAGATAATTTCCGCAATATGGGTGTAGATAAAATGGGGAAAGAAATTGAAGAATATCTAAAAGATTGCGATTTAGTTTATGTTTCCTTTGATGTAGATTGTTTAGATTCTTCTATTTCTGTAGGAACAGGAACTCCAGTTCCAGGAGGATTTTGGGCTCATGAAGCTGAAAAAATTGTAAAAGAAGTTTTGAAAAATCCAAAAGTATGCTGCTTCGAGATGGTGGAAATCAATCCGGCCTTAGATAACAAAGGAAATAAAATGGCCGAAGTTGCTTTTGATATTTTGAAAATAGCAGTGCATCAAATTAGAAGAACAAAGGGGATTAATTTATAATAGATATGTATTGGTTAGTTTTATTTTTAATCATATTTGCTTTGTTTTTAGTTGGAATATATCTCTACGCTAAGAAAAAAGCAAAAGGAGAGTCTTTAAGCGCTATGGGGGATGTATTAGGTGATACGTCTGCTGGTGATTTGGTAGGAGATATAATCGAAAAAATTACAGATTAAATTATGGCATCAGAAGCAATCAATAACCTAAGAGAAGCACTCAAGCATTCTCCAGATAACATTCCACTAAAATTGCATTTGGGAGAAATGTTGATTCAAGAGAAAGAATATGCCGAGGCGATAGTTGAATTCAATGGTGTTTTAGCCAAAGATTCATCGAATGAGAAGGCTAAGTTGTTGTTGGCAAAGTGCTTTTTGTTGCAAGGCAACTACTCTGCAACTATTATCATTGCAGAAGAAAAACAATTTGAATTCAACCTTGAAGCGCAGGTGTTACGTGCTAAAGCGCATTTACGCGACAAGGCTATTGGCGAGGCTATTGAAGCTTATAAACGTGTTTTACAAATTCAACCCAGCTATAGTGACAGTGAGTTAGATGGCGAGTTGAGAAAGCAAGCGACTTACAATGGAGAGGAAGATTACAATGAAGATGACTTCGATGAGGATGCTTCATATAGAATAGTTGAAAATCCGGGTATCGACTTCAACGACGTAGGCGGAATGGATAGAGTGAAAAAGGAAATTGATTTGAAGATTATTCAGCCTTTGAAAAATCCGGAAATCTATAAAGCTTACGGTAAAAAGATAGGGGGAGGGATTTTGTTGTACGGACCACCGGGATGCGGAAAAACACATTTGGCAAGGGCTACAGCTGGTGAGGTGAAAGCCAAGTTTATCAATATTACCATTAGCGATGTGTTGGATATGTGGATTGGCAACAGCGAAAAGAACCTTAATCAGATTTTTGAATATGCACGCAGAAATACTCCGTGTGTACTCTTCTTTGATGAGATTGATGCTTTGGGTGCTAGTCGTTCTGATATGAAGCAATCGGCTGGCCGACATTTAATCAATCAGTTTTTAAGTGAGTTAGATGGTGTAGATGGTAACAACGACGGTATTTTGGTGTTGGGCGCAACCAACGCTCCTTGGAATTTAGATCCTGCCTTCCGCCGTCCGGGAAGATTCGATAGAATCATATTTGTTTCTCCGCCAGATGCAGAAAGCAGAGAAGTGATTCTTAAAATAAAGTTGAAAGACAAGCCGGTAAAAGATATCGACTACAAAGAAGTAGCTAAAAAAGCGATTGAGTTTTCGGGTGCTGATATCACAGCCATGATAGATATCGCCATTGAATCTAAATTAGAAGATGCCTTAAAAACAGGTATTCCTCAGCCCATCACCACCAAAGATTTGTTGAATGCCATTAAGGTTCATAAAGCATCTACTAAAGACTGGTTTAATTCGGCGAAGAACTATGCTTTGTATGCGAATGAATCGGGATTGTATGATGAAATCCTGACTTACTTAAACATCAAGAAATAATGACGCCTTATTTCGAAAGAGCAGAATTGCTGCTGAGTCAGGGCCGCTTGCAAGATGCCGAAAAAGAGATTAAAAAGCATCTTTCCGAATATCCTGAACACGCTTATGGCATTGCATTATTGGCTCAAATTTATTTGCGCGGACAGCAATATGATGAAGCGCAAAAAACTATTGAAGAAGCTATTCGACTCAATGCGTATGAGTCTTTTTTCTTCTATATAAAAGCAATAGTTCTCATCAATAAAAACAAGGATAAAGAGGCAGAAGAATTTATTGCTTTAGCCATCAATATCAATCCGGCAGAAGCAGAGTATTTTGCTGTTTGGAGTGACATAAAGCTCTTTCAAAAGAAATATACAGAAGCTTTAGAGAAGGCCGATGAAGGATTGCGACGCGATCCGAGTAATGTACATTGTTTAAATGCTAAATCGGCGGCGCATGTAAAATTGAATCAGAAGCACGATGCCTTTAGCACCATTGAAGGCGCTTTGAATGAAGATCCCGATAATGCTTTTACTCATTCTAATTACGGTTGGGGTTTGTTAGAAAAGGGTGAACATGAAAAGGCTTTGGTTCATTTTAGAGAGGCGCTAAGATTAAATCCTCATTTAGAGTATGCGCGTGCAGGAATGATTGAAGCCATGAAGGCCAAGTATTTCATTTACAGATGGTTTTTAAACTATCGTTTTTGGATGGCGAAGCAAAGTAAAAACATACAATGGGGATTGATTATTGGTATTTATGTTTTCTCAAGAATATTGAATTATTTAGCAGGTACTTATCCAGCAATTGAACCCTATGTTTTGCCTATCATCATATTAATTGCCTTGTTCGCTTTTTTAACTTGGGTAATCGATCCACTTTCGAATTTATTTTTGCGACTCAATAAATACGGTAGATATGCCTTAGATGAGATTCAGACCAAAGTGTCGAATCTGGTAGGAATTTCCATGTTGTTATTTGCTATCGGATTAATATTTTTCTTGCTCACTTTCACCGAAGGTGCATTGGCCCTCACAGTATATGGTTTTACCATGATGGTTCCGCTATCGGGAATGTTCACCGGGGATGAAAACGAAAAGAAGTTAAACTACTATGCATTAGGAATGGCTATAGTAGGCGCTTTAGCTGTGCTTATGACTTTTGCCACCGGTACTGTAGAAAACGAAGTAGCACTTATTTATGTAGTGGGATTTATGGCTTACCAATGGGTGGCGAATTATTGGAGACAGGGGAGGTATTAGATTATTGCAATGATTTTTGGAATGGATTTCGAAAAGCGAAAAAAAGAGATCATAGATAAAGTTGATATTCTTATTGATTTAGATCGATACGATCAGGCATTAGAATATTGTTATGGAAATTTACATCTTTTTGAAAATGATTATAAAATTTACGAAAGCTTAGCCAGAATTTATTTAGTAAAAAGTGAACTCGATAAAATGCAAGAGTTCTGTGAAAAGGCTTTGGCTTTAAGTCCTGAAACTAATTTTCTTAATTTTCTATTAGGAGTTTGTTATTACTGGAAAGGGGAGTACAGTAAGTCGGAAGAGCAAATAAACTCAGCATTGCATATCGATCCTAATTACCATCGTTGTCATTTTTACATGGCAAGAATTAGATTCGCACAAAAAAGAAATTATGAGGCATTAGAAAGAATTGATTTAGCATTGAATTTCTTTCCTCAAAGTGCTGAATATTTGCAATTAAAAAGAAAAATTTTGTTGGCTTTAAATTATAATGATGAAGCCAATAGGCTGATTGATTCGATTATTGAGATTTCTCCAAATGAAATTGATGTATTAAATGAAAAAGCTGCTTTATTGATTGAAAATGGTAAATTGAATAAAGCAGAATTTATTTTGAATAATACACTGAAGCTTTCGCCTGAAAAAACAAAGACTAAGAATTTATTGTTTAAGGCTCATGAAGAGAAATATACCAATTTGATTGGAATATCATTTCTTGTTTATGCAATTGTCTCATTATATTTAATTAGGGAAGCCTTTAGAGGATTTGAGCTAACTAGAGGTATTGCGACAATTATATATTGTGTATTTTATTTTTTTATTCTTTACAGCACTTTAATGGAAATTCAAGCGATAGCTTTTTTTAGAAAAAATAAATTTTTAGCAATTGAATTAAAGCAATTTCATCATAGAAGGGCAAGTGTAATTATTCCTTTAACTTCTCTGATTTATTTATCTCATATTGTGTATTTGTTCTCAAATAATACTTTTTTCTTTTCTATTCCATTTACATTTGTTTTTATTGGTGTAATGTTTTTTATTCAACAAAACAAGGAAGCGTACATTTGGCGATCTTTATTTGTTTTGTTAGGTGTGGCAATAGCATTTTATACCGATTTAAAAGATAATATTTTTAATTTTCTGCTAATAGGGTATTCAATATTAGGCTTAGGTGTTTTTTTATATGAGATTCCTGACTATGAATGATATTTATATATTTTAATTATTCTTTATTTATCCAAGAAATGAATTTAAATTATGACTATCCTTTCTTTTCTTTCTTCTTCCCTCGGTCGTCGCGACGAAGTCCCTAACCAACAGCTCGCGCAAAAGATTGTTGATTCAAATGATATCAAAGCGGTTAAAGAATTAGTTCATCTTCTTCAAAATTCAAAACAAGCCATTCAATACGATTGCATTAAAGTTTTGTATGAAATAGGAGAGAGGAATCCTAAAATGATTTTGCCTTTTCATCACGATTTTCTAACTCAATTAAAGAGTAAAAACAATAGAATAGTATGGAGAACTATGACTGCCTTGAGCATCATTGCTCAAGAAAAGCCAGATGAAATTTTCAAAAATCTGTCAGCAATTATGCAGGCTGCAGATGCGGGTTCTGTAATCGCCAAAGACCATGCTGCCAAAATTCTAACAACTTTATCGAAGCATAAAAAATACAGAAATGTGACTCTACCTGTTTTAATTGACTTCATCAATTCTGCTCCCGAAAATCAGTTTCCTACTTATGCCGAAAATGCGATGCCAGTAATTGAAGGAGAATATAAACTTGTACTTCTTCAAGTCTTAGAATCACGAATCAACAAAATAAAAACTCCCACCAAAATTGTGCGCGTAGAAAAGTTGATTAAGAAATTAAGTGCAGGGAAATAAGCAAAATCTTTTTTTCGGAAATGGGAGCGCTATTTAATCCCTCTTAGAGAAGAGGGGTGCGTTGGGTTAGTGCGAAGCAGGGAGATGGACCAACTACATATACTTTAATTATAATATTCCATCTCCCTCCCCAATCACAGGCATTTTCACACCCCTCTTCTCTAAGAGGGATTAAATAGCGCTCCCATACTTCCTAAAATTAGTGTCGGTTAAAAAAGAAAATGAAATTGATTTACGATATATCCTTACCTTCACCGCCTTTAAATTTATTTTACTCCAACTTCATGAACATATTATCTATCTCCAATCTTAGTAAATCTTTCACCGCAAAGCCATTGTTTCAAAATGTTTCTTTTGGGATAGATAAGGGTCAGAAACTGGGCTTAATCGCCGTGAATGGCGCCGGTAAAAGCACCATGTTTAAAATACTCACCGGCAAAGAATTGCAAGATACAGGAGAAGTTGTTTTTCGTGATGGAATTAAAATAGGTATGCTTGATCAGGAGCCCGAATACAAAGCAGGTGTTACCATTCGGGAGTTCATCTATGAAAGCAATCCGCGTATTCAATTGATTAAAAAGTACGAGGCATTGATAGCAGAAGGCGACATGGAGTCAGATGAATTTAAAACTACCTATGATGCTATTGAGGCACACAACGCATGGGCCGAAGAAAGCAAGATTACAGAGGTTTTAGATAATTTGAATTTCAAGAATCTCGATATGTCGATTGATCGATTTTCGGGAGGTGAGAAACGTCGTTTAGCATTAGCCAAATGCTTGATAGAAGAACCCGATATTTTGCTTTTAGATGAACCCACCAATCACCTCGATTTTGCAATGGTAGAGTGGTTAGAAGGATTCTTAAGTGAGAGTAGTTTCGCCTTACTACTCATTACCCACGATAGATATTTCCTCGACAATGTATGCAACACTATTTTAGAGTTAACTCCTACCGGAATTTTCACTTACCAAGGTGATTACGAATTCTTTTTAACCACTAAAGCCGAGCGAGAATTAAATGAAGCAACTCAAGTGCACAAAGCCAAAAACCTTTTCAAGAAGGAGTTGGAGTGGTTACGCAAAATGCCTAAAGCACGAGGCACAAAATCGAAAAGTAGAATAGAGGCTGCCGGAGAAATTGAGAAGAAAGCCAAACAAAAAGTTGAAAAAGCTGAAGTAAATATTAGCACTGCTATGCAGCGCTTGGGCAAGAAAATTTTAGAGGTAGATCATCTTTGTAAAAGTTATGGTGAGCGCGTAATTATCAACGATTTCAGCTATTACTTTAAGAGTGGCGATAAGATTGGAATAGTGGGAGACAATGGCGCTGGTAAAACCACTTTGTTGAATTTGCTCACCGGAAAAGATAGTGATTATACCGGCGAAATTTCGTTGGGTGATACGGTGTCGGTGGGCTATTACACCCAAAAAGGAATCACCATTAAACCCGGCAACAAGGTGATTGATGAAGTAAAAAACATTGCCGAAGTGATAGAGCTTAAAGACGGCTCAAGGATTACTGCCAGTCAAATGCTTACCCAATTCAATTTCCCTCCCGATAGACAGCATGCTGTAGTAGAAAAACTAAGTGGGGGAGAGAGAAAGCGTTTGTATTTGGTGACCATCTTAATGAAAGCACCCAACTTCTTAATATTAGATGAGCCCACCAACGATTTCGATTTGCTTACCTTATCTACTTTAGAGGAATATCTGATGAATTTTAAAGGCTGTGTTTTAATTGTATCACACGATAGGTACTTTCTAGATAGAATAGTTGAATCACTTTTCGTTTTCAATGAAGGTGGTTATATTAGCAACTATCCGGGTAATTACACTTTATATCGTGCTTTTAAAAAAGAACAAGAGAAGTTAAAAAAGTAAATGTTTTCTAAGTTTAAGATAGTTCATCGATTAACCTTTGCTTTCCTTTCACTTGGAGCAATGGTTCTAATTATTGTATCTACCGTTTTTTATTTTCAGTTTAAAGAAGCATTAATAGAAAGAACGTTAGAGCAACTTTCGTCGGTTAACATGCTTAAGAAAACTACGGTAGAGGAAGCTATTAATGCCAAAAAGAACAGATTGTTGTACTACGCCCAACAAAATGATTTATCGGGATTGAAAGGCGCTGCAAAGGAATTGAATCTAATACAAAAGGAATTTCCTTCTATTACAGATACACTTATGAATTCATCTAAAGCTTATGTTCTTGATGTAAGCACTGCTATGCATTCTGATTCCTTAATCATAGTCTATTTTATTCCTACTGCAAAAGGGGTTTTGACTTACACTGAGAAGCCAAATTACATTGAAAAGGCGATTCACGAAAGAACAGGAATGGGGGCTACTGGAGAATCATATATTGTTGGAAAAGATAGGTTGATGAGAACAAACTCAAGATTTTTTCCTCATAAAAATCCACTCACCATTAAAGTAAATACCAAAGGTGTTGAAGAGGCTTTTGCAGGAATGGAGGGGAGAGCTGTAATTAAAGATTACAGAAATGTAAGTGTGTTAAGTGCCTACCGAAAAATTAATGTAGATGGCTTAGATTGGGTATTACTATCAGAAATAGACGAAAAAGAAGCGATTTATTCAGTAGATGTTATGCGAAATCGCTTGTTGGTGATTTCTGCTGTTTTCTTATTGCTCATAGTTGTTCTATCTGTCTTTATATCTAATAGAATTGCTATTCCAATTAAAGCATTAGAGAATGTAGTGCTTGAGCTCGCTAAGGGTAGTTTGCCTAAAAAATTACCTCCGCCAAGTGAAGATGAAATTGGTAAAATGGCTGCAGCCATTGAAGAATTAGTGCGTGGTTTAGAGAAAAGTATTGTTTTCGCAGATAAAATTGGTCAGGGAGATTTTGACGTCCAGCATCAATTATTATCAAATGAAGATGCCTTAGGAAAAGCTATGGAAGCCATGAGAAACCGACTGAAAGAATTGGTGCAAAAAAATGAAGAATTAAGTTTACAAAGTAAATCGGCCCTTATACAAGGCCAAGAGGAGGAAAGAACTCGACTATCTCAAGATATTCATGATGGTGTTGGCCCGCTGTTAACTTCCATCAAATTGCAATTGGGCGATTTAAAAATTGATGAAGACGAGAAAAATCGCCTAAAAACATTAATTGACGATACAATTACCGAAATGCGCAGGGTGTCATATAATTTAATGCCCTCAGTACTGCTTGACTTTGGCGCCGGAGCAGCCATAAAAAACATGGTAGAAGCTATTTCTAAATCGGCAAAATGCACTATAGTTTTTTTAGATTATACCGCTAAGAATGACAGCAAACTCACCAAAGAAATTAATGTAGCATTGTATCGAATAGCTCAAGAGACCGTGAATAATGCCATTAAACATGCTGCGGCAAATGAGATAAAAATATCCTTAACTGAATTTGATGATAAGGTTTGCTTTTTCATTTCCGATAATGGTAAAGGGTTTAAAGAAGGGGTGAGCAAGAGTGATTTCTCGGGTAAGGGACTCAAAAACATCAAAGAAAGAACGGCCTTGTTGAATGGTGAAATTTTCATAACTTCGGAAGGACAAGGAACTGTTATAGAAGTAGAGATACCATTATGAATGTAATTAAAGTAGTTATAGCCGACGATCATCAATTGTTTAGAAACGGAATTGTTTCTATTCTTCAAAAAGATGCTCAATTTGAAGTGGTGGGTGACGCTGCAGATGGTAATGATTTTTTGAAATTACTTGAGACCAAAAACGTGGATGTTGCTTTGGTTGATTTATCTATGCCAGGTATGTCGGGTCAAGATGTAATTACTCAAGCGAAACAATTGTATCCACAAACTCGGTTTGTAGTGCTAACAATGCATGATGAGGGGCAATATGTTGTAAAAAGTGTTAGAAGTGGCGCACATGGTTACTTGCTTAAAAATGTAGATGAGAACGAATTGAAAACTGCCATAAAGGAGGTTTATGCTGGAAGGAAATATTTCAATCGCCATATTACCGAATTAATGATAAACAATATGGGGGTTGTAGAAAATGCAGCCGAAAACGAACTAACGCCAAGAGAATTAGAAGTACTAAAACTGGTTTCCGAAGGCAGAATCACCAAAGAAATTGCTAATCAACTAAGTGTTAGTACTAGAACTATTGAGACTCATCGTGTAAATATGATGAAAAAGTTGGGGGTTCAAAATACGGCCGAGCTAATCACAAAAGCAGCTAAAATGAATTTGATATAAACAAAAAAGCCGGGCGGGCGCCCGACTTTTTCTAACCTAACTAAACTAATCAGTTCGAATGAACTGATGGTGCAAATGTACATTCTTTATCTAAGGTTGTCAATTATTCATCGAATTTTTTAAAAAAAATTTAAGCAAAGAATTTTTAGAACTTTGTTACTATCACATTATTCAATATATTCGCACTCGCAAAAATATTTTGCAATTGTAAGGTTTCATAGCTCAGCTCGATAGAGCATCCCGTTTGATAACGGGAAGGTCTTAAGGTTCGAGTTAAGAATTGGAATATTGGTCTCGTAGCTCAGCTGGATAGGCATCCCGTCTTAAAACGGGAAGGTCTTAAGGTTCGAGTTAAGAATTGAAATATTGGTCTCGTAGCTCAGCTGGATAGAGCAACTGCCTTCTAAGCAGTAGGTCTCTGGTTCGAATCCAGACGGGATCACATTGAGAATGAGAGAGTTAGAAAGGAATTTCTGGCTCTCTTTTTTATTGGTTTACGGTTTGGTTTACGGTCTTGATATGTAAAACATCTCGATTTAATCATGAGAATAGAATCTATTATGACGCTTAATATGTCTTATGTGAGTATATGCTTGGGAATAAATTGAATGTTTGTCAAACCTAATCATCTCAAAAATCACAACGAGGGAATTTTTTTGTTAGATTAAAAATCACCTGACTAAATGAAGTCGCTTTGTCTGCAGCACATTCAATTAGTATAGTTTTTTCTTTATTGTCTTCCAAAACACATTTTTTATAATAAGAAGAACCGTTTACATCCCAAGAGATAACAAACCAATTATTTCTAAGAGTCTTATAGTAAATTTTAGCACCTTCTGTTTTTTTAATTTCATTCAACTCATTTTCGTACCAAGCGCCAACCTCCATGTATGCCGACCATTGCATAAGATTGGAACCGTATACAGAAACCTTCAAGAATGAAGTGGAATCTGTTTCCGGAACAATAAAAATTTGCCCATCCATGTTATCTGATTGTCCTAACGGGGAAAGAAAATTCTCGGGGTAAACAAAACAGAATTGAAATCGTTCATTAATATATTTTGTTTTACCGTTAATAGTTTCAATAATTCCAAAGTCTTTAATTCTATAAGCTGATTCGGTTGTTTGAGGGGAGGTATTATCTCGAATGGAGTTGTTGTGTATATTGGTGTCATAATAATCTTTATTGGCTATTGTTTTTGCCAATGAATCAGCTGTGGCTGCTAATGCCGCCGAATCTGCTTTTGTTCTGTAGGATTCTGTTTGCTGACCGTTTTTATAATCGGAATACTCTATCATTATAAAAATGAATATCGCAATCAAACCCATAATGGCTATAACTAACCACGGCGACCATTCATCATTCTGTGAAGCATTTTCTGTTGAAGTAACAATGTCTTTTACTGTTGCATTACGATTGTTTCCTTCTCGTTTCAAAGCGGCGTTGTCCTCTTCTTTTTTTGCCGATTCAACCGCAAATTGAACAAATGAATCAATAACTGAAGTTGATGGATCTTCTATTTTCCATTCGATACCTTGTTTATTATTCTTACCGACTATTTGTAGCTTATCAAATCCTGTGGCATACATTGCTCTCACATTTTCAGGATTACTCATAATCCGCTTTCCAATATCATTTAGTTCCTTTTCCGAAACGTAAACATCATTCTGAACAGTTGCCCGAATATACACCTTGCCAATACGCAAGATATTGGAGAATCTTATTAAATAAGGAAATGAACCCGATACATATAAATCTTTAAATGTCGTATCAAGAGCATTAATGATTTTGATGCGTTCAACGGAGTCACCGATTTTATTGAAAATTCCCATCAGAGTACAGTAGTAGAGTTATTTCTTTAGGTGAAACCAAGACTTAGGCATTTCCATAACAGAGCCTTCCATGTAAAGAACATTGCCTGATATTACGAATTTAGATTTCAATGATTTTGTTTTCCCTGCAAATATTGAGTCGTTGCTAATACAAAAAGGAGAGTAATACATTGTATCGTTTGCTTCTCCAGGTTCCATTCGGATTTCTGTAATTATGCTGTCTTTTAAATTAAATGCAAATAAACCTTGTTCGTCATTTTCTTTAGCATAGTCATACAATTTTCCTTTCTTGTCTATTGTTGAATCAATTTGCCACTGTCCAGAATCAATAGAGTAAGTTATATTGTTTTGATTGTTGCTATTCGTTTTTCCTTTCTTACAAGAAAAAATAACGATAGCTAAGAAGAGTAAAAATAAAATGTTGGTTTTCATTATAACTGGTTTGTTTCCACCAGCACCAAAAGGAAAGGTTATAAAACGAGAGGGCGTGGTGCTGAAGCCTATCGTCATAGAGGTACCGCGAAGCACCCAAGTACAAATAAGTCCAGCCCACGCCTTTATCGGACGCGGAGCAGTTACTTATTCCTGTACTTGTAAAAAAATTCGCGGTTTTCTATGACAGAATAAAAGCTTACGCTCTTAGTTTTTAATAAATCGGCAAGAAAAAAGAACGACCGCCGAATCATAAAAGTAAGAAATTGCTTGACAATGTACGCGCCGATGAAATTGACCACCCCCTGCCGATTTAAGGTGACCAGTTAAGG
>CAYORT010000019.1:0-54836 GCA_964406465.1 uncultured Chryseobacterium sp.
ACATGGCGATGATCAATAAGTTCTTTAGAAATTATGAATTAAGCGAAAAACAATTCGCTCAATACGTGAAAGAAGCAAACAATAAATCGAGCTATTTGTATTTAAGTGCGGTGCAAGAATTAAAGTCAGCCAAACAAATTCAAGTTCTAGTTAAAGATTCTGTTAAATGCACTGTTATGCCGATTTCTTCTCTAAATACAGTCAATGCAGAATTTTCACCTAGACAGCATGCAGATACGAACTTGTATTTTTCTGCCATGAGGGGATTGGGAAAAGAACAATACAGAATTGGAATTTACCAAAGCAGCGGAAGGGAAATCAATTGGCAAAAGGAAAATGTTATTCAAGGGTTCAATGCTGGAGAAGTTAATTCGGCCAATATTGCGTTCAACAATGATTTCACAAAGTTTATTTACAGTAGCTGTGTCAACAATAGTTCTTGTGAATTGAAACTGTGTGTTAAAAATGATACAGGCTGGAGTGTTCCGGTTGCCTTGGGAGAGCAAATCAATATTAAGGGGTTTGTCTCTACGCATCCCAACTGGACTAAAATAGGTGAAAGGGAAGTTCTTTTTTTTGTTTCGAATAGAGCAGGTGGAAGAGGTAAATTAGATGTTTGGTATAGCGAAGCTGTAAATGGCGAGTTTACATCTGCAAAAAATGCAGGTGCAGCAATCAACACTCCTAGTGACGATATTACTCCTTATTATTCGCTTAGCGATACTGCTTTGTATTTCAGTAGTGATTGGCATGCCGGAGTAGGTGGTACCGATATTTTTTATGCCAAAGGCGTTCCTGGTCAATTTAAAAATCCTATTAATATTGGAGTGCCCATCAACTCGTCGCGCAACGATCAATACTTTGTGGTAAATGAAAAAGGGGAAGCTTTCTTTTCTTCTCATCGTGAAGGAACATTAACAGAAAATGAAGATGCTATTTGTTGTTCCGACTTGTATCATGTGCAATTGAATAAAAAGACAGTTAAACCTATGCCGCAAGATACTTTGCCTTACAAATTAATTGAGGCTTATGTAGAATTGCCATTGGTCCTGTATTTTCATAACGATGAGCCAAATCCTCGCACACGCGATACCCTCACGAAGTACACTTACATGGAGACTTATGATGCTTACAAAAAGTTGGTTCCCGATTACGTTTCAAAATATCCCGAAGGACTAGAAGGTGAGGAGAAATTATTGGCTGCCGAAGATATTCAGCGTTTTTTTGATGATTATGTAGATTTGGGAGTGGAGAATTTGCATAGATTTACCACCGATTTGTTAAAGTATTTAGAGCAAGGTTACTCTGCTGAAGTGCTCATCAAAGGATTTGCTAGTCCGCTAACAACTTCTTCTTATAATGTTAATTTATCCTTGAGAAGAATTTCTTCACTCATCAACTATTTGAAAAAATACAACGGTGGAGTGTATGTTCCTTATTTTGATGGCACTGCTGCTAATGGTGCAAAACTCACTTTCATCAAGAATCCCAATGGTGAGTATAAATCTGCTGCAGGAGTGAGTGATGATTATTACGATGTTAGAAATTCTATTTACAATCCGCATGCTGCTATCGAAAGAAGAATTGAGGTGGTAAGAGTAAATCTTATTCCTAAGGAGCCAAAAGAGATACCTTATTTCGATAATTTCAGAAAGATGGAAATCAATTTAGATACGATTTCGGGTGATAAAGTGACCCACAAAATTTATCTAAGGAATACAAGTGATGAGGCTTGGACGGTGGAAGATTTAGGTGCCGATTGTTCTTGCACTCAGTTGCGATGGGATAAACAGGTGGTGTCGCCAGGTGATTTTCTTACTTTAGAATTCATCATCAATTTGGCTGGAAAAAAAGGAGAGAAGTATAATATCATTTCATTTAAAAAATCGAATAACAAAGAGTTTCAAGCCATAGAGCTTAAATATTTTGTTGAATAATCATTGTTGAGTATGTCTGCTTGTCGCCTGCTATTTTTAATTTCTCTTTCTTTTTTGTTTTCATGTAACAGCGAACCTGAATCTGTTTTTTATTGTGATAAAGATTATCGCGACTCAACCATGAGTTTGAGTAAGCAGTTGGAGTCGGTGCAGTATTTAATGCAAGATAAAACCGGAGTATATGTTCTTGAGGAAGGCGATGCAGCAATGATTAGCAGAGCTTGGCTTACCGAATATGCAGAAAAAACCATAGATATTCAGTACTTCATTTTTTCTGCCGATAATGTAGGGTTGATAGCTACCGATTTTTTGTTGCGAGCTGCCGATAGAGGGGTGAAGGTTAGAATACTAGTGGACGATATAATGGTAGAAGCCGATGCCGATGAGTTGCTGGCCTTAGATGCTCATCCTAACTTGGAAATTAAAATTTACAACCCAACGGCCAATGTGGGCAAAAATTTGGTGACGAAGTTGTACAGCATGGCCACCGATTTCAAGGGGTTTAATCAGCGCATGCACAACAAAACTTTTATTGTAGATGGCAAGGTGGTAATTACGGGGGGCAGAAACATCGCCGATGAATACTTCGATTACGACCACGAATATAATTTTAGAGATAGAGATTTGCTTATGATTGGTAAGTCATGCAAAGAGGTTCAAAGTTCATTTGATCAATTTTGGAGTCATAAACTAGCGGTTTCCATTAGCGATATTGAAGAGATGGATAAAGACGAAATGAATGCCGAAGCTAAATATGCCTATCTGCATCAGTATGCTTGTAATCCCGAGAATTTTTGGCCTCAAGTAAGAAAGCGCATGGCTGAAATTCCTCAATATTTTAAGGCGATACAAGAGTCGGGAGAACTGGTTTGGCTAAACGATATTTCTTTTGTTTCTGATTTGCCAGGCAAGAATGCCGTTGATGGTGAATTGGATGGCGGTGGTAAAAGCACCGATACATTAGCGGCATTGATTGCCCGCGCTAAAAAATCGATTATCATACAAAGTCCTTATCTCATCACAACAGAAGAAAGCAGAAAGCTTTTTGCTGATGAGGTGAAGAGAGGAGTGGAGGTGAAAATTCTTACCAATAGCATGGCTTCTACCGATAATTTGGAGGCATTCAGTGGTTATCAAAGAGATAGAGAAGATTTGTTGGCAACGGGAGTTCATGTGTTTGAATTTAAGCCCGATGCAGCGGTGCGCAAAAAGTTGCTAACGGGCGATTTAAATAAAGATTCTTTGCATTATCCTATCTTCGGATTGCACGCCAAAACAATGTTGATTGATGATGAAATTTCGGTAATAGGCACTTTCAACTTCGATCCAAGAAGTGAAAATTTAAATACAGAATGCATCACAATAATTACTTCTAAGGAGGTGGCATCTCGCTTGAAAATTAACTTGCTCGAAGATTTGAAGCCTGAAAATGCTTGGGAAACAACCAATACCATGAATCCCGATTCGGTATGTACAATTATAAAGCGCATTAAAGTAAAGACCAGAAGAGTTGTTCCTAAAAGTATATTATGAAGCCAAAAATTTATTTAATCATTGTTTTGTTCCTTTTAGTATTAACTGGAATAAGCACAGATGATAGGCTAATATGGGTTTTAGAGGTGTTTCCCATTTTTATTGGAATTACCCTAATGCTTTATTCTTACAAGAAATTTCAACTGAGTGCTTTGTTGTACTTTTTGCTATTTATTCATTTTCTCATTTTGATTTACGGAGGAATGTATACCTATGCCAATACTCCGCTAGGAAATTATGTTCGCGATACATTTTCTTTAGCAAGAAATCCTTACGATAGGTTGGGGCACTTCGCTCAAGGTTTTATTCCTGCTATTCTAATTAGAGAGTTATTTATAAGAGTGGCTCAGTTTAAAGTCGGCAAGCTTTTTAATGCTGCTGTTGTTTTATCTTGCATGGGAATTAGCGCTGGCTATGAAATTATAGAATGGCTGTCGGCAGTTATTTTAGGTAGCGGCGCCAATGAGTTTTTAGGTATGCAAGGAGATGTGTGGGATACTCAATGGGATATGTTTTTGGCCACAGTGGGCTCTTCCATAGCATTGATTTTATTATCTAAAATTCACGATAAACAAATTGAACTAGTTGTTGGTAAAGGAAAGTAGTGTAGCATAAAATCCTTTTCTTAAAGTTTTCGATCTAATCCAACAATAGAAGGTCATAGCTTGCAAATCTTCTTGTTCGAATGGAATAAAGGTGATGGTTTTCTCAATCGCTTGATCAAGTTTTTGCAAATCGTTTTGAGAGTAATAGAGCTTAATTAAACCCAGAAATCCGAATGCTCTTTCATAAATGGGGTGCTGACGAAAATTTTTAAAAGCTCTTTCCACGGTGCGAATTCTTGCCTCAACGATGTCGAGTTCTTTTAAGTCGACAAACAAAATGATTTCCATCAAGTACTTTTTAAAAAGCCATTCTGTTCCCATTGTTTTTTTATACCATGCATCGCTGTGATGGAAATCGCGAAGTTTGAGTTGCGCTTTTTTCATGTCGTTTTGCAAGTAATGATAAATGCCAATATTCATGGTAACAATGGCTTTCTCTTCATTGCTCAAGCTTTTTATTTTTTCAAGTTGATACAAGCAAGTAAGCGCAAGTTCAATTTGATTGGTGAACATGAGATTGCCTGCCTTTAATATTTCCATTTTGGCTTGGTATTGCTTAATGATGGAATTCGGACACTTCTTTAAAGTCTCTTCCATCTCATCAATGTAGGCAAGAGAGTGTTTGAATTTTTTGTTGCGATACAAAGTGTGGGCTAGGATATACAGAAATTCAACTTTTACCACCGGATTGTATTTCTTGGTTTTGTTGTGATACAAGTTTTTGAAGGTAGATAATACAAAGGGTTCAAACTTGCTGAAATCCTTTTGAGCGATGATTCCAGAGCGAATAATCTTTACAAATTCTAAATTGATTTTTGGTGTTTTTAGAACCTGTTGGTCTATGTTCAAATCTTTTAGAGCATGTTGTACAATCTTGTCGAAGTCGGCATTGATTCCTTCTTTTTTGTCATGTTGTAATCTGTTTCTAATCAAGCTCGATGCAATTTGCAGTCTTTCGTTGTTTCTTAATTCCAGCTGATTCTCTTCGTACTTCTTAAGCAGTTGTTGAATGTCGATGTTTTCGTTCAAATGACATTTGTTTATTTGAAGCAAATAGATGGTGTTTAGTAGGTCGCGAAGTTCATTTTCTATTGCAATGTGTTCGGCCATCAATAAATATTTCCAAGCTTGTTTGGTTAGTGATTTGTCGAAGAGGTAATTCACTACTCCAATAATGGCGTTGGCGTGCGAAGTGGTGCTGGCATCGCTAGAAGTGGATTGTAACACCACAAAATCGGCCAAATGCGAAAACAGTCTTTTTCTTATGGTGTGGTAGGCATTGAGGTTGGGGGTTTTTAATGCCTGAACCAGTTCGTGTGCCGACCACTCTTTTTCTTGCTTTAAAAGATTGAACAGTTGAAGGTCTTTTCGGCCCTTTCTATACTTGTTTCGGTGAATGAAAGAAACAAAGTCTTTCTGTTGTTCGCTATCTAATGAATGTATTACTTCTTGTAAAAAATCCATTTTTAAAAGTACGTATTAATTATATAATTATACATGTAAATAAAGTAAATATTGAATTATATGTAATATTTAAAAGTACGTAATTTTAATTTGTTTGATTTCTCTAGCCAATTCCTCAGCATAAGTTTGCTCCATAAATTTTTATGTATGAAAAAGAATTGGATCAATTTATTTACCACTCAGTTTTTAGGCGTATTGAACGACAATCTTCTTAAAAACTTAATTTGTTTTGTTGCTATTTATTGGGCCGCTCCCGAGAATAAAAGTCTAATAATAGCAGCGGCTTCTGCCACTTTGGTGCTTCCCTTCATTTTATTGTCTCCTCTCTCAGGTTATCTCGCACAACGCTATCCTAAAACAAATGTGATTAAAGCCGCAAAAATTGCCGAGATAGCTATTATGGCGTTGGCGTGCATCGCTTTTTCGATGAACAGTCTTTCTTTAATTTTAATTACCATGTTGCTTATGGGCGTGCACAGTTCAATTCATTCACCCGCAAAATATGGTTTGGTAAATGAATTGTCTGAGTCGGGAAAAGTTTCTTTGAAGTTAGGGGTAATGGAATTGCTTTCTTTCGTTGCTGTATTGTTGGGTGCGACAATAGCAGGCTTTTTAGCCGACAATCAATTTCACAAAAACATGGTGATTACAATAGTGTTGATGTCAATTGCATTACTTGGCTTAATTAGTTCGTTGCGCATCAAAACAAGCGCTAAACCCGAATTGTTTGATGCGAAGAGAACTTTAAATCCGTTCAAATATTTTGCGCAGAGTTATAAAAGTGCAAAACAGTATAAAGGTGTAAATGCAGCTATTTTGGGCTTGTCGGCATTTTGGTTTATTGGTGCCTTATTGCAAATGAACCTGCTGGTGCATTGCGAAGAAGTGTTGCATTTGTCGAGTTCGAATACCGGGTTAATTACGGCATTTGTTGCAGTGGGTATTGGTGCAGGATGTTATGTTGCCGGCTGGATGTCGAAGAAAAGATTAGAAATGGGTTTGACTTTCTTTGCCGTTCTTGCCTTGTCACTTTGTGTGTTTGTTTTATCCTTTAACAACTTAAGTACTGCTTCTTTTATCGTGTTTTTAATGTTGGCTTCTTTCTTTGGTGGTATGTTTAAAATACCTTTAAATACCTGGATTCAAGAAAGAACCGAGAAATCGGAAATAAGTAAAATGTTGGCTTATTCAAACATGATGGTTTTCTTGGCCATACTTCTAGGTTCCTTGTTTTTTGCATTGTTGAAAAGCGGACTAAGTACCCATACTATTTTTACTTCGATCGCTCTTTTTGCTGCCCTTACAGCTTTGGTGGTATTGATAAAAATTCCGCTTTCGGTATTAAGATACTCAGTTTTGTTCATCTCTAAACTGATGTACAATCTTAAAATCGAAGGTAAAGAAAACTTGCCTGTAAACACGGGGGGTATCATTGCTAGCAATCACGTTTCAATGCTTGACTTCCTTTTCATCATCGCTACTGCACCAAGAAACGTGCGTTTTGTGATGCACGAAAAATTCTACCATATCAAGCTGTTCAAAGGCATTTTTAAGAAATGTAATATGATTCCTGTAGCAGGTGGTAAAGACAAAGATTCTCTTCGCAAGTTTACCGAAAAATGTAAGGTAGAGATTGATAACGGACACTTGATTTGCATTTTTCCAGAGGGTATGTTGAGTAGAAACGGACAAATGATGCCGTTCAAAAAAGGGATTGAACACATCGCTAAATGTACCAACGCGCCAATTTATCCTATGCATATCGATAATGTTGTTGGTACTCCTTTGTCGTATAAAACAGGTACGTCGAAATTGTACGGATTTAACTTCAAAACATTAAGAAAAAAGGTTTTCATCACTGTAGATAAAGCTCTTCCTTCTAGTGTTTCAGCCTTCGAATTGCGGCAGGCTATTAAAGAGTTGGAAGTGAAAAATTTCGCAAAAAGAACTCAAAAGTACGAAGCGGTGGAAGCAGCTAACCTTGCAAAGAAACAAGTTTTTAGAAAAGGTGATTTCTATGAAGAAATTAAAGATTTAAAGTTCGAACAAATTGTAGTGAATACACCCAATTATGTGATTAAAGATTTGATGGGTAACGACTATGAGTTTATTGGTACAAAAGAAAATTCTTGTGGAAAACCTTTGCCTGGAGCAACGGTAGCCATTAAAGACGAGAACAATAATTTCTTGCCAGCTTATGCCGAAGGAAAAGTATTTGTGAAACATGCTTTCGATAAAAGCATGCAATGGTTAGAAACAGAATATAGAGGCTTTTTAGATGAAAGTGGCTTTTTACAATTGGCGAAATAAATCACAGAAATAACAACTTTTTAAATCAATAATCATGAAAAATCTATTCAAATTAAATTGGATTAATGGCTTAGGCTTGTCCTTTCTCTTCACCGGATTTCTTTACTTTTTAAAATTGGCTGTCGACAGTGGCTGGCTGCCTCCTTCGGTGCGCGCAGCCAGTGGAATTTTACTGGGCGTTGGTTTACTTTTCTCGGGTTTGGCTTTCTTTAAAAGGGGTAAAAATGTAGTGGCAGAATTGATGAGCGGTAGTGGTATCGCAGTGCTTTACGCAACATTGGCTTACATCAGTTTTAGTAGTAGTTTCACATGGTCTCCCAATGCTTTGCTCATATCAATGGTAGCCATAAGTTTTGTGTCGAGCGTGGTGGCAATTAAGTTCGATATGCGTGTGCTTTATATTCTTTCCATTCTAGGAGGATTGATAACACCTCTTATCATTAAAGCAACTGAAAGTCAGGATTTCATGCTCTTCATTTATATCTTAATTATCAACGTAGCTGCTCTTTATGTTAGCGCAGTTAAAAAATGGTCAGAGCTAAAAGTGATTTCTTTTGTTCTTTCAATAGCCTTGTACGCTTCTTATTATTTGTTATTCGATCCTTTGTTTTGGGGCAAGCCTTTCTTTTATATCAGTGCATTGTTTGTGGTGTATATTGTAGGATTAACAATTAGTTCATGGTTTCAGAATAAGAATGAATTTGGTGTGGATCAGTTTTTAGGAATTGCTAATGCCATCGGTTTTGTATTCTGGTCGACATTAATATTTAACAGTTTCAATGTTGCGCACATTGTTCCTATGTTAATTGTTGGCTTGGTGTTTTTAGGTTTGGGGGCATTGTTCTATTTCTACAAAGGAAAACAAATCTCGGTAGTGAACGGTGTATACTTGGCTTTGGGTGTTTTGGTGATGGCGATAGCTTGCAGTGATACTGGTATGGTGTTGAAACACGGATTAAATTATGTTGTGAACAGTTTGGTGTGGTTGATTTTAATTGCTGTAGTTTTCTTCTTCGGTAAATACAGTAAACAAAGATTTTTAATGTTGGGTGCTTATGTAGCGTTTCTAATCCTTTCTATTTACTGGTACAAATTTGCGTGGAATGTAGAATGGATTACAATGTTTGGAATTAAGTATGTTCCATTTATCAACGCTGGAGCATTTATATGGATGGCGATGGCTTTTATAGGATTTTACTTCTCGAAATTTGAAGAGAAAAATATAGTGGAGGAAAATGAACATCAAGAAGATAGAAATGCAGTGTCTTTGGCTCTAGGAGCTTTGAGTCATGTGATCGTTGGCGGATTGTTAACTGTTCAAATAGCCAACCTTTGGAAAGCTTACGATATTCAATTGGTGAGTAAAGGGTTGGCGATGTCGGTAACATGGATGGTATATGCTTTACTTCTATTCTTGTGGAGCAAGGGTTCTAGAAACAAATTGTATAAGTACATGGGAATTACAGTGCTAGTGCTTACGTCTTTGAAAGTATTTATTTTCGATTTGTCGGGATCGGCTACCATTCAAAAAGTAATATTTTTAATGATTGTAGGAGCGCTTACTTTAGTGATAGGTAAAGTCAGTAAACCTTCAACTGTAGAAGAATAACTGAGATGAGTAATAAGTCGGGGAAGAAATTCCTCGACTTATTTTTTAAATTTCTTTTTTGCATTTCAAAAACTATCTCTTACTTTTACCGCATGATTAAAAATACAAATACATGGCGTTGGCAAGTTTCACAATCGGCAAGATTATGATTCTTTTGCGCTTTTAATATACTTAAAAAAGCCTCGAGGAATCGAGGCTTTTTTGTTTTACAACTTTTTAATTAATATTTGCTCCGTCGGTTGACGGATTGACACCAAAAAATGAAACGATGACACAGTTTAAAATAACTACAAAATATAAGAAGCTTTTGGCCGATACCATTACGCCAGTGAGCATCTATCTTAATATCCGCCAAAAGTTTAAAAACAGCTTTTTACTAGAGAGCAGTGACTACCACGGCAATAAAGACAGCTTCTCTTTTATATGCTTCAATCCAATGGCTTCTTTTAAGGTAGAAGACCAAAAGATAAGCACCGTTTTTCCCGATGGTTCTTTTAAAGTAAAAAATGCACAAGAGAACGATGTGATTACTGAAATGAAGGCTTTTGCCGATTCATTTGTGCCAGATGCTAGTGTTAGCGATTTCAAATTCATTACGAATGGCTTGTTTGGATTCACCAGCTTTGAGGCAGTTCGTCACTTCGAAGATATCGATTTCACCTACTTAGAAAAAGAAGAGAAGAAAGTGCCCGATATGCACTATTTCGTTTTTCAAAACATCATTGCCATCAATCACTTTAAGAATGAACTTTATCTTTTTGAGCATCACTGTGAAGGTTCGGGAAATAGCGTTGTGCCTATCGAACAGTTGATGGAATTGGTGAAAGCTACTGCCTCTTCATCGGCATCCTTTAAAAGAGTAGGCGAAGAGCAAAGCAACTTTACCGACGAAACTTTCTTAGATGTTATCGCAAAAGCCAAAGCACACTGTCGCAGAGGTGACGTTTTTCAATTGGTGTTGGGTAGAGAGTTTTCTCAAAAATTTGAAGGCGACGATTTCACTTTGTATCGCGCTTTAAGAAGTGTGAACCCTTCTCCTTATTTGTTTTACTTCGATTACGGTACATTTAAAATATTTGGTTCTTCTCCTGAAGCTCAAATTGTGATTCATAAAGATCAAGCAACCATTTTCCCTATTGCTGGTACTTTCCGCAGAACAGGAGATGATGAAAAAGATGCCGAATTGGCTCGTCAGTTAATGAACGATCCTAAAGAAAATAGTGAACACGTGATGTTGGTTGACTTGGCGAGAAATGATTTGAGCAGAAGTTCAGAGCACGTTAAAGTAGAGACTTACAAAGAGATTCAGTTTTATTCTCACGTGATTCATTTGGTATCTAAAGTGAGCGGCAGAATCCAACAAGGTATGAACAAACTGAGAATTGTTGGTGATACTTTTCCTGCAGGAACGCTGTCGGGTGCGCCAAAACACATGGCGATGAAGCTCATTAATAAATACGAGAAAAATCAGCGTGCTATTTATGGTGGTTGTATAGGTTATGTTGGTTTCAATGGCGACTTTAATCATGCCATTATCATTCGTTCTTTCTTGAGCAAAAACAATCAGCTGTTCTATCAGGCAGGAGCCGGAATAGTGGATTTATCTGTTGACGAAAGCGAGAAACAAGAGGTATACAATAAATTGGCCGCGCAGCATAGAGCCTTAGAACTAGCGGAAGAATTGATTTAAAGATTTAAGAAAATGAAAATATTAGTATTCGATAATTACGATTCATTTACCTACAATTTGGTTCATTATGTGAAACAGTTGGGGTATCATGATGTTGATGTTTTTCGCAACGATAAAATTGCGTTGGAAGACATTAAAAAATACGACAAGATATTGCTGTCTCCTGGTCCGGGCATACCAAGCGAAGCGGGCATTCTTCACGATGTGATAAGAGAGTATTCACCCTCAAAAAGCATTATGGGGGTTTGTTTAGGACACCAAGCTATTGGAGAAATCTTTGGCTGCGAGCTGGAAAACATGGAAAAGGTGTTGCATGGTATCGCTACTCCTTTAACCGTGGTGAAAGACGACATTATTTATAAGGGTTTGCCAAATTCGTTTATGGTGGGACGATACCACTCATGGCAGATAAAAGCCGATTCTGTTACTCCAGAGATTGAAGTAACCGGCATAGATGATAAAGGAGGAATTCAGTCGATTCGTCACGTAAAGTACGATGTAGTAGGGGTTCAGTATCATCCAGAATCGGTATTGACAGAGCATGGATTAACGATTATGAAAAACTGGTTGGAGAGTTGAAAAAAATGAATAATATTAGCGAAGTAGAATCCATCTCCCTGCAGCCCACAGGCAAAATCGCACCCCTCTTCTCCAAGAGGGATTTGCACTACCTGATAAGCAGTGTGGTTTTCTCTCCGTCAGTTGACGGATGTGTAAAAGCCTGTGAAGAGGGAAGAGGATGGATTAATTTGAATTATGAAAGTATTACTAGAACATATATTAAAAGGAAACAAACTAACCTTTGAGCAAGCAAAAGAGGCTCAGCTTAAAATTGGTAGAGGAGATGTTAACTCAGCAATGATGACTTCTTTCATTACCATATTTATGCATCGAGGAATTGAACCTCAAGAGTTGGATGGTTTTCGTGCCGCTATGTTGGAACTGTGTATTCCGGTTGATTTTTCTGAATTTGATACGATAGATATGTGTGGTACTGGAGGCGATGGTAAAAACACTTTTAATGTCTCTACTATCTCCTCATTGGTTCTTGCCGCTGCGGGAGTTAAAGTAGCAAAACATGGAAATTACGGCGTATCATCTGCTGTAGGTTCTTCAAATGTTATTGAGTCATTAGGATATAAATTCACCAATAATCAAGATCATTTGAAAAAGGAATTGGATCAAGTGGGAATCACTTTTTTACATGCTCCACTTTTTCACCCGGCAATGAAGCATGTTAGCGCCATTAGAAAAGAGTTGGCGATGAAAACCTATTTCAATTTGCTGGGACCATTGGTTAATCCCTCTCGTCCGAAAAAACAATTGACCGGCGTTTTTTCAAAAGATATTTTGCCTCTTTATAAATATGTTTTAGATAGAGCAACAGAGAACTATGCTATAGCTTTTTCACTAGATGTTTATGATGAAATTTCTCTAACCAACGAGTTTTTAGTGATTTCGAAATTTGGGGATAAAACATATTCTCCGGAAGAATTAGGCTTTACTAGAACCAAACAAAGCGATATTGATGGTGGCGAAACAGTAGATGAAGCCTCTGCTATTTTGAAGAATATTATTTCTGGTAAAGGTACCAAAGCACAAAATGAAGTAATCGCTGCCAATGCAGGTTTGGCTTTAAGTATAGCGAAAAATATTTCTTTTACAGATGGTGTCGCCGAAGCCAAAGAAACTCTAGTCTCGGGGAAAGCCCACGAAGTATTAAAACGTTTGCTAACATTGAACATTAAACCTTGAACGAATTATAATGACCATTCTAGAAGAAATAATCATCAACAAAAAGCAAGAAGTAGAATTACTTAAAAAGCAATTCACTACTGCCGATTTAGAAAAGCGCGAATTTTTTGGAAGAAAAGTGTTGTCGTTTAAAGATTTCTTGCTGAACCGTTCGGGTGTTATTGCTGAGTTTAAAAGAAAATCGCCGTCTAAAGGCATCATCAATGCCGACGCCGATGTGGCCGAAACAACTTTGGCTTACAACAATGCTGGAGCATCTGCGTTGTCGGTATTAACCGACGAGAAGTTCTTTGGCGGCTCTAATGAGAATTTGCTTAAGGCGAGAAGAGTGAATGAGATTCCGGTTTTGCGCAAAGATTTTATCATTGATGAGTTTCAAATAGTGGAGGCCAAATCGATAGGGGCCGATATCATCTTATTGATAGCTTCAAACCTTGAAATTGAACAAAATAAGCGATTGGCAAAATTCGCTAAAAGCCTAGGTTTGAACGTGCTTTTAGAAGTTCATAACAAAGAGGAGTTGAAATTTATTAATGAATTTATTGACGCAGTTGGTGTAAATAACAGAAATCTTAATACATTCACCGTCGATGTCAATACGTCACTTAACCTCGTGAAAGACATTCCAAATGACTTCCTCAAGATTAGTGAAAGTGGCATTTACAAACCCGAAACAATTAAAATGTTGAAGTCGGCCGGTTTTCAAGGTTTCCTCATAGGAGAAAATTTTATGAGAGAAGCTAATCCTGGTGAGGCTTGCAAGAAGTTTATAGAAGAATTAAAGTAGTTATGGAAGATAGATATTACATTAAAGTTTGTGGTTTAACCGACCCTCAAAACATTAAGAAGATTGTTGATTTAGGCGTTGACTTTATCGGCTTGATTTTTTACCCTGAATCGAAACGGTATGTGGGTGATTTTGTGGATGCTAACTACATCAAATCTTTAACAGGTAGAGTAAATAAAGTAGGTGTTTACGTGAATGAAGATATTGAAACGGTGTTAGAAGATGTAGAAGATATGGACCTTCAGTATGTTCAGTTGCACGGTGAAGAATCGCCTGCTTATTGCGCTAAAGTTAGAAAAGTGGCTAAGGTGATTAAAGCTTTTGGTATCGATGCTAAATTCGATTTCGAGAAACTTAAGAAATATGAGAAGGATGTAAACTGGTTTTTGTTTGATACAAAAACGAGTGATTATGGGGGCAGCGGACAAAAATTTGATTGGAAGCTATTGAAAAAATACAAGTTGAAAAAGCCTGTGATCATTAGTGGTGGTATCTCCTTAGATGATGCCATTCAAATTAAAAAATTGCCTTACAAATTCGTGAAGGCGGTTGATCTAAACAGCAAGTTTGAAGAGGAGCCAGGAATTAAAGATGTAGATTTAGTTTACAGCTTTATGGAATATTTAAAAGCATAAGTTTTTATGAACGAACCCGCAGGACATTCGAAGTATAGTGTAAGCGAAAAAGGTTTTTATGGTGATTTTGGTGGAGCGTATATTCCCGAAATGCTTTACCCCAACGTTAAAGAATTAGAAGACAACTACCTTAGAATTCTCAATTCAGAAAAATTTCAAACTGAATTTCGTTCTCTTTTGAAAGATTACGTGGGCCGACCTTCTCCGCTTTACTTTGCAAAAAGATTATCAGAAAAATATGGCGCTAAAATCTACTTGAAAAGAGAAGATTTAAATCATACTGGTGCACATAAAGTGAACAATACAGTCGGACAAATTTTATTGGCTAAAGAATTAGGTAAAACTAGAATTATTGCTGAGACTGGTGCCGGACAACATGGTGTGGCTACAGCTACAGTTTGTGCCCTTATGGGTATGGAATGTGTGGTTTACATGGGGGCTGTAGATATTGTAAGGCAAGAGCCAAACGTTAAACGTATGTTGATGTTAGGCGCTAAAGTGGTGTCGGCAGAAAGTGGAAGCAAAACCTTGAAAGACGCAACCAATGAAGCTATTCGCGATTGGATTAACAATCCGGTAGATACGCATTACATCATTGGTTCTGTAGTTGGTCCGCATCCTTATCCCGATTTAGTAGCGCGTTTACAGTCGGTAATCAGTGAAGAAATTAAATGGCAGTTGCAAGAAAAAATTGGTAGACCTTATCCCGATGTTGTAGTGGCTTGTGTAGGTGGAGGAAGTAATGCAGCCGGAGCGTTCTATCATTTTTTAGATAATGAAAAAGTTCAGCTGGTAGCAGTTGAAGCGGCGGGGCATGGTGTAAATACAGATAAAACAGCAGCAACAACTGCAAGAGGTACAGAAGGCGTTATACATGCCAGCAGAACCATTTTGATGCAAACAGAAGACGGCCAAATTGTAGAGCCACATTCTATTTCTGCTGGATTGGATTATCCTGGTATTGGTCCGATACACGCCCATCTCTTCAAAACCGGTAGAGGAACATTTGCCAATGCCACTGATGATGAATCGATGGAAGCGGGCTTTGAGTTAACTCGTTTGGAAGGAATTATACCAGCTATTGAAACAGCTCACGCTCTTGCGTATTTGAAAAAAGCAACATTTAAAAAAGACGATGTAGTGGTGGTGAATCTTTCGGGAAGAGGCGATAAAGATTTGGCTACATATATTAAGTACTTTGATCAACAATACAAATGACACTAAGACAATAGTTCCTTCGGGGTACCTCAGGATGACAAACTGGGTAAGTGCAACTTAAGAGTGACTGTCATCCTGAGGTACCCCGAAGGAACTATCGTCCTAAACTTCAAAAAATATGAATCGTTTAGACTCTCTTTTTCAACAAAAGAAAAACAACATACTTTCTATTTTCATCACTGCCGGTTATCCACAGTTGAATGACACCGCTACTATAGTTAAATCATTAGAAGCATCAGGTGCCGATTTTATTGAATTAGGTATTCCTTTTTCTGATCCATTGGCCGACGGACCAATCATTCAAGACAGTAGCACCGTTGCATTAGAAAATGGAATGACTCTGAAGTTGTTACTTTCGCAATTGAAGGAGATTCGTAAAGAAGTGAAGTTGCCTATTTTGTTGATGGGATATATCAATCCAGCAATGCAGTATGGTATAGCGAAATTTGCCAAGGATGCCAGTGAGGCTGGGGCAGATGGAATTATTATTCCTGATTTACCAATGCAACAATATTTAGATGACTACAAAGCTATTTTTGATCAATACAATTTGAAGAATATTTTCTTGGTCACTCCTCAAACTTCAGATGAAAGAATTAGATACATAGATGAACATTCGAATAGTTTTATTTATTTGGTTTCTTCGGCAAGTACAACGGGTAAGAGAACCGGAATTGACGGGGCAGAGGAGTATTTATCTCGAATTAGTAATATGAATTTGAAATCGCCAACAGTAGTAGGTTTCAATATTTCAAATAAAGAGAGTTTTCAAAAGGCATGTAAGTTTGCAAACGGTGCTATCATTGGTAGTGCTTTTGTAAAATCATTGTCGGGAGTTAGTAATGTTTCAGCAGCAACCGAAACATTTGTGAAATCTATTCTTTAAGAAGTCAACCTTTCCCATTAAATAGCGTATTTTATCTATGAGAGGTTTTTTCTTCTACATACTTCCCATAGCTTTAGCGCTTACCTTGTTTGTTAATTTATTTATTGGCGAACCTTCATTTAGTACCAAAGATGAAGAGGAGTTACATTACCAAATCATTCAAAATTACGAGTCACAGGAGTCATTTTATGCCAATGCCATAGCTTATGACACCTTTAATATTTATTACCACTACAATTTTATTACAGCTCATTTTAATCGTGAAAAAGAGGTGAAGAAAATGTTTGGTTCTAACATCGGCCGATCAGATGATTCGCTCTTGGTTTACTACGAGAACTTTACTTATGCTCCCTCCATCATAGCGCAAGATATTGGTCATTTTGGTATGGGGTACTGTTTATACAAAGCTTCAAAGTTTAATGAGTCGTACGATCATTTTCAAAAGATTATCAATCAGGATTTACCTTACCTGCATTATCTATATGGAAATTTGTTTTTGTACAACGATTCAATAAAATCGAGAGAGGAATACTATTTAGAAATTTCAAATGACGGTTATTTAGAAGGAGCTTATAAAGGCCTGGCCGAATTGTATTACAGCAATGATGATTCATTGTTGGTTTTATGTTCGAACGACTTAAGTGAATCATTTATTCCTACTACTACCAAACGAAAGGTTTTCTTTGAGAAGGGGCAATACGGATCTTATTTCGCTACTTTGTTTGCGAAGTTTTTTGACTCTTTTAATGTTTATGGTTTTGGTGCTGCATTGCTCATATTGCTTATTTGGCTTTTCTATCTCATAAAACTTGATTATTATCAGCGAGAAAATTTCACACCAGTCTTTATTACTTTGCTGCTTGGGATGTTGTTCGCATTCTTTGTTTCATTTTTTTCTGATGCTTTGAAATTCAAATTCTCTTTTTCTATGAATGGAGAAATATGGAATGACTTTATTTATTGTGTGATAGGAATAGGGTTGGTGGAAGAATTGATGAAGATTATTCCTTTTTTAATCATACTTCGATTTTCTAAGGTTGTTAAGGAGCCTATCGATTATGTGATTTATGCGTCGGTTGTTGCTTTAGGCTTTGCCTTTGTAGAAAATATCTTTTATTTCAATTACAGTGGTTTTCATAAGATATTGGGTAGGGCATTATCGGCAGTAATCTTTCACATGTTTACCTCTTCAGTAATTGCTTATGCTTTGGTTCTCGGAAAAAATATTGCGAAGTACAATCCTGTCATAACCTTTGTTTTAAGTTTAATTATTGTTTCTGTGTTTCACGGTGTATATGACTTTTTGTTGATTAACGAGCATGTTAATTCATTGGCAACCCTAACTTTCTTTCAGCTTTTGATCAGTATGTTTATTTGGTCATCTATCATCAATAATTGTTTGAATAATTCATCTAAGTTCGAGTACTCTGCTCATTATAGTCCAAAAGAACTAAATGATTATTTGCTCTACGGATTGTCTTTTGTGTTTTTATTTGAATATATGGTAATGGCGATAATGTACGGCGCTTCAAATGCCAACAAAACTCTAATAGGTGATTTGTTGCAAGGTTCATTTTTGCTGGTGTTTCTAACGGTGAGTTTAAGTAGGTTTGATGTGATAAGAAATTATTGGGCACCGCTGTCTTTTTGGAATTGGAATACTTTTGTGAATATGCATCGATTGAAACCGCAATATTTTAATCTACAGGAGATTCTAAATAGAAAAGTAGGTTTGAGTAGTTTTAGAGATGATAGTATTTTGCAAAGTCAGATGCCAATTCATGGAGAAATATTGAGTAGGGAGTTGGTTTCGTGGGAAAAAGATTGGTATGTGATTAAATTGAATAGACCACTTGAAGTCTATGGTAAGAGCAGTGAATACCTATTGGTTAAACTTAAGAATCAGTCAAGTGTGATTTTATCTCAAGATAAGCAAGTCATAGAAGTTAGGTTAATTTTAGATCTTGAATTGTTAAAAAATAAAAAGAAAATTAAACGCGATTTTCCTTTTGTTGATTATGCTGTTTTGGATGCGCTTTAAGCGCACTTTTAAAAAATTATTAACAGCCTTTTTTTTCGTTGTTGAAAAATACTATTTTCGTCCAAAATTTAAGCAAATCATATAAATCACTTATAAACCATGGGCAAGATTAAGTTAGAGTACATTTGGTTGGATGGTTACAAACCAACTCAAAGTCTTCGTAGCAAGACAAAAATTGTTGACAGTTCAAAATTTACAGGAAAACTAAAAGAATGTGATGTATGGTCATTCGATGGTAGTTCTACAGAACAAGCTGCGGGTGGATCATCAGATTTATTGTTGAATCCTGTTTTCATTTGCAAGGATCCGGCAAGAAAATCTGCCTACTTGGTAATGTGTGAAGTATTGAATTCTAATGGTACGCCTCACCCATCAAACGGAAGAGCTACTATTCAAGATGATGACAATGATTTCTGGTTCGGTTTCGAGCAAGAGTATTTCCTATGGGATAATGAAATTCAAAAACCTCTAGGTTTCCCAGCAAACGGATACCCAGCACCACAAGGTCCTTACTATTGTTCAGTAGGTGCGCAAAATGCATTCGGTAGAGATATCGTTGAAGAGCATTTGGATTTGTGTATTGAAGCTGGATTGAACGTTGAGGGTATCAATGCAGAGGTAGCAGCCGGACAATGGGAATTCCAAATTTTCGCGAAAGGTGCTAAAGAAGCTGGTGACCAAATTTGGGTTGCAAGATATTTATTGGAGAGATGTGGTGAGAAATATGGTGTATCTATCAACTGGCATTGTAAACCACTAGGTGCAACCGACTGGAATGGTTCTGGTATGCACGCTAACTTCTCGAACACTGCGTTGAGAACAGCTGGTAAAAAAGAAGTTTACGATGCAATTTGTCAGGCATTCGCTCCAGTAGTTAAAGAACACATCGCTGTTTACGGAGCAGATAACCAATTAAGATTAACAGGTAAACACGAAACACAATCTATCGATAAATTCTCTTATGGAATTTCTGATAGAGGTGCATCTATCCGTATTCCAATCGCTACAGTTGAAAAAGGCTGGAAAGGTTGGTTGGAAGACAGAAGACCAAACTCTGCTGCAGATCCTTACAAAGTTGCTGCTAGAATTATCAAAACTGTTAAAACTGCGAAACTTCCTGCAGGTAAAGCTGCTGCTAAAGTTGTTGCTAAAAAGAAAAAGTAATAGTTTTATAGAAAATGAAAAATCCTCCTGTGAAAACGGGAGGATTTTTTTTTGATTATACTTTTCTAAATATGTACATTCATGGAATGCGAAATCTATTCGTTTTTATAGCGCTCACCTGGTCACATCTGTTGTTTGCTCAGCAAAATATTTCTTTGCTTTCACATTTTAGTTATTCAAAATCGTTGAGTAACGTTTGGGGATATACAGACGAAACCAATGTGGAATACGCATTGGTTGGTGTGGAAGATGGATTCTCCATCGTAAGTTTAGCTAATCCATCCAATCCAGTTGAGATTTCAAAAATTGCAGGAACATTAAATTCATGGAGAGAAATTAAGACTTATGGAGATTATGCCTACGTGAGTAGCGAATCGGGAGATGGGTTGCTTATTGTTGATCTAACGCCGCTTCCTACTTTAACCACTTTGAATTACGTTTATAAAAAATTTAATACTGCCCAAAGAGCACATACGCTTTATATCGATGAAAAAGGGTTTTTATATCTATTTGGAACCGATAGAAATCAAGAAACAATAATACTTGATTTAAAAGCAGATCCTATGAATCCAACTGAAGTAGGAAGTACTAATTTATATTATGCACATGATGGCATAGTTAAAGGAGATTCAATGTATTTGGCACACATTAACAATGGATTCGTTGGGGTTTATAATATAAGTGATAGATCAAACCCTCAGCTGATTACTACATTCAATACCCCATTGCGCTTCTCGCACAATATTGCTTTGTCGAGCGACGGTAAATACCTCTTTGCAACAGATGAGAAAGCAGGGTCTTATCTTGCAGCATATGATATTTCTGATTTCAATAATATTTTTGAAATCGACCGATTTCAGCGCAATGGTAAGTTGTTTTCTATGGTTCATAATGCACATATGAAGGAAGGTTATTTAGTGAATTCATATTATTTGGAAGGGATAAATATTGTAGATGCACATGATCCAAAGAACCTAGTAGAAGTTGGTTTTTATGATACTACACCTAACGATTCAGGCTATGTTTTTCAAGGTGTTTGGGGAGTTTATCCCTATTTTAATTCACAAATTATTGTAGCATCAGATATGGCGCAAGGCCTATTTGTTTTCTCTCCAAATTATCAAAGAGCTTGCTATGTTTCTGGTTCTATAAAAGATTTAAATAATAATAGTCCGCTTAACAATGTAAAAGTTCATATAGTAAATACCGATATAGAGGCGAATAGCGACATCAGTGGAATTTATCATTCGGGGTATGGGTTTGCAGGAAATAAAACATTGCTGTTTTCAAAAAGTGGTTACTATGATACATCAATAGTAGTAGATTTTGTAGTCGCAACAAATCAGGTGACGAATGTGTTCATGCGTAAAAAACCTACGGTACATATGGTTTTTAAAGTGGTGGATAAAAATAATTCCATCATTGCAAATCCTAAGTTTTTTATTGAAAGCGAAGACGATTCGTGGGTGTTTACTGGGCAAAGCAACGGTGTTTTAGTTGTAGATTTGGCCGGATTAGATTTTAAGATAACGGCAGGTAAATGGAATTATGAAAGCGCTTGTTCATTAAATAATATGGCAGATTTCAAAGATACCATCATATATATTTTACAATCGGGTATATATGATGATTTCACCTTCGACTTTTCTTGGTCTACTGTTGGCGATGCGAACAAAGGTGGATGGGTGAGAGAATTGCCTTATGGTACTTTTTTCTCGAATGATACCATTAATCCAGCTTTCGATGCCGTAAATGATTGTAATGGATTTGCTTTCGTAACGGGGAATTTAAAAAATCCTGATTTTACTTTTAATAAAGTCGAGCAAATAAAAACCGAATTGATTTCTCCAATCTTTGATTTGAGTCAGTTTACTAAGCCTCATTTAAGTTTGTATCTCTGGTTCAACGATTATGATAGGTGGCAATTCGCAAATGATTCAGCATTTCTGATAGTATTTAATAATAATGAGACTGTTGCGCTAGATACTATTGTTGGTTCAACTTATGCAGGCAAAGCAAAATGGAATAAACTGGAGTATGACTTATCTAAATACAATTTAAATTATAGCAATTATCAATTTAAAGTAATCACTCAAGATGTTTTACCACACAACGCATTGGAGCTCGGGGTAGATGTTTTTCAGCTTAAGGAAAAGTCAGCACAAAATACCACGGAAATAACCAATGAAATCGTTGAAGTTTATCCCAATCCTTGTTCTGCTTTTGTAAACATAAAAAGTACAGCTGATTTATCGAGTTGTATAATCACCGACGTGCAAGGAAAAATAGTTTTTAGACAAGAAATCGGCATGAAAAACATTACGGAAATACACGTAGAATCGCTATCTTCAGGGGTTTACTTCCTCGAACTTATCAACAGCGAGAATCGGCGATGTGTCGAGAAGTTAGTCGTTGTGCACCCTTAAATTGTTCATTTCATTTTTGTTTTTGCTTTGAGTTAATGCGTACCTTATAGGTACTAAAACACCATTTTATGCAATCAGGGAATAGAATGATTGTTCGATCAACCATCGAACAAAGTAAAAAAAGAAAAAAATCTATTTTGGTTTTGCAACGCTATTTACGATTGAAGTACAAAATCTTCATTAGTTCAACAGTGTTGGAAAGAAGAATGGATTTGCAGGTTGAAACGGTTTAGGGGTAAACAATTTCAGTCCTTAAAAATTCTACCCTTCGTGAAAGCGAAGGGTTTTTTTTATAATTTAGGCACCATGCAGCCGAAAGTCATTATTAATAGTAAAGCATTCAAATTAACGTTGAAGAGATTGTGTTATCAATTAATTGAGCAACATGATGATTTTTCTGATACGGTTTTGATTGGGGTTCAACCTAGAGGTTCAATCTTAGGAGAGCGCATTCAGCAAGAATTAAAGAACATAGCGAAATTAGATGTTTCGCTTGGTAAGCTAGATATCACCTTTTTTAGAGATGATTTTCGTAGAACCGAAAAGCCTTTAACAGCAAGATCAACAGAAATTGATTTTCAGATTGAAAATAAAAAAGTGGTGTTGGTAGATGATGTTTTATACACAGGCAGAACTATTAGAGCTGCGATGGATGCTATGCTTGGTTATGGGCGTCCGGCTTCCGTTGAATTACTTGTTTTTGTTGATAGAAGATTTACGCGCAATTTGCCAATTGAAGCAACCTATGTAGGTAGAAGTGTAGATTCAATAGATTCGCAACGTGTATCTGTTGAATGGGCAAAAACAGAAGGAGAAGATAAGGTATTAATGTTTTCAACAGATAAAGAAAAGTGATGGATCAACTAAGTGTAAACCACCTTTTAGGAATTAAAGACTTAAAAAGAGAAGATATTGAATTGATATTTTCAACTGCCGATAATTTTAAAGATGTCATCAATCGACCGATTAAAAAAGTACCATCTCTGCGAGACATTACTGTAGCAAATCTTTTCTTTGAAAACTCTACCCGAACTAAGTTGTCTTTCGAATTAGCTGAAAAGCGTTTGTCTGCAGATATAGTGAATTTTTCAGCTAGTGGTTCGTCTGTAAAAAAAGGGGAAACGCTTATTGATACAGTGAACAATATTTTGGCGATGAAAGTGGATATGGTGGTGATGCGTCACGCCAGTGCAGGAGCTGCTAAATTTTTATCTGAAAATGTAGATTCTGTTATTGTAAACGCCGGTGATGGTGCGCATGAGCATCCAACTCAGGCATTGTTAGACGCTTTTTCGATAAGAGAAAAGCTAGGCTCAGTGAAGGGCAAAAAAGTGGTTATTGTTGGGGATATTTTACACTCAAGGGTGGCTCTTTCCAATATATTCTGCTTGAAAAAGTTGGGGGCTGAAGTTATGCTTTGTGGACCAACCACATTAATGCCGAAGTACATCTCTGAGCTGGGAGTATTAATTGAACACGATCTTATGAAGGCTTTGCAGTGGTGTGATGTTGCAAACATGTTGCGTATTCAATTTGAGAGAATGGATACTAAATTTTTCCCATCAACAAGGGAATACGTGATGCAATATGGACTAACTAAAGAGAAGCTAAAACGACTTAAGAAAAACATTGTTATTATGCATCCCGGACCAATTAATAGAGGAGTGGAGTTGGCTTCAGATGTGGCTGATTCTGAGAATTCTATCATTTTGGATCAGGTTGAAAATGGTGTGGCTGTAAGGATGGCAGTGCTTTATTTGCTTGCCAGCAAAATTAAAAGAGCCTAGGAAACGAAAATTACTTTTTGCTAATTAATTAAATTCCTTATATTTGTTTAGGGTCTATATTTAAGCTTAGAATCATGAACTTTACAATTGACAAACAAGAGAAATACACAACGATCAAATTACACGTTGAGAAATTGGACACAACTGTTGCTCCTTCTTTAAAATCTGAGTTGGTAATGTTGAACGCAAATGGTGCGAAAAATATTATCATTGATTTATCTGAAACTAGATATTGCGATTCATCAGGTTTGAGTTCTATCTTGGTTGCCAATCGTTTATGTAAAAATGTTAATGGAACATTTGTATTAACTGGTTTAAAAGATTCAGTTAAGAAATTGGTTTCTATTTCTCAGTTAGATACTATATTTAATATTACTCCGACCTTACCAGAAGCGGTAGATTTTTTATTCATGAATGAAGTTGAAAAAGGATTGTAGTTTAAGAGTTTTATTAAAACCATAGCCTATGAGAAAGATATTTTACTTGATTGTTTTAAGTCTATTGATATCAAACGTTAGTGTTGCACAATGCACACCAAACAATAGTTTACAAGTAACTGGTTTTTATCCTTCAGTATTGCCCGATGCAGTAGCAGGGCAAGCATATTCTCAAGTAGTTCAGTTTAAAATTCCTAGTGATACTACCGTAAGTGGTTTTTACGCGCAGGTTATGACAGCCCAACTAACAGGTCTTTCTGGTTTACCCGGAGGATTTACCCATGCTTGTAGTGTAGTTAATTGCACCTATAATGGTGGTGCGGTTGGATGTATTACTATTACTGGAAATCCAACTACCTTTCAAATAGGTACCTATAACTTAACGGCAACTTTGAATATTACAGGATATGTTGCTTCTCCTCCTCTAGGTAATCAATCAATTTCATTAACTGCACCGATAACTCTTAATGTAGTAGCAAGTAATTCGGTTGCTACGAACCAAGGTCCAGCATTTTCATATGTAAAGAAAGAAAATGAAATATTATTCAATAATCTGTCTAGCGGAAAATTGAATGTAAGAATTTATGACGTTTTAGGAAGTGAAGTGAGAAATATGAACTATCAAATTGTGAAGGGCGAAAGCACTTCAATCAATACATCAACACTCGAGTCTGGAATTTACATTGTTACATTCCAATTGAATGGTAAACAAGAAACATTCAAAATTTCAAAAGGGCTTTATTAATTGATTTCCATTTTAGTTTTAGGTTCGGGTTCAGCTACGCCATGTTTGAGTAGAAATCCGGCCGGAATCTTAGTTAAAACTGAACAATCTTCTTATTTGGTAGATTGTGGTGAAGGTACTCAATTGCAACTTAGAAGATTTAAAGAGTCAATTCAAAGAATCAATCAAATCTTTATTTCGCATTTACATGCCGACCATTTTTTGGGATTATTTGGTTTAATTTCTACTCAGGGATTATTGGGGAGAGAGCGAGAGTTAGAAGTATATGCCCCAAAAGGGTTGAAAGAAATAATTGATGTTCAATTGAAAGCCAGTGGCACCTATTTGTGTTATAAATTAAAGGTGATTGAAATCGATACTAAACAAGTTAATTTAATTTTCGAAACCAATGAAATGGAGGTGTATACCGTTCCACTAAACCATAAGATTGATTGTGCAGGTTTTGTTTTTAAAGAAAAGAAAAAAGATAGGAAGTTAATTCCATCAAAAATTCCACAGTACAATATTCCTATCTATATGCGAAATAAGATAAAGAAAGGGGAAGATTTTGAAACAAGTGATGGAAAAATAATTTCAAATGAAGAGCTAACTGAAGATCCGCCAAAGACTTATTCCTTTGCTTATTTATCAGATACGAAAGTATTGAAAGATGTGCCAAGTGTAGTGTATGGTGTAGATTTACTATATCACGAATCTACCTTTTTACATGAAATGCTTGATAGGGCAAATAAAACATATCATTCAACAGCATTGCAAGCAGCTGAATTTGCTGCTAAAGCAAAAGTGGGTAAGTTGGTTTTAGGTCACTTTTCGGCACGTTATACCGATTTGCAGCCTTTTGTAGAAGAGGCCAAACCCGTATTTTCAAATGTGCATTTTGCCGTGGATGGTAAAGAATTTTTACCTGAGGTAGACGTTGTTATTTAGAATCTTTCTAAATTCGCTTTCACTTGAAAAATCAACTCACCATATCGCTTGCTTTCTCAGAAGATTTAATTGAAAAAGGATTGTATTCAATTATTGATAAATGTGAGTTTACAACACTTTTTTCTATAGTTAGAACTCAGGAGGAGGTAGCAGATTTGTTTAAGAAAAAGGATAGTCCCGATATTCTTTTGATAGATGTGTTTTCTTCAAATTTTGATTTAGATAAAATTTTGGCTTATTCTTCATTCTCAAATAAAACTAAAGTAATACCATTAACAAGCCTTCACAATAAGCATGATTTTGATCGTGTGTTTAAATCGGGAATCAATAGTTTCTTATTAAAGGAGTCAACTGAAATTGAAATTTTAGCATGTTTGAATGCGGTTCGTGATGGCGTTAATTTTATATCTCAGAAAGTTTTAGATGTAATTAATTTGAAGTTGGAATCAAAATCAGTTGTACCTGCATATAAGGCCACTTGTGAATTGCTAAATATTTCGGAGAGAGAAATAGAAATTATCAAGTTAATTGCTGAAGGGTGTATCAATAAGGAGATAGCAGATAAACTATTTTTAAGCAATCATACTATTAATACGCACCGAAAAAACATAATGCAAAAGTTGGGTATCAACAATACCTCGGGAATTGTTCTTTTTGCAGTAAAAGAAGGAATTGTTAGTCCAAATGATTTTCTGTTTTCTTCGAAATAATTACTTAGCTAAAACATTGGCTGCCTTTTGCAGCAACTTGCTTCTTGTAATAATATTGCCGCAAAGATTTAAAAGCCATTTTCGTTTGAATAAGTGTTTTTGAAAGAAATAGCTTTTCTGACTTATTTGAGAAAGTAATGTATGTTTTGTTCTTTGGATGTTAAATCAAACAAGAAATTATCCCAAGCCATTCTTTTTGTTGTAATTTTTTTCAATTACAGCGACTTTCAATCCACTATCAGCTAATGAAAGGGCACATGTGCTCCCGATTGGACCCGAACCACAAATAATTACGTCAAAAATATTTTCTTTCAGCTTAGTCGTTATTTAATATGTCGGGTCTTCGTTCTTTTGTTATTTTTTCTGCCATTTCCATTCTCCATTCTTCAATGTCTTTTGGGTTTCCAGAGAACAAAATGTCGGGTACTTTTAGTCCTTTGAATTCTGCCGGACGAGTGTAGACAGGAGGAGAAAGCAAGTCGTCTTGAAAGGAGTCGGTTAATGCTGATGTCTCATCACCTATAGCTCCTGGTATGATTCTAATAATAGAATCGGCTAATACTGCGGCAGCCAATTCACCTCCAGATAGCACATAATCTCCAATTGAAATTTCCTTAGTAACATACAAATCTCTAATTCTTTGGTCTATTCCTTTATAATGTCCACAAATCATCATTAAGTTTTTGGATAACGACAGTTGGTTGGCTAGCTTTTGGTTGTGTCTAACGCCGTCGGGAGTTAAATAAATGATGTCGTCGTAGCTTCTTTCTTTTTGCAAGCTTTCAATGGCGTCTGCAATAGGCTGACAAGTCATTACCATGCCCGCACCACCGCCATAAGGATAATCATCTACATTCTTATGTTTGTCGGTAGAGTAGAGTCTAATATCGTGAATATGCACTTCTACTATTTTATTGTCCATAGCCCTTTTTAGGATAGAATGTTGAAACGGACTTTCCAACAAGCGAGGCAGTATGGTTAATATATCGATGCGCATATCATTTTATTGAGAAGGTAAAAACCCTATATTTGGGCAAAAATAAGTATATATGTCAGATATCAGAAATAACTGGACAAAAGAAGAGATTTTAGAGATATTTAATAAGCCATTGTTGGAGTTGGTGTATGAGGCGGCTACAATGCACAGAAAATATCACGACCCACGTTCGGTGCAGGTTTCGTCATTAATATCAATAAAAACTGGCGGATGCTCAGAAGACTGCGGGTACTGTCCGCAATCTGCAAGATACAATACAGGCGTTGAGGCTCACAAAATGATGTCGGTGGAAGAAGTGATGGCTCAAGCTAAAAATGCCAAAGAAGGTGGTGCATCAAGAATGTGTTTGGGTGCTGCTTGGAGAGAGGTACGCGACAACAGAGATTTCGATAATGTTTTGGAAATGGTTCGTGGAATCAATGAAATGAACATGGAGGTTTGTTGTACCTTAGGAATGGTTACTGAAGAGCAGGCTAAAAGATTAGCAGATGCAGGGTTATATGCCTACAATCATAATGTTGATACCTCTGAGGAGCATTATGGTGATGTAATTACTACACGAACTTATGAAGACAGATTAAATACACATCAGCACGTTCGTAAAGCAGGTGTTACACTTTGTTCTGGCGGTATCATTGGCTTAGGAGAAACAGAGGCTGATAGAATAGGAATGCTTTACACATTAGCAAATCAAGAAAAACATCCTGAATCTGTGCCGATTAATGCTTTGGTTCCGGTTGCAGGTACGCCAATGGAAAATCAAGAGAGAGTTTCAATTTGGGAGATGGTAAGAATGATTGCAACTGCTAGATTGGTAATGCCAAAAAGTGTGGTAAGGTTATCTGCAGGTAGATTGGAAATGTCGAAAGAAGGCCAAGCTTTGTGTTTTATGGCTGGTGCAGGCTCTATATTTGCGGGAGATAAATTGTTGACTACCCCAAATCCTTCTCAAAACGAGGATATCGAATTGTTTAAAATTTTAGGATTGAATCCTACAGAGCCATTTTCTAAAGGTGCTAAGCCTGAAGTGAAAATGAGTTACAAAGAGAGCACAAAGAAGAAAGAGATGGAGGAGAAGGTAAAGCAATGGAAGGAAGAAGTAGCAGCGACAAAAAAATAAATGTCGGTTAACGAAAAACTACAAGAGATTTTAAAGAAACGACAAGAGAAAGATTTACTTCGAACTCTTGTCGTTAATCAACATTTAACCGATTTCAGCTCTAACGACTATCTGGGTTTTGCAAGAGATGCAGAACACAAGGCCAAAGTTGTAGATAGATTTTCAAAGCAAGATTTTTCTGTAGGTTCAAGCGGTTCTCGATTGATTTCGGGTAACAGTGAATTTGCAGAAGCATTGGAGCAAAAAATAGCTCGTTTTCACAGAGCAGAAGCATCTTTAATTTTTAATTCTGGTTACGACGCTAATGTTGGATTTTTCTCTTGTGTTCCTAAAAAAGGAGACACGGTGATTTATGATGAATTTATTCATGCTTCAATTAGAGATGGAATTCGATTAGGTTTAGCGCGTTCATTTTCGTTTAAACATAATGATATTGAGGACTTAAAGAAAAAACTTCAAAACAGCAGTGGAGATGTTTTTGTGGTGGTGGAATCTGTGTATTCAATGGATGGGGATCAGGCTCCACTTATGCAAATATGTGAGCTAAATGTTAACGTTGTAGTAGACGAAGCACATTCAGCCGGAATTTATGGTGAAAGGGGAGAAGGCTTGGTGAGTCAGTTACAATTAAACTATAAGGTTTTTGCTAGATTGGTGACTTATGGAAAAGCTTTTGGAGCACATGGAGCAGCTATTTTGGGGTCAAGTATTTTGAGGTCATACTTAATAAATTTCGCAAGATCTTTTATCTATACAACCTATGGCAGTGATTTTAATTTGGTTGCCATTGATGAAGTGTATAATGAACTTGAAAAATCTTCTGAGAAAATTTTAAAAGTTCAAGCACTAAAAAAGTATTTTCTAGAAAAAGTAAACGGCTATCCTTTTCATAAATTTTTTATTCCTAGTGAAAATTTAATTCATTGCATTTTAGTTTCGGGAAATAATGCGTGTAAAAACCTAGAAAATGAATTTAAAAATAAGGGTATTTCCGTAAAAGCAATTTTATCACCTACTGTTCCTGAAGGCCTTGAAAGACTTAGGATTTCGCTGCATGCCTTCAACTCTAAAAATGAAATAGATGAATTGCTTGAAATGTTAAACAAACAGCTTGTTTTATCGACTAAATATTTATTTTAGGGTAAAGTTTCAAAAAAAGACAAAAAAATATTTTTTTGGTGTAACAATTAGGAGGGCTAGTTGTTTTACATTTAAAGACAGGGACTATGAATAAATTTTTACTTAACCTAACTACTAGAACTATTGCGCTGTTGGTGGTGTTCGCACTATCCAATTTTGATGCAAAATCTCAAACGTGTCCGGCATCACAAAATCCGTGGACATGGAAATCACACTCCAAATGGTTTTATGGCGAAGGTAACATGATTACTTTTCCAAATGGAACAGGTGCGCCTACGGTAGCATCTACGCCAACCGCTGGAACTTGGGCCGCTGGTTCTTATGAATCTACTGCTTCTGTTTGTGATGATAATGGTAATTTACTTTTCTATACCAATGGTACTCAAGTTAATGCAGCAAATGGAGCTGTTTTATCAACTGCATTAACTACTGGTGATGAGAATAACGGACAAAGAGGGTCTTCAGTTCAAGGGGTAATGATTGTTAGACATCCTTTAAATCCAGATAATTATTATATTTTCTGTTTGGATGATGCTTTAACTCCAACAAGAGGATTATGGTATTTTATTTACAATAAAGTTTCAAATACTGTAGGTGCAGGTACAAGATTGGGGAACTATAGAACTACAGAACAAATTGCAGCAACATGGCATACGAACAATGTAGATATTTGGATTACAACGCATAGAAGTGGAACAGCTGACTTATATTCTTATTTGTTAACATGTACAGGAGTTAGTAATGCTAATGCTCCTGTTATTTCTTCCAATGTTGTTTTAAATGCTATATCACAAACTGATAATGATCGTTCTTCTCTTAAATTCTCATGGGGAGGTACTAAAGCCGTTGCAACTGCTCACTTAGGTGGTGGTAACTGGGATCCGGCAAATGCAATTGTTACTTTAGATTTTAACAAAACAACAGGTGTTTTCACGAAAAGCGCAGCTGTTGGAACCAATGTAACTACCAATCCATACTGTGCTGAATGGTCGACTGATGACGCTTATATTTACATGTCGGAAGTTACCACGAGTAACGTTATTCGTTTGAGTACCGCGAGTTGGGGGAATGCTGCTACAATTATTGGTACAAAAGCCCAATTTAATGGTGGCGGACAAGGTGGTTGGATTAAAGTAGGTGGTGATGGAAGAATGTATAAAGTTGGTTCAGGAGGAAGTATCGGTACTATTAGCGGTACAAGCTTCACAGGTAACGCAGTTGCGTCTCCGCAAACTGTTACTTACTCATTACCAAACATGTTTGTTCCTCCGCAAGATTTTTTAGAAATTCAACCTGTTGGTCCGTTCTGTAATACTGATGCAGCAGTGGATATGAGTGTTTTGTGGAAATGTAAAGGAACTAATGCAGAAGATCCTGTAAATTATCCAACAGCATGGAGTGGTACAAGTATTACTAATCCTAATGGAGTATTCAATCCAAGTGGTTTAGCTGCAGGTACCTATGTGATTACATACACTATGTGCTCAATTCAAGATACTGAGCATGTGGTTATCAAAACTTGTAATATTGTATGTCTTGATACTACTTTAAAATTCCAAGCAGCTATTTGTGCTGGAACTACAGTTGATCTTTCAACATTGAAAACGAATACCACTTCGCCTGGTACATGGTCGTTAATTGGTGCTGGAGCGAATTACCCTACGGTGAATGGAAATAACTTTGTTACCGGACCAAATACGGCTGGAGGAACTTACACAGTGAGATATACATTGAGTCCGGCACCAACAGATCCTTCTTGTGCTAAATACAACGAAAGAACTATAGTTGTAAATGCAAAACCGGTGGTGACCTTAACCAATAAGACAATCTGCCAAGGTGATGCCGCAGCTTCTTTCGATGCTGGAGCAGGATATAACACCTACAATTGGAATAGTGGTGCTGGTGCATCACAAACATTCTCAACAACAACGAACGGAGTACAAACAGTTTATGTTACAGATGCTAAAGGTTGTAGAGACACAGCAACAGCTACTTTAACTGTGAATAATAAGCCAAATGTTGTTTTAACAAATAAAACTATCTGTCAAGGAGATGCTGCTGCCTCTTTCGATGCAGGAGCAGGTTTTACTACTTACAATTGGAACAGTGGTGCTGGTGCGGCACAAGTTTTTAATACAACTACAAATGGGCCAGTTACAGTATATGTAACAGATGCTAACGGCTGTAAAGATACTGCTAGCGCAACTTTAACAGTGAATGCAAAACCAAACGTTGTTCTTGCAAATCAAACGATTTGTCAGGGAGATGCAGCAGCATCATTTGATGCTGGAGCTGGATATACTACCTATAGTTGGAATGCAGGTGCAGGAGCGGCACAAACTTTTAGCACTTCAACCAATGGGCCAGTTGCGGTAATTGTGACTGATGCCAATGGATGTAAAGATACAGCTGTAGCAACGTTAACCGTTAATCCTAAACCCAATGTAGCGGTGGCAAGTAAGAGTATTTGTCAGGGTGATGCTGCATGGGTATTTGATGCAGGTGCAGGTTTCACAACTTACAACTGGGATGGAGGAGCAGGTGCTGCGCAAACTTTTGCTACAAGTGCTAATGGTCCGCATACAGTAATTATTACAGATTCAAAAGGATGTAAAGATACTGCAGTTGCTACCTTAACTGTTAATCCAAAACCAAATGTAACTTTAGTTAATATGGTGATTTGTCAAGGTGATGCAGCTGCAAGCTTTGATGCAGGAGCTGGTTACACTTCATACAATTGGAATAATGGGACAGGAGCTGCTCAAACTTTCTCAACAACTACTAATGGACCAATTACAGTTTATGTAGCCGATGCGAACGGATGTAAAGATACGGCTAACGCAACTTTAACAGTAAATCCTAAACCGTCTATTACTGTTGCTGATCAAACTAAATGTCCACAAGACGGACCGCAAGTTTTTTCTACTGTACCTGGAGGATTTGCTTCTTACGATTGGGATAATGGGGCTGCAACAACGGCAACTTTATCTACTTCAACTGGTGGAAATCATACAGTGATAGTAACAGATGCCAATGGTTGTAAAGACACAGCAACAGCTGCTTTAAATATCTTGACACAATTTGATGCAACGATATCTGTTACTGCTGCTCAAGACACAGTTTGTCAATCGGCTTCTTCATTTCCTGTTACTAAGGTAATGGCTGGTGGAGTATGGTCGGCTACTTGTGGAATTTGCATCGATAATAATGGGGTATTTAATCCAGCAGCTGCAACTGTAGGAAGTAATACAATTACATACAGAAATTCAAGTAGCTGTGGAGATACACAAACGGTTAACATTTTTGTGTTGCCGGTTATCACTTCTGTACTTACTAAGGATACGGCTTTATGTGTTAATCAACAATATACTCCAAGTAATTCTTGGTTGCCAGTAGACCCAGCTACATTAGGTTTCCCAGTAGTTGGTACATGGCAATTTGTTGGAGCTGGTAACCCAGCGAGTTTAAATCCATTGACTGGAGCATTTAATGCGGCAGTTGCTGGAGCTGGTACATACAAATTAACTTATTCAGTTACGATGTATCCATGCTTTGTTCCAGATACTATTACAATACGTGTTGATGCTATGCCGAATCCGGCAATTACTGCGGTTAATCCAATGTGCCAGAATGCAGCAGTTACAAATCTTACTGCTTCAACAATTGGCGTTTGGACAACCACAGCAAAAGCTGGTTCAATTGTAGGAAATCAATTTAACCCAACAGTTGCTGGAGCAGGAAACTGGGAAGTTTACAACACGGTTACAAATGGTAAATGTCAGGCTAAAGACACTATAACTATAGTTGTTAAACAAGCTCCTGTAATTAATCTTACTGCAATTCCTGATCAGTGTTTAGGTGGTGGCTTGGTGGATTTAACGCAATACGATTCTCCAGACACTGGAACATGGAGTGGTAACGGTGTAACAGGAACGAATTTCAATCCATCGACTGTAGGTACTAAAACATTGACGTATTCTATTGGTGGGTTGTGTCCAACAAGTAAAACAATTGATGTTACTGTTCAAACAACTCCAAATCCGATTATCAGTGGAGATACTACAATTTGTGAGAATTCAACTGGTACCATTCAGTTGGCGGCTGATAAAACCGGAGGTACTTGGGTTGGTCAAGGTGTGAATAGTTCGGGTGTGTTTTCTCCTGTTGGCTTAGCTGCGGGTAACTATTCTATACAATATCAAATGAATGCGGCATTGTGTAAAGACACAGCATTCTATAATGTAAAAGTATTGTATGTTCCTGTACCGAAACCATATACACCTGATGTTGAAATTTGCTTTGGCGATGCTATGTCATTATTTGATACTGCAGCTACTGCGGGTGTATACTACCTATGGTATACATGGGATCAAGATGGTGTGCCTTACTATGCGCACGGAAGTGCTACACAAGAGTTTCCATTTACGGCAGGTATTCCAGCTGGTGTGCACGATATTGCAACCAAAGCTACGTATGCCAATGGTTGTGAAAGAACTGTTCGAATTGATAAATATTTAACGGTAAATTCGTACCCTGATGCTGCATTTACTTTTTCACCAGAGCCAGCAAGTACCAATGATCCTACAATCTATTTTACTAATACAACAGAGAATGCTTATGATTCTGCTTTCTGGGATCTTTCGGTTTCTGCAACACCAGATTTACTTGAAGGTTCAACGGTATCAGTACCAAGTTATTTTTCAGCATTGTACGATGTGAAGAATGACACAGTGATTCCAGTTTGTTTAACTGTATCAAATAGAGGTTGTCGTGATTCATATTGTGATACTGTAAGATTCAGAAGTCAGTCTACCATCTTTGTGCCTAATGCGTTTACACCTAATGGTGATGGAGTTAATGATGGCTTTATTCCAAAAGGAATCAATTTTGATGCTAAAGGATATGAGTTCATTGTATTCGACAGATGGGGTGAAGTAATCTTTAAAACCAACGACGCTACCGAACCATGGAACGGTAGAAGAGATAACAATATGAGAGATGCGCAGATTGATGTTTATGTATGGAAAGTAACTTATGTTGATCACTTCTCAGGAATAAAACAAGATCCTATTGTTGGTCATGTTTCATTGATCAGGTAGTTTCAAGAAATCAAAATAAAAAAGCCTCATTCGTCAACCAGCGAATGAGGCTTTTTAGTTTAAGCGGCAATTCTTCTTATAATTTTTTCAGCAAAATACTCATCGGGTTTAGCAAAAGATGGATCTTCTAATTCAATGAATTCTATATGCGTAATATCCATGAAGCGAAGATATTTATTGAATAAGAGTGGGAGAGGGCATTGTCCTATTTCAGATTCAGCTCTACATTCCACCAACATTTTCACCAATTCAATTTGAACACATGAGCTTGCGCATTCTACTGAGTTGGCACTGATTTTAATATTTTCATTATTTAATTTGAAAGTCATTATCGTTTTCATAATCATTTGTATTGGTTATGAAACAATATTAGCTTGGCAAACCATAATGTATTTACGGTGTGATTTTTTTTCAAAAAAAAAATCTCCCTTCCGAATGAAAGAGAGATTTCCCTGAAGTGAAATTTCCTTTATGCAGCAATTACTTCAGCATGCACCACCTCGTTTAAATCGAGTTGATAAATAGCATAAAGTGCGGTTTGTAATCTTGCTTTTAGTCTTTGGTAATCACCCGAACTACTGAAGTAATACCTGAAGTTATTCTCATTTTCAGGTTCTTCCCACATAATGCCATACACCTCTTTGCCTGATTTCATTTTGAAACGGCAATGTCTTTTTTCAAAATTCTTAAAAATTGATCTCTCCATAAGTACCCGCTTTTCTAATGATTTTATAGCTCTTGTACGCGGATAACTGTATTTGGTTGAAGGATGTTATAAACAGGTGGTTGAAAAAAAGGGACTTTTAAATTGAAGTATTTTGTAACCCAATTTAAAAATCCCAATTGTATATATTCTATAGGAAGTCGTTAGCCAAGTTGGCTAGTTCAGATCTTTCTCCTTTCTCTAAAGCGATATGTGCGTAAAGAGGGTGACCTTTTACTTTGTCGATCAAATAAGATAAACCGTTACTTAATCTATCAAGATATGGCGTATCAATTTGGTAAACATCACCAGTAAAAATGATTTTTGTATTTTCTCCAGCACGCGAAATGATGGTTTTAATTTCATGCGGAGTTAAATTTTGAGCTTCATCGATGATAAAGAAGATATTTGATAAACTTCGTCCTCTAATATATGCTAATGGTGTAACAACTAGTTTTTCGTTATTTACCATTTCCTCAATCGCTTTGTATTCTTTGTCTTGCTGACCAAATTGTGTTTTAATCAATTTTAAATTATCCCATAGTGGTTCCATGTAAGGGTTTAATTTCGATTTAATGTCTCCAGGCAAGTAACCAATATCTTTGTTGCTTAAAGGAACAATCGGTCGCGCTAAATATATTTGATGGAAATCTCTTCTCTGTTGCAATGCACCGGCTAAAGATAAAAGTGTTTTTCCTGTTCCAGCAACACCTTGAATGGTCACCAATTTAATTTTCGGATTTAAAATAGCGTGTAATGCAAAAGTTTGTTCTGAGTTGCGCGGCGCAATTCCATAAGCAGAAACTTTTTCAATTCTTTCGAATGTGTTACTTTCCTTTTCATAAAAAGATAGAACTGATTTCTTGCCATTCTTCAAAACATAGAAATGATTGTGTCTGGCCTTTGCAGAAATAATACCTTCAGCAGATACAGAATTCTTTTCGTAAAGCTTATCAATTAATTCAGCGTCGATGTTGTTGATAACAGCTCTACCCGTAGGTGTTGCGCTTTCCTCCAAAACATCGTCAGTCATTTTTCCAGTTTCGTAATCTTCGGCAATGATGTCAATCGACTTTGCTTTGATTCGCAAATTGATGTCTTTAGTCACCAAGATTACTTTTCGCTTTGGAAATTTCTCTTTTAGAAAAATTGCGCAATTCAAAATTTTATGATCGTTTTTATCTCTTCCAAAAATTTCTTCAGCGTCTAATTTCGTGACGTGAGGCATAACGATAGAAAACAATCCTTTATCTTCTCCGCCAATTGGTATCCATTTCTTTAATGAGGTGGAACCCGAAGCAAGATCGATAAATCTTGTAAACTCCCTGGCAGCAAAATTTTTACTGTCATTACCTTTTTTAAAATTATCTAGTTCTTCTAAAACTGTTATTGGTATAGCAACGTCGTTATCTGCAAAATTTACAATGGCATCGTAATCGTAAATGATAACTGATGTGTCTAAAACGAAGATTTTTCTGCTTTTTCCCACGTGATTATTTTTTATGTTAAACTACGCTCTTCTACCGTAAAAATTAACTAATGTTTGCTTTTAATTTCAACAAGTACGGTGTAAAACTTTTTTGATCTCTTTTCTTCAATAAATACCAAGCTTTTGTGGTATTTAAAAGTTTTAACAATTAAATTAGGTGCATAAATCTATCGTATGAAATTGAAAAGCTTCTTAATTCTTGCATTTATCTTTGGTATTTATTTTCAGTCTTGTGTTCCAACTTCTAATACTCAACTTCAGGTGGTTAAACCCGCCGAAATTTCAGTTTCTCCACAAATTATTAAGTTGGGAATTATAGATCGTTCGCATCCTGATAAAAAAGGTAAGACAATGAATGTGATAGAGGGAATAGTTTCTGGAGAAGGAATTTATGAAGATAAATATTCGGTGACAGAGGCAATTGGTGGGTTTGTTTCCGGACTTTCAAAATCACAAAGATTTACATCATTTCAAATACAAGGTGTTGCCTTAACCAATAACGGATCCTCTTATTTTTCTCCAACCTTAGATTGGAACTTAGTTAGAGAATTATGTTTGAAAAACGGGGTAGATGCTTTAGTTGTGCTTGAGATTTTTGATACTGACAAAAATATGCGCTGGAGTAATGAAACAAGAACAGTTACTAAAAATGGAATATCACAAAATGAAATTTTGCAAGTTGTACAAAGCACCATTACCGTGACTACCGGCTGGAGAATTTACGATCCGGCTACTCAAACTATTGTTGATGAATACAGATTTAGTGATTCAAAAACAAGTACGGGCAAAGGACTTACAAATATGGAGGCGGAGAACTCCCTACAAAATAGTTCTTCAGTGGTATCTTCTTTGGCTCGATCTAATGGTGAACGATATGCTTTACATATTGCCCCAACACCCATCATGGTTAACAGGACTTACTACACTGGTGGTGATTTAAAAATGAAGTTGGCGAACGATATGATTAAAAATAAAAATTATTCAGATGCTCTTAAGTTATATGAACAAGTGTATGAAAACGCCGAAAAGATAAAGGTTAGAGCTCGTGCCGCTCATAATATTGCTATGGTTCATGAAGTAATGGGGGATGTGGATAAGGCGATTGAATGGGCTCAGAAAGCTATTGAAATGGGCAATAAATCAACAAAATATTATTTGCAAACTCTTACGCAAAGAAAATCTGATGATGCAAAAGCGAAGGAACAAATGATTGAAATGAATAAATAAGGTTAATTGGCAATTACTTTATTTGGTCCAAGTAGAACCATCACTCCATTGAAGTTCATCTTTTTTCACAAGTATTCCAGTGATAGATGTGTTGTCTGTTTTGCTTATTAAAGTAAATCCGTTTTCTTTTAAGAATCCTAAATATTCAACCTCTCCTTTACTGTTTTTTACTCTAACAATATTGCCGATTTGCTCGATAGATTTAGAATTTTTTTTGTTTTTCCATGATCCACTAATTTCTCGGTACCACTGACTACCTTTGCTCCACGTGATTACCAAATTATCATCAGATAGAGTTCCAGTTAAATTGTTGTTATTTATTACGATACTCACGGTTTTTTCTTTCACATTACCGTTCATCTTTACCGATTCTCTCGTTAAGATAATCTTATCAGAATTTTGAATGATGGTGGTGCGGTTGTTATCTGCATCTACCCATACGCCGCTAAGCGATAAGCTTGATGCCCATGCAGAAATTGATGAAATAACAAGAAGGGCAGCGATGAACAGTTTCTTCATAAAACTTAAACTTAATTATTCGGCAGTAACGTCGTTTAATGTGCAACCCGGACAATCTTTTGCTGGAGTGTATTCGAAGTCAGCATCAGGCATAGCCACATTTGGAGTTAATTTTTTCAAAACAATAGTAATTACTTTAGCAGATCTCTTTTCGGCAAAATCCATTTTGTATATCTGCTTAGCTGCTTTGTCGACGTAAATAGTGATTTTTCTAAACTGACTCTTATTAGTAGCATCGGGCACTAGCTCGATTACTTGATATACTTTGTTGTTCAATTTTTTTTCACCTATGTATTTACTTTTGTAGCCTTTCTTATAGATAGTGAAAATTTCATTTGGTTTTATTCCTCCAGAAGTACTGGTAGAAACCAAATCCTTATCTACGCTTTTATCGGTCTTGTTGATGGTCCAAATAAATTTACCATTACACTTTTTGGTTGCCCCCATTAAAGTATAAGAATATTTGGTTCCCTTTAATTTTAAGGTTCCAGTTTTTTTGTCGTTTTGTTTGGTGGTAGTATCTGTAATGTTGAATTCAAAGTCTACAGTAGTGGTAGTGTATGCTTTGTTTTTATTACTAACCTCATCAAGAATCTTGGTTGCTGTAGCGTCTTGCTGAGCAGCTAAGCTTAATGGAAGTAGTGCGAGAATTAATAAAATCTTTTTCATTTTGCAATGTCTTTTCGCTGCGCAATTTAAATGTTATTTTTTGAATTCAAATATTGTTCCAAGCTGTGTTCATCGGTGAAAAGTACCTGACGCGCCTTAGAACCTTCAAATGGTCCAATGATGCCAGCAGCTTCTAATTGATCAACAATTCTGCCAGCTCTATTATAACCTAATTTTAATCTTCTTTGCAATAGAGATGCCGACCCCTGTTGATGTGTTACAACCAATTTTGCTGCTTCTAAAAATAGTGGGTCGCGGTCATCTGGATTAACATCTTCATGAGTAGTAGCAGCATCTGGATCATTGTATTCAGGCAATTGGAAAGCATCTGAATATCCTTTTTGAGAGCCAATAAATTCACAAATTCTTTCTACTTCTGGAGTATCAACAAAGGCACATTGTACGCGTTTTAAATCGCTACCAGTAGAAATAAGCATGTCACCTCTACCAATAAGTTGATCTGCTCCACCGGCATCAAGAATAGTTCTTGAGTCAATTTTAGAAGTTACCTTAAATGCAATTCTTGCTGGAAAATTGGCTTTAATTGTACCTGTAATAATATTTACCGATGGTCTTTGCGTGGCAACAATAAGATGAATTCCTATGGCTCTAGCTAACTGAGCTAATCGGGCAATTGGCGTTTCAATCTCTTTTCCTGCCGTCATGATTAAGTCGGCAAACTCATCAATAACCAATACTATATAAGGTAAAAATTTGTGACCTTTCTCTGGATTGAGTTTACGTTGAATGAATTTCTCGTTGTATTCTTTTAGATTTCTACACTGTGCTATTTTAAGCAATTCGTAACGGTTATCCATTTCAATACACAATGAATTAACCGTATTCACCACCTTTTTTGTTTCAGTTATGATGGCCTCTTCGCTATCGGGAAGTTTGGCCAAGAAATGACGAACCAATTTATTATATAAAGTAAGCTCAACTTTCTTAGGGTCAACCAAAACCAATTTCAATTGAGCAGGATGCTTTTTATATAACAAAGAGACCAATATGGCATTTAATCCTACCGATTTACCCTGTCCGGTTGCACCAGCCATCAACAAATGCGGAGCCTTAGCTAAGTCGGTAACATAAATTTCATTTGAAATGGTTTTACCTAGAACGATAGGTAATTCCATTTTAGAATCTTGAAAAACTTTAGATGCGATAACTGTTTTCATCGATACAGCATCTGGTTTCTGATTTGGTACTTCTATACCAATAGTCCCTTTACCAGGGATAGGCGCGATGATACGAATTCCTAAGGCTGAAAGGCTTAAGGCAATATCATCTTCTAAGTTTTTAATTTTTGAAATACGAACACCAGGGGCAGGAACTATTTCGTAAAGAGTAACAGTTGGTCCGATGGTAGCCTTAATTTGAGAAATATCGATGCTGTAGTTTTTGAGCGTCTCGATAATTCTGTTTTTATTGGCTTCTAATTCGTTTTGTTCAACTGTGTTTCCTGCAATTTCGTATTCTTTAAGAAGGTCGATACCAGGAAAAGTGTAAGAACTTAAATCGAGTGTAGGGTCGTATTCGCCGTGTTGTTCAACTAAAGTGTTAATTTCTTCCTGAGATAGAATTTCTTCTTCAACCGCAGGCTTCTCAATCTCCATTTTAATTTCTCCAGCGGGAGTAGGGGCAACAAATACCTCCTCAAACTCTTCTTCTGGTTCAGGTTCAGGCTCTATTTCTTTTTCTGCAATTGGCTCGGGAATATATTCAACTACTTTTGGTTCTTCCTTTTTTAGTTCATTTTTTATCGGACGAAGGTCGGGTGGAACTACAATTGGTTTTTCTTCAACTATTTCTTGAACCGGAGCAACTTCAACTATAGGTTCGGCAACTTCAGGAACATCTTTTTTGAAATGTTCATAAACAGCAGGCATTGAAAAGTTGAAATTTAAAATAAGTATAACAATGAGCAGACTTAAAATCAAAATTCCAGTTCCTGCGCCACCAAGAATACTTTGCATCCATAGATTACATTGATAACCAAAGCCACCTCCTGCAGAGAATTGAGTGTCTTCAAATTTTTGAAAAATGTATCCGAAAGCAATAGACGTAAAAACCAAAGCGATTAAAGAAAGACGTGTTGTTTTTCTTAAGGGCAATAATGTTTTCTTAAAAAATAAGCGTGTACCGTAAATGATAAATAGAAAAGGAAATACAAATGAAATTACTCCCATCCACTGATGAAAGAAAACGTGGGCCGTTATGGCGCCTAATTTACCTAACCAATTACCTACTTGAATTTCGTTGTTGGCAAGCAGATCTAAACATGAACCACTTAATTTGTCTTGGTCGGTTTTCCAATTGAATAAATAGGAGGTAAAAGCAATAAGTAAATACGATCCAGCTATAAGAAGTGCTAGTCCGCTAATACTTTTAGTTTTCTCACTTTTTACAAAATCAGATATAGCAGAAGACTTTGCGCTTGATTCTTCATCATCGCTTTTTTTCTTCTTTAATGTTGCACCTTTTACTTCTTTTTCAACTTCCTCTTTTTCCACCTTTTCAACTTTCTCTTTAGGCTTCTTTAGAGTGTTTCCTTTTTCAGGTTGTGCTTCCTGTTCAGCTTCTTTTTTTGTTGAAGACATTGCTTAATAATTGCCCAAATGTACCTTTTTAAAATAGGGTATTGGAAAGTAGTGCGGAAAAGTTTTCCGCACTACTTTGTGAAAAAGAAATAATGGCTTAAAATCTCTTGGTGTAGCCGTGGCAATAAGGAGTTTTGCCGGTTTTGAAATAATATTCTTGATGGTAGTCTTCTGCAGGATAAAATGTATCTGCTTTGGTGATTTCTGTTACTACATTAAATCCCTTTGACTTTAAAAGTTCAACTAATTGAATGCTGATAGTTCTTTGATTCTCGTTGGTGTAAAATATTCCTGAGCGGTATTGGTTGCCTAAATCCGGACCTTGACCATCTTCTTGTGTAGGGTCATGTGTTTCAAAAAAAACTCTTGCTAAAGTATCGAAGTTGGTAATGTTAGGGTCGAAAATTACACGCACCGCTTCTGCGTGCCCAGTTCTTCCTGTGCAAACCTCTTTGTATGAAGGATTTTTTATATGTCCGCCAATATAACCCGACTCAGCGCTTATCACACCTTTTACTTGTTGCAAGTAGTATTCAACACCCCAAAAACAACCTCCTGCAAATATCGCGGTTTCATATGAAGTGTTGCTTGATGAATCGTTATTTAATTTATTAAAATTCAGTGAGATAGAATTTACGCAATGTCTAGTGTTCTTTTCGGTAAATCCCTCTCCTCTAAAAACATGGCCAAGGTGTCCGCCACAATTGGCACAAGTAATTTCAGTTCTGTGACCGTCGATATCGGGTACCTCTTTAACTGCGCCAGGTATAGCATCATCGAAACTTGGCCAGCCACATCCGCTATTGAATTTGTCACCAGAGCTGTAAAGAGGTGCATTACATCTTTTACAAATATATGTTCCCGAGTCTTTACTCAAGTAATATTTACCAGTAAAAGGAGCTTCAGTCCCTTTGTTTACAATCACTCTTTCTTCTTCTGGTGTTAAAGAATTAAATGAAGTGTTTTCGTTTTTCATATTGCTTTCATTTTTTTGTGCACAACCCTCCATTAAAATCAAGGTTAATGCGCTAATAATTAAGGTTCTAAATGTTTTCATAGGAATATGTTTTTCAACATAGTCGAAATTGTATCTAAATCCTGACAGACTTGATGTAAATTCGCGCTGTGAAGCTAATGTTTTTTTATTTTTCTTGTTTGTTAATTTTTCTTTCTTGTAAGAATGACTCGGGCTCCATTGAAGCAACTTCGGGGCAGGCTTTGGTTTCTTATGCAAGAGGATTTAAGATTTTCGAATTTGATACCAATTATATTGTAGCTATTGGTAATAATAGATTCTCCTTTCCTAAAAATAGAAGCCATCAAACATATGTGGTTTCAAGTATCACACAGTTGCAGTTCTTAAGGGCGCTAGATGAGGAGTTGGGGGTTATCGGACTTTTCGATGCTAAATTCTTTAGCGATAGCGTTTTAATAGAGAAATTGGCAAAAGGGCAGATTTCAAATTTTAAACAAGCAAATTCTCCCGATTGGGAACTGCTGGTAAAGCATTCAAAAAGTGTAGTGTTGGGTTACCGCAGCTTTGCACTTGATGAAAAAATGATCAAGAATCTTAATTTAGCGATCCTTCCAATCAATGAATTCGATGAAAATCATCCGCTAGGGAAAGCCGAATGGATAAAAGTTTTTGGGGTGATATCTGGCAAGTATTCGCAAGCAGATTCAATTTTTAAAAAAATAGAAGAGAGATACTTAGCAGTAAAACCTGTAAGTAATGATTCAACTCCTCGCTACAAGGTTATAGCAGGTGAATTTTATGATGGTGTATGGACAGTGCCAGGATCGAACAGCTATGTGGCATCTTTAATTAATGACGCTGGTGGAGAGTATATCATTAGAGATGACGAAACTCCAGTGATAATGATGAACAAAGAAACCTTCTCTTCTAAATTAAAGCAAGCTCATTTTTGGAGAAAGGTAAGTACCGATAGTATGGCGCAGAGAGCAATAAAAGTGGGTGATTTAAAACGTAAATATCAAATATCGCCCGATAGGTTAAGAGCAATAATTTTCTGCGATGTTAGCAAAGTACATTATTTTGATGCAGTTTTGCTCAACCCCGATAAGGAGTTGCAAGATTTTGTGAATGCATTTAAGGGAGTAGATACCATGAATTATTATAGATTGATAAAAGTTGAGCGAAATTAAATACATACTTACCCGCGAAAAAACTAAGTTCAATACATGGATGGCCGTGCTTATTGTATTGTTTCTCGTTTTGGCTTATTTGGAGCTGAATTGGGGAAGTTCGGGATTAAATATTGGAGAGATGTTTTCTTCTGAGGAAGAATACAGTGAAGTTATTTTTAAAGAAATAAGAATTCCACGATTGCTTACTGCTGTTATTGTTGGAGCAGCTCTTTCCTTTAGTGGATTGATCTTGCAAACTGTATTTCGAAATCCTTTGGTTGGACCATCGGTACTTGGCATCTCATCTGGCGCCAGCTTAGGAGTGGCTTTAGTTACCTTGGCAGGTTACAGCAGTTTAGTAGATCAAGATTCTTCTCCAAAAGTAATTGCGGCAATAGTATTTTCGATGCTCATTTTACTTTTGCTTTTCTCTGTAGCAAGTCGATTTAAAGACAATGTTTCTGTTTTGATTGTAGGTTTACTTATTTCTTATTTGGCAGGTGCAATAGTGGATATCTTGATTTATGTGAGTGATAATGATGCTCTTAAAGAATACACATTGTGGGGAATGGGAAGTTTTGCTAGAATGTCTTATGAGCAAATCACCACAATGTTCATTTTACTCACAGTTGCTTACATCGTGGTATATCGAAACAGAAATATCATGAATCAATATCTTATTGGTGAGTTGCAGGAAATTGCGCCTAAAAAGAAAAAAAGGTTGGTTTTTATGTTGTTGGTAATAGCTGGTGTGCTCACTTCGTTTGTTACTGCTTATTGCGGCCCCATTGCATTTATAGGTATTGCAATTCCTAATTTATTGCGTTTTGTGCTTAAGATTACCAATCATAAGTATTTACTGTTTGGATCAATTGTGTTGGGTTCTGTTATTGCTGTGTTGTGCGACTTAATATCAGCCATGCCTTGGTCAACGCATAGTTTGCCTGTAAATTCGGTGACCTCATTGTTTGGAATTCCTATTATCATAATCATGGTTTTTAGATCGAGATATAAAGGTTTGTAAAAGAAAAGATACTTGGATGAATAATTTAAAAGGTGAAAATATAGAATTGGGATACGGTGAAAACATCTTGGTTAACAAGTTTGATTTTGATTTGAGATCGGGACAAATTGTTGCTCTTTTAGGTTTAAATGGTGCCGGAAAAACAACGCTTTTTAAAACTCTTTTAGGAGCCACTCCTTTAGTTGGCGGCGACCTAATATGGAATGGTATAAGTATGCGCGATTTTTCCTTCAATAGTCGCCAGAAGATATTTTCTTGGCTTCCTGCTCGAAGAGCGATGGAAGAGAGCTTAAAGGTATATGAGCTATTAAGCTATTCGGCTGCTGCTGTTAACGATCAAGACGTTTTAAAGAGTAAAAAAACTTTAGAGGTGATGACAAAGATCATCGAATTGATGAAGTTGCAGCCATTTTTAGAAATGCCTTACCACTCACTAAGTGAAGGACAAAAGAAAAAAGTAGAAATAGGGGCGATGTTCATGAAAGACTCGCCAATATGTTTGCTTGATGAGCCTTCTGTATTTTTAGATATTTCAAATCAAAAAGAAATAGCCGATATCCTTCGTCGTTTTGCGAAAGATGAAGATAAAATCATAATGTTTAGTTCACATGATTTAGCGTTAATTGAAAATGTGGCCGAATCTTGTTGGGTGATTAACGACAAAAACATTGAAATTAGCGATAAGGTGAAAATCGTTATCGACGAGTATGTGGCAAGAGATTATAGTCAGGAACAGTTAATAGAAAGTTAAAAGTCATTTACTTTTTTAAAAAAAAATTCTATCTTTCCTTCTGTAAAGTAAAGAGTTGGTGAAAATTACAACAGGAGCAATAGAAATAAATGAAGCTGGTTTAATCATAAACAATTTTAAAACTCGTTCGGGATTTAAACCTGTTTATGTTTTGGAGCAAACTCATGCTGTTAGATTGACGGTCGGCAATGAGCTTCTTCCTATGTTGGTGAATGTTTCCTCAGTTAATGATTATTCAATTTCTTCGGTTTTCAATCTGTTTACAAACGATAATTTGTCTTCGGTCTCAAAGATGGCTGTATTTATGACTTCTGATTATAAATGTGCCATGATCAATTTCATGCTCAATTTCAAGAGTACTAAATGTCCGGTGAAGATTTTCACCGACTATGAAGATGCCGATAAATGGCTTAGAAGCTAAAAAAATCATAAAAAAAGGTGTTGATTTAAAACCAACACCTTTCTTTTTTTAATCTTTATCTATTGCTGATAGCTGAATTCCTTTTTTAATCCGCCCACCAAAACATCAAATTTTCCTTCTTCGGTAACGCGTTTGTTTTGCGCGTTGATGAAAGATACATCGGTGGCAGAGATAGAGAAAGTAATGGTTTTACTTTCACCTGCTTTTAATGCTACGCGTTGAAAAGCACGCAATCTTTTCATCGACGGAGTGATGCTTGCGTAATGATCGCGGGTGAATAAATCAACTACTTCAGTACCGTCAACACTTCCTGTGTTTTTAACTGTTACAGATACTTTAATGCTTCCATCTCCTTTTAAAACAGTATCGCAATTCAAAGCAGAATATTCAAAAGTGGTGTAGCTTAATCCGTGTCCGAAACCCCACTGAACATCATAGCCAGTTTCAGTATCGCCCATACCTAAATCTTCTTGCACATCAGAATATTTCAAATCGTAAGTTACAATGTTACCGCTATATTTAGGATAAGTGAAAGGCAATTTACCAGTAGGATTGTTTAGACCGAATAAGGTTTCTGCAATGGCTTTCCCGCCCATGCTTCCTGGCCAGTAAGCCATTAAGATTCCTTTGGCTAGTGGTTCTATGTTTCTGATTATTCTAGGACGACCTTCTGTAAGTACGATGATTACTGGTTTACCTGTTGCGTAAGCCGCTTTAACTAAATCTTGTTGTTCTTGTGCAAGTTCTAATTCACGGATAGAACCTGGAGTTTCTGCGTAGGCATCTTCGCCGAGGCAAAGGACGATAACATCAAAAGGATATTTTGGTTTTGGAATTTCATTCCTTACTTCTACGTTGGCTCCCATTGCTTTCAATTCTTCAGCAATTGTTGTGTAATATTCTGGATATTGATTCTCCTCATTCCCCTGCCATGAAAAAGACCAGCAACCATTTAAGTAAGAAACTTTATCAGCACCCGGACCGGCCAACAAAATCTTCGTCCCTTTTTTCAATGGTAAAATTCCGCCGTCGTTTTTCAATAAGGTCATTGCTTGTCTTGCAGCATCTAAAGCGATTTCTTTGTTTTTAGGATTGTTGAATTGAGCGATAGCTTCTTTCTCTGGATATGCATTATTGAATAAGCCCAATTTCACTTTCAAGGTTAAGATTCTTCCAACAGCTTCGTCGATTCTTTCCATAGGTACTTCGCCAGCTTTTACTAGGTCTATTAAGTGTGTGCAAAAATCCAATTCAAATGGCACCATACTCATATCAATACCTGCCAAGATTCCAATTTTAGTAGCTTCACGCTCATCTTTAGCAATGCGGTGACGGCCATGCAAACGTTTAATATCCAACCAGTCGGTAACTGCAACACCTTTAAAGCCGAGTTCTCCTCTTAAAATATCAGTCAACAACCATTTAGAAGAGTGTACAGGCACGCCATTGATTTCACCCGAGTTAATCATGATAGTTGAAGAACCCGCTTTAACAGCAGCTTCGAAAGGAGGTAGGAAGATTTCTCTCAGTTGAGTTTCTGGGATGATAGAAGGAGTTCTGTCTTTTCCTGTTGCTGGAGCCGAATAACCTAAGTAATGTTTCATGCATGAAGCCACTCCAGTTTTTTTATCTAAACCATCTTCTTCGTATCCTTTAATGGCAGCGCAGCCCATAGCACCAACTAAAGTTGGGTCTTCTCCATAAGTTTCGCCAAATCTAGCCCATAGAGGTTGGCGAGCAACATCTAACACGGGAGCATAATTCCAACGAATACCAGCAGCACGTACATCGGCAGCAGTTGCCTTTGCGCCTAAACGAGCCAGCTCGCGATTACGAGTAGCAGCCAAAGCAATATTTTGTGGGAAGAGCACCGCTTCTTTGTGGTAGGTTGCACCGTGAATAGCATCGATTCCATAGAGAACCGGAATTTTATGTGGAGTTTTTAAAGCGTAATCTTGAATTTGAGTAACAATCTCTCTCCATTCTTCTTGAGAAAGGGCAGCAGCGTAGGTATTTAAAATATTACCCACTCCATGTTTCACCAACACATCTTCTAGTTTCTTTTTATCTAAAGATGTTTTTCCTGTAATCGAATCCTTAGTGGTTAGAACAGTGAGGTTAAGAATGGCCATTTGTCCCACTTTTTCCTCCACACTCATTTCACTAAGTAGTTTTTGCACTTCTTCTGGAAAGTCGTTTTGATTTTTAGTCGACTTGCTATCGGTGGAAGGAGAGCAGGCAAAAAGGGTTAAAGCAGTTAAGCTTGAAAGTAAGATTTGACGCATTTGCATAAGTAGTGATTTTGTTTAGCGAATATAGACCATGTTGTTATGTAAAGCAAGCCAAATAGAAAGGTCGATCAATTATTGTTATTTCTATCTAAATGTATTGCTATTCCTATGAACCAGCCTAGAATCGATGCTGCTAAGCCGTACAAAGTCCGTGTTATGTCAGTACCGTAAATCTTTAGGACCAACCAAACAATTAATCCGAAGAATATACTGAATAAAGCAGCTCTTTCCGATTTGTTTTTGAAATAGAGTCCGCCCAACATTGGCACAAACAAAGTAACTAAAGTTATTTCTGAAGAACCGGCAACCAGCTCATAAATATCGCTTTCGTAAAAGGAGAGAATAACCGCTATTATAGTAATTATCACTATTGAAATTCGGGCCGATTTAAGCAATTGCTTATCGGTAAAATGACTGTAGAATTTTCTAATGATGTTTTCACTAAGCACTGTTGATGGCGCTAGAATAGCACCGCTTGCCGTACTAAGAATTGCCGATATCATGGCGCCAAAGAAAATTATTTGAATTACTGTGCCGCTGTGTTTTTCTATTACAAAAGGTAAGAAGCTTTGCGCTTCGTTGCCAATAGCGTTAGGTTCTAGCTGAAAGGCGCACAAGCCAATATACAATGGCAGCAAGCCTACGATTAGGTACATGCCGCCCGCCCAAATGGAACTTTGAACAGCAACCTTTTCCGATCTAGATGACATAACTCTTTGAAAAACATCTTGTTGTGGAATTGAGCCTAGTCCGATGGTTATCCATGTTGCGACATAAGCTAAATATTCGCTGCCTTTCTTCGGCAATAATCTAAAGAAGCCTTCGGGCGTATTATCCAGCACCGCAGCTACACCCTCTGTTTTTTCGGTGAGAATAAAGGCTATGATGATTAATCCTACAATAATAACAACAGTTTGAATCGTATCTGTAAGAGCAACTGCCCACATACCGCCAATTACGGTATATCCCATTACTATGGCTGCTCCAACGATAATGCCGGTAGAAATGTCGATGTCGGCAACATGATGAAACAAAATACCTAAGGCAACTAGTTGTGCGCTAATCCATCCAAAATAGGAGATGATAATAATTATACTGGCGATAAGTTCGGTTGATTTGCCAAACTTAACTTTGTAGAAGTCTCCAAAAGACACTAAGTTCATTTTGTACAGGGGGCGGGCAAAAAATATTCCTACCAAAAGCAAGCAAAGAGCTGCTCCAAATGGATCTTCAACAACGCCAATCAATCCATGTTGAACAAATTCAGAAGATGAGCCAATGATGGTTTCTGCACCAAACCAGGTGGCAAACAGGGCAGAGGCAGTAACAAACATGGGCAATTGTTTTCCTGCCAACATAAAGTCGTTGGAGTTCTTTACATATCTATTAGCGAAAATGCCAATGGCGATGGTGAATAGTAAATATATAATGACAAATGATAGTACCATTTGGGGCTGAATTTAAGATTTTCTCATTGTGTTTTTTTTAGTTTTTGTGCCAAGTTGTTTATAAATCTATAATTTCTCCAATTTGATTCTTGTTATTTTAGTTTTCCTAACTATTCAAAATGACGAAATTTCAGCGCTCTCCATTGGCGCTTCCTTTGGTTTTCTTTATATGTGGTATTGGCGTGCCTTTGTATATTTTTCTATTTTTCTTGGCAATGCTTTTATTGCTGTTAGTAGTATTGTGGCATTATCAAAAATTAGCGCTGACTCTGCAATTTGGTTCCAATCTATGTAAATCTCTCATGCTTTATTTACTCTTTTTTTTGGGAGGCTGCTTAATTAAAGAAATAAATAATGAAGAAAATGTTGCGATAAAAGGCAATGTTTCTTTGTCTTTTGCACAGGTGAAATTTAGCAACAGCGTTAGATATACCAGCAAAGGTGCATGGACCACCGCCCAGTTACTTTTAGATACTTTGACGCTTGATGTGCAAGTGAATTTAGATAGCGCAAGAGCCAATCTTTTAGAAAGGGGAGATACTCTTGATTTACAAAACATAAAGCTTTATCCTTTGGTGAAGGAAGGTAAAGTAGCAAGCGGATTTGAAGAATTTTTGAAAAGGCAGGGGGTAGTTGGCAAACTGTATGTAAACGAATATAGCTTTGTTAGGATTAGAAAAAATAGCAGTTGGAAATACAGTGTCTATAATCGTTTACATGCCAAGATTTTAAAATCTAAACTTAGCAAAGGTTCAAAATCACTCTTGCTTTCCTTATTAATAGGAGATAGAGGGTATATTGACAAAACAACCAAAGATTCATTTAGTGCTTTGGGGGTATCACACATTTTGTCGGTATCGGGATTACATGTAGGAATTATTTATTTGATATTGGCATTTCTCATTTCTTCTATTTGGAATAAGCATGCCTACATTTCACTTGCAAGCATTCTTACTTTCATTTGGTTTTATTGCTGGATGGTAGGATTTGAAGCAGCTGTATTGAGATCGGCATTGATGTTTTCATTGTATGCCATTGGAAATGCAATAGGAAGGAAGAGTAATTTACTGCATACCACCGCGCTTTCGGCTTTGATTATTTTATCCATTAATCCTTCTTTTTTATATGATATCGGATTCCAATTAACGTATGGAGCAATGTTGGGTATCATTTATATTATGCCCATTCTGCAGAGGAAAGTACATTGTGAGTCGACCATTGTTAAGTCTATTTCCGATTTGATTTTGTTGAGTTTAGCCGTACAAATTACTTTACTTCCATTGTTGATATATCATTTTCAAAGTTTGTCGGTGTACTTTATGGTGGCCAATCTAGTGGTGGTGCCAACCGTAGCATTGATAATGTATGCTGGCATTTTGTTTCTATCTATTCCCGAAAATGAAATACTGAACTTTATAGTAGATGTTTTGGTGATGATCAATGACTCTTGTTGTGCGTGGATGTGCAAGTGGCCTTACACCATACTATACATCAACAATATATCGCTCATTGATTTGAGTTATTATTCTATGATTGTGATAAACGTAATTTTCTACGAAACCTGCAAGCTTAATGCTTTTCTTTGGATTGGCTTACTTTCTTTACTTACTCTAATTATTTAATAACAAGAGATTCTGCAACTTGTTTAAATATTGGTTCCAATGAGTTGTAATCACTATCTGCACTGTGCGCTACAAGTTGATATGCATTTCCATTTTGAATAAAGAAATAAACTATTCCTTTTAGTGATCTTTCGTTAACATCGTAGGTGTATGTTGTCCATTGAGCTTCTACACCATTAATAGTAGTGGTTCCTCTTTCTACTACGGTAGCATTAAGCATATTCTTAATCAATAAGAAGTTGCGAGAAGCGCAGTCGTCTAAAGTTAATGTGCTTAATATGTTTTCCTCTTTGGTTAGAGCCACTTGTACAGGAATATTTTCGAGGTTGTTGGTGCTTCCCTTTAAACTAACCAAAATATTGCTGTTGTTAAAAGTAACGTTCCAATCTTTAAGGTGTTTAATACTGTATTTGCCATCGGGAGAGCTAGCAGTAACGAAGGCTTTGTCTTGTGCTTTTGAAAATTGAGCAATTATGATGAACAATAGTAAGATCACTTTTTTCATATTCGTACTTTTTTTGAAGATAGTAAATTTCTTAGGCTTGTAACAAAAATAGGGCCGGTCTTTTATGAAAATCTCTTTTGTTTTTTTTCCAATGTGCTAAAGAGGCTGTGTAGATTTCTTCTGATTCTGTAGTTATATCTGCAGCAATACAAAGCATAGTAGAAGGGGAGCAAGCACTAAGAATTTCTTCTAGCATTTGGTTGTTTCTATAAGGTGTTTCGATAAACAAATGACTCGTTTTGTTTTTTTTCGACTCAGATTCTAGGGTTTTTAGTTTACTGTGTAAGGCCGATTTGTCTTTTGGTAAATAGCCATGAAAATGAAAATTTTGTCCATTGAAACCCGATGCCATTAAGGCCAACAGAATTGAACTTGGCCCCACGAAAGGTATTACTTTAATGTTCTTTTGGTGAGCGGTGGCTACGATGTTATTGCCTGGGTCGGCAATGGCCGGACAACCAGCTTCACTCAATAACCCAACATTTTCACCATTTTCTAGTACCGAAAAGGCTTCAGAGAAATCGCCATGCTCGTCGTGCTTGTTGAGTAACCATAACTTTAAATCAGGAATAGGGAAATTGCTTTTAAGAGAAGAGATAAATCTTCTTGCGGTTCTTTCATTTTCTACGATGAAGTATTTTGTAGATCGAATATGATCAATCGTTTTTTGAGGCAATACTTCGCTATAATGATTCTCACCCAACAGCGTAGGAAATAAAAGTAAGCTGCCTTTAGTACTCATCGTTTTTCAATTTAAGTGCAATTTTTTCGCAGGCCTCATCTAAAAGTTGAAACACCTCTTCAAAGCCATCTGTAGTGTAATAGGGGTCGGGTACCGATTTGTTGCTACCTGGATTTACTTCATTTAAAATCATTTTCACTTTATGCGCATATTTTGGATCACAAAGAGCTAATGCATTTTCGTAATTGCTTTCATCCATAGTAAATATTAAATCAAATCTTTCGAAATCATCTTTTCTAAGCGGACGAGATCTCTGGTTTCTTATGTCAACGCCATGCTCAAGTGCATTTAATTTAGAGCGCTTGTCGGGAGCTTCTCCTTCGTGCCAACCAGAAGTTCCTGCAGAAGCAACTACGATATCTAATTTATGTTTTTTTGCTTTATCCTTCATAACACCTTCCGCTACCGGAGAACGGCAGATGTTGCCTAAGCAAACCATCAATATTCTTTTCATGGGCGAAATATACATTTTTTAGTAAACATCTTTTTTATTTTCATAATTAAGGAATTTTACGTACTTTTTAGATTAAGCTTAGGGTAATATTAAAATGAGGTATCACATTTTTTGTGTTTTTTTCTTTTTTATCTGTTCGTTTGGTTTATCTCAAAACCGCTAGATAGATTCTCTTAGTTCATTGCTAAATAAGCAAAGCTCAGCTATTTCAAAGGTAGATTTATTCGTTAAGTTAAGCTTAGCATATTCGGAAATAGGAGATATTTCACCTGCATATAATTATGCTAATAAGGCTCTCTATTTAGCAAAACACAAGAACTATCTAAAAGGAATTGCACTCAGCACCTATAGTCTAGCAAGAGTGAATCAATATAAAGGTGAGTTAGATTCAGCACTTGAATATCATTATAAAGCTTTGCCCTTATTTGAGAAGTTAAAAGATACATCGAATTTGGCGTGGACTTTTCTAAACATGGGAATTGTGTATTGCGCCCAAAAAGAATATATAAAGGCTATTGATCTTGAAAACAAGGCGCTGCACCTTTTTACTAAAATAAATGATTTGAGAGGTGTTGCATACAGTTCTCTAAATCTAAGTATAGTGCATAATTTCTTGGGCAAGAATAAAATAGCCATGGAGCTTATTGAAAGATCATTGGATTATTGTAAGCGTATTAAAGACCAAAAGGGTATTGGCTATATCTACACCACGATTGGTAATATATATAAAGCTGAAGGTGATTATGAAAAAGCACTGCAATACTACAATTCATGCATCGCACTGCGCGAAAAGTTAGCAGATGTTTCGGGAATAGCCGTTTGTTACAACTTAATAGGAGATGTGGAATTTTTAAAAAAAAGATTCAAGGTGTCTTATACTAATTATAGCAAAGGTTTGCAAAACGCCCAGAAAGCTCAAGCTAAAGATATTATAATGCAATCTTACTATGGGTTATCAAGAACGGATTCTGTTTTAGGAAACTTCAAAAGCGCATATCAGCATTTCATAAAGTACACAAGTTATAAAGACAGCATTTTTAATGAAGAGAGTGAAAAGAAAGCAATTTTGTGGCAATCGCGATATGAAAATGAAAAAAAGGATATCGAAATAAAGTTGCTTCAACAAAAAAAAGAAACCGAGAAAATTGTAGGCTTCCCTGAAAGTTGGCCATTTAAAAGTTGAATTTATAAAAACGAATAA
>CAYORT010000020.1:0-51990 GCA_964406465.1 uncultured Chryseobacterium sp.
TCGTTTTTATAAATTCAACTTTTAAATGGCCAACTTTCAGGGAAGCCTACAATGGTTTTTAATGTATAATTCTTAAAAAATAGGGACGAAAAAAGAGGACAAACACCAATTATTAGTTCTGATTGAACTGGCAATACAATTACCGGAGTAGAAAGACACGTCCGTCAGCTGACTGACGCGACATAAAGAGCCGCATACATTTATTAACACACAAACAGCTTTCCCCTTCCAAATACAACGCTTATCTTTACGCTAAGAAAATCAATTCAAAAGATGAGCAATCCTTCAGCACAAAATCCCCTATACCCTATCTTCCTATTGCCGCATAGGCTGAATATATTGGTGGTGGGTGGCGGAAATGTTGCTTTGGAGAAACTCACTTCTTTGATGAAAAATTCTCCTGAGGCCAATGTAAAACTGGTGGGTGCCAATATCTTTCCCGAAACCAAGTCTTACCTGAACGAACTACAAATTCCTTTTGAAGAAAAGTTTTTTGAAGAAAGTGATTTAGAAGGAATCAACATTCTTTTTGTAGCCATCAACATTAAAGAAGATAGCGCCAAAATTAGAGCCATCGCCAAAACAAAAAACATTTTGGTGAATGTGGCCGACACTCCCGACTTGTGCGATTTCTATTTGGGTTCGGTGGTAACGAAAGGTGATTTGAAAATTGGAATTTCTACCAATGGTAAATCGCCAACACTATCGAAAAGAATTCGCGAATACATGGAAGAAGCACTCCCAGATTCTACTCAGGATTTGATTGATAATTTAGGCAAAATAAGAAGTACTTTAACAGGCGATTTTCAAAGCAAAGTGGAACAATTGAATGCCATTACCAAGAATATGGTGGATAATCAAAATACTGCCAACACCAATAAAAGCAGTATTTTTAAACGCATATTTAAAAGAGGCAAATAGAAATGCTAAGTCCTAAAGAAATACAACGCTACTCGCGCCAAACGATTCTTCCTGGTTTTAATCAATCGGGACAAGAAAAGCTAAAGGCTGCAAAGGTTTTGGTGATTGGTGCAGGAGGATTGGGGTGTCCGGCTTTACAATATTTGGCTGCAGCAGGCGTAGGTAGAATTGGTATTGTGGATGAAGACAAAGTGGATATTACCAATTTACACCGTCAGGTTTTATACAACGAAAACGATTTAGGTAGAAACAAAGCAGAGGTCGCAGCCGAAAAATTAGCATTGATTAACCCCTTGGTGAAGACCGATATTTATCCTGAATTTCTTAACACCAGCAACGCTTTAGAGATTATAGCATCTTACGACATTGTGTTGGATGGCACCGACAATTTTCCCACTCGTTATTTGGTGAACGACGCCTGTGTGATACTAGACAAACCGAATGTTTTTGCATCTATCAATGAATTTCAAGCTCAGGTAAGCATATACAACGTAAGCAAAAATGGAGAGCGTGGAGTGAACTATCGCGACCTCTATCCTACTCCGCCAGCTCCAGGTGATGTTGCCAACTGCGCCGACAATGGCGTGCTGGGTGTCTTGCCAGGTATTGCGGGTTCTGTTCAAGCCCTCGAAGCCATCAAATTAATTACGGGAATTGGCACCCCTTTGGTGAATAAATTATGGATTTACGATGCTCTAAATAATCATAGTACCACTTTGAATTTATCCATCGACACAACCCAACAGTCTATCGAATTACTAGAGAACTACGAAGCGTTTTGTTCTATAAACAATATTGATGTGCCATTGATTAGCGCCCACGATTTACAAGCCAATCAGAAGGAAATACAACTCATTGATGTGCGTACTCCCGACAAGCATCACGCTAGAAACATAGGCGGAATCAATATTCCCATAGACAAACTGCATGAAGAACTATCTAAACTCGACAAGAGCAAACGCTACGTATGCTACTGCAGTTCTGGGAATAAGAGCAAAACAGCTACTCAAATTTTAGTCGAAAACGGATTTACCTCTGTGCAAAGTTTAATTGGCGGAGTGCTTCATTATCCCACAAAATAAGTATACTTTTGTAAGCGTGAATATTGATGAATTAAATACAAGATACGCTTCCCTTACTCCCGAACAACGAATTGTGGAGATGTACAAGGATTTTCCTGCTGAGAAGATTCTATTTACCAGTTCATTTGGTACTACAGCCGCTATCTTATTACATATGATTACTAAAGTAAATCCCAATCAAAAGGTTTACTTTTTAGATACCACTTACCATTTTGTAGAAACAATAGATTACAAAAATCAGCTTAAAGAATTGCTTAAGTTGGATATAGTTGATATTGTTCCTGAAGACTGGAAGAATGACTTTACTAAAAAAGACCAAACCTGGACTAAAGACCCCGATTTGTGCTGCTCTATCAATAAGGTAGAACCTTTAGATGCCATTAAACCTAATTTTGATTTATGGATTTCGGGCTTGATGAGCAATCAGACATCGCACAGAAAACAACTCGATATTTTTGAGCAAAAGAGCGACATTACTAAGTTCTACCCTATACTAGATTTTACTCCAGAACAAGCGGCAGAATACTTTGTTAAAAACAACTTACCTAAACATCCGTTGGAGCCAATGGGCTACAGCTCTATTGGTTGTGCGCAATGTACAGCAAAAGGAAAAGGAAGAGAAGGAAGATGGACCAACAAAAGTAAAACCGAGTGTGGATTGCATGGGTAACCCAAAAAATTCACGTTTGAATTTACTTTTTTAAATCATTAAAAAGTGATTGCAATTCCTTGGAAGTTTTGAATTCAAGATTTCTTGAATCTATTTCTTTTTTAATATAGGCTAATCTAGTTTCTGCAACAGGATGGGTACTTATAAACTCAGGAATATCAATTTTATTGGCCTCTTTAAGTTTTTGAAACAAACCCAGCATACCTTTTGGATCGATTTTGTTATTTATCATTATACCTAAACCATTAATATCTGCTTCTTCTTCTAATTCTCTTGAGTATGACAAAGATTTTATATTATCAGCATTTTGAATAATTACTGCCGAAACACCATTCACATCATTCATCAGCACTGATAAAACTAAACCAGTTGCTATGCTTCGACACATACTTTTTAAAGAATGTTGCAATATTACATGTGATGCTTCATGTGAAAGTAAAGCGCTTAACTCTTCTGGGGTTTGAATACTTTTCAATATTTCCGAATAAACTACAATTTTTCCTCCTGGAATGGCAAAAGCATTAACCTCCGAACTATTCACAACTGTGATTGAAATAGGATAATCGGTTCCAAAATTTATATTAGACGCGAATCTATTTATTGTATTGGTTTTAGCAGTATCAATTTCATAAGCTGAAATTACATTTTCATAAATTGAATTACCTAAATCAATTTCTGTCGACTGAGGAACCAGAAGCGAAGCTTTTTCTCCAACAAAAGGCACAACCACGAAATACAATAATGATATTGTAAAAATTATAAGAGTACTAGCAATAACAATAGTCTTTACTCCCCCTTTAATAAATAAGCCATATTTCTTTTTTGAACTACTAAAAATTTCGGTTTCATGAATTTTATTAATCAATTCATTATCAAAAATTTCAAGTGATTGATGCGGGAATTCTCCGTACTTTAAGGTCACTTCATTCTTTGATAAAAAGCTACTTTCCTTAATACTCTTGAAATACCAAATCAAACGATGATTCTCATCGTTTGATTCGTATATAATTTCAAGATAGTTCTCAAATAGAATTACTTCTACTTCAAACGAATTTGATGTAACCCCATTATAATATTTTGCCTTATAACTATTCAAAATTAAATGATTCCAATATCAAAGAAATCTGAAAGATCATCACCAGCAGCATCTTTATAATCTTCTTCTGTCTGAACTATTGCATTAGAATCTAACTCACCATCAACAACAATATTTCCGAAAACATATCTATACATTCTAATTTCTGCCCAAGGAGACCCTATTCCAAGGGTGAAAACAATTATCAAGAAATTCACAAATAACAACTTAAAAAATCCCCCCCCCGTAGTAGTTGCTTTCAATTGTATCTGTTTTCCATTCTGTTCTAAACTTAAGTTATTGACATAAAATTTAAATGAATTATTAATCCACCAAAAAGAATAAATACCTAAAGTGAATAAAGTGAAAAAGTAGCCCTTTAAGTTCAAGAAGAAAAATTTAGAGCCAGCTGCATTACTTTTCACTTTTAAATTTCCAAACTTAACATTACTAATTGTATAATTACGAAGATTGATGGCCATCCATGCACCGTAAATTCCCAAGGTAATTATTGTTAAGAAGATGTTTTTAATAAAAAGTATATACAACTCCTTTAAATTACCTCTATAGCCAAAATGAATACCTCTCCATGATGTTCTAGACATTCTATATTTTAAACTTCCGTGAATTGCCAAGGGAATAATTGCAAAAATAAAAGCGTAAGAAAATAGTAATGCCAAAATTGGTGCTTGCATTTTTATAAAAATGAAAAACATTCCATAAAATACAATCAGTAACACAATCATTTTGAGGAACCCTTTAAATATCTCCTTTCCAGTGCCATGAAAAGCAAATCTACTGCCGTTAAATTCTGCTTCACTGTACAGATATTTTAGTTGATTTGATTTTGCCCAAGGATAATAAAATCCTAGTGTAATTATCATTAACAAAATATTAACGATCTTAATACCAAAATACTTACTTCCTTCGCCATAAAAGCGCAATTCATTTTTTGCATCCATAATTTGAAATTTAATTTTGTTTAATCTACTTGAATACCAAAATTAATTTTTTCTATTAGATATACAAATTATTCAAAGCTCCCCACTCACCCCCAATCCAAACAAAGCAAAATCGTATTTCACAGGATCATTCTTATCGAAAGAGCGCAGCACTTTCATGAGTTCTTCTAATGCTTGCCAATCGTTTGTGGTTCTTTTTAATATTCCTAGTTTGCGCGCCACGTTGCCGGTATGCACGTCGAGCGGACAATACAAATCTTGAGTTTTAATCTTGCGCCATATACCAAAATCTACTCCGGCATTGTCTTGTCGAACCATCCAGCGCAAATACATATTAAAACGTTTTGCCGAAGAACCATTCATGGGATCGGGCAAATGTTTTTCTGTTCTAGGCAGATGTTTAGAAGCAAAAAATTGCTTTTTAAACTCGGCAATAGCTTGCTGCATATCGCCATTGTAACATGAAGCAAAGAAATTCTCTAATCCTTTTTCATTTTGATAAATCTCTTGTAAACGCGATATGAAAAACATGGCATCATCGCCATTAAAGGTTCTATGAACAAATTTCTTGAAACGTTTTTGTTCGGCTTTATCGTGATGTAAAATAAATTCGTAAGGCTTATTCTCCATTAGCTCCATTAGCTTAAATCCGTTATTCACTATGGTTTTTCTTTGTCCCCACGCGAAAACAGAAACCAAAAATGCAGAGATTTCTATATCTTCTTTTTTACGAAATGAATGAGGAATAGAAATAGGATCATCGGCAATAAAGTCGGGGGAATTGAATTGCAGAACCTTGGTATCGAGTAATGCTTTTAAATCTTGTTTTTTCATGCCAACCAATCAATCCCCTTCGCCAATAATCCAAGCGTTTCCTTCTCCTTAGAGCCATCTTCAAATTGCGGGTCGTAAGGCCATGAAGCCATTTTAGGCAAGCTCATCAATATAGATTCTATCCTTCCGTTGGTATCTAGTCCGAATTTCGTGCCTTTGTCATACACCAAATTAAACTCAACATATCTTCCTCGGCGAATTAATTGCCAGTTTTTTTCAGCTTCAGTATATGATTTGTCTTTATTGATGTTCATCAAGTTGGTATAGGTTGGCGCAAAAGTATTACCCACAGCTTTTACAAACTCGAATCTGTCGTTCATGTTATACTTATCGGTAGATTTTAGTCTATCGAAAAAGATACCTCCTACTCCTCTAGTCTCATTTCTATGTTTGATGAAGAAATAATCATCGGCCCATTTTTTATAGTCGGCATACAACTCAGCACCAAATTTATCGCAAGTGTTTTTAAGTTGCTGATGAAAGAATTTTGCTTGTTCTTTATTTACGTAATGAGGTGTTAAATCTATACCTCCACCAAACCATTGCTCTTCTACTTTTCCATCAATTGAAGTTTCAAAATAGCGGACATTCATGTGTATGATGGGCACCAACGGACTGTTGGGATGAATTACAATAGATACTCCGGTAGCAAAGAAATGATTTGATTTAACACCTAATGCTTTAGCAATATTCTCGGGCAACTCTCCTTCCACCGCCGAAAAATTTACTCCGCCTTTTTCTATCACAGTGCCCTCTTGCATCACCATGCTTCGTCCGCCACCGCCACCATCACGCTCCCAAAGATGTTGAACAAATTTACCTGTTCCATCTTCTTTCTCTAAAGCAGCACAAATGTTTTCTTGTAAACTTTTGAAGAATATTTGGGTTTCTACTTTGAAGTTAGTGTTACTCATGCATCCAAACCAATTGGTAGTTTTTAAATTCTAGAATACCTACATAAGTATTTTCAATTCCGCTTGTTTCCGACTTCTTAGCGAAAATATAATCTTGCATTGTTCCTTTAAACTTCTTGTTTAAAAACGCATCGTTATTTAAACTAGAATTGTTGCTTAAGGCCTTAACAAAGATGTTGGTTAAATCGAATCCTAAGAAGGCATATTGAGATGGTTCTGTTTTGAAACGGTCAACATAGTCGTACATCATGCCCACGATATTAGGTGAATCATAACGACTCAAATACATAGATGGCACGTGAACATTTAAAATTTGAAAATGAGTAACATCAACGCTAGCATAATCTTGCCAACCTTCCATACCGTACACTGCGTACTGATAATCTTTGGTATGTTTAGACATACTATTTAAAAACTTAGTGATAAAGCTTTCGTTGTCGCTTGGGTAAATTACCACGTTTACTTTTTCCTTAGAAAGTTTTGCCAAAAATGCTTCCACAGACAAGGTGAGTTTTCCTGGTTCGAAATACAATTTAGTAACGGTGATGGATTGTGCTGAAAACAAACCTTCAATATAATCTGCATTTCTTCTGCTCTCTTCTCTATCTCCAATAACTATGAAGTTTGCTCCGGCATAGTTTTGTGCAGCACTTTTAGCTACAGCATCTAAATAGCTTTTCTTATTGGGTACTATTTTAACGGCGTTAGGATACTGATCAACAATTTCGGCATTTTTAGAGAAAGGTGAAATCAAATAGATGTTTTTTGATTTGCAATATTCTGCCGCAATTTTGTAGCAATCTATGTTTGCCGGACCAATAATCAAATTAAGGTTAGCAATTTCCGGACGACGAATAATCAATTTCAAAGCGTTAGTGTCGGCCTTGTCATCATACACATAAACATCGATTTTATAGCCCAACTTTTTTAAGCTATCCAAAGCGATTAAACTACCTTCATAGAAATCTAAGAACACCTGAATGCTCATTGGAATTTGCAAATCTTGATATTCATTTCTTTTGGCACGAAGGGTATCTAAAACATGTAATTGAAACGGAAGGATATAGCCTACTTTTAATGATTTACCGCTAACCATCGGACAAGGTTCATTGGGTAAACGAGGAATAAACTTAGGAGTGTCTGACTTTACCAGATCACCTAGATTTTTTAATTCTTCATCTACTTTATCGGCCTTCTCTTTAGTTTTCTCAATCTTTTTTGCCACCGGAACCAAAATATATGTATCGGCTTTTAGTCCGTCGGTCAATCCACCATTGGCAGCCTTAATAGCATCTTGCGGCACATTATACTTCTTACTCAAGCTATACAAAGTAAGCTTAGGAGTAACTTTTACCGAATAAAATTCTTGTCCGTCTTTTACAACCACACTATCTTTTTGTGCTGTACAAGAAGACAAGGTGCTTACAATAAGCACCAACATCACAAATATTTTTCTTATTCCCATTCTATTGTTGCTGGTGGTTTTGAGCTAATATCATAAACAACTCTGTTTACGCCTTTCACTCTATTGATAATGGTATTCGATACTTCTGCTAAAAATTCATAAGGTAAATGTACCCAGTCGGCAGTCATTCCATCGGTAGAAGAAACGGCTCTTAAAGCTACTGCGTTTTCATAAGTACGCTCATCGCCCATTACGCCAACACTTTGTACAGGCAAGAAAATAGCGCCAGCCTGCCAAACTTTATCGTACAATCCTTTTTCCTTAAGCATGTTGATGTATATAGCATCTACTTCTTGCAAAGTGCGTACCTTTTCTTCGGTGATGGCTCCAAGAACGCGAATCGCCAAACCTGGTCCGGGAAAAGGATGACGTCCCAACAACTCAGCGCTCAACCCCATTGTTTTACCAACACGACGAACTTCATCTTTAAATAAAGAACGAAGAGGCTCAACAATTTTCAACTTCATATAGTCGGGCAATCCGCCAACGTTGTGGTGCGATTTGATGGTAGCACTTGGCCCCTTAACCGATACCGACTCGATAACATCTGGGTAGATGGTACCTTGAGCCAGCCATTTTACATCTTGTATTAAATGAGATTCTTCATCGAAAACTTCAATGAAAACTCTTCCAATGATTTTTCTTTTTGCTTCAGGATCGCTAACGCCATTCAATTCACCTAAGAATTTTTTGCTGGCATCTACCCCTTTAACATTTAAACCTAAATGTTTGTATTGTTCTAACACTTGTCCAAATTCATCTTTACGCAACAAACCGTTATCGATGAAGATACAGTACAAGTTCTTTCCAATTGCCTTGTGCAACAAAACAGCCGCAACCGAAGAATCTACTCCGCCCGATAAGCCCAACACCACTTTGTCGTTACCTAATTTAGCTTTCAGCTCAGCTACTGTAGTTTCAACAAATGAATCGGGTGTCCAAGATTGTTTGCAACCACAAATGTTCACCACGTAATTCTTCAATAAGGTAGTACCTTCTAAAGAGTGGTAAACCTCGGGGTGGAACTGTATGCAATAAGTTTCTTCTCCTTTGATATGATAAGCAGCAACAGCTACATCTTTGGTAGATGCAATGATTTCGAAGTTATCGGCCAATTTAGTTACGGTATCACCATGCGACATCCAAACTTGAGAGCCAACACTCATTCCTTTCAGTAAAGGGTTTGCTGTTTCAATTTTTTCGAGATTAGCTCTTCCGTACTCGCGGTGAGCCGATTTACCTACTACTCCGCCACCTTGTTTAGCCAAGTATTGAGCACCATAACACACTCCCAGCAAAGGCAACTTACCTTTAAAAGTTGATGTATCGATTTGAGGAGCGTCGGTATCGTTTACTGAAAACGGACTCCCAGATATAATAACCCCTTTAACATTTTCGGTGATGGCCGGAAAATGGTTGTAAGGATGAATTTCACAATATACATTAAGTTCACGTACTCGTCTAGCAATCAACTGAGTGTACTGAGAACCACAATCTAAAATAAGTATCATTTCTTGCATAGGGCAAAGATACTATTAATGCTTAATTGGCAGAGAGATAGAGAAGTTTTTTTGCAGAATTTTTGAACAATCCTAGGTTGGAAGGATTTAGCAAAACTGAAATTCAAAATAGCAAGACCATTTTCCTGACGTCGGGAAAATGGTCTAATCTTCTGAAACGCCAATAAAATCAACACTTTTAAACCACCTCCTCTGTTAATCATCTCACTTTAATGGTAATTCACCAACTTTCTTTAAAGTTCGATTTATCAAGCAGAGCAAGCATTACAAAGAATATTACAAACAAAAATAGCTTCAATTATCAATCACTGTTTATATCATTTAATAATTGTCACCCCTCTTTTTATTGATTTAAGATACTTTCGGCTTTCCGTTGCCACTCTAGAGCAACAACTAACTAAACAAATAATAATTATAGACAATGAAAACAAAAGAAATTCAACAACTATTTACTGCATTTGAATGTGCCGCTTCTGAATTAGAAGGAATTGAATGCTGGAGCGCCAGGGAAATACAAGTACTATTGGGATACAGCAAATGGGAAAACTTTGAAAAAGTAATTCAAAAAGCAAAAGAAGCCTGTGAGAATGCGGGCGAGGTGATATCCGACCATTTTCCTGACGTCAGGAAAATGGTCTCTATAGGTTCTGAAACAGATCGTTTTATCAACGACATAGCTTTAACACGTTATGCCTGTTACTTAACTGCTCAAAACGGCGACAGTAGAAAGAATGAAATAGCCTTTGCTCAAAATTATTTCGCAGTTCAAACCAGAAGAGCTGAAATTATTGAGCAACGTTTACTGGAATTTGAAAGAGTAAAAGCGCGAGAAAAACTTAGTAGAACAGAAAAGCAATTATCGGGAATATTGTACGAAAGAGGTGTTGATAGCATTGGTTTTGCTATCATTAGATCAAAAGGTGATAAAGCCTTATTTAGATTGTCGACACAACAACTCAAGAAAAAACTTTCAATTCCAGAAAGTCGCCCTATCGCCGATTTTCTTCCAACTATAAGTATTAAAGCGAAAGATTTAGCAGCAGAAATGACTGGTTTGAATGTTCAAAGCAAAGATTTAAATGGCCAATACCCAATTGAACAAGAACATATAGACAATAGCACAGCCGTTAGAAACATGTTATTGCAAAGAGGTATTAAACCCGAAAACTTACCTGCAGTAGAGGATGTAAAGAAAGTGCGCAGGAAATTGGAAAGCGATGACAAAAAGGTGCTGAAAGATTCCAGATTAACTCAGGTAAAAAAGAAAAAAAAGTGACCATTTTCCTGACGTCAGGAAAATGGTATGCTATACAATAAAACTTATCTCCTTCCAACAACAAGGGAGGTGATAAGTTCAAAAGAAGTTTTGTATTTTAGTGCAATGGAATTCCTTTATCTAATTACCGGACTAGCCGTGGGTGGTGTTATTGCCTTCGTTTTGCTTAAAAACAAATCGAACGAAATTAGCGTGCTTCAGCAAGAGAAGGCTTTAGCACTTTCGAAACAAGAACAACTTCAGACTCAGTTAAAGGAGAAGGAAATTGATTTAGCCCGCAAATCGGCCGAGCTTGAAAGCACCAAAAAGCAAGAAAGTACTCTTCAAGAAGAAATCAATAAAATTCACGTTCAGTTTAAAGATCAATTTAAAGTTATTGCTAACGACATATTAAAGGAGAATTCTAAAGATTTCTCAGAGTCGAATAACCTATTGCTTCAACCCTTGCGCGAAAAACTTCGCGATTTTGAGGAGACTGTGCGCAAAAAGATGGAGGAAGATTTAAAAACTTCGCAATTTCTTAAAAACGAATTGCATTCTTTGAAAGACCTCAATAAAAAGATTAGCGAAGAAGCACACAACTTAACGGTAGCTTTAAAAGGCGACAATAAAACGCAGGGCAATTGGGGGGAATTGATTCTTGAGAAAGTTTTAGAAAAATCGGGACTAGTTAAAGACACCGAATATAAAGCACAGGTTAGTCTAAATAACGCAGAAGGCGCTAAAATTCAGCCCGACTTTATAGTTTACCTTCCTGAGGAAAAACACATTATTATAGATGCTAAAGTGTCGTTGGTAGCCTACGAAGCCTATGTTTCAGAGAGTGACGAAACTAAAAAAACTGCTTTGTTAAAAGAACACATTAAATCGTTGAAAGACCACATCAAACGTTTAAGTGAAAAAGATTATCCTGCTGCAATGGGTATCGCCGCGCCCGATTTTGTTTTGATGTTTGTTCCTATTGAATCATCGTTTAGCGTGGCTGTTAAAGAAGATGTAGAGCTGTTCAACTACGGTTGGGACAAAAACATTGTAATTGTTAGTCCGAGCACACTACTCGCTACCCTTCGCACCATCGCGTCATTGTGGAAACAAGAAAAACAATCGAAAAACGTTATTCAAATTGCCGAAGAAGCCGGTAAACTTTACGACAAGTTTGTGGGCTTTCTAGATGATTTTAAAGCACTGGGCAACAGCATGGAGAAGTCGCAAAAAACCTACAACGACGCCTTCAATAAACTAAGTACCGGCAATGGAAATTTAATTGGCAAGATAGAAAAGCTAAAAGAACTTGGTTTAAAAACCAATAAGCAAATCGATAAAAATTTATTGGAATGATAAAGAAACTATCCTTCATAGTTCTTTTGTCGATTTTAGCTTTTGCGTGCAAAAGCACCAAAAAACCAAGCACCAATTTGGCCACTATCTTTACCGAGAACGACAATTATTTCGTTAGAGATTATCGCTTATACAACAGCAATGATTCTGTCTCCGAACTCAATATCACCATCAATCAAAACAAACTACTTTTCATAAAACTTACCGACACAAAAGTGTTTTCGGCACATTATGAAATTGCTTACAGAGTTTATAGCGACCTTAAGAAAGCAATCATTCTAGATAGCACAACCCTTGAGTTTTCGGTGAACAAAGATGAGGTTAGCTCTAACAAAATTCATCAAATTAAATTTGAAGCACCTAAAGGCAAAAACTATTTTATAGAGGTTGTTGCGAGAGATTTACAGCGCAATTCCAATTTTTCATTTTTAACCGAGCTTCACAAAAAAAACAAATATGATCGCCATAATTTTGTGGTACAACAAAAAGAAAAAAACACGGGAAATTCTTTTGTTGTAGATAGCGGTGAGGTTTGTTTAGAAAATCATTTGCTGCAAAACGATACACTAACTGTGCGCTGTTACTTCCGCCAATTCTCGGCGCCGCTCCCTCCCTTCGATTTAGGAGCACCACCTTCGTTCAACAGAAAAGCCGATTCGTTATACACTGTAGTAACCGACAACCTAGGTAATTTCTCTATGGATATTGATCGACGCGGATTTTATATCGTGCAAAAGGATTCGGCAGCCGAAAACAGCCTTTGCCTCATGCACTTCAATAGCGAATACCCTTTTATTGTGCATCAAGAACAAATGCTTAACGGATTGGAATACTTGTGCGACAAAAAAGAATTTGAAAAACTAAAAGAAGCCAGCAATATTAAAGAAGCCATCAATCAGTTTTGGCTCGACAACTGTGGCAGTGAAGAAAATGCCAAAGAACACATCAAACAATTTTACCTGCGCGTAGAGGTAGCCAATAAATTCTTTTCTTCATATAGAGAGGGCTGGAACACCGACCGCGGCATGATATTCATTATCTTTGGCGCACCCCGATATATCATTCGTTACGAAAGCGGCGAAAGATGGGTGTATGGCGATGAAAACAGTGTAATGAGCGAAGATTTTATTTTTCATAAAATTGTTAACCCTTACTCTTCTAATGCTTACGGCTTAGATAAATCGACGAATTATAAAAACAATTGGTACAAAATGATTGAAGCTTGGCGCGATGGAAGACTCTTTTAAACATAAAAACTTAATGATATTTGGTGTGCATCCGGTGTTGGAGGCTATCAAATCGGGACAAACCTTCGACAAGGTTTTGGTATTAGAAAACTTTGTGAGCGACCACTTCAAAGAAATTAAAAACTTCTGCCGCGAGAATGTAGTGTCCTTTAATGAGGTACCTAAAGACAAGCTCAACCGCATCACCAACAAAAATCACCAAGGTGTTATCGCCTTCCTCTCTCCTATTGAATTTTACGACATCGACGATATATTAGAACAAAAATTTAGCGAAGGCAAAGACCCTTTCGTTTTGGTTTTAGATAAGATTACCGACGTTAGAAATTTTGGTGCCATTTGTCGTACCGCAGAATGTGCTGGTGTCGACGCCATAGTAATACCTAAGAAAGGAGCCGCTCAAATTGGTGAAGATGCCATTAAAACAAGTGCAGGAGCCCTACTTACTATTCCCATCTGTAAAGTAAAGATACTAAGCGAAACAGTTAAGTTTTTAAAAGACCGCGGATTGAAAGTAGTATCGTGCACCGAAAAAACCGAAAACATCTTCAACCAAAAAGACATGACTGGTCCGATTGCCGTTGTAATGGGTTCTGAAGAAACAGGCATCTCTCGCGAGATTATCAACATCTCTGATATAGCTGTTAAATTACCAATGCATGGAACGATTGAATCATTGAATGTGTCGGTTGCTGCGGGAGTGTTGATATATGAGGTGTTGAGACAGCGTGGGTAAACCGTCTTAATAATAAAACTTGAAGAAATTTTTGACATTAATATTGATTATCGGAATTGCATCACTTCTTGGTGGATTATACGGTATCATACACGACCAATTGACTTATACAATTTCACCTGAATATTATACGAAATTCAAATTTTATCAATTCGGCCTTATGGATATGGGCAATGAAGCAATTTTTCCGACGCCAAGAATTCAGGTTTCAATCGTTGGGTTTATGGCGACTTGGTGGATGGGTTTATTAATCGGATTAATTCTTGGACTTGTTGGATTGATTCATAAAAACAACAAACAAATGTTTCGTGCAACGATTAAAGCAATAATCATTACTGTTATTGTTGCGTTTGCTACTGGACTTATCGGGCTTACATATGGAAAACTTTACTTAGCAGATACTGAAGTAAATTGGTGGCTACCTGAAAATCTAATTGACAAGAAAAATTTTATAGCAGTTGGTTCAATGCATAATTTTAGTTATTTAGGCGGACTTACTGGGCTGATAGCAGGAATAATTCATAGCATAAGGCAAAAACGAAAAAATGTGACATCCAAGTAATTTCAAATCATCCCAACCACTTCATCAGGTCCCACTACCTTCAATCTCGCTAATTTAAAGTCTTTTATATTTCGGGTAACTATACAAAGCATTTTATCTTCACTCTCTGCAGCAAGCATTTGCAAAGCGTCTTCGAAATCTTTGTGCTTAGAACGCAATCCTTTTTTCAAAGACTCCTGATCAATAGGAATAACCGTAATGAAATCTAACAAACTTAACAATATTGAGCGCAGCTGTTTTTCATCAATATACTTTTTAAGAAGGTAATGAGATGTCGCTATTGTATGAGAAGAAGTAAATAATTTTACTTCGCCTTGTTCAGCTTTTTTAAACAACTCTACAGCAAATTTGCTATGCGGACGGCGATCGGCCAATAAATCAACAACGATATTGGTATCTAGAAAAACTTTTTTCATAAATGTTTTTTCTCTAGATATTTTCTCAATTCTTTCTTTTCATCAAAATCGGCAGGAAGCTTTACTGACCCTACCAACTTTTTAAGTTTAGGTGAAATATCCTCGTCACCATCATTTTCATGGGTTATTTTCTCTAAATAGCCTTCTATGATTTGAGATAAGCTTCGTCCAGACTGAGCCGCATAACGCTTCGCTCTTTCAATTACACTTTTCTCTACTGTTAAAGTTAATTTAGTTGTCATACACGTGTGTTTATTTCAAATATACGTATAATAAGATTGAAATCAAATTTTTATCCTAACTTCAGCCCTACCAATTCTATCTCACAAAGTGGAACAAAAGCAGTCATCCTACACTACCTGCCCCGATTGCAAAGGGCAAGGTAAAATCAAAAGTAAGGTTCGTAAAAGTGTTCGAATGCGCTATTTAGCGGCATTGGAACAGTTTGAAAAATCGAATGGCAAAGGTGTTGCTCCAGTTCGTCCTACCGGCCATTTGACTTCATGCAAACATTGCAACGGAAATGGATTGGTGGCTAGTGAAAACCATCCGCTTGCCGATAAAGAAACCTATCCTCATGTTGCCATCATTGGCGGAGGCATTGGCGGAGTGGCATTGGCTGTGGCATGTTTGCACCGACATATTCCGTTTACCATTTACGAGCGCGATAAAAAGTTTGGTGATAGAGCACAAGGCTACGGACTCACCCTACAACAAGCCACCAAAGCAATGGAAGGTTTGGGTATATTTAATTTAGAAGGCTCTATTATTTCCACTCGACACGTGGTGCACAACCCCGAAGGAAAAATTGTTGGTGAGTGGGGAATGAGAAAATGGCTTACTCCCGAAACAAAAAAATCTCCACGAAGAACTAACATGCTCATCGCCCGACAAGCGTTGCGATTGGCATTACTTAAACAATTGGGCGGACCAAACATTGTGAAATGGGGATACCAACTTACCGATTTCAAAGAGAACGAAAATGGAAGTATCGATTTGAATTTCATGGTGGATGGTGAAATAAAAAATGAACAAGCCGACCTTATCGTTGGTGCCGACGGCATTAGAAGCACCGTTAGAAAAATGGTAATTGGCGACGAGCGCACTGCCCTACGCTATTTAAATTGCATTGTGATATTAGGTATTTGCAAGTTAGAAGACATCAAAACCGAAGATCGCACTTTACTCGATTCGGAAACCGTTTTTCAAACTGCAAACGGCAATGATAGAATATACATTATGCCCCTAGATGCAGAATCGGTAATGTGGCAATTTAGTTTTCCTATAGATGAAAAAGAAGCAAAAGAATTAAGCACCAAAGGAGCTAAAGCGCTCAAAGAAGAAACAAGTAGAAGAACACAATGGCACGAACCTGTGCCACAAATAATATCGGCTACAAGTGAAGATTTAATCATTGGCTACCCAGTTTACGACAGAGCATTGCTGAATGAAGAATTGATGCAAAATTGTGGGCGTGCAACACTCATTGGCGATGCCGCACATCCTATGAGTCCGTTCAAAGGACAAGGCGCCAATCAAGCACTACTCGATGCACTTGCTTTAGCCCGAGCCATCTCATTTGGATGCCGACCATTTTCAAAATGGAGAGAAATAGGAATTAGAAAAAGTGCTTTAATTAGCTACGAAAGCGAAATGCTAAAACGCAGTGCTACCAAAGTAAAAGACTCGGCAGAGGCTGCACAATTTCTACACTCTGATGTGGTGCTGTATGAAGGAGATGAACCACGCGGACGCGTATTAAAGCGCAAAGGATAGTAGAAAAATCACAAATTTATTTTACCTTTTAGCAACCTTAATTTGCACTTATGAATTTTTCTAAACTGTTGCTTTTCGCTTTTTTAATATCTGGCTTTAGCGCAATATCTCAGCAAAAATCTCCTAAAGATCTAATGATACGTTACATTGATTCGGCATACACAGAAAAGCCTAAAGACATTTTAGATTCGGCAACAATTTATTTGGATTCCATGGCAATAAGCGACCAATGCTTTCAATTTATTTTCAATAAAAATCGCACAAAGTTTATCGCATTTTATGCCATAGAAAAAAAATCAAAAGGCTACAAAAAACTAAAATTAGAATACGGCGCACACTATCGCTCCTTCAAAAATGCACCAAAACCTAAAGGACGTTTTAAAGCATTGGGTTATACCGTTTGTGGAATTTACGAAAACGGAAAATGGATTTTCGATTTGGAAGAATACATTCGTTTAGCAGGAAAAGACATGACGTTTGTGCAAGATGAAATGATGTTTTTATTACTAACTGAAAGAGGATTTTTTAAATCGGGTAAACTCAAAGAAGACAAAATTTTTTGGGTGAGTAACGGATTTGCAATTGAAAAAACCGACGAAGGAAAAAAAGTAGTTTCGCTAATTCTTCACTCAAAAAGCGCTAAAGAAAGAAGAGAAAAACTAAAAGTAAATTTCAAGCTTGAGAAACTAGCCGAGATAAAAACAGATAGTTTATGGTCTATTTTAAACAACTCTGATACAACACATTACCATCATCGACTTCAAGACAAAGAAGAAGACGATGTTTACTATGTTTTATACAACACCAACAGAACAAAAGTATTGATTCCCTTAATTTATAGCGATGCCAAAAACCAATTGTATTTGTCGTATTTCTATTTTAATGTTGGCGACAGCACTAACAATATTTACCAATGGAGAACTTATCCCGAAAGAAAAATTGAAAAGATTCAAGATCAAAAAATGGATGTAATTAAAGACATCAGAAAATTCTCCATCAATTGGCTTTGGAACACCCAAAATTTTATTGAAGACGAAGAATTTTGGAGAGACAATTTTGGCAGTTCAAATTTAGATTTAATCAAAAAGTAAATCTACACATACAGGAATTACTCCATCATCATAAGGCTAATTTTCGTATTCTTGTATCATTGAAAAAGATTCTCATCATACAAACAGCTTTCATAGGCGATGTTATTTTAGCCACGCCGCTCATCGAAAATTTAAAAGATAAATTTCCGTCGGTTCAAATAGATTTTTTATTGCGTAAGGGTAATGAAGCCTTGCTGGAAGATCACCCAAAACTTAACCGTGTTTTAATTTGGAACAAAAAGGAAAAGTACAAAAGCTTGTTTAAAATCATTAAAGCTGTGCGCAAAGAAAAATACGATGTAGTGCTTTGTGTTCAACGATTTTTCAATGCCGGATTGATCACCGCGCTTTCGGGAGCTAAAATGAAAATTGGTTTCGATAAAAATCCGCTAAGCTTCACTTTCTCAAAAAAAGTAAAACACGATTTAGAAAGCGGCAAACATGAAACCGAAAGAAATTTAGAGCTAATTGCACAGTGGATAAAAGAAGGAAAAAGAAGACCACGCCTTTACCCTCTTCCAAAGCACTTTCAAAAAGTAAAGGAATTTCAAAACACTCCTTATATATGTATGGCTCCGGCCAGCGTTTGGTTTACCAAGCAATTGGCTAAAGAAAAATGGATTGAGCTGATTAAGCAGATGCCTCAACATCAAATTTACTTGTTGGGCGCACTCGGCGATGAAAATCTTTGCCAAGAAATTATTGAAGCTAGTAAGCACCAAAAAATACGATCGCTTTGTGGCAAACTTAATTTGTTGGAATCGGCCGCGCTGATGGAACAAGCCTTAATGAATTACGTTAACGATTCGGCACCAATGCATCTAGCCTCATCGATGAATGCCAACACCACAGCCTTCTTTTGTTCAACGGTGAAAGATTTCGGATTTTATCCATTGGCCGACAACAGTATAGTGGCTGAAGTAGAAGAAAAATTAAATTGCAGACCATGCGGATTACATGGTTTAAAGGCTTGTCCGCAACAACACTTCAACTGCGCACACCACATCAACACCAGTAAATATTTGGCATAACCTACATTAGCAATAAAACAGGTGCAATCTTAAGTGCAACTTCTTCGGGAGTAATTTGTGTGATCAAAAAATCTAATTCCTTATCGTTAGCCCCTGGTCGGGATTTACTAATGTAACTGGCATTTTCACCAATAGGCTTCCATCTACCGGGATGAATAGGTCTTCTTTCCGAGTACAAACCAACAGCCTTTTTACCCATTGCCGCTGCAATATGCAGTGGTCCGGTACTAGCAGCCACCAAAGCATCACAATGATCAATCAAGGCAATCAACTCATCAAGTGAAAGCTGGGCCGTTAAATCAACAACACCTTTCACTTTGAATAGCGAACTATTAGCAATCAAATCTTTCTCCTTTTGCGTGCCGGTAATTAGCACTTCATAACCGTTATCAATAAGAAGTGTGGCTAAGGAAGCAAACTTTTCTACTCCCCACTCCACAGCACTACCTTGCGATTTAGGATGCAATATAACTTTAGGTTTAGAGGAATTGAGTTGGTTTGCAATAGTATTGGGCAATTTAACTTTCGACTGCAGCGACAAATAAGAAGCGATTTCTTTAAGCGTTAAAGCATCATTAAAGCCCAAAGGAGACAACAGTTTAAAATTAAGTTGAGCCTCATGTAAATCACTATTCTTTCTAGAAAAATTAACTGTTTTATTGCAGGTAGTCCAATGATAAAACCTATGACTACTTCCAATTCGCAGAGCAATACCTGCCTTTCTCGCCGAATGAGCGATGTCTTTTCTGGGGAAAACATGAACAACAACATCGGCACCAACCTTTACCAAAAACTGAGTTTGCGCTTCTCTATCAAGCTTTTCAAATTCATCGTAATTTAAAAATTCATCAACATGAGCACAGGCATCAACAACAGGTTTGGTATAGCTTTTACCAAAAAACACAATCTTAGCAGTGGGAAATTGCTTTTTTAAAAAACCCGCCATGGGCAAAGTCAAAATCACATCTCCAATACTATCGGTTCGGCTAATAATTATTTTTTGGTAAGTCATCTTCTCTAAAATAACACTTTTAACTAAAATCATTTAGGTTTGTAGAAAAAAAACATGGCTTTAGTTTTCGCCACCAACAATCACAACAAACTCAAAGAAGTTAAAAACAAGCTAAAGATAGAGATTCTTAGTTTAGCCGATATTCAATGCACAGAAGATATTGAAGAAAATGGAAAAACCTTTGAAGAAAACGCATTGATAAAAGCCAAATATGTGCTTGATAAATATGGCTACGATTGTTTTGCCGATGACTCGGGATTAGAAGTTGAAGCCTTGGGTGGTGAGCCTGGAGTTTATTCTGCTCGATATGCAGGCGAACATGGCAACGCCCAAGCCAATATGCAAAAGTTACTTCAAAATCTTAAGGGAATTAGCAATAGAAAAGCTCGATTTGTCACTGTAATTTGCCTAATCACCAAAGAAAAAGCAGTAAATTTTAGGGGAGAAATCAAGGGCACCATCATCGATGAACAAAGAGGAAATGATGGCTTTGGTTACGACCCCATTTTTGTTCCTGATGGATTTGATAGAACTTTTGCAGAGATGAACATAGAGGAAAAAAATAAGATGAGTCACCGAGCTTTGGCACTTGAGAAAATGCTAAAATATATTCACGAATTACAAAATGAAGCTTAAAAACATTTTAAAATTAGCACTACTTCTCAGCTCTTTTGCTGCTTTGGGACAAACGAAATTGAGTCCACTAAGCTTTTCGCAACCCATTGATTCAGTATATAATTTAGAGAATGTGAGCTTGTTCGTTGCTGGTGAAACACACTATAGACCTGCCAACTTCACATTGCAATTTGAATTATTTAAAAAGCTGCACGAAAAAGGATTCGACATCATTCTATACGAGAATTGCTATTCCAAATGCTTTTTTATGAATGAATATATAAAGGGTGAAAATATTGAAGTACCATTTCAACAACAATTAATGGCTACTGAACTTATATATATAGACTCCTTGAAACAATACTATTCGCAACTACCCGCAAATAACAAATTCAAAATGATCGGTATTGATCTTGAGTGGCCTCGCGAATTAAACATACTGGCCATTGAACACATTTTATCAAAAATAGAATCAACAGCATATTTCAAACCCTATTTAAACAAATTCGAAGTCTACCAAACGGCTGAATCCAAAGAATTAAAACCAGCAATGCACGAAGTTTTCGAGGAACTTCTTATTGGATTAAGTAAGGATTCGCTTCAAGCCCAAAAATGCCTTGGCCGCTATTATAAAGACTTTAAAACCATAGTTATAAGCAGCATTAAACATAAAGAAGCTGCAGCACTTTCGTACGATTTTTCTAAAGATGTTGAGCAGTTAAATGCAAGAGATCAATTCATGTTTGAAAACATAAAATCGGTATACCAAGAAAATTCGAATGCCAAATGTTATTTGCAAATTGGCGCAACACATATTACCCTATCAAAGGATTCTACTTGGAGAAAACTAAATGGCTATGAATCTGTAATTACACGACTCGAGCAAGATTCGCTATACAAAGGCAAAAAAATATGCAATTTAATTGTTTATAAAGGAAAAGCCGTGTTTGAAAATCGCGCTGAATGCAAAGTCACCAAGGAATTATTCAAGCAATTGAAAAAAAATTCATCTGATGGTGCATTTACATTTTTCAATCTCAGTGTGGATAAAATAGAATATAAAGAACAACTGAAAAATTATCAGTATATCATTTACAACTCTTACTTGGGAAAACAATTCTAGAATAAATAGTAAGGTGAATCACTTAGTGTTTAGGACACTTTCTGCAAGCCTTACCTTTTTTGTACTTTTTACAGCACGACTTCTTTTTAAAATCTGCTCCACCTTCAATAAGTTGAAGAAGTACACATGAACTTGGTTTTATTTGCTGATTGATATTCATAATGCTTTAATGCATCACAAATATATCTTGAGAGAAAGGTTTAGGCAATACCTAAAAAGTGGTATTCTTAAAACTAAAACGCATCGAAACTCATTTTAAAATGTGTTCGATGCGTAAAAAATATCGTGTGTTTGTGTATTCTAGTCTTCGTCGAAGAAATCTTCATTCAACGGCTCAAAATCTTCACCTAAGAAATCCTCATCATCCTCTTCAAAGGCTCTTTTTTTCAATTTAGTTTTCTCTTTTTTAGAAATCTCTTGTCCAAGAGTTTTCTTTTTTACTGGTTTTTTTTCGAAATCTTTCTTTTTCATGGTTCAAGCGATAACAGTGTATTACCTATCAATCCAATTGTATTTTATGTTATACCTTCAAATATAAGAGAGAGGAATATTATTCTCCAAATTTATCGGCAAAAACTTTTATCAATTCGGTATTTTCACTGTGACTTAACCTACAAATTACATCTTAGCTTCAAGAATATTGATACCTAAATTCTTTTCAATAAAGCGAAGATTCTTCATTTCATCTTTGGTTACTAAACTTAAAGACAAACCGCTTTTGCCGGCGCGCGCGGTTCTTCCACTTCTGTGTGTATAGTACTCAATTTGATCGGGCAATTGGTAGTGCACTACATACGATAATCCTTCTACATCAATGCCTCTTGCGGCCAAATCGGTAGCCACTAAAATTCTTAATTTTTCATTCTTAAAAGCACGCATCACCTTCTCTCTTTCGCGCTGCTGCATATCACCTTCAATAGCTTCTGCCATTACATTTTTAGCCTGTAATTGCTTGGCTAAAGTTTGAGCCATCACCTTTGTTTTACAAAAGATAACTCCCCTATTTTCGCCTTGGGATTTTAGAAATTGAATGAGCACATTTAGCTTGTCGTTTGGATCACATGTTTTGTAAAAATGGTCGATGGCACGATTTACAACGCTCTCTTTATCTACCTGAACTTTATGCGCATCGTAGGCCATGTATTTATTGATGATTTCTAAAATTCCGCTTGGCATAGTAGCCGAAAACAACCAAGTATGACGTTTACCTTTAGTGTGTTTAAGAATGGTATCTAACTCTTTTTTGAAGCCCATGCTTAACATTTCATCGGCTTCATCAAGCACTATCGTTTTTACATCATCTAAGCTCAATGCCTTTCTGTTGAGCAGGTCTATTAGTCGGCCCGGAGTAGCCACCACAATATGTGTTGGTCTGTTCAATCTTTTGGTTTGTATTTCAATTTTTTCGCCTCCAAAAACCGCTTCCACAAAAATCTTTTGATCACAATACTTTGTAAACTTAAAAAGCTGTTTAGCTATTTGCTGAGAAAGCTCTCTTGTGGGAGAAAGAACCAAAGCCTGTATTTTAGGCACTTTCGGATTCACCTTCATCAAAATTGGGAGTCCGAATGCCGCCGTTTTACCCGTACCAGTTTGTGCCTGACCAATAAAATCGCTTCCTTTCTCCAACAAGAAAGGAATTGTTTTTTCTTGAATAGGTGTTGGTTTATGAATATTAAGTTCGTTTAATCCTTTGATTAAATCTGCACTTATCCCTAGGTTTTCGAATGTTGCCAAAATATTGAAATTAAAATATGTGGCTAAGATACTGCAATTATTAACAGCAATTGACCTCTTTCGCGAATCGAAAAATTTACTATATTGTAAACCTCAAAAAATACTTTATGAAGAGAATTCTACTTTTTACATTAGCAGCAAGTGTACTATTTTCATGTTCTGAAGAAGAAAAAGCCCCGGTAAATCCAGATACCGTTATTAAAGGAAAAATCACCAATGCCGATGGCAACACAGCTTGGATTGAAACTTTCAAAAATGAAAGAACTCAAGCTACTTTAAATGCCAACGGCGAATTCGAAATAAAAATCGCTTTAACTCAACCAGGCTGTTTTGATTTGGTAAATGGCAAAGCCCGAACTTATTTATGTTTAGCGCCTGGCGACACTGTAAATGTAACTTTCGATGCGAAAGACATTGATAAAACAGTGAAATACGAAGGTAAAGATGCCGCTTTTCTTAACTACTTGGCCAACAAGCAAAGAGCAGTAATAGAATTGATGACAGGAGAATACGATTCATTGTATATGCTTAGTGCCGACACCTTTTTGCTTACCGCAGAGACTTTATCCTCAAAGCTAAAAGCTTCTTATGATGCTATTAAAAACGACACCAACATTGATAAAACCATTTTGTCATGGGAAGAAAAAGCTTTGGGCTACGACAAAATGGCTTTGATTCTTTCTTATCCTAGAAACTACAAGATGATGAAGATGATTGATTCTGTTCCAGGTTTAGATAAAATTGTAAATGCTACTAAAGACTTGGCATTAAATGATGGCGCCAATCTACAATTGATTAGCTACAGAAATGCATTAAACAGCTATATTGAATTGAACTCTGAAAAAGAATTAGCTGCCGACACTGCCGCGGTAAAAGACACTAAAAAAGCCTTGTGGAATGCCATTGAGAAAAACGTTACCGATGCTGCAGTTAAAGATTATTTAGAGTTTAACCATGTGCGTTTAAACTACGGTTTAGATGCTGCATCTGAAGCAAAAGACAAGCTTAAAGCAAGCACTAAAGACACTGTTTACCTTAAGCAATTGAAATAATTCGAAAGCTTTTTACACAAAAAAAACCTTCCAGTAATATGGAAGGTTTTTTTTATTTCTTCTTGCCTTTATCTTCTCGCTTCTTGTTTTTCCATTGAAAAGAACGATTGAACTTTTTGATGGAAGTTCGGCCTTTCTTTTCGTGAAAAGCCCCCTGAAAGGTAGGGTCGTCTTTTTTGCGCAAATCATCTAATTCGCGCTCCATATCTTTTCTTTCAAACTCAATATCATCGCCTATAATAACTCCTTCTGGCAAAGGAAAGCGAGGAATCTCCATTCTAATTCTTCTTTGAATTTTATTGTAATGATATAAATCGAGTTTATTGGCAAAACTAATAGCCACCCCTTTGTTCATTGCGCGGCCGGTTCTACCTATTCTATGTACATAATCATCATAAATAAGCGGTGCATCAAAGTTAATCACATGTGTCACCATAGCTACATCAATACCTCTTGCCGTGATATCGGTACTTACCAATATTCTTATGTTTCCTTCTTTAAACTCAGCAATAGAATTTAATCGGGTATTTTGACCTTTATTCGCATGTAAAACTTTAATAGCGCCAACATCTCTTCTTTCCAAGAAACGATACACATTTTCGGCATTGGTTCGAGTTTTCACAAACACAATAACACGGCTAATATCGGCTTCATTTTTTAAGAGGAAAAGCAATAAATTGAGTTTGGTTTTAAAGTTTCTGGCTTCGTACAAACGCTGTTCTACCAAACTAATTGGAGTGGCCTCTTGTTCTACTTCAATCTTCGTTGGAAACTCTAAGAAGTCACCCGCCAACTTTTCTACTTTAGGGTGAAAAGTAGCAGAGAAAAGCAATTTTTGTTTCTTTACCGGAATGACTTCTAAAATTCTATTGAGTTGTGGAAGAAATCCCATGTCGAGCATTTTGTCGGCTTCATCCAACACCATCGTTTTAATGTGCTTCACCACCAACTCTCCTTTTAAATAAATATCCATGAATCGGCCAGGCGTAGCCACTATCATATCCACACCTTTTTTAATGGCTTCAATTTGCGCCTTCATCCCCACTCCGCCATACAAAGCAACCATTCTTAAATCAAGGTTTTTCGCTAAAGCATTAAACTGCTCTTCTACTTGAACAGCCAGTTCGCGTGTGGGAACTACCACCAACACTCTTGGTTCGCTACCTTGCGCATAGCCCAGCTTTCGCAACAAGGGCAAAAGGTAGGCAGCAGTCTTTCCCGTACCTGTTGGCGCAATGCCTAAAACATCTTGCCCGGAAGTAATCACCGGAATACACTTCTTTTGAATAGGAGTAATTTCAGTAAACCCCAAATCGTCGATAGCGGTTAAGATTTGCTTGTTGAAATTATATTCTGCGAATGGATTCAAAGTAATTGCTTTAGCGGGTAAAGTTAGCATAATATAGAATACGAAGGTTCATCGCTAAGCATTCTCTATCATATAGATGAAAAACATCGATGGAATAAATCAAAAAATCCCCTCAATTTCTTGAGAGGATTTTTCGTTGTGGGCGACGTATGGGACTCGAACCCATGACCCCTGGTACCACAAACCAGTGCTCTAACCAGCTGAGCTAACATCGCCGTGTGGGCGCAAAGTTAATTAAATTCTTAATTGATGCAAATATGTTGTAAAACTTTACACGAAATGATGCTAATCAGCTGGCAAACAAGCATATTTTCATACCTTTAAAGCAAGATGGAAAAACAACGTTTAGATATTACGGGAATGGATTGCACCAATTGCGCTCTCACCATCAAAAAGGTGATTGAGAAGTCGGGTGCTACTGATGTTTCGGTAAATTTCACCACCGGTGAGGCGGCCTTTGTGTATGAAAAGGATGTACAAAAAATTGTTAGTTCTGTTAGTGACTTGGGCTACGGAGTGAAAATTGCCGAAAAAAGCAAAATGCACCAAGATGAAGTGCACGAGGAGAAAAAAGGCTTCTTTCGCATAGAAAATATATTGCTTATCTGCGCCATCTTCACCTTGCCACTGCTTTTGCACATGTTTGTGCCCGAAGATTCAATCTTAAACAATCCCTTATTACAATTGATACTTAGCACTCCGGTTTACATTATCGGCTGTTTTCACTTTGGAAAGAGCGCATGGGGTTCTATCAAAATAATGATGCCCAATATGGATGTGCTCATCTTCATTGGTTCTAGTGCGGCATACATCTATAGTATTATTGGTGCCTTCATTCTGCATCCCGATCATGCCCATCATTATTTGTATTTCGAAACTGCAGCATCTATTATCACTTTGGTGTTAACAGGAAACTGGATTGAACATTTGTCGGTGCAAAGAACCACCAGCGCTATTGGCGAGTTAAGCAAATTACAAAAGTCGAAGGCTAAATTGTATTCGCGATTTAGCGAAGGTGGATACCTAGAGGTAGATATCAACGAAGTGCAAATAAACGACACGGTAATTGTTGCCGAAGGAGAACAAATACCTTTAGACGGCATCGTTAGCGAAGGTGAATGCTATGTTGACGAAGCCATGATTAGCGGTGAAAGTGTGCCTGTATTGAAGAAAAAAGGAGATCAGGTGATAGGCGGAACCTTATGTAAAGAAGGTAACTTCCGCTTTGTGGTAAATAGAATAGGAAAAGACACCACCTTACAGCAAATCATCTCTTTGGTGAAAAGCGCACAAGAAAATCAGCCCGAAATTCAAAAGATTGGCGATAAAGTGAGTGCCATCTTTGTGCCGGTGGTGTTGGGCATCTCCTTGCTCACCTTCATTGTCACCTTACTGCTGGGATATGGCAGTGAAATGGCTGTAATGAATAGCATTGCGGTGTTGGTGATATCTTGTCCGTGTGCCATGGGATTAGCTACGCCAACCGCCGTTATGGTTGGTATTGGCAAAGCAGCAAAACAAGGTATCCTCATAAAAGGAGGCAACACTATTGAAATGCTATCTGAAATTAAATACATCGTATTTGATAAAACAGGCACCTTAACAACTGGCGAATTCAAAATTGAAAAGATAGAGGTAGATGAGTCTGCCGACAAAATTCTAGTTCAAAATCTATTGTATTCTATCGAAAGTCAGTCGGCACACCCTATCGCCAAATCTATCTGCAAAGAATTAAAAAGCAATGCCACTTTCCTTTCCCTTCAAAACATTAAAGAAACAAGAGGTGTAGGCATATCGGCGACTTACCTAGATAAAGAATACAGAATCTCTGCAGGTACTAAAGCAGGCGAAATTTTTCTTTTTGAAAACGGCGCGAAGATAGCCTCGTTAAGCATAAAAGATGAGATTAAAGATGATGCAGCCGACACCATCACTTGGCTAAAAAAACAAGGCATCACCCCTATTTTACTTTCGGGAGACAAAAAAGAAAGTTGCGCAGCAGTAGCTCAAAAAGTGGGCATTGAAACAGTGTATAGTGAGCAGAAGCCAGAAGATAAATTGCGCATCATTGAAGAGTTTAACGCCAAGGGTAAAACGGCCATGGTGGGCGATGGTATCAACGATGCCCCTGCCCTAGCCAAAGCATTTATAGGTATTTCTTTGGGAGGTGCAAGCGATGTGGCCAAAAAATCGGCACAATTGATTTTGCTGAACAATAAGAGTTTGAAACAAGTGCAACAAGCCATTGCTCTGGGGAAAATAACTTTAAGAACCATCAAACAAAATCTTTTTTGGGCTTTGTTTTATAACGTGATAGCTATACCTATAGCGGCTGTGGGACTCCTTATGCCAATATTTGCCGCAATTGCCATGGCTTTCTCTGATGTATTTGTTATTGGAAATTCTTTACGCATCAAAACAAAAACACTAAATTAACAGCCCAATTGGCCGATCGTAAGAACATATTATTTTTAAGCAGCTGGTATCCGCACAAAGCAGATCCCACTTTAGGGATCTTCATTAAGCGACATGCCGAGGCCGTTCACCTTAAAAACAACGTGGTTATCATCTATGTGAAAAGTGTTGAACACCAAAAAACACATTTCGATACCAACATACACTCCAATAACGGTGTTACCGAAGTGATGATTACCTACCGCAAAAGCAAAAAAATGTGGGGATTGCGCCATATGATTAATTGGTCGAGATACTATATCGGTCATCAACTGGGATGGAGGGCCGTGAAGGTGATGGGGTTTAAACCCGACCTTATGCATGTTAATGTTACCTACCCTGCTGGCATCATCGCTTGGCTGTGGAAAAAAACCAAAGGCATCGATTATGTGATTACCGAACATTGGACCGGTTATCTCCCAGAAGACAATAGATACAAAAACAGCAGAATACAGCAATTTCTTTCTCGATTTATCGTGGGTTCTGCTAGCGAAGTTGTTACTGTTTCTGGAGGATTGAAAGAAGCCATGCGCAATCACAAACTGAAAAATGAATACCGCATCATACCCAATGTAGTCGACATCAATTTCTTCCATTACAACACGCCCATGGAAGGCCGAAAACACTATTTTGTGGTGGTTGCCGACCTATACGACAAGCAAAAAAACATATCGGGAACTATACTCGCTTTCAAGCATCTATTAGAGAGATATCCACAAACAGAGCTAGTTATCATTGGTTCGGGAAGAGATGAAAACACTTTAAAACAGCTCAGCTTCGATTTACAAATAGACAGTAATGTGAAGTTTTTGGGCGTTCAAGATCCTGTGGAGGTACGCAACTATATGCAACAGGCATTGGCAACTATTTTGTTTAGTAACTTTGAAAATCAGCCTTGTGTAATTGCCGAATCTTTTGCATGCGGCACACCAGTGATCGCTACTGATGTTGGTGGCATTAAAGAGCATTTGCTAGATGCGCATGGTTTCTTAATAAAAGCCGAAGATGGTGAGGCGTTGCTTAATGCCATGCAAAAAATTATTCGTCACAAAAATTTCGACCCATTGGCTATAAGACAATATGCAGTGGAACATTTCAGTTCTATGGTGATAAGCACAAAGTTGAACGATTTATATCAAAAGCATATTTAAGTTTTGGCTCTAGGTAATCTCATAAATAAATACACTTCCGCTACTCAAGAAAATTCCTTCAAAGGAAAATATCTTAAAAACTTAAGTTCGAGTTTTATCCTCAACGTTGGTTCTATTATTTTAACCTACGCCACTAACCTAGTGCTCACCAACCTTACCAGCAAAGCCGAGTATGGAGCTTATGTTGCGGTTAACAACCTTGCCGCTATTGTAGCCATGTTTGCACCTATGGGCTTGCACGTTTTGGTATTGCGACAGTTTTCAGAATACAAAAGCAATCAGCAATTTGGCTTCATCAAAGGGATGAATCATTTTAGCTCCATCTTCATATTTATCTCTTCCACCACCTTAGCTCTGGCTACCTATTATATCTCTCAACATTACGAAATCATCAACGGGATAGAAAATCAGGAGTATGTGATTTTAGGATTATGCAGCGTGCCCTTCATCGCCTTGATGACCTACCACCAAGCGGTAATGGGCTCAATACAACACACCGGTAAATCTCTGTTGGGCGAAAAAATCATTCGTCCGGTTTTACTTGCCATAGGCAGTTTCGCCATCGCCCTTTATGCAGCACCAACAGGTGGAGATTTAATCAATTTATTTTTAGTTGCAAGCATTATCGTATTTGTGATCAACTGGCTGCTAATGCGCCGAGGCTTGCGCTTTGAGTTGCCTGGCGACCATGCTAAGGAGTACGATAGAATAAATTGGCTTCGTCAGGGCTGGGTCTTCGTACCATTGAGCGTTCTATCCATTATCAATTCGCGAATAGATGTGCAAATGATTGGCATGCTAATGAGCGAAAAAGAAGCTTTAGACAATATAGCATTGTACAATGTGGCGAGCAAAGCAGCGCAGGGTGTATCGCTCGGACTCATCATCGCTAATTATGTTCTTGGTCCGTCGGCAGCCGAACTTTTCTACTCCAACCAAAAAGAACGACTTCAAAACATTGTTACCAAAACAGCGCGCTTGGTTTGCCTCATTTCTTTGCCTGTTATTTTGTTGCTTGTTGTATTTGGAAAATGGATGTTAAGTTGGTATGGTGAGGGCTACGAAAGTAGTTACTTAACAATGGTGATATTGTTGGGCGGACAATTTGTAAACGTGTTTTCGGGCTCGGTGGGCTATCTTTTAATTGTAAGCAAAAACGAAAAATACTCTTTTATAGGAATGGCCGTTAGTGTGGTGATGAACATCATTTTAAATATTTTGCTCATTAAAGATTATGGTATTGAAGGCGTTGCCATAGCCACAGCTGTTTCAATGGCTGCATGGAATTTAATTATGTTGTATTATCTTCGAAAGAAAACAGGAATTAATCCTTTGCCCATCAAGATATGAAGGAAGAAAAAAGTTTACCCAACTTCTTTATCATAGGCGCACCAAAATGCGGCACTACTTCCCTTCAATATTATTTGAGTCAGCACAGCGACATATTTTTTGCACCTAAAGAAATGCATTTCTTTGGCAAAGATTTGAAGATGAAAAATCACTTCAATGATTTCACAAAGTATCAGTCTTACTTTGCCAACAGCACAAAAAAGATGAAGGGCGAGGCATCTGTATGGTATCTGTATTCACAATCGGCTCCGCAAGAAATTCTCGATACGATAGGCAAAACAAAAATCATTATTTGTTTGCGAAATCCGGTAGACATGATTTACTCCTTACATGGAGAAACCATTTTTAACGGCTACGAAACCGAGCGCGATTTTGAAAAGGCATTGACCTTAGAGTATGGTAGAAAGGGCGGATTAAACATTCCGTCTTCAACACAATTCAATCAGTGTTTATTCTACAAAGAAAATGGTTTATACAGTACTCATATACAACGCTGGCAAGATGCATTTGGCAAAGAAAACATTCATGTAGTGTTACTTGATGATTTACAGCATAACACACTGGATATCACAAATAAAACACTTTCATTTTTATCACTTCCTCCGATAAGCAATTTAAACATTCAAACTCAAAACGAGGCCAAAGAATTTGGTTCACTTGCCTTGCATCAAAAGTTTAAATCGGCCAAAAGTTGGGAGAAAAATCTGATTCGAATTTTACTGCCTTCCAAAAAATGGAGGGAGAAAATTTTAAATAAAATATATAAGTCGAACATTCAAAAGTCGACTCGAAAAGAAATGTCGTTAGAGCTAAGAAACAAACTCACTTCTTTTTATCTTGAAGACATTAAAGCCACCGAAAAGATAATCGGTATAAACTTAAATCACTGGATGAAATAATGTGTGGAATTTCGGGCATAGTGCAATTCAAAAATACTTTCGATGCAGCAAAAGCGATTCGAAAGATGAATGAATTGATAGCACATCGCGGTCCCGACGACGAAGGTTTCGCCCTCTTTCAGCAAAAAACGGCACAATGTTTTTTTAGCGATATCACACCTCAAAACGTTAAAGAAAGCAGTTTTCCATTTTCCCCTAAGTCTAGTATTTTAAATGCCCAAAATAGCGAAGTAGCATTGGCACATCGCCGCTTATCCATTTTAGATCTCACACCATCGGGACACCAACCCATGTGCACCAGCGATCAAAAATTATGGATTACTTACAACGGCGAGATATACAACTACCTTGAGATTAGAGAAGTTTTAAGTACCAAAGGCCACCAATTTTTCTCCAACTCAGATACAGAAGTAATATTAAATGCCTATAAAGAATGGGGCAATGAATGTGTGAATCATTTTAATGGCATGTGGGCTTTTGTGATTTACGACACCACTAAAAACATTCTTTTTTGTAGTAGAGATAGATTCGGAGTGAAGCCATTTTACTATTTCAACAACGAAGACAAATTCCTTTTTGCCTCAGAACAAAAAGCAATTTTACATTCGCAGCTCATCACCAAAAAAATAAATAAGCAAGCCGCTTTCGACTACCTAAGTTTCAATGAAATTGAAAATCATCCACAAGGAATGATAGAAGGAATCATTGAATTGCAACCCGCTCACAATTTGATTGTAAACATCAATAACAACAGTTTACACTGCTCAAAATACTATAGCATTCCTGTAAATGAAGAGACTACAGAAGTAGACGAAAAACAATTGAAAATATACAGCGAACAAGTACTTGAGAAAGTCATCAACGCCGTGAAACTGCGCTTGCGTGCCGACGTTGAAGTTGGCTCTTGCTTGAGTGGTGGACTAGATAGCTCAAGCATTGTTGGACTAATGCATCACTTGCTACCGCAGCAAAAATTACACTTATATACCTCAACCAACAAAGAAAAACAAATTGATGAAAGCGCTTGGGCAAAGGCTGTGGTTGATTACTGCAAAGGCAATTGGCACACTGTACAACCCAACAGCAATGAGCTCTTGCAAGATTTAGAAGAACTCACCAAATGTCAGGATATACCTCTTTTCTCTACCAGCACCTACGCTCAATGGCGCGTGATGAAACAAGTGAAGGAAAGCGGAATTAAAGTGGTGCTCGACGGACAAGGAGGCGATGAACTTTTTGCCGGCTATGAGCCACATCGCTACTTCTTAAACAAAGAGCAAAATAAAAATCAGATCGACAAAGCATGGATGAAGCATCACGGATTAAAACTACTTCCACTCCCCTTGCTCAAAAAATTGTACAGAAGTAAATTCAAAGATTTCAAAATGATTAGCGATGATCTCTTTGACAATTATTCAACGTCTGCCTTTTTAGATTTTAAAAACGACAAACAAAGCGGATTAAACAATCGACTGGCGCACGAATTTTACAACACTAGTTTAAAGTCGTACCTTAAATGCGAAGACCGTTGCTCCATGTGGTTCTCGGTTGAATCACGCGTTCCTTTTGCCGATGATACCGACCTGATAGAACTAATGTTTTCTATTCCAGGAGCCTACAAAATACACCAAAACACCTTGAAATATTTCCTTAAAGAAAACATCAAAGGATACATTCCCGAAGAGGTTCGTTTGCGCAAAGACAAACTAGGTTACACCACTCCGAACAACCAATGGATCTTCGAAATCAAAGACGATGTACGTTCGTATTTCAACAATGACTTAAATGAATTTATCGATATAGATTACCTCAACAAAAACTACAACAAGTTCTTCGACCAACGACATTCACCCGAAAACAGAAGAATATTTAAGATGATTAGTTTTGCTGTTTGGAAGAAGGTGAATGGATTATAATTTATTCTTCTCCTCAATCCATTTCGACAAGTACTTTGTGCTTTGCAAAGTGTGATGCATCAACATAGCTCCTACAAAATTCTTGCTTCTATGCGCCTCTAAATTTTCAATGAAAGAATTGATATGCGCAATAAAATCTTGTTCTTTATTGAAAGTTTCAAATCGCTTTTCTAAAATATTGAAACCGTTTTGTTGGGCACTCAACCATGCATCCTTAGCTTCAAACAAATTCACAGCTGCGTCTACAAAATCATTGATATTTTCTGTCACCACTCCGTTCCAAGGCATATCACCGCGCAAACCTTCGGCTCCCACAGCTGTTGTTACACTAGGCGTTCCGCAAAGCATAGCCTCTGCCAACTTACCTTTAATGCCAGCACCAAAACGAAGAGGAGCTAAACAAACGCGTGCCTTCTTCATAACAGCCAAAGCATCTTCGGCCCTTCCCATAACATGAAAACCTTCTGCTGGTTTATGCAGCTGCAAAACTTTCGCTCCGGCGTAAGATCCATAAACATGCAATTGGGCTTTAGGCAACTTCAAACGAATTAAAGGCCAAACTTGCTCCTTAAGATATTTCACCGAATCCCAATTGGGCTCATGTTTAAAATTACCAATGGTTACAAAATGATCTCGTTCTTCAAAAGAAGGCAAGCTTGCTTTCTCATCTGAATTCAACGAAGGAATTTTATAAGGCAAATAATAAAGTTGATGGCTTGGGAAAGAAAAAACATCTTGCAATAAAGGCATCTCTTCATCGGAGATGATGATGTTCAAATCACTTCTAAAATAAGAAGCCAACTCCCTTTTAGCGATTTCACTTTGAAGCAAAACCGATTTTAAATTGCTTTGCGATTTAAGGACTTCCATTCGCGCAAGACGTAAACAATGCAAGTCGATGGTTTCAATAATGCGCAAGGCCTTTGGTGCAGCTTCGGCTACTCTCCAGCCGTATTGTTCTTCGCTCATAAAACGATCGAAGACCACCACCTGTGGCTGAACATCTTTAACGAATTGGTCGAATGAAGAATTATTGAGCTCAATACTAACTTTATCAATCCCTAAAGAGGTAATATCTTCAGCAAACTCACTATCGGCTGCCGACGAAGCAAAGGTAACATGCCAATGGTTTCTTAAGAACATATGCAGCAATTGCATCATTCTGGTACCACCGGCCGATGATTTGGGTTCGGGCCACACGGCCCCAATAAACAATACCTTTTGCATGCGCCAAAGGTAAGTATAAATGCAAGGTTTTCAATGCCACTAACAAAAAGCCAGTATCACTGTTGCTACCCCTACCCCCAATAAAAAGATGATTTCGAATTTATTACCCACTCCCTTTTCCATACGCTACTTTTTTACATAACGCAGAAAATCAAAAAAGTGACATATCGATTTTTAAACTAACCGTGAACTCTTTCCGAATTACCGTATCTACCAATGATTTCGGCCTCGCCCTCCAACCACTCTTTCCATCTTTTGTTCACATCAATCTTCTCGCTGTACTTGCGGGCGTAGTTTAAGAATAAGGTATAGTGTCCGGCCTCACTTATCATCAACTCACGATAAAAAGTAGCCAACTCTTCATCCTTAATATTTTCGCTTAACACCTTAAAACGCTCGCAGCTTCTCGCCTCTATCATGGCGGCAAAAAGCAAACGTTCTACAAGTTGATCGTTTCTAGTACCGCCTTTTCTCATGAATTTGTACAATTCCTTAACGTAGTCATCTGGTCTTTCTCTACCAAAAGTATAGCCACGTCTCAAAATCAAGGCATGCACTTGCTCGAAATGGGTTAGCTCTTCTTTAGCCAAAGCCAGCATGTCGGTCACCAAATCATCTAGCTCAGAATTTAGAGTAACAATAGTAATGGCATTGGTAGCAGCTTTTTGCTCGCACCAAGCGTGATCACTCAAAATCTCTTCTAAATTTCCTTCTGCGATATTGGCCCAACGCGGGTCGGTGGCTAACTTTAAACCTAACATAATCTCAAACTTTAGGCAAATATAAGTCGGCATTCTTTAAAAACGACATATTTTTATATCTTAGAGGCTATTGCATGAAAACTATTCTATCCACCACTTTTATTGTCTTAGCACTTTGCAGTGCATCTTGTCATAACGACGAGACTCAGCAAACAGCATCTATCGCCGAGGTTAAAAATGCCGATACATTGCCTATTGTTTCTGATGCTAAACAAGAAGAAGAGGCCGCAGAAAAATCAATTACCACCCCTAAAACGAAAGCACCTAAGAAGCAACTTGCCGACATCTTTGTGTACAGCAAAGAAGGTAAATTGATGGAAAAAATAGTGTACCACCTTAAGAATGGCAAAAACATCAAAAATGTTTACAAATACGATGTTGATGGCAGAAAAACAGCTTGGGACAGATACAATGAAAAAGGCATCTTAGAAGAAACTGTAGTATATAAAGAAACAACCACTGCCCCTGTTCAAAAGAAAAAAGACAATACAGAAGCCAAAGAAGCCCCTTACAAATTTGCCTTCAAATACAATGAACAAGGCAAAAGAACAGAATGGAAAAGTTTTAATGATGATGGTAGTGTTGGACACTCATTCTCTTACAAATACGATAAAGAAGGAAGAGAAATTGAATGGAAAAGCTTAAGCGGTAACGGACAAGTAGAAGGCACCAACGTTTACCTTTACGACGATAAAGGAAGAAGAAGTGAATGGCAACACTTCAACGAAAAGAATGAAATGGATTATAAATACATCTACTCGTACGACGATAGTGGAAAGCAAAGTGCAAAGTTGGTTCAAATAGCGCCTAGCGATAAACTATTCGAAGACAAAGAAGTGAAATAACAAATACATGATTAAAGATTCCCTGTACCATTCGGCGCGCTACGAAAGCCTACACCCCTCATTTAGCAAAGCATTTCATTTTTTAAAAACCACCAATTTAGCAGCTCTTGCAGAAGGGAAACACATCATTGATGGCGACAACATTTTTGCTTTGGTGCAAGAATACAAGTCGAAATCGACCGAAGGCTGCCAGTCGGAGGCACATAAAAAACACATCGACATACAATATGTAATATCGGGCAAGGAATTAATGGGGCACACCACACTCTACCAGCAAAAGGAAAGTAAAGCTTACGATGAAAAAGACGACTACGCTTTGTACAACGAACAGCTCAGCTTTATTGAAGTGAAAAGTGGTGAATTCACTGTTTTCTTTCCGCAAGATATCCATATGCCCTGCATAAAAGTGAAAGAAGAAGAACAAGTGAAAAAGGTGGTGATTAAAATTAAAGTTTAAGCAAATGGCCATTGAAATTGAACATAAATATTTAGTCGACAACAACTTATGGAGTAAGATCACTCCCGAAAGTAGTTCAGTAATTGCGCAAGCTTACTTATGCATTGAGCCTAAAAGTACTATCCGCATTAGAATAAAAGACGATAAGGCTTATATCACCATTAAAAGTAAGTCGGTAGGCGACACACGAGATGAATTTGAATACGAAATTCCACTTACCGATGCTCAACACATGATGAAAACCATGTGTTCTGCCGCCATTGAAAAAGTTCGACACTACGTCACTTTTGATGGAAAACTTTGGGAGGTAGATGAATTTAGGGGAGATAATTCCGGACTCATCATTGCCGAAATAGAGCTTAACAGCGCCGATGAAAAATATAGTATTCCAGCTTGGGCTATTAAAAATGTGAGCGACGATAGAAACTACGCCAACTCTAACTTAACTAAGAATCCATTTAAAACGTGGTGAACCCTTGGTATCAAAATTTAACAATTCCTTAAGAATTTAGTTCGCTTTTTCGAGCAACCTTTCTGTTCTTTTGTGTCTAAGTTATAGAAACAACATTTAACGAGCTGAGGGTCACAAAAGAAAGCGCAAGCGAAGCACTGGAGACATAAAGCTCATAAATATCGAATCCCTTCCGTTAACGCGGAAGGGATTTTTATTTTTTATCGCTCCTGTAACAAAATGCTCCCTAAAGTGTCTTACATATAGAAACAACATTGTAGAATCCACAGGGTCACAAAAAAAAGCGTAAGCGAAGCACTGGAGACATAGGATTCAATAGTAAAAAGCCTTTCGATACTTTCGAAAGGCTTTTTATTTATTCATTAGTCGCACTTTAAAGGATCAGCCGTTTTGTATATCAAACCCAATAAAGCATCTAATTGATCTCCGTAAACACAATTACTACAGCTACTTTCCACTGTTTTCAAAGTTCGTAAACACAGTTCGCCAGAATGCTCTACCAAATCGCCTTTATAATTGAAAAATTTTAAACTATAATAATAAACATCGTCTGCTACAACTGGCCCCAAATTATTTTTACTCCCCAGCCATTTGTCGTAAATAGAAGTTGTTTGCCACAGCAAAGCACCATTTACATCACTAATTTTAAAATCTATAGGATTTCCTACCCCTTGCCCTTGTATCCCAAAAGTTTCATTGTACCCATCACCATTTGGAGTAAATACATTCGGAACCTGAACTCTTGTGAAGGTTGCCGAATCTAATGAAATTACTGTCCCCACTTGATAAACAAACATGGTGTCTGCACAACAAACAGCCTTAACTTCATCAATTTCTTTTTTGTCACAACATGAATAAATCATGCAAAAAAAGGTAAAACATAGACTTGAAACTAGAAACTTTTTCATCTACTTCCCTCCCAAATTCTCGTCTCTTATTTTAATTCTCTTAGCATCGGCATTTCTATAGCTAAAAAGCTTGTGTTCCTTAATAATTCGGGCTACAATAGGAGGAACCATCTGCTCCCAATCTTTGTCATCTGCCTTAATTTTCTCTAATACCTTATGAGAAAAGACACTCAAATTATCGGGTTCAAACTGCTTATAATCTATAATTCTATTGTTGTCAATTAAGTATTTATACAAGCTTTCGTACTTAGGAGGAATCATCATATTGGTTGAATTGATGATCTCGTTTCCAAACTTATATGGATACAAATACAAGCGCACATCACGATGGAAAAGCGTACCAAAAGACTCCAGTAATCCGCCATTTAACTGCTTGTAATACTTATCGTTAAAGATGTTAATCAAAGTATTGGCTCCAAGAATCAAGGCCACCTGAGAACCAGTGTTGTATCGTGTTAAAAAAGGCACCAACTTAAAGTATTCTAAGAACGACGATACCAATACATACTGTCCCAAAGAAGTTAAGATATCTACCCTGTCTAAGAAATCCTGATCGTCGATTCCTTCCTCTCCCGCCAAATCTTTCAAGGTAAGCTCGGTGATCACCACCACATTTTGCGGATTGCTTAACTCCTTCTCAAACTGCTTCAATCCGTTCTTCAACATATCTAGGTGAACGTGGGTAACCGGACGAAAACGTCCTCTCAACGCCATGATGTCTTTTTTGTACAAAACCTCTGTTGGGTGGATGGTGTTTCCATCGGGACCAAACATACATGCTTCAGCCATTCCCGATTTCACCAGGAATAAACTCAGCAAACGGTTGTCGATTCTTTTGAAAGCCGGACCCGAACAATGCACCATGTCTACTTCAATTCTACCGCTTCTCAAGTTGTCTTTCAAACTTTTTAATATCCCCTCAGGGTCGTGTGTATCATAATAACAGCCATACAACAAATTCACACCCACTACCCCAATTGCTTCTTGTTGTTGCAAACTATCTCTGTTCAATAATCGAATGTGAATGATAAAATCACTCGGCTCTTCACCAGCTTTGTGCTGAAAACGAACCCCCATCCAACCATGACTCTGATTGGTTTTTGAGTAGTTGATCGTTTCAACAGTATCACACAACGCAAAAAATCTTTTCTCTGGATTGTTGGGCGCCAGGTTGTTCATCAGCTTCTTGTATTCATGATCCATCATCTGAATCAAACGCGGCATACACACATATCTTCCTGGCCTTTTACCATAAATAGAATCACTCATTTGCATGTCGTAAGCCGAAAGAGATTTGGCTATGGTTCCCGAAGCCGCCCCAGCCACAAAGAAATTACGCGCTATCTCTTGTCCGGCACCAATCTCTGCAAACGTCCCGTAAATCGTTCTATCCAAGTTAACCGCCAATGCTTTCTGGCGGGTATCTAATGTTTGTTCTATCATATATGTAGGCTTTTACAAAGCGACCGAAATTTACATAATTCTTTTAGAATTTATATCTCGCCAAGTATTTTATATTTGTAATAATGAATTTTTCCTTTTTATACCCTCAGTTTTTATGGGCCTTTAGCTTACTGGCTATTCCTGTGGCTATTCACCTGTTTAACTTTAGAAAGTATAAAGAGATTTATTTCCCCAATACCCTCTTCCTCAAATCCATCAAAGAGCAAAGTAAAGCAGCCAATCATCTTAAAAACTTGCTTATTTTGCTTCTTCGACTCCTTGCTTTTAGCTTTTTAATCTTGGCTTTCGCGCTTCCTTTTAGCGCTCGAAACACCCAAAACTCCGATAAACAAAACCATTTACACGCTTTTTATATCGACAATTCCTTTAGCATGAATAGCGCTGCCGAAGGCGGAAAACTGCTGGATGAAGCTAAAAAGAAGATTGAAAATTTGGTGAAAAACCTTCCCAATAGCGACTATTTCTTGCTTACCACCAACGATTTTGAAGGAAAGCATCGCCAAAACCTCGATAAAAAAACATTCTTAGAAGAACTCAACCTCGTTAACGAATCGCCACACAGCAGAACTTTTAGCGAAATTCAATTGCGCCAGCAATCGGATATTGGCGAAGAAAACGCCGATGTTTACTGGTTGTCTGATTTTCAAAAAGGGATGAACGACCTCAACAAGAACAAGATGGATTCATCCAAAAATATCTTCCTTATCCCTCTCGAAGCTTCTATCAAAAACAACGTGAGCATTGATTCTTGTTGGTTCGATTCTCCGGTTAGAAAAACCGAATCTCCTGAAGAACTTAAAGTTAAAATCACCAATCACGGCGATAAAAACCTAGAAAACATTACCGTGCGCCTAAGCATCAACAATGAACAAAAAGCTTTTGCCACCCTTAACCTCAAAGCAGAAAGTAGCGAGGTGATTGGTTTGGCTTATGCGGTGGCAAAGTCCGGACTCATTAACGCTAAGATAGAAGTAGATGATGCTCCAATTTTATTCGACAATACCTTCTATTTTTCTTACGACATTAGAAAGACCAGCAACATTCTTCAAATATTTGAGAAACAAGCCAACCCTTCTTTTGCCAAACTTTTTAAAAACGATTCTTCACTTTCTTTCCAAAAGCAAAGCATCAATCAGCTCGACTACTCATTAATTAAAGAAAGTGATTTAATAGTACTCGACGAGATAGAAAATTACAGCTCTGGCTTGGCACAAGAACTTCAAAAGTTTACTGCGGCGGGAGGCTGCTTGCTCATCATTCCTTCTGTAAGAAGCGAAAATTTTGGCACCTTGGCCAGCAGTTTACAAATTGATGCCTTGAGCACTTGGGATTCAAGCTCTGTTTCCTTGGCCCGCTTCAACACACAAAATGAATTCTTCAACAATGTTTTTGGTAAAAAAGAGTTGCCCGAAAATGAAAAACTAAACCTACCTATCATCAAAGGTCATTTTAAAATTAGCGGCAATTACCTTGGCGGAAAAGAAATTCTTCTACCTTTTCAAAACAACGACCCTTACCTCGTAAACTATAAGAAAGGCACAAGCTCAGTGTATTTATTAAGCTCGCCACTAAACAACTTTGCTCAACATTGGTTGTTCCCTACCGTGATGTACCGCATCATTTTCACCAGTATTTCTAGCGATATTTTGTATCAAAACATTCATCAAAATCTGCAAATAGCGCTAAAAAAACAAGACAACTCTGCCAATGCCCAATATGTGCTAAGTGGCGATAAAAGTGAATATGCCTTAAACATTTCAAAAACGGGCGAGCATCCTTTCTTGTTTAGCAGCAACGCTATCGACCAAGCCGGAATCTACAGTTTAAAGAAAAACAAAAACACTTTCGCGTCGGTGGCGCTCAACTATTTAAGAAATGAATCATCTATGCAATTTCTTGATGACGAGGCATTAAAAGAGGTTTTTGAACAAAACAAAAATGTACACGTCATTAGTTCGGCCGATTTGAAAAGCAGCGCATCTGCAGCCGACATCCTAAGCAGAAAAGAATATTGGAAACACTTCATCATCGCAGCACTTTTAATGCTACTTGCCGAAGTGCTCGTAATTAGATTCTGGAAAAACTAAGCATCATTTCTTCACCGAAACCTTCATTAGCTTTTTCTTTTGCTTCCCCCCTTTTTCACCCACAGCTTCTATGATATACTTACCGGTTGCTGGAACATTAAATTGTAAATTGTTGCCACGCAAAGAATACAAAACATTTCCTTTTATATCTTTTAAAGTAAGCAGCGGATTCTCTCCCATGCCGCCCACCTTAATCACTTTGGTTTTATAAGGCGATGAAGCAAAAGCATTGTCGATTACCTTTATCTTCTTCTCATTTTCAAAGGTCTTTTCATCTGAAAAATCCATAAAACGCATGCTGTAAGTCTTCGCCGACTTATCGCAAACAATTAATCCAAAACCAGGAGCTCCATAATACCAATTGGGCAACGAATCAATTTTCTTAGGATTAGAATACAACTCCATGGTAATCTTATTGCCAAAGCCGTCTTTGTATTTGTTGGCACCAAAAGCATCGCTCGAATCGGGAATGAAGAACCGCGGAAAAGTATTGTTCAATGCAGAAATGGAAAGACAATATGCAGCATCATCCCAATCTTTTATTCCTTGATGCGTAATACTTGGAAAATGCTGGTCGCCGCCCACCAGTAAAGCCGATGATTTTCTAATTAAACTCAACGCAGTATCTCTTCCCGATTTTGGCCAACCATTAGCATCCATATCCTTAGCCAAGCGTGCGCTAATATTCTTGCTGTTGTTCACTGTAATATTTTCAGAGACATAAGGAACAAATCCTTTTCTCGCCGAACTCAAACAGGCATAGATCGATTGCGTAAAAACGATTTTCATGTATTGATTTTTCCATTGCGCCGACCACTCATCAAGCATTTTCAATTGCTCATCACCCAGCAAAGTAGCATTGCTGCTGTTCAACATTTCATAAGGAACAGAATCACTTAAGGTAACACCAATGATAGATGGAACATTGGGCAAGGTTTTCAAAGGCGACGATTTAAATTTTCTATCCTCTAACAAAGCCAATCCAACACCATTGAAATTTAGGGTGGTAAAATAGTTGGGTATCAATCCTTGTTTCTTGGTGTAAGCATCGGGAAGGTGGCCTGTTTGCAACAATTGAATTCTGGTAATAAAATCGGCATCCATAACAAATCCGCCATTGTCGGTTTGCCAATCATCTTCATGCGTTTTGTAATATTCGGGTAAATCTGCAGGCACCGTTTTGTCGGCGAAGCGAGCACCATCTCCCCACAAGTTTCCTTGCAAATAATCGTGGTCATCCATTATGATTAGTGTTGGCAAATCTTTGGTAACAACATTCATCTGCATACACCACAACAGCCATCTGTAGTTGTAATCATCGGTCAACAGCTGTTTATTGGTCTCCAACATCACTGGTCGCGATTCATACATTTGATCTCCCAAGAAAACCAGCAAGTCGGGTTTTATCTCTTTATATTTCTTTTCCACCAACTCATAGGGCGTCCAAATAGATTGATAATCCATGTTTCGTGGCGCTATAAAAGCCATGCCATTGCAGCTGATGGCAGCGATGCGCACTTCGTTAGAGTTTCTGTTGGGCGGAGTGATTTTTCCTTCGTACCAATTTCCAACAAAGTTTTTTCCTCTCTTAAATTTCACTCTGTAGGGCGTAACTTGGTCGCTCAACCACACCACATTTCTCAAGCGAGCTTGATTAGAAAACGACTCCACAGCAACCGTGCTCAACTTCATCCACTTGTTATCACTTTGCACTTCAATCAAAACCGAATCGATGATGCTTGTGCTAAAGGGCATGAGCTGCGCAGAAAAATTCAATTCATTGTCGTTGAGTGAATATAGACAAGTAGAGATCGGACCAAATGCTCTTTCCTTCTTTGCCGCCAAATTGATTAGGGTTAGTTTATTGAAGTAAAATTCGCTGCCTGCCGCTGTGCTACCTACAGCAAAAGCTACACTTCCATTTTTGTTTTCGTTGGTCATCACAATTTCTTGCGTAAACTTATCATCAACATACAGGTAAATGCGCGGCTCATTGCTTTTGGTTCGACTAATAAGCAATCTAATTTTAATGCTTTCTTTCAATTTAAAGTTGGCCGAAACATCTGCGCTGTATAATTCTTTGCCTGTAGGAAGGTCTTCGGCAAACAGCTTATTTCCTTTGATACCTATCCAAATTCCATCTTCCTTCAAGGTAAATTCTTGAATCATTGCACGCGCTTTGTAATTCAATTTTTCATCGCTTAAACCAACAATGATTCCGGCTTTTGCATTTACATCTTGCACGGCCAAAGCATTTCTTCCCATCTCAAAAATAATCTCGCTCGATCCTTTGGCGCTTTGCATTTCGTAGGTAAGCAAGTGACAAGTGCTTAACAATTCGGCGCGAGAACAAAACAACTTTCCATCTTTAACCTCCCAGTTTTGCAAACGATTGGCCCAAAAGTCGGCACCAACCCACCTTCTATTTTCAATGGTGTCGAAAGCAAAAACGGTAGTCTTTTGAGCCATCACTCCAAATGGAATGAGCAGCAGAAGTAACATGATTTTTTTCATGTATTAAAAGTAATAAAAGAGATGATTATTTAAGAAGCGAAATTAATCCTCTCTAAAAAAGGCCAATGTGCTTAGGTTCACCAACAACACATCTTGAAAATAGAAATCGATAATTTGCTTGTAGGTAAAACCGCGCTTAGCCATTTCCATGGCGCCTTCCTGACACATACCTACGCCATGCCCATACCCTTTACCTATTATATATACAGAATCTTTCACCGCCTTCACTTCAAAGAAGGCCGATCGCAAATGAAAATCTTTTCTTATTTGAGCCGCCTTAATCTTACCATCGGGAAAACAAACCGATTCTTGTCGGTCGGTAGCACAAACATAAAAGAGTTCGCCATTGATGGTGGTATCTTGGTTGTGCGCAATTCCGTTATTGCGCAAATACTTATTCCATTTGTCTTTGTGCATCACCTTTTTCCAATTGGCATTTTTACTGTGGAGGCAAAAAGTATCTTTTACCGAACGTAAATAAGGCAAAGGTTTCGACCACACATCTTCCGAGTTGCAGGTTTGTCCGCCACAATTCGAATGAAATGTAGCATCAATAATATTCAACTGCTTATCGGTAATCACCAATCCGGCTGTTGCCTCCACCGCTTTTGCTACTGCTTTTATTTTGTAGCTTTTACTAAAGTAAACCTGACAATGAACGGCATCACACAAGTGGAAGCCTTCGTCTTCATGGCGATGAAAATTTTTGAGCGCATAAGTTCTACATAAAATTGCCTGAAGCTTGTAATACTCATCGGCCTTTTTATATCCTGCTTCACTCTCTACCACTCCTCCAACATAATTTTCTAAGTCTACATCGTTCACAATTTGAATCGATTTTGAAAAAGCTTTTAGCTTAACATTATCATCGTAATTTCTTGCCACTCCACTCGCCACCATCTTAAAGGAGTTAGCATATTCTTGTCCGACTATAGCAATATTTTTCGCAGTTTGATGCTTACCGCCAATGGTGAAATGAAGCATCTTTTCTTTCAAAGTAATTTTAAGGGAGTGGTCGGCAGCAATGGTTCCCAAATCATTTGAATCTTCAAAAACTTTGTAAGAACCACGAGTGGTTGTAAAATTAATGGTGGTTGTAGTTTGCTGTGTATATATTCCAACTAAAACGCGTTCGGCACGCAACGCAAAGGAACACAACACCAATATGCCAAAAAAAACTGTTCTCACTTTCTTAAATCGTTCACTATACTTTCTGCTACTTTTTTAGAGGCGCCGCCGCCTCCCAATTTCACTTTTAATTCTTTAAAATCGACCAACATTTTATTTCTAAACTCACCTTCTTCCAGCACTTTTTTGAGTTCGCTGTGTAGGCGCTCTGCATTCATATCTTGCTGAATCAATTCGGCAACTGCGGGTTTATCTAAAATCAAATTCACCAAAGAAATGTATTTCACTTTAATGAGTCGCTTAGCTATTTCATAAGATATTTTACCGCCTTTGTAGCATACTACTTCGGGTACTTCAAACAAGGCTGTTTCTAAAGTTGCAGTGCCCGATGTTACCATAGCGGCCGATGCAATACTTAATAAAGAGTAGGTGTCGCCGGTAATCATTTCAATCTTGGCATCGCCAATTTGTTCTTTGTAAAACTCGGGAGTTATCGACTTCACTGCTGCAATCACAAAACGATAACCATCGTTCTTTTTTGCCACTTGCACCATTACTTCTAACATCTCGGCAATCTCCTGCTTTCTGCTTCCAGGCAGTAACAAAACCACTTTATCGTTGCCAAAATTATATTTCTTTCTAATGCTGCTTGCATCTTCAATGATGTCGCTTTGTATGGCATCGAGCAAAGGATGTCCCACAAAATCGGCATCGTAATCAAACTTTTTATAGAAATCTTTTTCGAAAGGTAGAATACAATACATCTTATCTACCACTCTCTTTATTTTGTGCACACGAGATTGTTTCCATGCCCAAATTTGCGGAGAGATATAATAGTAAATTTTGTATCCATTTTCTTTGGCCCACTCGGCAATGCGCAAGTTGAATCCGGGGTAATCTACCAATATCAGCGCATCGGGTTGATAGGCTTCAATATCTTGTTTACAAAATGAAATATTTCTAAGGATGGTGGGTAAATTTTTAACTACTTCAACAAAGCCCATGAAGGCCAAATCTTTGTAATGCTTCACCAACTCACCCCCTACCTTTTGCATTTTATCTCCACCCCAAAACCTAAAATTGGCGGCAGTATCTTGCAGCAAAATTTGCTTCATCATGTTCGATGCGTGCAAATCTCCCGATGCTTCACCTGCTATTACGTAGTACTTCATACCAATCCGCTATCTATAATTTTAAGAATAAAAACCACCACAGCGTATACCATAGTAGATACTAAAATACCACGTGCACCCCACAAATTATTTCTTCTAAGGGTAGCGTAAAACAACACCAAATTACCCAGCACACTTAAGCTTAAAACATTGCAAGTGTTGTGTACCGTAGAAAAAACTTTCATGGCATATTCTTCATAACCGGGGTCGAAGCGTTTGCTGGCATCGAGATAAAAAATATACAGCACAATAGGCATCACCAGCAAGGGAAAGATAAATCCATGCAGCACTCCGCGATTGCGAAATTTATTTGCCTCCGGCGATCCAGTCTTCCAATTCTTTCCTAAACTCATGTGCGGTTAAATCAAATTTTGTTGGAACAATAGATATATACCCTTCCTTAAGTGCTTCCTCATCTGTATCGGTTCCTTTATCCATGTTAATGAATTGTCCGGTTAACCAATAATACGAATTGTTAAAAGGGTCTTTTCTTTCATCAAAATTTTCGTCCCAATAAGCATTCGCTTGTCGGCAAACTTTCATTCCCTTTATTTCAACTTTAGGCAAAAGAGGTATGTTCACATTCAAACACATTCCTTTTGGCAATCCTTTTTCTAAAACTTTTTTGGCTAAGAGCTGAACGTATTCTTTGTACGGACTAAAATCGGCACTTAAATCATGGCTACACAAAGAGAAACCTAAAGAAGGAATACCTTCGATAGCACCTTCAATGGCTGCCGACATTGTACCCGAATAAATTACATTAATAGATGAGTTAGAACCATGGTTGATACCCGAAACCAATAGATCAATTTTTCTGTTGGGCGACACCACCTTTACACCAAACTTAACACAGTCCACCGGTGTTCCCGAGCAGCTGTATTCAATTAACCCTTCTTCACTGTGTTTTTCAAACAATCGCAAAGTTGAATTAATGGTAATGGCGTGCCCCATACCACTCATGCCCTGATTAGGCGCTACCACAATAACATCTCCTATCTCGCGCATAAACTCAATAAGAGCGCGTATACCACGTGCAGTAACACCATCATCATTGGTAACTAATATCAATGGTTTTTCCTTCATGCTTCTAATGTATAAACTTTAAATCTTAAACTTTAAACATTAAACTCTAAACTTTGAACCATGGTATGTTAGTTGCGGTGTTGAAAAGTAATATACAACAAGCAATAATTAAGTACTGTTTAGCACTACTTTTAACTCAAACAAAATTTGATATGAAAAGAATATTTCTTTCTGCAATAGCTTTAACCATTAGCTTTCAAAGCTTTTCTCAAAATGAAAAAGCAATTAGTGCCGACATAAAAAAAGTAACTGTTTATTTGCAAGGCGCACAGGTTACGCACGAAGGTAGCACCACATTAACTAAAGGTAAACAAACGGTGAAGCTGGGCGACTTATCACCCTACATTCAATCCAATTCGGTAACGGTAAAAACAAAAGGTGTTACCTTAATTAATGTAATACATCAAATCAATTACGTGCAAGAAGCATCGGCTCCTAAAAGATTACTTGCCATAAACGATTCTCTTGAGCTAATCAACGATCAACTTACTTTGGCCAATGCAAAAGTACAAGTGCTCGAAGAAGAAAAATCAATGGTGTTGGCGAATAAGGCTATTAAAGGACAAGAGGTTTTAGATGTTGCCGACCTACAAGAAGCAGCTAAATTCTTTCGCGATCATTTAAATGAATTGGCCGAAAAAATACAAGAAGGCAAAATAAAAGCAAGAGAAATTCAAAGCACCTTAAATCGTTTGAACAACGAAAAAAATACTTTGGGCTACAGCCATGGCAAACAAACAGGTGAAATTTTAATGGAAGTTTTCTCTAACGGTGGAGCTGCCTCTTTCGAAATTTCATACTACACTACCAATGCTACCTGGTTTCCCACTTACGACATACGCGCTAAGGATATTAACAGTGCGGTGGTTTTAGATTATAAAGCCAATATTCAACAAAGCACCGGCGCCGATTGGAAAGATGTAGAATTAACTTTATCTACTGGTAACCCAAGTGTAAGCGGACAAGCTCCTGTTATTTCTAAATGGAACTTAGATTATTATAGAGAATACGTTGGAATTAAAAATATGGAAGAAAAAAGAGCAAGAGCAAAAGTTAATGCAGATATGATGTATGCTGAACCAGCTTATGGTGAAAATGTTGCCGAATTCCAAAAATTTAAAACTGCCGCTCCAATCGCCAACTTTCAAGAAGCATCTACCACCGTTCAATACATCATCTCTACACCATACTCTATTGTATCAAATGGTAAGAGTCACAAAGTAGATATTGCGCAACACGAAGTAGCAGCGACCTATAAATACAAAGCTGTACCTAAGCTCGACCCTACAGCCTTCTTAGTAGCGCAAATCACCAATTGGGAAAGATTCAATTTGCTTGCAGGTGAGGCCAACATATTTTTTGAAGATGCCTTTGTAGGCAATTCTTTCATCGACCCAGCTGCTGCAAACGATACGATGGACATCTCTTTAGGTCGCGACAAAAACATTGTGATTAGTAGAACGAAAGCGAATGAGCAATCAAAGAAAATGATTTTAGGTAGCGACAAATCAGTGGAAATCACCTGGGAAATAAAAGTGAAAAACAATAAATCTAAAACCATCACAATTGAATTGCAAGATCAAATTCCGGTGTCGGTAAACAACGACATCGAAGTTAGTTCTGAAGTGAAAGAGGGACAGTTAAACCCCGAAACAGGTATCATCACCAAAGAATTTACAATCAATCCAACAGAAGAAAAGGTTCTTCGATTCACCTATAAAGTGAAATACCCTAAAAAATATACTGTTGTTATTGAATAACAAAGCATACTGCAAAAAGGGTGTTGGCGCAAACCAACACCCTTTTTTGTTTTAATAGTGCTACATAAAAAATATTATCTTCGCCTTATGGACGGACTCCGAAAACTTGCTGCCACCAACGACACCATCATCGCCCCTGCCACCGCGCCAGGCATTGGTGCCATTGCGGTTATACGCCTATCGGGGCCCGATGCTATCGATAAATGCAGCTCGGTTTTTAGCAAAAATTTAAACGAGGTTAAAAGTCATACTTTACACTTCGGCAACATCGTAGATGGCGAAAGAATTATAGATGAAGTGTTGGTGAGCGTTTTCAAAGCACCTCACTCCTACACTGCCGAAAACACCATAGAAATATCTTGTCACGGCTCACCTTACATTCAACAAGAAATCATCAAACTCTTTTTACAAAAAGGAGTGCGCATGGCCGAACCAGGTGAATTTACTTTGCGTGCATACTACAATGGTAAACTCGATTTATCGCAGGCAGAAGCTGTTGCCGATTTAATACATTCCACCTCCGAGGCAGAACATCAAGTAGCCATTTCGCAAATACGTGGTGGTTTCTCCAACGAAATAAAAAAGCTACGCGAAGAAATCATTCGCTTCGCATCGTTAATAGAATTAGAACTCGACTTTAGTGAAGAAGATGTGGAGTTTGCCGATAGAGCGCAATTCATCTCTTTGGTGAACCAAACGCAAGCAGCCATTAAAAAATTGATAGATTCTTTTGCGGCAGGCAACGTCATCAAAAACGGAGTGCCGGTTGCTATTGTAGGTAAACCCAACGTTGGTAAATCAACTTTACTCAACGCCTTGCTTAACGAAGAAAGAGCCATTGTATCGAGCATCGCAGGTACCACGCGCGACACCATAGAAGATGAAATCAATATCAAAGGAATGAAATTCCGTTTCATCGACACCGCAGGAATTCGCGAAACAAAAGATGAAATAGAAAGCATTGGTATTGAAAAAACATTTGAGAAAATTGCGCAGGCGAGTATAGTATTGCATCTTGTAGAGGCGGATAATAATCCGAATGGCAGCGTACAAGAGACTCTACTGCAAGAAATTGAAAAGCAACACAAACTTTATCGCGACCAATTTGGAGATCAAAAGCAAATATTATTTATCGTCAATAAAAGCGATTTACTTCCCCCTCAACTCAACATTCAACATTCAACAATCAACATTCTTTTCCTCTCTGCTAAGGAGAAAAAAGGAATTGAAAAAGTGAGTGATAAATTGGTGTCTATGGTGAATATCGGACAAGTAAAAATTGGTGATGTGATAGTATCCAACTCACGACACTACGACGCACTCGTTCGCGCACAACAAAGTCTCGACACCGTGCTCAAAGGACTTCAATCTCAACTTCCAACAGACCTTATCGCTATTGACATTCGCACTGCGATGTTTGAATTGGGCACCATCACAGGTGAGGTTTCAACGGACGATTTACTTGAATCAATATTTAGAAATTTTTGCATAGGTAAATAAGTTCGACTATTAAAATTTCAATTCGCTTTAAGCTTTTGAAATTTTAGTCTCACTTACTTTCCTATGCATGAACAGATAACAAAAGATAAACGCTGAAACCCTCGTCTACAGCGGTTTTCAAGAAGTAATTCGAGCAACAAACAAACAACTACTCGTCAGATTTGGACTTTTACAAGTTGCAAATCAGCAACAAAAAAGAACGACAAAATGAAGATAATAGAAATCTTTTAATGTTGTTTTTTCTTATCGATTTTTATTCTACCCTGCCACATTTTCTTTGTTCATTTTTGAAGGGGTGAACAGATGAACAATGAACAAATGAACAAACCGGAATAATCATGGATGAACAAGCATTGATACAACGAGCCCATGAATTAAAAGCAGAGGGCAAAAGCATTCGGCAGATAGCCGCCGAATTAGACATTAGTAAAAGCAAAGTATTTCGTTGGCTGAACGGGCAATCAGGCAATAACGGCATAGAGATGCCGATTGCCTTGTTTGCCCAGGCCAACACCACAAACGAAAACCATAAAAACAAAACACACATGGAAAACCACAACGACAACTACCGATTAGAAAAAGAAATCGCCTTGAAAAAATTACAACTGGAGCATGAACTCGAACTGCGCAAACTTGCCCAACAGGACAAAGAACTGGAGCTCCGCAAACGCGAAATGGAATTGAAGCACCAGGAGAAAGACATGGTGCAACGCCAGCAGCAGATTGAAGAGAACAAATTACTCTTTGCTGTAAAGAAATGGGTGAAGGAAGAAAAGAAGCTCCTTGAGACCTTCGACTTTGAAGAGATTTTTGTTGCACTCTCCCTATTCCGCAAGCGATTGAATACGCTGGAGAAACTTCTTCAGCAGCTTGAAGAGCACATCAGCGTGTATGGCTATGAACGCGAGGATCAGTCCTTTGTAGATGAGTTGATGACGCTATACAACTTTTTCGATGAGATAAACTCCGATTATGATGAGGATGAAGACGATTCCGAAGAATTACCCGAAATTTCCTA
>CAYORT010000021.1:0-51815 GCA_964406465.1 uncultured Chryseobacterium sp.
CAAAGCATTAAGTTACAAAACACCAAACGATGTGTTGATGGAATTTGTAAATTAGCAGTCAACTAATAAATGGCCCGGAATTAAGGGTAGCTTACAGGATGGGCGAATCTCTGACTAACATCATCTACAAGTTCTCCTGTGTTTTGTAAGATATCCCAGCTATTCCATCGCAGGTATCTTCCCAAATAAATTCCGAAACTTGAAATGAATAAAAATAAGATTGTGATAATATTTACTGTAAAGTTTCCAATGCGTTTTTTCATCAACGTTATGATGTCTATCAAACTCACAAAGCCAAACATTAAACCTGTCCACGCGAAAGAAAAAATCAACACGAAATCAAACCAAATCGGTGCTGTTTTTCTCGCTTTAAGATGAAATAAATCGGTAAGGATATAAGGCGAATTGGGGAAGAAAAACAGCCATACAACAACAAGCAAAACGAGAGGCAAAATCGTTTTGGAATTCTTTAGTATGAGCATCGTACTAATTGTCCATGGAACAATAGCTAGAAATAAATTCCAATTGAGAAACATAAAAAGTTTTGTGCCAGTTATGCTGTATCGCACTATAGATAAGGCTACACAAAACGAGGTCATAAGGAGCAATAATAAGGTCATTTTGTAGCGCCCTGCTTCTTTTAATCTATTCATAAGTTGAATGTTTAATCAATTAACGATGAATAAAAATAGAATTCAACTAACAATATGCATTAAGCATTTATTAAGTGTAGTTATTGCTCTATTAGTTGTGAAGAATTGGATATTATTTGCAATGTGAGCTAAGGAAGCAATGTATCACTTATGGTAAGACGATGCAATGTTTGCTTCCGTATGGCTCTACACAATAGGAGTTATTCTCCAAAAGAAAGGCACCTTCTTTTCTCAATTTTTCTAGTGCATCAACTCTGCCTGTTGACTCTCTCCATTCATCTTGAGTGTCTTTGTTGGCAGGATAGCGCAAAGTATGTTTTCGCACTTCATTAAATTCATGCAGCCATTTGTATTCGTGCACTCCATCTGCTGGCGAACCATGACATTCTTTGTTGGTTTTGGCAATCATTGCGGCTAGGCCATCTGCATCGTCACCATCGCCATGCTGAATGCAAGCATCATACAAGCACAATAAGGTTAATGGGTATTGAATTCCATTCATAATGGCATAGTCAACTGCAGGCTGATAGTACAATGAATCGGCCAAATGATCTTGCATTTTTATAAAAATGGAATCGTTGGCTGCAGCGGTCCAAATGCTTGGTAGTTGCTCTAAGCCAGCAACACTAGCGCTTTCGGTGTTGGCGTATTGTTGCAACAATGGTAACAATGGAACAAAATCGTTGTTGGGTACTTTAATGGTGTACAATTGCACTAAGGCAAGTAAGTCTCCTGTACCAGTTGTAAAACCGGCTTTGCCCGCGGTGTATCCTCTTCCATCGTTAAGATTTTCTATATAGCCATATTTGATTGTTGGATCGTCGTTTTCAAAACACGAAATGATTCTATCGGCCAGTATTTTTTGTTCGTTGTTGAAAGGAATTTTTCCGGTGATTCCTTCCGGACCTTTCTTTAAGCATGAAGAAAGTAGCACAGAATAAAGTGTGAGAGCCAATACAAAATGGATATTGATTTGTTTGAAGCACTGCATACTTAAATGTACAGCTAAATTTCGCTTATATCAATTTTTTTTAATGAGTAGGCGATAGCGCATATTTGGTTGTACATTTTGTTATGTTGAGCGAGTTAATTTTCTTCTTCTATACTCTTGCTATACAGCATTATTTATCAGACATTTGCATCTGCTATGAAAACAAAGATTGAAATACTTGCGCCTGCTAAAAACTTAGAGCAGGGGATGGCTGCCATCAATGCTGGTGCCGACGCTGTATATATTGGTGCACCTATGTTTGGTGCACGCTCCAACGCTACAAATTCTATTGAAGATGTGGCCGAAATGGTGAAATATGCTCACTTATTTCGCGCTCAAGTTTTTGTGGTAATCAACACCATTTTGTACGATAATGAGCTGGAGGAATGTCGTAAGATGATTTATCAATTGTACGATATTGGCGTTGATGCGCTAATAGTTCAAGATATGGCCATCATGGAAATGGACTTGCCTCCAATAGTGATTCATGCCAGTACGCAAGCCAACAACAGAGATCCTAAACATGTTAAATTTTTGGCCGATGCAGGGATGAAGCGCGTGGTTTTGGCTAGAGAATTAAACTTGCATCAAATTAGAGAAATTCATGAAGCTACGCCTGTTGAATTAGAGTTTTTTGTATCGGGAGCATTGTGTGTTTCCTTTAGTGGAAATTGTTACATGAGTGTGGCCAACGGTGAGCGCAGTGCTAACCGTGGTTCATGTGCTCAAAATTGCCGATTGCCTTACAACCTAATTGATGGCAATGGCGATACTTTAATTGCCAACAGTCACTTGCTTTCTATCAAAGATTTAGATTTAAGTGATCAGCTTCCGCAGTTGATTGAAGCAGGAATAGTTTCGTTTAAAATTGAAGGTAGACTGAAAGATGTAGTGTATGTTAAAAACAACACATCGTATTTGCGCAAAAAGTTAGATGCTTTTTTAGAGGGCAACGAGAAATATACGAAGGCTTCTTCGGGAAGAATTTTGTACAACTTTGAACCGCAAATGGACAGAAGTTTTAATCGTGGTTACACCGATTATTTTGCCAACGAAAGAAAAGATAAAATTGGTTCGTGGGAGAGTCCGAAATCGAAAGGACAAATCATTGGTAAACTAGTTTCTATCAAAGGAAATGCTTATCAAATTGAGAATGCAAACAAATTGAAAAATGGAGATGGTTTGTATTTCTTGAACGATGAAGGTATTGCCGACGGTGCTTTTGTGAATAAGGTGGTAGGTGATTTGGTTTATTTTAACGCACCAAAATCTATTGCCACTGGAACAGCAATTTTTAGAAATTTAGATGCCGAGTTTAATAAGTTGGTTGAACGCGAAGACAGCACGACAAGAAAGATCGGAGTTAAACTTTTGTTGAGCGAAACTGCCGACGGATTTCAATTGAAAGCCATCGATGAAGATGGATGCGAAAGTATTGCAAACTTTGTGCATCCTAAAGAACAAACCAAGAACAACGAATCTATCATTCCCAATATCAAAACCAATTTAGCGAAAACAGGAAACACTCCTTTCATCGCCGATGAAATTGAAGTAGACTTTTCTGGCAATTGGTTTTTACCTATTTCTAAGGTGAATGAATTGAGAAGAAATGCATTAGAACAACTCATTCAAATTCGTTTGAAAAGTTATCACAGAGAAGAGCATCAATTGGTAAAAACAGATCATCCTTATCCGGTACAAAAATTAGATTTCACGTACAATGTTGCCAATAAGATGGCGCGCAAATTTTACGAGCGTCATGGCGTAACTGAAATTGAAAAAGCTTTTGAGTTGCAATGGGATCCTGGTAAATCACGAGTGATGGTAACGAAGTATTGTGTGAAATACGAGTTAGGTAAATGCTGGAAATACCACAAGGATACTCTTGGTGAAAAAGTGAAAGAACCACTTACACTTACACACGGCACCAATGCCTACAAACTAAAATTCAATTGCAAGGCTTGTGAGATGGAGATTTGGGAGAAGGATGCTGAGTTGGATTATGAGGAGGAGTAGGGGACTTCTTTTAAAAGAAGCAAATCGAAACTTTTTGTCTTGAAACAAAAAGTATCCAAAAAATTCAAGTGCCCGTCAGCTGATGGGTGCCATCGCTCTCTCCATCCGTCAACTGACGGACTCCTTTTATCCGAATTTATTTTTTGGTTCACAGCCTTTTCGCCCCCTCGCCTTTTGCCACAGGCCCTCGCACAATAGTTACACGTACTTGAAATGTGTAAATGATTTCGCAAACGTATTTGTTTTTATGTCCCACCAATCCCTCTTAGCGAAGAGGGGTGCGAAAGGATGGTGCGGTGGGAGGGAGATGGATTGTTGTGCTATTTTTTACTTAAACCTCATTACCTCTTCACTTAAATCATAAACCTTCACCTTATCTTCTAATATCCCTTGCACTATACTTGTTCCTGCTGCACTGCGGTATCCACCTGCACAATGAATTAAAATGGGTTTGTTGGTTGGTATTTCATTTACACGTTCGCGCAGTTCGTACAAAGGAATGTTAATTGAGTTCGCAAATGTTTTCTTAGTTTTTACTTCACTCTCATTGCGAATATCTACAATGGTGAAATCCTCTAATCTATTTGATAAATTTTCGCTGTTGAATAATTCTACAGCACTATTTCCATAAGTAGAAACAAAGGCCATAGCAATATTATTTTCATAGCCTATTTTTGCAATTCGTTCTATCAGCTGATTTAAGATTTCTTCATTTTCTGCTACCAAATAGAAGTTTTCATTGGGTTGTACAATGCTGCCTAACCATGTTTCGAATTTGGTGTCGTTCATCAAATTGATAGCACCTTTTAAATGCGATTTTTTGAATTGTAAATGCGGACGAGTATCGATAACCAAAATATTTTCTTTTAATGCTTTGGCGCATGATGAACAGGTAATAGGTTCGCGACGAATTACTTTGCCAATAGCTTTTTTAAAATCTTCTGCTCCTTTTTTATTTACTGCTACGTCATAGGTGAAATAGTGGGGAATAAAAGGTTGATCGCTTAATAATTTTCCTACGAATTCTTCTTCGCTCATAGCTTGTAAACTCCAATTGCTTTTTTTCTCATCACCTATTGTGCTAACATTGGCAGCACTTAATCCTTTACCGCATAAACTGCCAGCTCCATGTGCTGGATACAACAACACATCATCGTTTAAAGTGAGCATTTTTTGGCGTAAAGAATGGTACATTTGTTTCGCCAACTCACTTCTTGTTGCGGTAATATTTCCTGCATTTTCGCGTAAATCTGGACGGCCGCAATCACCAATAAACAAAGTGTCTCCTGTGAAAACAGCTTCGTCTTTGCCCGTTTCATTTATTGCAACAATGCTAATGCTATCCGGTGAATGACCAGGCATATTTAATGCTTTCAATTTGATGTTTCCTATGCTGATGCTTTTACCTTCATCAAAAGCTTCATGTGCATATTCGGCACCCAGCAATGCACTCACAAAAATTGTGGCACCAGTTTCTTTAGAAATTTCGAGATGACTGCTCACAAAATCGGCATGAGGATGCGTTTCGATTACGGCTATAATTTTCGCATTTTTTTCTTTAGCGAAATCATAGTAGGGTTGCGGATTTCTTGCAGGATCAATCAAAGCGATTGCACCTTCACTGTAAATGGCGTAAGAATAGTGCGCCAAGTTCTTGTCTTCAAATTGTTTGATTTCCATAGTGAAAAAATTAAGGAATTATTGTTGTACTTTTTCGAAAAAGAGCATTTTAATGGCAATGATGATGAGCATTACCGCAAACACTTTTTTAAGAATATCTTGAGGAATGGATGTGGCCATTTTTGCTCCGTAGTAGCCCCCCACAAAGAAGAAAACGCCCATCACTAAGGCGGCTTTAATATCTACAAAACCTTGTTGATGGTAGTGGTAGGCTGCCATGGCTCCTACAGGTAAAACCATCATCATTAAAGTAGTTCCTTGCGCCATTTGTTGTGAAAATCCTAATAGCATCACTAAGGCTGGAATAATAACGATGGCACCACCCAAACCCATCGTTCCGCTTAGTAATCCCGATGCGATGCCTATTATTGCCAATAGTATGATGTTCTGTAAGTCCATGCGTATGTATTTATCTGGTGAATTAATTTTCATGGGGTAAATTTCATGTATTAAATGGATGTATACAGTGATCTATGTTACATAAAAAGTAAATAGATGTAATAGTTGATTGAAAGCATGAAATTGAATAATGTCAGCTGTGCCAATGATAAATGTCAGTTGGTGGTGATTTCTTTCACATTATTTTCACCATATGATTTTCTTTCGCACCATACTTTCTTTTTTGCTCGACAAAGGTTATCGTGATTTGTTGATCACTACAGCCTTCGTTCTTGTGGTGGGTACTATTGCTTATCATTATATTGAAGGATGGAGTTGGATTGATTCCATTTACTTTTGTGTTACAACACTTTCTACAGTGGGTTATGGTGACTTTACTCCTCAAACCGATTTAGGTAAAATATTCACCATCTTCTACATCATCATCGGTATTGGTATTATTTTAACTTTTATCAATACCATTTATCAGCATTATTCCAATCATATTCGTAAATCAAAAGATACTCATAAACACTAGAGTTTTTTAGAATCAGGAGCAAATTTGTGCGACCCATCGCAGCTCGGCATTTTCTTCGAGAGTCCGCAAACGCAGTCGGTAATACCTTTTCCTTTCATGATTCGAGTAATATATTTTTCAATTCTCGCCTCACGTGTTTTTGAATTTTGCGAACCAGAGAACTGAAGAAGATATCCTCTTTGTCGGCCAGGAGTAAGTGCTTCAAATGCATTTTTTAATGCAGCATTTTCTTTGAATTTTTCCTTCAACTCTTGGGGCATCTCAAAATCTTCGGTCTTTTTAAGTTGCACTTTTAACCCTGCTTTTTCAACTTCTATAGCCTCAAAAATGTAAGCTTTTATTTTCGCTTCGTTTTGTGTTATTTCTTTAAGATTGGTGAAGCGAATTTGTCGGGTTTCTTGCACGTTCTTGGTTTGTTGCACCAAAAGCTTGTCAGCATCATAAAGCAAAGCACCTTTGAAAAACATCATGGCGCAATAATTCTTGAAACCATGAATGATGATGACATTGGCATCTTTGTATGTGTAGCAAGGTACGCCCCACTTTAGTTCTTCTATGAGGCCGCAATCCAAAACTATTTCGCGCAAGTGCGCAAGTTCATCTTGCCATTGAGTGAGGTTGGAGAAGAAGGAGTCGACTTTAGGTTCCATATGAATTCATTTATTTCTCTAATCTAAAATATTTAACTCTATTTCAGTATTGAAAAAACAAATTCTATTTTCACCTGCTCGTAGGGGCGAAAGATTTTTCGCCCTATTGTTTAATATTTATATTCACGGGCGAAAGATTTTTCGCCCCTACGAATGATTAATTTCCAAAATACCAATTTGCCCATTTGCGATGTGCTCAATGAACTTCAAAATTCATTAGCGCAAAACACTACCGTAATTTTAAGTGCGCCACCAGGTGCTGGAAAAAGTACGTTGGTGCCATTGGCTTTGTTGGAAGAAAGTTGGTTGAAAAATCAAAAGATAATTATGTTGGAGCCCCGACGGTTGGCGGCGAAAACTGTTGCTACGCGAATGGCGGAATTGTTGGGTGAGCAAGTAGGAGAAACAGTAGGGTACCGCATTCGTTTTGAATCGCGCGTTTCAGCCAAAACAAAAATTGAAGTTGTTACAGAAGGAATTTTAACCCGAATGTTGCAACAAGATAATTCACTGGAAGGCGTTGGAATTGTGATTTTCGATGAGTTTCATGAGCGCAGTATTTTCGCCGATGTGGCGCTGGCTTTGTGCAGAGACGCGCAACAAATTTTACGTGATGATTTGCGAATTTTGGTGATGTCGGCAACACTCAATTTAGAAGAATTAAAAAATTTGTTGCAGGCTCCTGTCGTTGAAAGTTTAGGAAAGCAATATCCTGTTGATGTAATTTACACCGAGCAGCCCGATATTTTTATGTTGGCTGAAGCAGCTGCATTTACAGTGAATAGAGCATTAAGTGAACAGAAAGGTGATGTGTTGGTTTTTTTACCAGGAGAAGCTGAGATTAGAAAATGCGAAGAAATTTTGCAGCGCACATCGGGCATTGAGATTCATCCCCTGTATGGAAACTTGCCGCCACACCAGCAAATGGCAGCCATAATGCCTTCTAAAACGGGCACTCGAAAAGTAGTGATTGCTACTTCTATTGCCGAGACATCTTTAACCATTGAGGGAATAAAAGTGGTTGTGGATTCGGGCTTCGGTAGAGTGCAAAAGTTTGATGCACGATCGGGCTTATCAAAATTAGAAACCATACAAATTTCAAAAGATAGTGCCGATCAAAGAGCGGGTAGAGCAGGAAGATTATCGCCGGGAGTGTGTTACCGTATGTGGACCAAACCCATGCATGCCAAATTCGCCGAGCATCGCACGCCCGAAATTATGGAAGCCGATTTAGCTTCTTTCGTTTTAGATATGGCGGTGTGGGGAGTGCAAAATATCAATTCATTAACATGGCTTACTCCTCCACCTTTGCATCATGTTGTTACCGCAAAAGAATTGTTGGAAGAGTTAAATGCTTTGGAGAATGATAAAATTACCGAGCATGGAAAGAAGATGCATAGCTTGCCTTGTCACCCTCGCGTGGCGCACATGATGCTGATGGCACAAGAAATAGATAGGGTTCATTTAGCGGCAGACATTGCCGCTTTGCTGGAAGAAAGAGATCCCTTGGGAAAAGAAAGTGGCATTGATATCAACTTGCGCATCGAAGCTTTGCGAAGAGAAAGAGCAAGAAAATCGGTAGGTAGAAAATTTAGTCGCATCGCTATAATTGCTGAACAATATCGCAGTATGTTTCAATGTGAAGAAAATAATTCGCCTGTTGATCCTTATGAAAGTGGAGTGCTATTGGTGCATGCTTATCCCGAACGAATTGCGTTTGCCCGACCGGGAAACAATGCACAATTTCAATTGTCGGGAGGAAATTTGGCTCAAGCGCATCATCAAGATGATTTGGCACACGAACCGTGGCTAGCCATCGCTAATTTAGATGCGCGAGATGGCATGGGGAAAATATTTTTGGCATCGGCACTCAATCCAAAAGATTTGATGCCTCTGCTCAAAGAAAAAGAAATCATTCAGTGGAATTCTAAAAAGGGAGCCTTAGTAGCAGTGCGAGAAATGCGCTTGGGAAGCATCGTTTTAAAATCTACTCCGCTGCCTAAACCCAATGCAGAAATGATTCAGCAAGTAATTTGTGATGCAATAAAGAAAGATGGTGCGCATTTGTTGGATTGGAGCAAAGAGGTTACGCAATTTCAAAATAGAATTCTATCGCTCAAGAAATGGAATAGCGATCAAGATTGGCCCGATATGTCGGTGGAAAATTTATTGCAAACTGCCGATGAATGGTTGCTGCCTTATTTACAAAATATTAAGTCGAACGACGATTTAAAAAAATTGAATTTACACGATATTCTCTTTCACTTTTTAGATTACAACAAACAACAAGAATTAAATAAACTGGCACCTGCAAAAATGGAAGTGCCTAGTGGTTCTCATATTACTTTAGAATATTTTGCCAATGGATCATCACCTGTTATGGCTGTGAGAATTCAAGAGGTTTTCGGATTAGCTGAAACACCTAAAGTCAATAACAATAAAATTTCTTTGCTGATGCATTTGCTTTCTCCTGCTTACAAACCAGTGCAAATTACTGGCGATTTAAAAAGCTTTTGGGAGAACACTTATTTTGAAGTACGCAAAGAATTGAAGCCTCGATATCCAAAGCATGCTTGGCCTGATGATCCGTGGAATCATCCTGCTATTAGAGGAACAAAAAAGCAAAACGGATTAAAATAGTCGGTATTTGCGTTTTTCGCAAAATCAAATTTTACTTAAGTATAATCTAATATTTTGCGCTCTTCTTTTGGGGATAGTTTTGTCACATAATTTTTAAACCAAATTTTATGAAACTCTCCAACAGATTTAAGTCGGCAATGTTTGTAGCATTATTAAGTGGAACTGCAGTTTTCGCTCAAAATGCTGCGAAACCTCTATTAGGTGTTACTTATATCGACGTGCAAAATGTTGAGCTTTCGCAGGGCGAAATCACAACCATGGTAAGAATGGAAACCGAAAAGATTGGCAAGTTCGAAGTGGTTGACCGCTACGAAATCGACAATTTTTACAAAACCAATAACATTGAAAAAACCAATTGTGTAAGCAAAACTTGCGTTCTCAAAGCAGGTAAAGATTTGAAGCTGGATTATGTTGTTTCTGGAACTGTTGAGAAGATTGGCAGAATGCTCGCAATAAGTTTTCGTCAGTACAACGTGAAAACAGAATCAATGGAAGCAAGTGTAGTAAAGAATTATATTTATCAGCCCTTAGAAATGACTACTTTATTGCGCTTCGCAATAGAAGATTTATTTGGCGACACTTCTGTTACAGAATTAGAAAAATTGTACTTGTACGAAAGACAAGAAAATGATTTGGTGGAAAAACCAGATGTTAGAAAATTGAATTTGTCGGGACCACGTTTTGGTGTGTCGATGTTAACCGGACAAAATGCCAATATTTTTAAGTATTCTAAAAGTGATGGCGGATTTGATGGTATGCCTTATTTAACACAGTTTGGTTATCATACCGAAGCGCGTTATATCAATACAGGAAGTGTAATGGCATTGGTGGAGTTTGTAGGTTTGATAGGAGGAATGGATCAGCAAAAATTTATTCCATCGTTTTCAGTGGTAAACGGATTTAGATTCAAGAAATCGAAATTTGAATTTGGATTCGGACCAATGTTCACTGTGCAAAGAAAAGCCAATGGATTTTACAGAAAAGATGGTTGGCATTTAGAGGAAGATTTATTGTTGGATGAAAAAGCTACAATAGTGGAAAGATTGGATAGCAGAGGTATTCCTCGTTTGACATCAAATTGGATATTTGCAGTAGGTAGAACTTTCACTTCAGGAAATTTAAATATGCCGGTGAATCTCTACGCAATTCCAAACAAGGATGGTTGGCAGTTTGGTATATCCATGGGTTGGTCGGTGGAGAAATCTAAATAATTATTAAAGCAATTTGTAAAAGCAGAGTAGTTAAAATTACTCTGCTTTTTTTATTTGCATGAATTTGTAAATTTCATTTGCTTATTTTTGCTTCATGCAAAACAGAAAAAATTTCTTTCCTCCCGAGTGGCACAAGCAAAGTGCTGTGCAGTTAACATGGCCTCACAAGAATACTGATTGGGCTGAAATTTGGAACGAAGTTACTGTGTGTTATCAAAAGATGGCATACGAAATTTCTAAGCGTGAGAAGCTCATTATTGCAGCTCAAAATCTTGATGAAGTGAAAGAAGCAATTCAACATTGTAATCTAGATAACATTAGTATTTACGAATGCTCGGTGAATGATACTTGGGCCCGTGATCATGGCGGCATCACTATCATGCAAGATGGAAAACCTTTGATTCTCGATTTTCAATTCAATGGTTGGGGAAAGAAATTCGCAGCCAATTACGATACTCAAATCACTCAAAAATTATTTGATAAGAAAGCTTTTCCTTCGCACTGGGGAATAAAGGATTTGAATCATATTGTAATGGAAGGCGGCTCTCTAGAAACCGATGGTAGAGGTGTTTTGATGACTACCACTCAATGTTTGTTGGAGATAAATCGAAATCCCGATTTAAATAAAGAAGCCATAGAATTGTTGTTGAAGGAATTGTTGCACGTAGAAAAAGTTTTGTGGATTGAACATGGTTATTTAGCTGGAGATGATACCGACAGCCATATTGATACTTTGGCTCGCTTCTGCGACGAACACACTATCGCTTATGTGAAATGTGACGACGAGAAAGATGAGCACTACAGCGAGTTGAAGAAGATGGAAGAGGAGTTGAAAAATTGTACTGATATCAATGGTAAACCATATAAAATGGTGGCGCTTCCTATGGCTGATGCTGCATATGACAGCGAAGGAATGCGCATTCCTGCTACGTATGCGAATTTCTTAATTATGAATGATGCTGTTCTTTTTCCTATTTACAATTCAAGTAAAGATGAAGAGGCAGTAAGAATTATGCAATCTGTTTTTCCCAATAAAGAAATCATTCCAATTGATAGTGTTGTGTTGATTCAGCAACATGGTTCTATTCATTGCGTAACGATGCAGTATCCGGAGTTTTAATTTTAAGTTTAGGGAATAGTTCCTGAGGTACCCCGAAGGAACTTTTCACTACACATTACTTCTGCACTTCCAAAATATCAATGCGCTGTCCGCCCATGCAAATCGACATCTGCTCTTTTGCAACATGATATTTAATACAAAAAGTTTTTCCTTCCACCTTTAAACTATCAGGAAAATTGCTCACTTCAAATGCTGAGTTATCTGCGCGTTGTAGCATAAAACCACATCCATCTAATCCTGTTTTATTGACAACAGTTACTTTTTCAAAACCTTCTTTACAAGACAAAGAATTCGATTTTTGTTGTTGAATGTTTTTGCATGCAAACATCAAACAACAAAAAAGGAGAGCAACAAATACTCTCCTTTTTGTATGAAAATTTCTCATCATAGTATTACATGAAAATCAAAACCGGATTTTCAATATATTTTTTCAAAGTTTGCAAGAAGGCGGCACCAGTAGCACCGTCAACCACTCTGTGGTCGCAACTTAATGTTACTTTCATCATGTTGCCAGGAACAACTGCTCCGTTTTTTACAACTGGTACCTGACGAATACCGCCAACTGCTAAAATACAAGCATCGGGTGGGTTGATGATGGCTGTAAATTCTTCAATACCAAACATCCCTAAATTAGAGATAGTGAAAGTGTTGCCAGCCCAATCGGCAGGAGTTAATTTTTTAGCTTTCGAACGGGCAGCAAAATCTTTTACTTCTGCAGATATATCTTGTATAGATTTAGTGTTGGCAAATTTAACTACTGGTACGATTAAACCATCTTCAATTGCCATCGCTACACCAATGTGTACATGCTCGTTGTAGCGAATTCTGTCGCCCAACCACGATGAATTAATTGCGGGGTGCTTAGGCAATGCTGCAGCAACTGCTTTTAAAACGATATCGTTGAATGACACTTTTTCACCTGTTTCTTCAATAATTGCTTTACGTGTTCTCATTGCTTCATCCATATCGATATCCATCGTTAAGAAGAAGTGAGGTGCCGTAAACAATGATTCGCTCAAACGTTTAGCGATGATACCTCTCATGCTTGTAACACCAACTTCAGAGAAGCTTTCAATTTGTGCTACCGATGATCCTGGTAAGAAATTATCGATATCTCTTTTCACAATTCTACCTCCATCACCGCTACCTCTTATTTTGCCAAGAGGTAAATTTCTTTCTTCAGCTAATTTTTTAGCCAAGGGAGATATCACTAATCTTCCATTGTTTTCTACTGGAGCCGGAGCTTTTTTAGCCGGAGCTGGAGCTGCACTTGGTTTGCTTGCCGCTACGGGAGCCGCAGCTGCTACTGGTGCTGGAGCTGGAGCTGGAGCTGGAGCTGGAGCTGGAGCCGGGGCAGGAGCACTTGTTGCTGCCGCTGCTGGTTTTGCTGCTTTTTCAGCCTCAATCAATGCTTTTACATCTTCGCCTTGTTTACCAAGGATAGCCAAGATGGAATCAACAGGAGCTTTTTTTCCTGCTTCAATTCCTATATGCAATAAAACTCCCTCTTGGAAAGATTCAAATTCCATGGTTGCTTTATCCGATTCAATTTCTGCAAGCAAGTCACCTGTTTTAACAGAGTCACCAACTTTTTTGTGCCACACTGCTACCACACCTTCGGTCATGGTATCACTTAATTTGGGCATTCTAACTATTTCCGCCATGTTATTTAATTTAATGTTCAATGTTCAATGTTTAGAGTTAGCTAACATTTAACACTGTAGGTTTTTTAGTCCATTATATATGGATAGTCTTTTTGATAGTAAACGTCTTTGTATAATTCATCAAGAGTAGGGATTGGAGATTCTTCAGCAAACTGAACACTCTCTTCAACGATAGCCTTCACTTTTTCGTCGATAGCCTCAATCTCTTTTTCTGTAGCGTATTTTTTTGATTTGATGGTTGTCAAGACATCATTGATTGGATCTTGATCTTTGTAACACTCTAGTTCTTCTTTAGTTCTGTATTTAGCAGGATCCGACATTGAGTGACCTTTGTATCTGTATGTTCTAATCTCTAATAAAGTAGGTCCGTCACCTTTTCTTGCACGAGCAGCTGCTTCTTCAACAGCATCAGCCACATCTTCACATTTCATTCCGTTTACAGGGAACGAAGGCATGTCGTAAGCTAAACCTAGTTTCCACAATTCGGTTACATTCGATGTTCTTTCTACTGAGGTTCCCATTGCATATTGGTTGTTCTCAATTACAAAGATCACCGGAAGTTTCCAGGTCATTGCCATGTTTAAAGCCTCGTGGAATGCACCCTGACGAACGGCGCCATCACCCATGAAGCAAAGTGTTACCGCTTTATTGCCATTGTATTTATCGGCAAATGCAATACCTGCTCCCATTGGAATATGAGCACCAACGATACCGTGTCCGCCAAAGAAGTTGTGTTCTTTGTCAAACATGTGCATCGACCCACCTTTTCCTTTTGAAACACCCGTAATTTTTCCGAATAACTCAGCCATGATGAATTTCGGGTGAGTTCCTCTTCCTATTGGGTGAGCATGGTCGCGGTAAGTGGTAATCATTTTATCTTCGGGTTTCAGCACCGCTTCGCAGCCTGCTACAATTGCCTCTTGTCCGATGTACAAATGGCAAAACCCTCTAATTTTTTGCTGAATGTATAGGTGTCCGGCTCTCTCCTCAAATTTTCTAATGAGGGTCATCAACTCATACCATTTAAGGTAAGTTTCCTTGCCGTATTTTTCTTTAGTTTCTTTTTTCGCCATGGTTTTGTTCATTGCCATAAAGTATTGTAAGAGCAACAAAAATATAAATCTTTGCGAGAAAAAAGAGGGCTTTTGCCTCAAAATTAATAATGGGAGGAAAAGGTCAGGGTAACTGCCCTACTACGATTTGTAAATAAGGGCCACGGCATAGGCATTTACACCTTGCTCATTGCCTACATAGCCAAGCTTTTCATTAGTTGTTGCCTTGATAGAAATTTGCGATTCTTCAATTTTCATCACCTTTGCCAAAGTGGATAACATTTTGGGTAGGTGAGGGGCAATTTTTGGTTTTTCTAAGGTGAGGGTAGCGTCGATATTGCCAATTTGATAATTTTCTTTCTCTAATAGTTTAATCACGTTGGCTAGTAAAATCTTGCTGTCTATATTTTTAAATTCCGATGAGGTGTCGGGAAAATGTTTACCTATGTCCCCTAGTGCGGCAGCGCCAAGCAGTGCGTCGCAAATGGCATGAATTAGCACGTCTGCGTCTGAGTGTCCTAGGGCCCCTTTATTATGTTCTAATTTGATGCCGCCTAACCACAATTCTCTTCCTTCCACCAATTGGTGAACATCAAAGCCAAATCCTACTCTAAATGGGGTCATCTTATTCTTCCTCTTTTGCTTTGATATCGTCGAAATTGAACGATAAGGTGAATCTTAATGTGTTGTCTAACGGATTGTTTCTTGCCATTGAAATGAGGTAAGAAAAGTCGAGATTGAAAATATTGTATTTTAAACCTGCTCCAATCGTGAAATACTGACGATTTCCTTTGTTTGGTGATTCGTAGAAATAACCGGTTCTTAAAGCGAATTGCTTAGCGTACCAGTATTCTATCCCTCCAGATAAGTTAATTTCTTGCAATTCTTCTCTGAAACCACCAGGAGCATCGTGAAACGATTGAAAAACGGCTTGGGCAACGGCAACATTTGGATCCATACCTGCTTCAATAATTTTTGTTCCTTCAGAATTTAAGCTGTCTCCACCTTTGCTGCTCTGCAAGTATTGAGGTAAGGTTGGCACCAGTAATTTATTGAAGTCTACTGTAAAAGCAATGCTGTTGTATTCATCTATATCCAATTTAAAGCAAGTTCCTAATTTCATATTCATAGGAATAAAGTTTCTTTTCCCTGAATCAGAATACTTTACTTTATTACCCAAATTAGAAATGTTTAAGCCAACAGAAAATTCGCCTTTTTTGTCTTTCATTTTCAATTCTTTTCTGTAGTACCCTGATAAATCGGCTGCCAAGGTGCTTGCTGCTTTTGCTTGTGGGTCAATTCCTCCGGTTAAGTTAGAATAGATGTATCTCAATGAAAAAGCTCCTGAGAAGTTTTTCGACAATTGGTGGGCATAGCCTAAGTCATAAGCTAACTCATTAGGGGTTCTGGTTCCTAAAGATTGTCCGGTTTCATTGGTGAAGTCAATTTTACCTAAACTAAAGTATCTTAAAGATGTTCCTATTGTACCTTTCTTACTTAGTCGATAGAAGCCAGAGATATAGGCCAAACTAATATCAGGTACTAAAGTTCTTAACCATGGGGTGTAGGCTACCGCTATTCCTGATTTTTTCTCTATGAATGCTAATTTTGAAGCATTCCAATGCATTGAAGTTGCGTCGGGTGAAGTCGCAACGCCTGCATCTCCCATTGCTCCTCCTCTTGATTCAGGAGCAATTAATAAGAATGGAACAGAAGTAGTGATCGGATTTAAACCTAGTCTTTGAAATTGTTTATCAGATGTTTGCTGCGCAAAAGTACTTCCTGTAAGAAGCAAAAGAAGCGTTGAAAGAGAAAGAGAATATTTCGAGATTTTACTTTTCATGAGCCTAATAATTTATGCAAATATATTTAAAATAACTTTCTACTTAAGAATTACCAATTTTTCCATCTTTTCGGCGTACATCCCACTATCGGTTTTAACTTTGATTTTGTAGATGTAAACTCCTCTACCAATGCTGTCTCCATAATCATCGGTTCCATCCCAAGGTATTGGTACAGGTTTAGAACGGTCGGTTCCATCAATTGTTGTGTTGAGGGTTTTGACTATTTTTCCATTGATATTCATAATTTGAATTTGAACATCAAGCATGCCTGTAGCATAATTGTGTTCAAACCAGAATTGGGTAGAAGTAGTGAATGGGTTTGGATAATTGAGCACATGACTCAAAGCTAATTCTGCTGAGGCGGCAACAACAAATTCGGTATTGGCAGTAGATGAATTGTTGTTCACATCCCATACTTTCATGCTTAATTGATGTGTTCCATCTGCCAAGTCATTCAATTGATACTGAACTTTGCCTCGCTGATAGCTGTTTACATCACTTTCATAATTCGAATTTAAGATATATGTATTGCTGCTTATGTTATCTAGGGTAGCGGTTAAATCATGGCCAATGGCATTACCAGTTGTGTTTACACCGCTTTCGTCGTAAATTAAAGCAAAGATCTTAGGATTCTCGTCGGTTAGTCCACCAAAAACAAAAGAAGAATCATTCATGAAAAGTCGAATTTGCGGACCCGCATTATCGCTTATGCCTGTTGAACTGTTGCCGCCTATGATAAAGTCTTCAAAGAATCCTGCTGCGTCACTAGTTGCGTTTGCAGCATATAAACTCATTCTTCCATTTCCAAAAGTGTAATTGATGTCTTTTGGTACAATGAACTCAAAGCTAAATACTCCGTTTAGCACTGCTGCTTTACCTTTGTAAATTATATTGCTTTGTACTTTGTATGGTACAGAGTCTCTGTTGTTATTATTCATCGTTTTAGTGCTCTGTCTTTTATCATATATAGTGGCATAAAGAATACCATTGTAGTTATTGAGAAATTGATCGTTAACATCTTGAATCTCACCTTCTATTTTCACTTTCATTAGTGCTTTGATGGTGTCGTTCCCGCTTGATACAGCCACTTGATTGATGGCATTCACCTTAATCTTATTTTTTGGAAAGGCAAGCGTCATTGCCGGGTCTCCCATCAAATAAAACTTTCTTTTATTGTTATTTATTCCTTGAGAAGTAACTTGTTTGGCTTTCATAATGGCTTGCCCAACTGTTGGACGGCTATAACCGTTATTCACTAACAAACTATCATAGAAATTATCGGTAAAATCTAGGTTAGAGCTTCCGTAAACCAATCGTGAGGTGGTTAGTTGTCCAACCACACCTCCATTCGAGTTCAACATTGATAGTTCGCCGGCAGAAACTCTTTCTGGGTCGTCGAATCTGCTGAACTCACAAGTTGCGGTAACAAAGAATGGCAAGGCGGTAGAATTGTTCCATTTGTTGATGTTCGCTATAGTAAGCACTCGTTCATCTGCCCAACCTGCTTCACCTCCGTGTCCGATGTAATGAATAATCAAGGCTCCTCTTGTCATAGCATCCTCAATGCCTTTTTCAATGTCTGGATATCTTCCTGTAGCTGCCGACGAAATTTTCTTGTAAGCATCGAAATACAGCTTCACATGATTTAGATTGCTATCTAAGTTCCTTACTTTATTCGAACTTGATTCTGCATCTGATACATGCATGAAGAAATCTGGGTATGCTTGCGGATCGCTACCATCATCGGCAATAAAAACTATTTTATTTCTCCAATCACCAAAACTTGAGTTTAAAGTGGGTGTTGCTGCAGGGTACTCAGATACGATTTGTTCACCATATCCCGAGTAATTAATAATTTTAGTAACTATTCCATCGGCTTGTTCGGCAGTAGATACAGGTATTCTACCAATTCCTATATCTGCCTTATCATTGCCGTTAGGATCACCTTCGTTGGGGTCAAGAAAACTGTAGAAATCATCTGAAGCATAAGAATTAGCCATGCTTAGAAATTCATATGATTCAAAAGTTGGCACAAAGTCGCCACCAATATTTAAGCGATTTTTGTAATCGTAACTTGCATCTCCCAACAAAAGCAAATATTTTGGTAATTCGCTTGCATTGGTTGCATTGGCATAAAAATACCTCATCATGTTTCTAATGGCTCCAATGTCTTTGGTTCCAGATGAAAATTCGTTGTACACCTGAGTGGGCGTTACAACAAGTACTGATAATCCGTGCTTGTCATGATGAAAATTTGCCAATCTTTGCGCTGCATTTAAGAACTCGGGTGCTGATACAATGACGTAATCGACTGGCGATGCAGAGTGAATATCTTGATTGCTAATTTGTTCAACATAGGTAGGTGCCGAAAAATTAGTGCCAGTAAAGATTAAGTACTCTTTTAAACTATCTGCTTTTTGCTGAAATGTAATAGTGTCGTTACTAATGTTGAATTGCTGATTGGCAACATTAAAAGGATCTGTGATATCCCATACCAAGCATGAATTAGTACTACCACTAATTTTATAACTCGTAATTCCATTGTTTTTTACACTTCCTGCATGCCTAAATCTCATTGAATTATTGGTGAAAATCAATTTTCTTTTGCCCACTACTTCAAGGTAATTTAACCAACATTCCGATTCGTTGGTAGGAAGAGCATATTTCATTTTAATAGTGAAAGTTGAAGAGCTTGGAGTTAAGCTGATTCCTGATGTGCTATTTATTGTAGCATAGTTACTTTCGCTGCCATTAGAAACTGCAGTTTGATTGAAAAATGATTTAAAGGTCGTTCCGTTTTCTTGCAGATAAACATTGTTGCCGCTGGTTTGAGAGGATCGAGTGGCAAATTCTATTTTTAATTTTAGCGGAGTGCTGTTGTCTAAATTTGGAAAAGAAAAAGTGAAGTTTTTTTCCGTGCTCGCAATATTAAGAGGCTTATCTAACCAAACTCTTCCCGATTTATTTAAGTTAACAACATCGTTCTCATAGAAACCAAAATCGTCGAAGGTATATGTGGTATCTGTTGCGCTTCCAGAAGCTTGATTTTGAACAGAAATTCTTTTTCCAGCGCCATTATCGAAAGTGATAAAATAGCATGCTACATCGGAAAAGAAGTGGTAGTAGTGACGGTAATTTTGGTCGTTGTTATTGTATTTCCAATCGTGCGGACCTTTAGCATAAAATAGTACATAGTCTCCATCATCAAATTTTGAATCGTTTTCGCCCGCTACATAAATCGCGTTTTCAGGCAAGTCGTAGAATGTTTGATCTTTTACTTTCTCAGGCAGCATACCACCACTTCCGTAGATTTTAATGTTTTTGGGATTAATTGAGTTTACATCAACACCCAATGAGGAAATGAATTTTTTATCAATTTTATATATACCGCTGGCCGTCACCGACATCTTAAACCATCGGCCAGATGCCAGTACGCTTGATGTGCCTGTTTTATAAGGTTGAGGTTTGGCAAATGTGCTTTCCTCGAAGATTACATTAGTGATTTCGAGATTTACTCTAACTACTTTCAACCACTGATTGGAATTGTTCTTAAAGATAGTACTAAATGAAACGCCGATAATACCTTGCTCACGTGCAGTGAAAATTTCTTTGATTTCGATGGGTGAAGCACCTGGATTAGAATTTTTGAAGTAAAGTAATTCTGCAGCAGTTAATGCTTGTGTTTCTAGCACTTGAAGTTGATATGAAAAGTCTTTTACTTTTTTTGTTTGTCTTTGGCTGTAAGCATAAAAAGGGAGTTCTCCGTGGGTTGAAATAGTGGTGATGTTGGTATAGGTATAGCCGTCACCACCGCTGATTTTTTTCCAATCCAAAGTGATAATTTCAGCTTTCAATCCACCAAAAGCGAGTATCGAAAACACAAGAAGTGTATGCCTTAACATGCGGTATGTACGAATTTTTATCACTTTTATTTTAAGACTACTAATTTTTCGTAATGTTGGGCTGTACTGCCATCTTCTCCTTTAACTTGAACCTGATAAATATACACTCCTTTTCCTATTGCATCACCATAGTTGTCTAATCCATCCCATGCAATTGGTCCAACTCTCACGTTCTCTGCATATAAATTTTCATTAATGGTTTTTATCAATTTACCTGATATCGTGAAGATTTGAATATTTATTTCAAGGTTCCTTCCTGGTTGATTGTGTTCAAAATAGAAACCCGTATTGGTTGTGAAAGGGTTGGGGTAATTTAAAATATGAGATAAAGCTACTCTAGCATCACCAGCCACTATAAATTCTGTGTAAGCTCTTGATGAATTGTTGTAGTTATCGTAAGCCTTTACTTCAACGCTGTGGCGGCCTTCACTTAAATCGGCTAATCTATATTTTGCTACTCCTTTTTGATAACTATTCAGTGAATTTTCAAAATAATTATTTAAAAATATGGTCTGCGTACTTTTTTCATCTAGAACTGCCGTTATGCTGTGGCCGATATTTTCACGCATGATATTGATGCCACTGCTATCTCTAACGTGCACAAGTAGAAGCGGAGAGGGGTCGGTGGCATCACCGAAAATAAATGAAGAATCATTCATGTACACTTCGATTTCCGGACCATCATCATCTGCCTTAGCGGAATTGTCAAAACCTCCTATGATGACCTTTCTGCTGCCGATACAGTCATTTTTTTTGTAATCTACAGCATAAAGTGAAATTTTTCCCCAATCAAATTGGTATGCTATGTCTTTAGGAACCAAAAATTCAACCGAAAAATCACCCCCAGAAACAGTGTTTTTTCCTTCAAAGAGATAATTGTGCTGGTAATAATAATTTAAAGGAACATTTCCGCCATCATTGAGTAGAGTTGTGTAGGGTATTTTTTTATCGTAAATCTTGGTATATACATATCCATTGAAATTCGATTGTTTGTTGCCAAACGTGTCTACAATTTCACCTTGCAATTTAACTATCATTAAAGATTTTAGTGTGTCTGTAGATTTGTTTTCATTGAGGTTGATGATGCTATTTACTTGAGGTTTTAATTTTTTAGTTGGCAAAGCCAATTTGAGCGCAGGGTCGCCAAGTAAAGTGAAGTTTCTGTCATTTAAACCTCCATTATTCATTACTTTGGTGTCCTTAAAGACATCACCAATTCTGGTGTTTTCATTTTCTTTAAAATCGAAAACAATGTCGTAGAAAATATTGTTAAGGTTGAAATTCGGAGTAGAATAAACAATTCTTGTAGTTGAGAAGAGGGCAATTGCTCCGCCATTTGGATTTAATATAAATTCCTCTCCTGCAGAGCTTGCATCAACCATATCGAAGCGACTGAAATCACAAGTGGCGGTGAATAACAAAGGCATTCTGATGCCGTTGCTAAGATTACGCAAATCAGAAGTTATAATGGTTCTTTCGCTAGTGAAACCATCTTCCCCACCGTGGCCCGTATAGTTCACAATTAAAACTCCTTTTTCAATTTTGTTGAGAATGTCTCTTTTTGCATCGAGGTACGATTGCTCTGTGATAGCAGAAGTTTGTTTGTAGCTATCCAGATAAACTTTGTCGATATTGAAGTCGGGATGAGTAGATTCAACTTTAGTGGCTAATTGGTTTGCTTGTTTCATGTGGATGTTGTAATCTTCGTCATCTGCAATAAACATGATTTCGTTTTTCCAATTTCCATAAAGTTGATCTTTTTCATTCTCCATGGAGTTGTTTTGTCCATCAAAATAGTTGCTGTAACTTAGAATTTTGTCCACAATTTGTTTTGCTTCCGCACTTGTATTAACAGTAATTCTCCCTACTGCTACATCGGGTAACTCAACACCAGAAACGGTCCAAGCGCCCTCATTGTCATCTAGTAGTGCATAAAAATCGTCGGAAGTATAAGAAGCTGTTTCCTTAGTTGAATTTGCTGATTGAAATGTTGGAATAATGTTGTTGTTTGCAGGTGTTATATTTTTGTAATCATAGGTGCCGTCGCCAAAAAGCATAACATATTTTAAGGTGTCGGTGCCAAGAGCTGCCTTGTGGTATAGCATTCTAATAAAATTTCTAATACCACTTACATCTTTTACCCCACCACTAAATTCATTTAAGATTTGATCGATTAGCACAACTTCAACACTCAAACTGTCATGAACTTCATGAAAGTGGGCTAATCTTTTGGCTTCATCCAATAAATTAGCGGAAGTTATGATAAGTAAATTTGGGGCTTCAAGTGCGTGTAAATTCTGATTTTGCAAACTTCCCTCATAAATAGGTGCTTTAACTTTTTGGGGGTCGAAGAGCACAAACTCCCTCAATGTATCTAGGTTCGCGTTGAAATAGATGGTGTCGGCGGCCATTGAATACGCAATTTCTTTTATGCTTTTGTGATTTTCGATCTCCCACAACAGAAGCTGATTAGTGCATGACGCAATATTGAATCTCACCACATTAGAATTTCCAACGCTTAAGGGATCTCTAAAAAACAGTGTTGAATCCTGAAAAATTAATTTTCGAGATGCGCTAATGTCAAAACGATCAAGCCATCCTTCGGCAGAACTAGTAGGCGAGTTGTATTTATAGCTTATTTTTACACTGTCTTGGGAGGGGAGAATTGTATAAAGGTTGGTGGCGCTTTTGGCCACATCATCTGCATTACTACCGGTAACAGATGGGATGAAAACCGTTGCGTCTATTCCGTTGTCAATATGAACGTTAAATGTACTTCCTCCGCTCACCGGATTTCCAGCATATAGCACTGAACTTAAAACTACATTATTTGAGAGGTCGATGTTTGGAAACTCATGATAAAACTCAATGGTATGCGTTTCCGGAAAATGTTCGCCTAACCATAAGGTTCCCGAGCGCAGTAAGTTTTTTAATTCTATTTCATGATATTGCCTATCTGTAAAGGTATTCACTACAATCTTAGCCGCATTGCTTGTCGTTTGATTAATGATTTCCTTTGGCGCGTCATTATTGTAGGTTAGAAAATAAAATACGGTATCAGAAAAGTAATTGATTTGATGTTTAAATAATTTGTTGGTATTGTCATAGGTCCATTTGATTGCATCATCGGCGTAAAATAAAATGTAGTCGCCCGAATTAAATACTCCATCTCCATTGTCTACCCTTTTAACTGTTACTTCTGGTAAATCGTCGTCATTGTTGATTGCGTTTGAATAGGGAAGCATGTTGCCGCCCAAAGAATGAATTTTGATGTCATTGATGGAGGAAATTTCATTTACTGCAATTCCATCTTTTTGCATCATGCTATAATCGATTTTGTAGATTCCTTCTTTGGTGGTCGCATATTTGTGCCATTTGCCGCTTGCAAGCACAGATGTTGAGGCAGCGCGAAAAGATTTATTTTCAGACGGTTGCCCTTTAATTCCTTTAATATCGGCGCTTATTGCAGATGCTTGTGCGATATTCCCATTTTCGTCGATGAATAGCGGATTAAATTCTATGTATACAATACTTTTACCAGTCGATTTCCCCCAAGAGTAAGTCCATTTAAGTTCAGAAGGCAAATTTGTTTTTTTGAGGGGGTAGATTGAATTCTCGCTTATAGTGACATAGTCAATTTTAACATTTTCAACTTTGATAGAATCATTTAATTCAGGGAGTTTGAAAACAACATGCATTAAATTTTGATCATTGATTTGCACCTTCACAGACTGAGTGAATGTTTGAGAAAATACATTTAACTCACTCAAAATCAGCAATAAAAATATGAATGTTGCGTTCTTCATTGTGTTGAAAGTAAGGATTTTCCTCGTTATTCTGAAAATTTGTTTTCAGCAAAAAAGTGCCGTAACGAAGTTTATTATGAAAATATTTTTGTTACTTTTAGATTTGCATTCATTATATTAGGGGTTAACATTATTAAAATAATTTGTATAATTGTGCCTGTGGAAATTAAACCTTTCGGTATATTAAGTAAACTAGGAACAGCGTTAATGCTGGTTCTTATGCTTGATTTTGTAAATCCAACCCTCGTTCGCGCTCAAGATCCTGAGTTCACGCAGTTCTACGCTAATCCACTTTATCTGAATCCTGCTATGGCTGGTACACATCGTTGTCCGCGTATTGCTATGAATTACAGAAATCAGTGGCCTGCAATTGCTGGTACTTATGTGACTTACAGTGCATCTTATGATCAACACGTTGACTTCTTGTCGGGTGGTATTGGATTATTGGTTACAAATGACCAAGCTGGACAGGGTACTTTAAATACTTTGAACGCAAGTTTGATGTATTCTTATCTCTTGAATATTGGAAGAACATTCTCTATAAAATTTGGTTTTCAAGGAAGTTACCACCAAAAAACAGTTGATTGGAATAAATTGACTTTTGGTGATATGATTGATGCTAAACTTGGTTTCATCTATAAATCTGCCGATTTGCAACCTAACAGAACTGTTTCTGCTGTAGATTTTTCTGCAGGTATCTTAGGGTATAGCAAATCATTCTTTATTGGAGGTGCTGTGCATCACTTGTTAGAGCCACAAGAGTCTTTCTACCCTGGTGGTAATAGTCCGCTTCCAAAGAAAATTACAGCTCATGCTGGTGCCGTTATTCCTGTAGGTGGAGGCGGTGGAGGTAGAAGAAGAAGAGGTGCTCCTGAGAGCTCAATCTCTCCAAATATTTTGTTCCAAATGCAAAGAGACTTTATGCAGTTGAACCTAGGTCTTTATGTGAATAAAGGTCCAATCGTTGGAGGTTTATGGTATAGAGGTCGTGATGCGTTTATCATGTTAATTGGTGTTCAACAAGGTTTCTTTAAGTTTGGATATAGCTACGACGTTACAGTTTCTAAATTAACTAATGCAACAGCTGGTTCTCACGAGATTTCAATGCAGTTGTTGTTTGATTGTAAACCTAAGAAGAGAAAATTCCGACCATTAAGTTGTCCGTCGTTTTAAATGAAAATAAAAATGAATAATATGAATAAGATGAAGTTGTTTAAAAGTAGTGTTTCTGCGTTAGCGGCAATCACTCTTTTATCAGGTTGCGGTAAAGACTTGTCGAATACTACCGGTTGGACCTACAATGATCCAAAAAATGGTGGATTCGAAGTTCAGCCTTATGGTGAGCAGGAAACTGGTCCGGGACTCATCTTCGTTGAAGGTGGTGCTTACACCATGGGTCAAACAGAACAAGATGTAATGTACGAACAAGATAACATGCCTCGTAACGTAACGGTTTCGTCATTCTATATGGATGAAACTGAAATTCGTAACGTGGATTGGAGAGAGTATGTTTATTGGTTGTTGAGAGTTTTCGGACAATCATTGCCAGAGGTTCCTAAAAAGGCTCTTCCTGATACTTTGCAATGGAGAGATGAGTTGGCTTACAACGAAGAATATGTTGAATGGTATTTCCGTCATCCAGCTTATAACGAGTATCCAGTAGTTGGTGTAAACTGGTTACAAGCTACCGACTATTGTATTTGGAGAACCGACCGCGTTAATGAGATGATCATGATTCGTGAAGGGATTTTAAAAGTAAACCCTAATCAACAAGATGATGATAACTTTAACACTGATGCGTACTTGTTAAATCAATATGTAGGTGAAGTTAAAGGTGACTTAGTAAGTCTTGATCCAAACGGCGGTGGTTTCAGAAAGGTTGTAAGAGAAGATGGTATCTTGTTGCCTCGTTACCGCCTCCCAACAGAATCTGAATGGGAGTATGCTGCTATTGGTTTAATTGGTAACACAATTGATGAGCGTATCATCGATAGAAGAATTTTCCCTTGGAATGGTCACTGGGTTAGAAATAAAGATGATCAATGGCAAGGTGAAATGATGGCCAACATCATGAGAGCGAAAGGTGACATGATGGGGGTTGCTAGTAAATTGAATGACTCTTACGACATTACTGCTCCGGTTCGTTCTTTCTGGCCAAATGATTATGGTTTGTACCACATGGCTGGTAACGTTTCTGAATGGGTAATGGACGTTTACCGTCCGCTTTCTGCTGAAGATGTTAATGAATTCCGTGCTTTCCGTGGTAACGTATTCAAAACATATAAAGAAGACGATTCAGATCCTGAGCAATATGCAGTTAAAGATTCTTTAGGTAGAATGGTATACAGAGAAGTTGATGCTGCAAAAGATAACTTAGGTGAAAGAAGAAATTATAAGAGAGCTAATAACATCGATTATTTAGATGGTGATTTTACCTCTTCTGTTTACTTTACTGAATCTGACTATGCAGATCCTGCTAAACAAAACAAATTGATGTACCAAAACAACTACGGTGAGAATATCACTGAGCAAGGTCACTCTTTATTGTCTCAAAGAACTCGCGTTTACAAAGGTGGTTCTTGGAAAGACAGAACATATTGGATGGGACCTGGTACAAGAAGATTCTTAAATGAAGATCAATCAACAGATCATATTGGTTTCCGTTGTGCTATGCACAGAGTTGGTAGCCAAGTGCAATTTAGCGAAGGTAAAGGCGCTAAATAGTAGAATTCCAAAAGATCTTTGTTCATAAAATTTGAATCCCCTCTGTCGAAAGGCAGAGGGGATTTTTGATATTAGAACTATGGAAATAAAAGATTTGTATCAATTGTTTTTGCAACAAGGCCAGAAGGTTGCAACCGACACCAGAAAACTTGAAAATGGCGCTATTTTCTTCGCCCTAAAAGGTGATAATTTTAACGCCAATCAATTCGCTGTATCAGCTATAGAATCGGGTTGTGCTTACGCCGTTGTTGACGACAAAAGTATTCAGCATCCTAAATGCATAATAGTTGAAGATGTGCTTACAGCGTTGCAAAATTTGGCTTTATATCATCGCCGACAGTTTTCAATCCCCGTAATCGGTATCACGGGTACTAATGGAAAAACAACCACTAAAGAGTTGGTTAATCAGGTATTGGCAACAAAATTTAGGGTGCATTGTACCAAGGGCAATTTCAATAATCATATTGGAGTTCCTCTTACTTTACTTTCCATGCCGCTCAATGCCGAAATTGCAATTATTGAGATGGGCGCCAATCATACTTTTGAAATAGATTTTCTTTGCAAAATCGCCGAACCTAACTATGGTTTGGTGACCAATATGGGTAAGGCGCACTTGGAAGGTTTTGGAGGCTTTGAAGGTGTGATTAAAACCAAATCTGAAATGTACCAATTTTTAGCAGGTCATCAAGGAAAAGTCTTTGTTAATGCTTCTGATGAATTATTGATGAAGCAATCTTCATCTTCAGCCAATCGATTGTATTACCAAGATTCAGAGCTAAATGGAAAGGTGATTTCATCGAACCCTACAGTAAAATTTTCCCTAACTAGTCAAGGAAAGAATATCGAGGTTTCAAGCAATTTATTTGGTGATCACAATCTCATAAACATGATGTGTGCTGCAAGGGTAGGGGTAGAATTCGGCTTAACTTTAGAAGAGATTAAAAAAGCCCTCGAATCTTACAGTCCCGATAACAATAGATCTCAAGTCGTTAAATCTGAACAAGGGAACACTTTGATTTGGGATGCTTACAACGCCAATCCAACAAGTATGAGTGCCGCAGTGAATGCCTTTGCAAAAACACAGGGCGCCAATAAATTGGCTATTTTAGGTGATATGCTAGAATTAGGCAGCGAGTCGCAAAAGGAGCATAAAGCAATGGTTGCCCTACTCGAAACGCTTGGTCTTAATGCTTATTTGGTTGGACCAGAATTCGTTAAGTGCACATCCTCCTTTCCTACGTTTAGTAATGCTATCGAATTAAAAGATTTCTTGTTAAAATCAACGGTAAGCAATAGTTCAGTGCTGATTAAAGGTTCAAGAGGGATTAAGCTTGAGACTTTAAAAGAAGTGCTGTAATTCCAACAAAACAAAAAGCCTTCCATCAAATAAGTTGGAAGGCTTTTCTATTTCGTTTTAATCCTTATTCTGTTTTACCAAAATAGAAAGTGAACTCTAATAGCCCTCTAAATCCAGAGTACAAAAATTGTTTGCTTAAAAGCGTTGTTCCATAGCCAATGCCCGATTCAACCGTTAAGCTAAATCTTTTTTGTCCCATTGGAAATACTTCCACTCCGATTGGAATATAGGTATTGTAAGAAAATCCATTGTTTGACGCGAATGTGGAACCAATACCGATTCCAAAATATGGTTTTGCATTATCGGTATCGAAGATGTGAATTTGTCCTTGGATGCTAGGACTAAAAGACCAATTGTTTTTTAATAAATTGCTTCCGTTAAATCTTGCCACTAAGGCCAATCTCGACATGTGATTGCTCTTGATATTTAGACCTCCATTACCTAATCCAAGTCCCAATTTTTGAGAATATCCAGCCAAGCTTAAGGCACAGAAAATTAAAAGTGCAGCGATTCTTTTCATATTGTTGTGGTTTAATTTTGTACAATGTACAAAACAATAGAAAGTCCGATGTCTTTAAACATAAATGTTTTCAACATCGGACGCAATTAAATATAGGGCTATAGATATTTTTTCAGTTTTGCATCTGAACTTACGTCATTCACAAAAACTTTAATACGCTGTTCGTCGTCTTTCGGACAAATCAACAAAACATCTTCAGTGTCAACAACAATGAAGTTCTTAAGGCCATTAACTACGACAAGTTTATTACCGCTTACATTAAAAATGCTATCGCTTGAGTTATAAACCTTAATGTTTTTAGCAATAAGTGCATTTCCGTTGTCGTCTTTTTGAAGATGGTCGTAAACCGATCCCCATGTACCTAAATCTGTCCATCCGAAATCACAAGGTAAAACATACACGTTCTTAGCTTTTTCCATTACTCCATAATCCACCGAAATATTGGTGCATTCTGAGTATGCTTTGGCGATGAATGCCTCTTCTTTATCAGTATTATAAGAGCCTTTGCCATCTTTAAAAATAGTAGCGATTTCGGGCAAATTTTTCTCTAAAGAATTGATAATGCTTTTTGCCGACCAAATGAAGATTCCGCTATTCCACGAAAAATCACCACTTTGAAGAAAAAATTTAGCCATTTCTAAGTTTGGTTTTTCGGTGAAAGTTTTCACTTTTTTCAATCTTGGCTCAAATTCAAAAGGCTCTTCTGTTGCTTGAATATATCCGTAACCAGTATCGGGTCTATTGGGCTGAATACCTAATGTTAGCAAACAATCACTTTTAGATGAAGCATCTAGAGCAGTAGTGATTACCTCAGTGAAAATATCTTCCTTTAATATTAAGTGGTCTGATGGAGCAACGATAAGTCGGGCATCCGGATTAATTTCAGCAATTTTATAGCTAGCATAAGCCACGCAAGGAGCAGTATTTCTGCGTTGAGGTTCGCAAAGAATTTGATTGTCGTTCAATTGTGGTAGTTGCTCTTTAATCAATTCTTTATATTCAATGTTTGCTACAACAAATACATTTTCAGGAGGACAAACTTTTAGTAATCTCTCGTAGGTAAGCTGCAATAGCGTTTTTCCTACGTTTAGGATATCAAGGAATTGTTTAGGCTTCGAGCTTTTACTTACCGGCCAAAATCTGCTGCCGATACCGCCCGCCATTATTACACTGTAATTATTTTTCATGGTTCTTTATTTCGCTAGCTAAAGTATTAAAATAGGTTGGAAATTCTAATAAATAATGCATGCAGTCAGTTTACTTTTTCTACTGGAGTAGAAGCATAAATGGTATACCAACGCTTATTGGCTAAATTGTAGCATTTATATCGCACTCTAATTTTCTCTTTTTTTCTAAAGGTCTCTTCACGGTCAACTACTTTAAAATGGCTGTTGAAAGGCAAATCGTGCAGAAGTAATTGAGGTTCATGCTTGTCGGCAATTTTTATCGCGTTCAATAAGATATGATTGCTGTAGATATTGCCTTTAAGGTTATTAGCTTCAGCTTCAATGGCTTGTTTTAAAATGCTTGGAATTCTGTTGCTAGCAGCCAGTTTAACCAAAAGCTTCTTAAAATTCATTTTCCATTCTTTGCCATGCGGACTAACACGGTTGCCGTATTCCTTCCATGTTAGGTAATGTGCCCATTCATGCAAGAAAACAATGAGCATGAAATACGGAGTTAAATCTTCATTTAGTTCGATATGAGGCAATCTATTTCTTGTTCTGGCAAAGCAACCCAGTCGGGCTTTCTTTGGCTCTGTAATGTACACTTCGCATTCGCTGCCACGCAGCAAAGCATGCACAAACACTATAGATGGTGCAGGTAACAACTTGTAAAAGTCGGCGCTATCGCTATATTTTCGTAACTCTCTCCAGCTTTTCATGATTCTCACTAAACGACGGACATTCGTTGCACTTACTTTTGTGATGTGCCTTGCATCCCGAGAAGATAATCGCTACACAAAATAGGCAAGCAATAAGTTTTTCCATAATACAAGGTTTATAACATCGTAAAAATAGTAAATTGATTTTCTAAATAATACCTATTTTTGGTAAAAATGCAGTAATGTTTAAAATTTTAAAACAGTTTGGTGCCTACTTCTTCATGCTGCGTAAGACTTTCACCCGTCCGCAAAAAATGAAAATCTTTTTTAGAAAGTTTTTCGATGAAGTTGATGCAATAGGTTTAGACTCACTGGCGATTGTGGCGATCCTCTCTGTTTTCATGGGTGCTGTAATTTTAATTCAAAGTGCGTATAATTTCTCGAACCCTTTAATACCCGATTATGCAGAGGGTGTTGCAACAAGAGATTCAATGCTTTTAGAGTTTTCTCCAACCATCATATCTTTGATCTTAGTGGGTAAGGTGGGGTCGAGCATTGCCTCAGAACTAGGTACCATGAGAGTTACCGAACAGATTGATGCTCTGCAGATTATGGGGGTTGATCCAATGAATTACCTTGTGTTGCCTAAGATTGCGGCTGGTGTATTTATTATACCATTTCTTATTTTAATTAGCATGTTTCTAGGGGTTTATGGTGGTTATTTAGCTTCACTACTTACTGGAGCAATCTCAACTTCTAGATATATCTATGGGATTCAGTATGATTTTCAACCTTATTTTATCTTTTATGCTTTAGTAAAATCATCTGTATTTGCCTTCATCCTAACAAGTGTTTCTTCCTTTCATGGTTATTACACTCAGGGTGGTGCTTTGGAAGTAGGGAAATCTAGCACGAAAGCTGTGGTTTACAGTACTATAGCAATCATATTTTTCAATTTGGTACTTACTAAACTCTTGCTTAACTAATGATTGAAGTAGCCAACATATCTAAGAAGTTTGGTGATCGTCAAATCTTGTCGGAAATTTCTATGTACTTAGAAACCGGTAAGGTGAATATGGTCATTGGTCAGAGTGGAGCCGGTAAATCAGTGTTTCTCAAGTGTTTGGTTGGTTTAGCTAAAACCGATAGTGGTGAGATTTTTTACGACAGAAGAAATTTTACTGAGATGGATTACGAGCAGAAGAAAGGTTTGCGACAAGAAATTGGAATGCTTTTTCAAGGAGCCGCCCTGTTCGATTCATTAACCGTAGAGCAGAATGTTGTTTTCCCTTTAGAAATGTTTACCAAAATGTCTAGATCGGAAAGGCTGGATAGAGCCAATTTCTGTTTGCAAAAGGTGAACCTTACCAATGCCAATAAATTGTACCCTGATGAGATAAGTGGTGGTATGAAAAAGCGAGTGGCTATTGCCAGAGCAATTGCAATGAATCCTAAGTATTTGTTTTGTGATGAGCCCAACTCTGGTTTAGATCCGCAAACATCTATTGTGATTGATAATTTGATTAAAGAGATAACCCAAGAATTTAATATGACCACTGTGGTCATTTCTCACGATATGAACTCTGTAATGGAGATATCAGACAATATTTTCTTTATTTATAGCGGACAAAAATGGTGGGAGGGAACCAAAAATGATTTACTTACTGCCGACAATAAAGAGCTTTGCGATTTTGTTTACGCTTCTACTTTTATGAAGGAATTTAAAAAATCTCAAGAGCGAAAATAAATTACTCTACTACTAGTTTTTGTAAAGTGCTGCCATTTACCGAATACAGGTAAATACCAGAGTGTAAATTTTGAATATTGATTTCGCTTGAATGCACTCCCTTTGATTGCATACCCTCATCTTGGTTCAAGATTAATTTACCATCAATAGAATAGATTTTGATCGCAACATTTTCTGAATTTTCAAGAGAATATTTAACGATTAATGTATTACTCGCTGGATTTGGAAAGCAGCTTACATCGCTTTTGGTATTTATGGAGTGTACACCCAACCAAGCCTCGTCGTATCTTAAATTTACTCCAAATCCAAAGTGTTCAGGTAAATTCTTAGGCCAAGCGGGGATGGTGTAATATGGGAAGAATCCTTCATACATTAAGCCCATCCCTGGGTCTAGATTTATATAATTGGCAAAATAAGAACAATTAAATTCGCCAGGATGATACTCTGGGAAGGTGTTTAAACCTTGTTCCTCCCACATAATAGTTTGAAAACTATTGCCTGTTCTAGTAATGGTATCATTTACATTGTAGCTAAAGCCTGGCTTAAAGTATATAGCGACAAAAATATTTTCATTACCCTTAAATCTTGGCAAATTGAGTGGTAATGCCATGGTAAGCATGTCTTTTTGAGTGTTATTGGTTATCCAATTCTTATCCATTACTACCTTGATAGTTTGCTTTTTAGGTGCTTCCATTTCACCAATGCCATCTGGTCCGGCAATGAATTTTAGGTATTCAAATTCAACACTGCTGTAACCAAAGCTTGTGATTAGGTCTGGTGTATTTCTAACCAAAACATCCATAAGGGAGTCACTACCTACCTCCACAATAAGTGTGTCTCTAATATCATCGGTAGTATTTCTGTGGTATACAAAAGGAATATAAACAGAATCTACATAATAAGGTACGAATTCATTAAAATCGAGGTCAACATAGGTATTAAACAATTTAGCAGTTGGGTCGATCACCGTTGCCATTTTGTAATAAAATGAACGGTATACACCATCTATATAATCAAACTTTGCTGTGTCGGGAAAAAGAAAATCAGAGACGTACAATACCGAAGCTCCGTAAGCATCTGAATACACTCCTCCGTAATCATACCAGTTTTTTATTTGAGCCCCTCTGTATGGGTCGTTAAAGGGATTGCTAATCTTTTGTACTCTATTTAATCCATCTTTTGGATAGAGAGAAATATCCTGCGCTTGAATAAAAGTGCTGAAAATAACTAATAGTATTAATAAATATTTTTTCATCGCGCCCTTGTTTATGAAAGCAAGTTATAAAACCTAAGCTACAATGTCAAAATTAATTAAACTGTTTCCTTAGCATATTCTTCAATTGGCAAGCATGCACAAACTAAATTTCTGTCGCCATAGGCATTGTCTACCCTGTTTACAGACGACCAGAATTTATTTTCTGCAACAAATGGCAATGGTTGAGTAGCTTTTAGTCTTGAGTAAGAGTGATTCCATTCACCTAATACATCGAAAATAGTATGTGGTGCGTTCTTCAATACGTTGTTTTCCTTATCAGCTATACCATCTTCAATCTCGGCAATCTCTTTTCTAATTTCAATCAAAGCATTGCAAAATTTGTCTAGTTCTGCTTTCGGCTCACTTTCAGTTGGCTCAATCATCAAGGTTCCAGCCACAGGGAAACTTACTGTAGGGGCATGGAAGCCATAATCAATCAATCTTTTTGCGATATCCATTACTTCAATACCTGCGGTATTTTTAAAGTGACGGCAATCGATAATCATTTCGTGTGCTACTCTGTTGTTGTTTCCTTGATATAAAACGGGGTAATGCGCTTCCAATTTAGCTTTCATGTAATTGGCGTTCAGCATGGCCATGCGTGTAGATTCTGTAACACCTTCACCACCCAACATTCTTACGTAACCATACGAAATCAATAAGATTAATGCGCTACCAAATTCGGCTCCCGAAACGGCATTTATCGCTTTGTCATCTTGTGATTCGCCAAATGGGTGTTTAGGTAAGAAAGGAACTAGGTGTTCTGCAACACCAATTGGCCCCATACCTGGTCCGCCACCGCCATGTGGAATAGCAAATGTTTTGTGTAAATTAAGGTGGCAAACATCAGCACCAATTTCAGCCGGATTTGTTATACCTACTTGAGCATTCATGTTTGCTCCATCCATGTAAACTTGTCCGCCAAACTGATGCGCAACAGCCGTAATCTCTTTAATCGCAGTTTCATATACTCCATGTGTAGATGGATAAGTCACCATGATACAAGCCAACTTATCTTTATGCAATTCGGCTTTAGCCTTTAAATCATCTAAATCTACGTTTCCTTGTTCATCACATTTGGTAACCACTACAGTCATACCCGCCATTGCCGCGGAAGCTGGATTGGTTCCATGTGCAGAAGCTGGAATAAGAGCAATGGTTCTTTGTTTTTCGCCTTTAGATTCCAAATAAGCCTTAATTACCAGCAAACCTGCTAGTTCGCCTTGTGCACCTGAGTTTGGTTGAAAGGAAATCCCTTTAAAACCCGTAATAGTTTTTAAGTATTCACCCAAATTATTAATTACCTCAAGATACCCTTGAGCCTGATTTTTTGGGACAAATGGGTGCAAGTTAGCAAACAAGGGATTACTTAAAGGCATCATCTCTGCAGCTGCATTCAATTTCATGGTACAAGAACCCAAAGAAATCATCGAGTGTACTAACGATAGATCTTTATTTTCAAGTTTTTTGATGTATCTCATCATCTCTGTTTCTGAGTGATAAGTATTGAATATAGGGTGAGAAAGGAAATCAGATTTTCTTTGTAACTCAGCAGGAATAGTAGAATTTGTTGTTATAATTTGTTCTTGAGAGATTACACTTGGTTTTTTATTTAAAGCGCTAGCAATGGTTGAAAGCAATGAGTTTAATTGCGCTACAGTGCTTGTTTCATCAACAGCAATTATTAGGCTTTCGGCATTCAATAAGCCAACATTAATTTCTGCAGCTAGTAAAGCTTGTTTTATTTTTTCAATAACACTAGCTTCTGCCTTGATGCATAAGGTGTCGAAAGATGATGCATTTGATATTTTTAATCCGATCTCCTGTAATTTTTGCTTCAATAAGGCACTTTTCTGATGAACTTCAGTAGCAATGTTTTTTAAGCCTTCTTGTCCGTGATAAACAGCATACATACTTGCCATGATAGCCAATAAAGCCTGCGCTGTGCAGATGTTAGAAGTTGCTTTATCACGTTTGATATGTTGTTCGCGAGTTTGCAAAGCCATTCTCAAAGCTTTTTTGCCGTGAGCATCTACAGAAACGCCAATGATTCTGCCTGGCATGCTTCTTTTAAATTCATCTTTTGTAGCGAAGAAGGCGGCATGTGGACCACCATAACCCATTGGAACGCCAAAGCGTTGTGAGTTACCAAAAACGATGTCAGCACCCCATTTGCCTGGCGCTTCAAGAAGTACCAAAGAAAGTAAATCTGAACCAACTGCTACTTGAACTCCTTTATCATGCGCGCTTTTAACAAAATCAGCGTAATTTTCTACACTCCCTTCAGCATTTGGAAACTGAACTACAGCACCAAAATATGTCTCGTTTAATTCGGCTTTTAAGTAAGAGCCAATAACAAGAGTGATACCTAAAACTCCGGCACGTGCTTTTAGCACTGCGATAGTTTGCGGAAAACATTTTTCGTCAACAAAGAAAGTAGCAGCATTTCTTTTAACTGCATCTCTACTTCTTGCGTTGTAAAGCATGATCATTGCTTCAGCTGCGGCTGTTGCTTCGTCGAGCAAAGAGGCATTGGCAATATCCATTCCGGTAAGGTCGCTTACCATTGTTTGGTAATTCAACAAAGCTTCCAATCTTCCTTGTGCAATTTCCGCTTGGTAAGGTGTGTAGGCGGTGTACCATCCCGGATTTTCGAAAATATTTCTCAAAATTACAGGTGGAGTAATGGTGCCGTAGTACCCTAAACCAATATATGACTTGTATAGTTTGTTTTTGTTGGCAAGCGCAGTGATGTGCTCTAAATATTCATTCTCACTCATCGCTTCTGGCAAGTTTAGCTTTTTACCTAAACGAATGTGTGCCGGAACAATTGAATTTGCTAAATCTTCGGTAGAAGTTGCATTAACTGTTTGAAGCATTTCTTTGATTTCAGTTTCTCCTGAACCAATGTGACGACGAGTAAATGGTGCTGACATATTTTAATTTTCTGAATGAATTGCAAAATTAAGGCATTTACAAGGCTTTGTGTATTTTTCTTACATCTATTTACAAGTTTTTATTCACCACTTTACTTTTCTATATTTGGCGCATAAATAAAGAGAATGAAAAAGATTAGCTCCATTTTATTAACAATGCTTGCTTTTTTGCAGGTTTCATTTGCTCAGGATGTCATTCAACTGATGAATGGCAAAGAGAAAAAGGTGATTTTTGATTCTCAAGTTGGGGACAATGTTTATTACTACAAAAAGGAAGGTGGCAGAAAACATTCTTTTGATCAAGAAGATGTATTTAGGGTTATAAAGAAAAGTGGTGATACCGTTTATGTGTATGTGCAAGATTCATTGATGGAAAACGAGTATAGCGTGAATGAGATTGAAAGAATGATTAACGGACAAAAAGAGGCTAGAAAATACTATAAACCTTACTGGAATATGGCTATGGGATTTTGCACGGGTGGCGTAGGGGCTTACTTAGGTTTTTGGTGTTTTATTCCACCTGGACTCTACACCACAATAATTGGTATTCGTGAGGCGAATAGCGCAAATTTTGTTGTTTCCGACGAAAATCTCTACAATGATGAATTTTTCTTGGAGGGCTATGAAATAGGCGCCCGTGTAAAGAAAATTAAATATGCTTTTATAGGTTCTGTTGCCGGAGTAGTGACAGGATTTACAGTGTTAAAACTGCTAATCCCAGTACAAAGCACCTATAAGTAATTACTTCAAAGCTTTCTTTAATCCGTCTTTTAAAACCTTTATGGTTTTCTTGATGTCGTCGTCGCTGTGTGCCGCCGATACAAATCCAACTTCATATCCCGATGGGCCCATATACACGCCGTTTTCCAATAAATAAGCATATAGTTTTCTAAAGCTATTCATTGATTTTGGATCGATATCATCTGCCGTTTTAATTTCATTTTTCGAGAATCTCAACCAAAAGATAGAACCCACAGAAACCATTTTAAATGGTAGTTTTTCTTTTGTGGCAAATTGATTTACACCTTCGCACAACTTCTTCGTTTTTTGTTCCAATGACTTGTAAAATCCTTTTTTCAAACATTGCGACAATTGCGCTTTACCAGCACTCATGGCTACCGGATTTCCTGATAATGTTCCGGCTTGATAAACATTGCCATCGGGTGCAATTTTACTCATAATCGTTGTGCTAGAACCATAAGCTCCAACAGGCATTCCACCACCAATAATTTTCCCGTAAGTGATGATGTCGGGTTTAATGCCGTAATATCCCGCAGCGCCTTCAAAACCTACGCGGAAACCACTAATCACTTCGTCGAAAATCAATAATGCATTATGCTTTTTGGTGATTTCTCTGAGGTATTGCAAGTATTCTTTTCCTTGCAACAACAATCCGTTGTTCGCAGGAATAGGCTCAATAATGATACAAGCGATTTGATTGTAAAAAGTTGAAAAAGCTTTTTCAACAGCCTTTTTATCATTCAAGGGAAGCACGATAGTTTCATTAGCAAAAGCTTCTGGAACACCTGCAGAAGAGGAAGTTCCAAATGTTGCTAAGCCCGATCCCGCTTTCACTAAAAGGTGATCTGCATGTCCGTGATAACATCCTTCAAATTTGATGATTTTGTCTTTGCCAGTATAGCCTCTTGCCAAGCGAATTGCCGACATTACCGCCTCGGTACCTGAACTTACAAAACGAATTTTTTCAATGTATTTGTTGTTCTTAATAATCAGTTCAGCCAATTCATTTTCTTGCACTGTTGGAGCGCCAAACGACAAGCCATTCGCACATGCTTTGTTTACAGCTTTTACCACGGTGTTTGGGGCGTGCCCCAAAATTAGCGGACCCCAAGAGCAGCAATAATCAATGAATTTATTGCCATCGATATCTTGAATTTTAGAACCTTTTCCTTTGGCAATAAACAATGGATCTCCATCTACCGAACCAAACGCTCTAACAGGAGAATTTACTCCGCCAGGAAAAAATGTTTTTGCTTTTTTGAATGCTGCTGTGGATTTAGTTTTTTTCATAACCTAACGTATGGATTGTTTTTTTTCTCAAAACCGATGGTGGTGCTGTCTCCGTGTCCGGGATACACTTCATAACTATCTGGTAGTGTAAATAATTTTTCTTTGATGCTCTTAATTAATGTATTGGTGTCGCCAAAAGGCAAGTCGGTTCGTCCTACGCCCATTTGAAAGAGCACATCTCCACCAATAACAAATTGGTCTTGATGACTCACAAAAGCAAGGTGGCCAGGTGCATGTCCGGGTACAAACAAAATATCTAACTTCGAGTTACCGAAAGTAATTACATCACCTTCTTCTAAAAAAACTTCTGGCTCTGGTGATAATTTTCCATTGATGCCATATTGCAAACCCCACTTCGGAGAGCCTTCTAAAATGGGTAATTCAAGTTTATTGATTTCTAATTTCAAGTTGAATTTAGTGGCTACAAAGTAATTGCCTAAAATATGATCGATGTGGCAGTGGGTGTTAAGCAAACGAACCGGTTTTAGTTTGTTTTCTTCGATGAATTGCAACAAAAATTTCTCTTCTTCCGGCTGATAACAGCCCGGGTCAATAATCACACATTCTTTAGTTTCATCATAAAGCACATAAGTGTTTTCGTAAAACGGATTGAAAGTGAGGCCTTGAACTTGTATCATGAAATGTAATTGAAATTTGAGTTGTAAAAGTAAGGAATTGTTGGAAGAAATAAGATAATTTTGATATTGATAACCTTTAATATTTCTGCTGGATGGAATTTAGAACTTTTTGTTTTTTCGTGGCACTCATTTCTTTGTTTTTTTCTTGCGAGAATGCTAGTGAAACAGCGAATCTTACAAACAGTTTAGTTTCGATGGATTCGATTCAATTCGATTCATCCATAGCAAAGAATATAGAAGTCAAACCTGTTTTTGGTTACCGTTTTATTATTAATGGAGACTTTGATGGAGATGGGAGAAATGAAAATTTAGTTGAACATTATTACAGTGGATTGGAGAAAAAGGAAACCAATAAGTTTTTTGATGGAGTTGATTATGATAGTTTGGTTACTTTAACTAGAAAAAAGGAACCATTTTCTTTTGTGCTTTGTGATGACGCTTCTATTGACACGTTGAAGATTACCTCGCTTGACCTAAACTTTGGACTTTCTTATTTTAAGAACGAAGGGAATATAGATGGAGAAGGAGGAGATGAAGTTTCTTATGTAGTGAATTGGGCTGATTGGTCGAATTGCAATACTTGGCATTTAATGACTTACAAAAACAAAAAATGGAAAGAAATTTATTCTTTCCCTATTTGGGATTTTCAACTGCCCGATCTTCCTGAAACGGCTAATCAATATGGTTTATTTGGATTGGAAGACAAAGTTATTAATATTGCCAATGACACTAACAATCAAAGAATTGAAAAGCAAATGAATGAATTTAAAGGATTGGTACAAAAGCTAGCAACTAATAAAATTCAAGTTATTTATAGAAATGATGAGGCTGAAGAAGACACGATGGAAATTGACTTAAAGATGCTGAAATAGTTTACACCACCAACAAATTACACCCCCTTAAATCACTATTATCCAATCTTCCATTCACCTCAAATGTTTTGTTTTGGTGAACTTGCCCGATATCATCTGTTGCAATAAAAGCACAAGAGTGAATGTTGGCTAAATCGATAATATTTATCGCGCCTTTCCCATGAGTTTGAATATCGAAGGGATCATTGGCATCTCGCATAAGAACTTGCATCCAGTTGGGAGCTGTGAAAGTCAGTCCATTTTTGTTGTAAGCCTGCGATAAAAGCTCTGTCATTCCGTATTCAGAATGGATATCGCATTGAAAAGATTGCTGTAATTTTTCGTGTAAAGCCATTCTCGTTAATTCTTCTCCTCTTCCTTTCATTCCGCCAGTTTCAATAATGGTAGTGTTTTTTAAAGTGATGTTTTGTTCTGCAAAATCGAGTAGGGCGAAGGTCACACCGAAAAGTATTTTTTTGTCAGCACTTACATGAAGGTAATTTACCAGTTCTTTTTCGGGGTGAAGATAGAATCCGCTTTTAGGGTGTTTCGACAGCTCAATGAGTTTTTGCACCATATAAATGAGCGACGAATTTTTTCTTTCCAGATAAGAAGGTAGGAGTCCGATAATACACGTTCCCTCAATGTTTCCATAAAATTGTTCAAAGCAATGGAGAAAGCTTTTTTCGTACAATTTTATGTCATGAACGTAGTGCTTACTCGCATTATCAGAGGTGGTGCCGCTGCTTTGAAAAACAGTAGGATTTTCAGTTGGCGTAGAAAGCACTTTTTGTGTTTTAAAAAACTGAATGGGTAAAAATGGAAAATCACATATCGACTTAATATTTTCTTCTTTGAAGGAGGGGAGATGATCAATGAAATTGCTATAAACTTCATTGTTTTTTCTCTGGTATTGAAACACTTCGAGGCAACACGAAAAAAAATCTTCGTCTGTTTGAATAGAAAATATTGTATTTTCAAGCTTTGAAACCATGTTCAATCGATATTCAAATATAGCAGTACTTTTTGTGATTCTTCTTTTTGCGATGTCTTGCATCAAGAAAAAGGAGTATGACAAGGTGCCTGCCATAAAGATGTTAGATTATAAAGTCTTTTCGCATCAAAACATAGCAGATTCTGCTTATATCACCTTTTCTTTTACCGACGGCGATGGCGATTTAGGCGCCGAAGACAGCAATAAGATGTCTTTGTTTTTAAAGTATTATGAAGATCAAGGAAGTGGATTCGTTTATTTACCACAATATGATAGAAGTATTTATTTGCCTAAACTAACTCCCGATGGCAATAATAAGGGTATTGAAGGCACGATAACGCAAATCATTAAACCAGCGCCCATCTTCAATATCTTCACAGTTTATCCTTATAAATGGGGGGTTTATGTGGTGGATAGAGCAGGGAATAAAAGTAATGTCATTGAGACATCTTCTCAATCAAAGTAATTTGCCCAATTTCCTTATTTAACTAGTTTTGTGCAAATTTGAACCATGGCAAGAATTTTAACCGGAATACAAAGCACAGGAGTTCCTCATTTGGGGAATTTGTTGGGTGCCATTATTCCTTTTGTGGAATCGTCGAAAGACTCTGCCAATGAGACTTTCGGATTTATCGCAGATTTACATTCGCTCACCACTATTAAAGATGCGGCACTAAGAAAAGAAAATACTTATGCAGTGGCTGCTAGCTACTTGGCGTGTGGTTTCGATATCGATAAAAATGTTTTTTACCGTCAGAGTGATGTGCCTGAAGTATGCGAATTGGCATGGTATCTTGAATGTTTTATGTCGTTCAATCGATTGCAGTTGGCGCATTCTTTCAAAGATAAATCAGAGAATGTAAGTGAGGTGAATGCCGGATTATTTGTGTATCCTATGTTGATGGCGGCTGATATCTTGTTGTTTGATGCTGAGATTGTTCCCATTGGAAAAGACCAAAAGCAACATTTAGAATTCACCAGAGATATCGCTGATAAATTGAATTTTCATTACGGAGACCTGCTGGTGGTGCCCGAAGAAAGATTCAACGAAAAAACGATGTACATACCGGGTACCGATGGAAGAAAGATGAGTAAATCTTACGGCAATGCTATTAATGTTTTCTTGCCCGAAAAGCAATTGAGAAAAGTGGTCATGTCGGTAGTGACTGATAGTAAGGAGTTAGAAGAAGCAAAAGACCCTGATGCCTGTAATGTAGTGAAGTTGTATGAGTTGGTTGCCTCTGCAGATAAAGTGGAAGTGATGAAGCAAAACTACCGTAAAGGTGGTTATGGTTACGGACACGCAAAACAAGAATTGTATGAAGAATTGTTGCGTCGCTTTGCCAAAGAGCGCGAAATCTTCAATCATTATATGGAGAATAAAAATGAATTAGATAAGCAATTGCAGGTGGGCGCTGAGAAAGCCAAAGCCGTTGCAGCTTTTACATTAAAAAGAGTTAGAAAGGCCTTAGGCTATTAATGATATTATTATGTTAAGAACAAAAACTTGCGGAGAATTAAGAATTGAACATGTTGGACAAAGCGTTACTTTGAGCGGCTGGGTGCAACGTACACGTGATAAAGGCGCGATGGTTTGGATTGATTTGAGAGATCGATATGGCATCACTCAATTGATCTTAGAAGAGGGTGTGAGCGATGCTGCTCATTTAGCTTTGGCAAAAGGATTAGGCCGTGAAGATGTTATTCAGGCTGAAGGTGTTGTGATAGAGAGAAGTTCTAAAAATCCCAATATTCCTACAGGTGAAATTGAATTGAAAATCACTTCTTTGAAAGTGATGAATAAGGCGAAAACTCCGCCTTTCACTATTGAAGACGATACCGATGGTGGTGATGAGTTGAGAATGAAATATCGTTATTTAGATATTAGAAGAAATCCGGTAAGAACTGCGTTGGAGCTGCGTCATCGTTTATCTATAGAAATTAGAAAGTACATGGATGCTTTGAATTTCTTGGAAATTGAAACTCCGTATCTTATTAAGTCAACACCTGAAGGAGCACGCGATTTCGTGGTGCCGTCAAGAATGAATCCGGGTGAGTTTTACGCTTTACCACAATCACCTCAAACCTTTAAACAGTTGTTGATGGTAGGCGGTATTGACAGATACTACCAAATTGTAAAATGCTTTAGAGATGAGGATTTGCGTGCCGATCGCCAGCCCGAGTTTACCCAAATCGACTGCGAAATGGCCTTTGTGGAAAGAAAAGATATTCTCGACACTTTTGAAGGATTGATCAAACATTTATTCAAAAAAGTATTGAATGTTGAATTGCCTGAGTTTCCGCACATGAGTTATGCCGATGCCATGAAGTATTACGGTTGCGATAAACCCGATTTGCGTTTCGATATGAAATTCGTGGAGTTGAACGATGTGGTGAAAGGTAAAGGCTTTCCTGTTTTTGATGCTGCTGAATTGGTAGTGGGTATAAATGCTGAGCAAGCAGCGTCTTATACAAGAAAACAATTGGATGCATTAACTGATTTCGTGAAGAAACCACAAGTTGGTGCTACTGGTTTAGTTTACTTAAGATACAATGAAGACGGTACTCTTAAATCATCTGTAGATAAATTTTACCCAGAAGAGGAATTAAAGAAATGGGCTGCTGCTTTCAATGCTAAGCCAGGAGATTTAATTTTGGTGTTGGCTGGTGGAGCCGATAAAACCAGAAAAGCATTAAATGAATTAAGATTGCACTTGGCTGAAGAGCTTGGTTTAAGAGACCCTAAAGTATTTAAACCATTGTGGGTAATCGATTTTCCATTACTGGAATACAATGAAGATGAAAAGCGCTTTTTCGCAATGCACCATCCATTTACGTCGCCTCATGCAGATGATGTGCATTTAATGAGTACCGATCCTGGCAAGGCAAGAGCCAATGCTTACGATATGGTAATCAATGGTGTTGAATTGGGTGGTGGTTCGGTGCGAATTCACAACAGAGAATTACAAAAGCAAATGTTTAGCATATTAGGATTTACCGACGAAGAGGCTCAAAATCAGTTTGGTTTCTTAATGAACGCTTTCGAATACGGGGCTCCACCTCACGCAGGTTTGGCTTTCGGTTTTGATAGAATGTGTGCCATTTTCTCAGGTAAAGATTCAATTCGCGATTTCATTGCTTTCCCAAAAAATAATTCAGGGAGAGATGTGATGATTGATTCACCTTCTGTGATTGATGACAAACAGCTGAAAGAATTAAGTTTAGAGGTCAAGAAACAATAGATAAGTATTTATACGTATATTTAGTTTTTAGACGAAACCTTTTAAGATTTCGGTACGTTAAAAACACTAGTGTCTGCTTTAATTTAGTTTACGGGAAAATGAGGAAATTTTTATTCATAGTGTTTATTGGAGGCTTTGTGGCCTCTATTGCTGCGCAAAGTGGTAAGGATACTTTGAATTATACCGATGCAAATAATCTTAAGCAAGGGCATTGGATTTATTACAATCGTGATTTAAAATTACCCGATTTTAAAGACCATCAAAAAGTAGAAGAAGGCAATTATCTCGACGATCAAAAGTTTGGTAAGTGGATTCACTATTTCCCTAATGATAAACCTAAAGATGTAATCACCTATGTTGCAAATCGTCCAAATGGTTATGCTATCTTTTACTACCCAAATGGTAACAAGAGAGAGGAAGGAACGTGGAGAAACAATCGTTGGGTGGGTGACTACAAGTATTACCATGAAAATGGAAAGTTAGCCAGTGAATGGAAGTATAATGCCCAAGGAACTAGAACTGGGGTGCAGAAATATTACCATGAAAATGGCAGATTGATGATAGAAGGCGAGTGGATCGATGGTAAAGAGAATGGAGTAGTTAAAGAATACTACGATAATGGCGAGTTGAAATCAGAAAAAAATTACAACAATGGTTCATTTGATGCTGCCAACACAAAGACTTATGCTAGAAAAACTCCACCGAACGACAATGATAAGCCTAAGGAAGAGACGGTAGTAACCACTACCGCTACCACCACCACTACCACAAATGCTGCTGCTGATGATAGCGGAGAGTATAAAACAGGAGTTTTTGACGGTAATGGTAAGTATCAGTTGAGAGATAGAAATGGCCGAGTGATTCGTCAGGGTTTATTCGAAAATGGTTTCTTGAAAGACGGGAAGGTTTTTCAATACACTGCCGATGGTCGTTTATTTAAGACTACCATTTACAAGGGGGGTAAAGTTGCCAACGTGATTACGCATCAGTAATCAAGTAAACTTCTTTCTGTAATCTCAATTAATTAGTATTTTCACCTTTCAATTTTATTTATCGAATCATGCAAGGTGAACTTTCCATTTACAATACACTTTCTAAGAAAAAAGAAAAATTTGAAGCCTTAACTCCTCCATTTGTAGGAATGTATGTTTGCGGTCCAACTGTTTACAACGACGTGCATATTGGCAATTGCAGAACTTTTATTTCATTTGATGTTATTTACCGCTATTTGTTGCACAAGGGCTACAAAGTTAGATATGTTAGAAATATCACTGATGTTGGACATTTAGAAAATGATGCCGATAATGGCGAAGATAAAATTGCAAAAAAAGCCAAGTTGGAAAACTTAGAGCCAATGGAAATTGTACAAAAGTACACCAATGGTTTTCATGATGTGATGAAAGCGTTTAATGTGCTTCCTCCAAGTATAGAGCCTACAGCAACAGCCCATTTGGTAGAGCAAATAGAAACGACTCAACAAATTATTGATAAAGGTTTTGCATACGTCTCAAATGGATCGGTTTATTTCGACGTTGAAAAGTTTGCAAAAACGAACAACTACGGAGAATTATCGGGAAGAAAGATTGATGAGTTGATTTCGGCAACTAGAGAAAATTTAGACGGACAAGACGATAAAAAATCGCCACTTGATTTTGCACTTTGGAAACAAGCCTCGCCAGAACATATCATGCAGTGGAATTCACCTTGGAGCAAAGGTTTTCCGGGATGGCATTTAGAATGTTCTGTAATGAGTACCAAATATTTGGGAGAGCAGTTCGATATTCATGGAGGTGGAATGGATTTGAAATTTCCACATCATGAGTGTGAGGTAGCACAGAATAAAGCGGCCAATGGCAAGGATCCGGTGAAATATTGGATGCATGCTAATATGCTTACTTTGAATGGCGAAAAAATGTCGAAAAGTACTGGCAAATTTTTCTTGCCAGCTCAGCTGTTTTCGGGTGAAACTCAGTTTTTAGAAAAACCATTTTCACCAATGACGGTGCGCTTTTTTATGATGCAATGTCATTATAGAAGTACACTCGATTTTTCTAATGATGCTTTGGTGGGTGCAGAAAAAGGATTTAAAAGAGTGTTGGCAGCCATTGCTACTTTAAATGATATTAAAGCATCTGCAGTGTCTACAGTGGACGTGAAAGATTTGGTTGATCGCGCTTATGCGGCGATGAACGATGATTTTAATACACCAATGGTGGTGGCTGTATTGTTTGATGCGGTGAAAGAAATTAATTTGTTGAAGGCAGGTACCAAAACCGCTACGGCTGCTGATATCGAAAGTTTAAAGAAGTTCTTCAATGATTTCTTAGTGGATATTATGGGTATTCACTTTGAGGAGACTACTTCTAGCAACGACATATCGTCTTCATTGATGCAGGTGATTTTGGCCTTGAGAAAGGATGCAAAAGAAAATAAGAATTACGCCATGAGTGATAAAATTCGCGATGAATTGAAGGCGCTAAACATTACTATAAAAGATACAAAAGAAGGAACTGAGTGGACTTATGAAGGATAATTATTTTAAAGAGCTGCAAGAGCAAATCAATGCCTTGATGTTCAAATCGGAGATTGAAAGAAGAAGGGATGGCGGCGTTGATTTTATTAAGCAAATGATGCTTTTTAAAGTATTCAAAGTAGCCATAGTGCTTTTATTCTTTTTTTATTCTTGTAATACCGATCCTAAAGAAAAGCCATCTACTGAGAATGGGGTGAATGTGGCCAAAGAAGACGTTCCTAATTTTAATGCCGATAGTGCTTTTTCTTTCGTTAAAAAGCAAGTAGATTTTGGTCCGCGTGTTCCCAATTCAAAAGCACACGATGATTGTGCTAAATATTTGGTGAAAAAGTTCGAGAGCTATGGCTTAACGGTTAATCAGCAAAAAGGAGTTGTGAAAGGTTATGATGGAAAATCCTTGAACTTCAATAATATTTCTGCTCAATATCAGCCCAACAACCCTAAAAGAGTAATGATTTCTGCGCATTGGGATTCCCGTCCGTGGGCCGATCATGACGATAGAGATACCTCAAAACCTATTGATGCAGCTAATGATGGCGCAAGTGGCGTAGCTGTTATGCTAGAAATAGCAAGATTGATTTCAAAAATGAAACTTGATGTTGGGGTTGATTTTGTATGTTTTGATATTGAAGATTACGGTAAACCTTGGGTAGATGATTCTTATTGTTTGGGTTCACAGCACTGGAGTAAGAACTTTCCTTTGAAGTATAAACCGATTTATGGCGTAAACCTAGATATGGTAGGCGATCCAAGCGCTGTTTTTACCTATGAAGGTTTGTCTGTTGAGTACGGAAAATTGATTGTAGATAAAATTTGGAGTTCGGCCCATACTCTTGGCTATGGAAAGTATTTTTCTTTCGATCAAACATCGCCAATCATTGATGATCATGCTTATGTTAATAGATATGCAAATTTTCCATGTATTGATATCATTGATAGAAGCACTCCGCATTCCTTTTCTGCAACGTGGCACACGCACGATGATAATATTAAAAATATTTCTCCTCAGACTTTAAAGGCGGTGGGACAAACGCTTATGTTTGTACTTAGCTACGAGTGAAAAAAAGCCCCCGGGAAAGAACGTCTTCCTTGCATCTACTATTATAGGGGGGGAGGGGGCTCAGGGTTTCTTTATATTTTGCTAGAATCTATTTCACATTAATTTCTTGTTGTGAATGTATGGTCTTATTCCTTAAAGTTGATAATGATGATTCTCAAAAAAACAACTTTCAAAAAGACTTGTTTTTGAAAAGGGAACTATTTTTCAATAAACTTCGTACAGCCATGAAGTACTTGATTCCATTCATTTTATTTTTTTTATGGCGGGTTTGAAAGTTGTCTTTTTCGATTTTTAGAGATGCTTTTTAAGCTATAAAAAGTTTACTTTGATTCAAGATGGCTATATATCAATTTGAACAATTATGCGATTTAAGATTTTTATTCTAATAATTATAGCTTGCCAAATGGCAAATGCCCAGGTATTGGTTAACCCTTGTTTGAGTTTTCCAGGTTGTCAGGCTTCTGTTAGAAACGGTGTGGTTCACTCAAAGCTTTCTTTGTTAACGGCAAATCAGAAGTATAATTTATTGGTAGGAGCTGGAGATACAACAACTCAGCAAATAGATTCTACTTTTAGTGGAACTGTGAATCTTAGTTTGCTAAGCGGTCCGGGTACATTTGTAGGTGCTTTCAATAAATCTTTTTCGAAGTATGCTTACATGGATATGAAATTTTTTGTTGGTGGTGATTACGAGTTAGAAATAGATATTCCAGGAGTTGGAAAAGATACAATGATCTTAAGCGTAGTCGTTGATGATTTTTCAGCAATGTGTGCTAATCATCCACAAGGTTGTGTGAGTGGGGGCGGAACAAAAATCAAGATGCAGGGTCCAAATGTCATCATTGTTGATGTGATGTTTCCTTTCAATGTGATGGTGGTAAATTCTGATGGTAAAATTGATATTACTTATGCCGGGGTGGTTACTTTAAGTAAACTTACTGGAGCAGGAAATCTTAATGGAAATTTGAGTCTTTATGGTGAACAACGTATCTCATTTAATGATTTAACATTTGATCAAATTGGAAGCTATCAGGTGGTGGTGGATGTAGAGCATGTGGGCAAAGACACGGTGACAATGGTGGCTACAGCTGGCAATAGCATAAAATATTTGGAGGAAAATACATGCGTGGTTTATCCAAATCCGAGTAGCGGAATTACTTCTATTAAAATTGGTGATAAACCTCAATTTGTGTATCAAATCAATGTTGTGAATGTATTGGGAGAGGTTGTAAAAACTTTCGATCTCAATAGAAATGTAAGTTCAACAGAAATGATTGACTTAGATTTAAGCGCATTGGCGCAAGGCACTTATTACATTGATTTGAAATGCCAGCAATTCAATATTCATTCTTCGGTTGTTTTGCTTAAATAATAATGAAAAGTCTACACAAACTAATTCACAATTTAAGTCAGAGCGAAAAGCGATATATAAAGCTCCGTCTAGCATCTAGCAAATCTGATAGTGAGTTGTCGCAATATTTTGATGCGTTTACCAAGCAAAAGAAATACGACATAGTAAGTTTAGAGAAGGAGTTCAAGAAATCGGCAAAATTACTACGATCAAATTTTGGGAAATTATATTCCACTATACTTAAGAATTTGCGTTTGTTTCATGTGAACGATTCACCCGAGTATGTTCTTCAAGGAATGCTTTCCGATGTTCAATTATTGCTAAATAAGGGAATGACTGATGAGGCAAAGAAAACGAATGAAAAATTGATTGAACAGGCTCGAGAAAAAGAGTTGTACTACATATTGGTGAAGGCTTATTCCATGGAATGGATGTTACATCATGTTTCGGGAACATTGAATAATGAGACAGCGGTGTATTTGCAAACTAGTATGGACGATTATACCTCTAAACATATAGAGATAGAGTTACTTACAGGTTTGTATCGTAAGGCATTGGTGATTTATAATGAGTATTTTTTCATTAAAAAAACGGAAGATGCCAAGAGACAAACTTTGGAGATTGTGCAGCACCAGTTGCTGTCCGATTACTTAAAATTATCTACCGATCAGTCGAAGATGATTTATTGCGAAATAATGAGCATTCATTATGTTATCCATCAAAATATGGAGAAGCATCACGACATTAGAAAATTGCAATTTGAAGTTATTTTTAATTCGAAAGTGTATGAAGATGATTACACCAATAAAGTATTAGTTGCTGGTCATTTATGCGCTTATTTGGTTTTTAAAGGCGAGCTGAAAAAATTGAAAAAGTATTTTGATTTTTTTGTAAAACATTTTGCGCACGAAATTGAAAATAGCAGCGATGGTGTTTTCATTGAGAAGTATTACGACGTTTATTTCCAATGCAGAATATATTTAGTGAAGTGTATAGGCTCTTCTAAAGAACTTGAGGTTTTGGAAACTGAAGTTCATGATGCTATCAATACTAAAATTCAAATGAATGATAAATTGGTTGGTAGAACATTGTGGAGTTTGGCAGAGGCCCAAATTATGCACAACCAGCCCAAGAAAGCACTTAAGGAAATTATTAATTTCCAAGATGTTTTTAAGCATAATATGCTCTCTAATTACTTTTTAGAAAGTGAAATTGGAATAATTATCATTTATCATTTACTCAATAAAGATGCTGAGTTCGATAGAAAATTTCGTTACGTTGATCGCAAGATAAAAGAAGGAGAATATGTGTTGGAAGGGGATCAAAAAATTATGATGAAAGTTCTTGCCAAAATTGAAAAGCGAGATAAGGACCTAAAACAATTTATTGCAGAACAATGTGTAAATATTTCTCGAAATAAAATGTATCTAACGGTTTTAAATGCATGGCTTTCAAATGTAAGTATTGACAATAGCAGGCAGCAGTTGTTTAGATTGGCTGAAATTAATTAGGCTAAGCTTTTGCTAAACAAATATTGACTTTATTAGTATAATCTAAGATGCGGGCAATATGATCCATTTTTTTTGAAATGGAAAAAGCTGAAATGTAGATTTAAAATGTATGAATGATGAAGAGTGAAAGAAGAAAAGTGGGTAGATCAACTTTGTTGATTATTTTGATTTCGAGTACTTGCAGTCAGGTTTTCGCTCAATCGTATTGTAGTCCGTCTCACTATGGGGCAACATTTGGTAACTGTGTAGCAAGTGTTACCATCGGAAGTTGGACGCAATCAAACGCTGGGGGCGATGGGTCAATAAACGACTATACTGGGGGTACCGACGCTGCAATGACGCAAGGATCATCATATAATTTTTCTGTAACTTTTACTAAGGTTGCGCAACCATCTTATGGGTTTGTTTATGTAGATTGGAATGATGACGGTGATTTTAGCGACGCTAGTGAAACAGTGCAAAGTTACACTACGGTTGGTTCAGGATCGGGTTCAACTGTTTGGACGAATGCCACATATACTTGTCCATCTATTGCTACAGGAACAGTTAGAATGCGTGTGATATCATCCGTATATACAAATTATGGTCCTTGCGGCGCATGGGATTACGGTGAATGGGAAGATTATGAGATTGTTGTTTCAGCTGCTCCAAACGTTAAAGCGAATAACACCACCAACTTAAATGCCTGAGGCAGTTGGACTAGCGCGGTACCAACTTCAACAACTGCTGCTACCTGGGAATCTACGGTAACAGGGGCTAACACTACTTCTTTAGGTGGTAACGTTTCATGTTTAGGTGTTGTGATATCAAATCCGGGCGGACTAGTAACCATTAACTCGGGAAGTACATTATCTATTTACACTAGTGGTATTGATATGAGTGCTGCCACTCAAAGTTTTACCATGAATAATGCTGTTGATTTGGTGGGCAATCAGGCATGGAACGTGAATACCAGCAGAACACTAACAGCCGCGGGAGTTGTCTCGGGAACAGGTTATACGATAACGAAGTCGGGAGCCGGAACACTTACTCTTTCAGGTACCAATACCTTTACGGGTGGAGTTACACATAGCGCTGGTACTATCAATATAAATT
>CAYORT010000022.1:0-49125 GCA_964406465.1 uncultured Chryseobacterium sp.
GTTTGCGTAGCCATTTCGATAGATGTAGGCTCACGAAACAAGAATCGCATAAATTGAGCGCGTACCATGCCTTCAAAAAATTCATCGTAACCAAAAAATATTGAAATAAAATCAGCTTTAGAACTGCCCAGTTGTAAAAATAAAACAGGAGAAGTGGTGGCTAAAGGATCCTACTCAATCATCTGTTTAGAATTTGTTAGTTCGGGATTGGTAGGATAACGCATCAAATAATTTTGAAAAACAGAAACCACAAAATTCTCTGTTCCCATGTTCACCTGATCATAAATAAAATTATTTACGGTTAACTTTTGCAAATCTACATAGTTGAGTGCTCCACTGCGCAAATCATCTGCAACAGTAAACAAGGGCAATAACCTGTCGATTTCCTTTTGGTATGCTTTTATTACTTGCGAATCGGTAGCAAGACTCTGATTTTGTTGAATAATGGTAAGCCATGTACGCGCATCGTTTGTGTCACTTCCATTCAAATAATTAGCTTGTACTATTTTAAATTCATTGTCGGCAAACTCAGATTTAGCCTGCAACAATGCCACCAAAGCAGCTCTATCATTCTTGCTAAAACCATTTTGATTTACCAAAGCATAAGCATCTTGAAATTCTTGCTCGGTAGCTTTTCTGCCCAATAAAGAGATGTACAGCTTATTGACATAGTTTTCTTTAGTTACATTCTCAACTGTTCCATCGGGAGGTGCTTCATTTCCGGTGACTATTAAAGGGTCTTTCTTGCACGAAGAAAAACTCACCACAAAAACTAGTATTACTGTAAATACCCTAAACACCATTCGCTTGTTAAAATAAGAAAATTATCACCTTATGCAAAATTAAGACGGCACGCATTAAAAAGGTTGCTATCTTAGGGTATTGTGAAAAACATAATTTACCTCATATTGCTAATTTCTCTTACTGCAAACGCTCAGTTTTATAACGGAGCGCAAATGGATTTTGGCAAAAACAGAGTGCAATACAATGATGTTTTTTGGTCGTATTACAAATACAAAAAATTCAACATCTACTTTTACAATGACGGCAAAGAAATAGCCGATTATACCGCCATTGCTGCAGATAAAATTTTAAGCGAATTAGAAGATTTTTTCGATCATGAAGTAAGCAACAAATTTGAAATTGTAATTTACAACTCACACGCCCAAGCACTGCAAAGCAATATTGGCAACATTGGTGAAGAAAAACAAAACAATGCCTCTATTACCCGCCTATTAGGAAACAAACTGTGCATTTATTTTGATGGCTCTCATGAAAATTTCGACAAAACATTGCGCGCAGGCATTGCAAGCATCATGATCAATAAAGTTTTGTATGGAGAAGATCTAAAGGAAATTGTAAAAAATTCATCTACTACGACCATAGATGATTGGTTTTATTACGGACTCATTTCCTTCCTATCTGAAAGTTGGAATTCGAAACTGAACGACGCCCTAAAAGATGCCTTCTACCTCCATCAATTTGATAATTTTAATGAAGTAAAAGGAGAAATTGCAAGTATAGCCGGACACTCACTTTGGAAATATATTGCCGATACTTATGGAGGTGAAAATGCACTGCGACTAATCTACATGACCAAAATCTCACATGACGTTAATGAAGCAACGCTCTTTATACTTGGCATCTCGGCAGAAAATTTAATTAGCAATTGGAAAAAAACTCAACAAAAATCTTTCGATGCAGAAGGAAATCAAACGGTGTTAAACGAGCAAGAATTTATACTTCCTATAAAACTTTCATCGCGCAAAATAGCAGGAGAACTAAAAATTTCGCCAAACAATGAATGGTTAATTTACAACATCAATAAAGAAGGTCGAAACAAAATTTATCTCTACCATATTGAATCGAAAAAGAAAGAAGTGATTTTTAAAAAAGGTCATGCCATCGACTTACCGCTTGATCGCAATTACCCCTTAATCACATGGCATCCCAACGGTGAAATCGTTTCAATATTCTTCGAAGAAAAAGGAGAAATAAAATGGTGGATTTACAATACCAAGGAAAAGAAATTCACTAAAAATATTTTGCTTTATTTCAATCAAATTCTTGATGTAGAATATTCGCCCGATGGCAAAAAATTAGTCTTGTCGGCAGTGCGTAAAGGTCAAACAGATATTTATGTTTACGATGTTGCAGCGCGAATGCAAGAGCAAATAACCAACGACTTTTACGACGACCTTTATCCTCAATTTATCAATGGCGGAAAACAGATTGTATTTTCATCCAACAGATTAAGCGATTCTATGCAAGTGGGAGGAAAAAATAATCAATTGTATGCACAACACCTCGATCTTTTTATCTTCAATTACAGCGCTAAAAAAAGTGCTAGATATGAAGAACAAGTATTAAAAAGAATTAGCAATACCATATCGGCAAATGAAACACATGCTGTTGAATTTAAAACAAATCAACTTTTATTTTTAAGCGATGAAAATGGCATTGTAAATAGATATTTCGCCATTATCGACACCTCTAAAAGCATTGCCGATAGCACAGGTTTTAAAGTGCAAATTATACCTGCTGGAAAATCACAAAGAAACATCAATTATTTGGCAGGCAATAAAGAAAATATATTGCAAATAGTTCGATTTAAAAATCAAGATAAATTGATGCTAATTGCCAAAAAGGAAGTGAAAAATACAGACGTTAAAAACACTCACATCACCAACAATCCACTTTCTTTAAGCAACATCGAAATAGATGACAAACCCGAGTATTCTGAGATTGAAAGATACAAAAGCAGAAACGAATATATCGACAAATACCGTAATGATTCGAACTTCGTTGATATTACCGATTACAACTTCAATGTTATAAAAGAAGTGCCAACTGCTGAAGAAAAAACAGAACAGAAAATAGTGGAGAGAATCATTAATAAAAGAGCAAAAGAATACAATTACGAACCTGCTTTTATGGTAGAAGAAGCCTCGGCAGAAATTGGCAATAACTTTATCAACCCTATTTATCAGCCATTTACTGGCGGACCAATAAACTCTGGCGGATTGAGTCCGATACTAATGTTTGGCACAAAAGATCTTCTAGAAAATTATTATGTAAGAGGAGGTTTACGCATCTCTGGATTGCGCAACAACGAAGTATTCATCAGCTTCGAGAATTGCAAAAAACAACTCGACTATCAATATGTTTTGTACCGAAGAAGTAGCGGCTTTGAAAGTGCAGATATCTTATTTAAAAATGTTAGTTACGAAGCAACATACAAAATAACTCAGCCCTTCTCTATTGTAGAAAGAATGAGGTATTCGGCAAGTCTTCGCTATGATGATTTGATTCCACTTACCAGAGAAAAAACATCGCTTAACATGCAAAGCACAAGAACCTACCGCGCAGTATTAAGAAGCGAATATGTTTTTGATGCAAGTAAAGACAAAACAATAAACATCAAGAATGGGACTCGATTTAAGGCCTTTGCTGAGTATTTCCAAAACGTGAATGAATGGAATAAAAACACGGCTATTTTAGGTGCCGATTACAGAACCTACATTCCTATTTACAAAGATTTTATTTTCGCGGGTAGAGCTGCGGCCTCTTACTCTTTTGGAACAGAAAAATTGATGTACTATATGGGCGGAGTTGATGGTTGGATCTCACCAAAATTCAATAAAGAATTGCCTCCTTCAAGCCTTGCAGATGGCAATGCTTACACCTTTCAAACTCTTGCATCTCATATGAGAGGATTTATTCAAAATGCGCGCAATGGAAGTAATTTTGTTGTGATCAATACCGAATTGCGTTTGCCCTTTGTAAAAATGCTTTATCAACATCCTATCAATACAAGATGGCTCAAACATATGCAGATGATAGGCTTCTTTGATGTTGGTAGCGCCTGGTCGGGATGGAACCCTCTATCGGAAAGCAATTCACTAAACAACAAAACAATTATTTTGGGTGGAGAAGCACACACCGGAATAGTAAATGTAAAAACTCAACGCGAACCTTTCGTTGGTGGTTTAGGTTTCGGATTTAGAACGCTACTGTGGGGTTACCATATACGCGCCGATTGGGCCTGGGGAATTGAAGATGGAGCGTTTAAAAAAGATAGAGTTTTTTACTTGTCGTTGAATTACGATTTTTGATGCATCATGGCCCCAGTTAGCAGGCTGGCGCCATAGTAAAAGTTATCTTCTAATTATTCCTTTAACATTTAAAATCTTGTACTTTGAAAAAGTCTCATCTGATTCTAAACCAGTTCCTGTCATCACCTTATCAGGCGTTGTAATTCTAACAAAAGCATCGGTATATACTTTCCTTGATTTACCATCCCAAGTAAGATGCTCGGTATTCAATTTATCACCCTTTTTGTTGTACACCACCACATTACCTTTAGCCACCATAACATTGTTCAAACGCTGACGGGTGGCGGTATTGGCTGTTAATTCCGATTCCACTTTTCTATCGGTATCGTAAAACCAAATATGTACACCTTCTTTAAATTCGTCGTGAGCAATTCCTTCTGAATATTGCTCCATTATTTTGCCGGTAATTCTAATTCTTACAATGGCCGAATCACTGTACAAGGCATCGTAATCTCTATAGGTTGCTGTAGGGAATTTTATTTCTTGGGTAGAAGATTGAACCTTATCGATTTCATTTTCACAAGAAAAAAATAACAATGAGATAAGCCACAAAGCAGAACATTGAACATTGAATATTAAACTTTGAACTCTTTCCATCGCTAATCGAATTTTCTTTTGATATACCACTTATCATTTAAGGTAAATCCTACATTCAATTTGATATAATCGTCTTTCACTAAATTGTTGCTTAAAGTACCTCGTGTTCCAAGCTGTAAGCCAACATTTATAACACTTCCAAACAATTCTCTTTCGTACTTAAATTTACGCAAAGGGAAAGCTACACCTAAAGTGGCAGAATAATCATTGATGGCAACACCATTCACCATCAAAGGTAAATTTTGATAACTCAAACCAAAACGATAAGCGATTCTTTTGTGATAATTTTCTTTACCCACAGAATTCTTATTTGGCAAAAATTCTGCTCCCAAGTTCACACTTTTACCTGTTGTATAAACACCTTTATTCAATTCGAAAGAACTCCAATCTTGTTGTTTATAATCTAAGGCAAGCGTTAATTTATCTCTGTATTTGTATGCCACACCACCGCCAATATAAGCCGGAAGCGTAAGTGCAAATGCCGAAGGTGAAGCAGTAGTATTTTCAGATACACTTACTATTGCATCGCCCACCATAGGATCGCTAATAGTATTTTGCACAGTGATAAGAGAAAGTATTGAATACTTGCTATTTAAACTGTGTTGCAAACCATAAACAGCACCCAAAGTTAAATTAGAATTTTCGCTAAACTTAATTTTGTACTGTGCTCCGAAATCATAAGTTAAACTTGATATTTCATACTGTTGATCTTTGTATGCACTGAAGTAAGTCACATCATCAAACACTCTTAATTTTTGATGATTGAAAGTGCCAAATAGATAATTTACTTTCGCACCAATAGATATATTTTTATATCGATAGCCACTTGCTAAAAACAGTTCATTTACTCCACCAAAACCTTTGTAATAATCGGTGAAATTTCCTGCAATACCATCGGTACCAACATTCTTAGATGAATACCCCATGGAGGAGTATGGTGTGAGTCCCAACATTGCCCCCCACCCTTTCAACAACGGAGTGCCCAATCCAATAGTTCCCAAAGAACCATCTAAAAATTGAGAAGGAGTATTTACTCCGTCTTTCGACTGAAATCCTTGCGCAATGGCATTCACCTCAAAAGTGGTAAATTGGATATCGGCTATAGAGGCCGGATTGTAGGTATTTAAAGTAAGGTTATCGGTCATGGCAATACCAGTATTACCCATGCTAAAACTTCTTCCGAACTGATGTGGATAGCTTAAACCCATTCCGTATTGAGAATAGATTGAATTGGCGCCTCCCTGAGAAAACACAGTAAATGTGGGAGTGAGAGCGAGAAGAAAGGACAATATTTTCTTAAAATTCATGATAATTTAAAATTTCATTTAAGCCCATTAAAACCAAATTGGGCTGTACAAATATGTTCATATTTAAGAGGCTTTCAAAATAAGCGGCATCTCCACCTGTAAAAATCACCTTTAAAGAAGGGTATTTAGACGCATAAACCTCTATCATTCCCTTGATTTCACTAGTGATTCCAAGCACCACTCCCACTTGCATGCACGAAGCCGTGCTATCGCCCGGTAAACTCACTTTTTTATCGCCTGCGTTCACTAACGGCAATTTATCGGTAAAAGTATTCATGGCTTTAAATCGCAAATTCATCCCCGGAGAAATACTTCCGCCGTGATAAACGCCATCGGCACTTATCAACTCACTGGTGATACACGAGCCTAAATCGAAACAAACCACATTTTGTTTGGGAAAGAGCAATGCAGCAGCCACAGCAGCAGCAATTCTATCCACGCCCAAGGTATTTGGAGTAGCGTAATTGATGGCGATGGGTAGCTTTGTTTCGCTGCTAAGCAACAACACCTTTCCTTTTGGCAAAGCGCCAGAAAATTCGCTGCTAAAATGCTTTACCGAAGAGATGATCACTTTGTGGTATTGATGGTCGTTGATCAACTTCAACACTTCCATCTCGGGAAAACCTTCGATAGCTTTAGATTGCACCAACTCCTTCTCTTTGAAAAAAGCGATTTTTGTTGCGGTGTTGCCTATGTCGATGATGAGGTTCATGTAGTAAAGGTATTTTTCTTTTTCTAAAAGAAACAAAAGATTTACTTTTTCAGAGATGAAAAAGTAAACAAAAAATCTTTCGCCAAAAAATCCTGCCAACCCGCTCTCCCAAAATAACGAAAGCTCCTTAGTCCGCTTTCTATTTTGGTTTCACAGCCTTTCCGCACCCTCGGCTTTTGGCGATGGCTAGCGCACAATAGTTACGCGGACTTGACAACTACTTACCTAAAATATAGTAGATTTTATAAACCTTATTTGAATCTTGGTCAAGCAGAAAATTACCATCTGCCGATTCTTTAAAGTATAATTTCGGAAAAAACGGTTCACGAAATGGACTAAAAATATCAATATCTGTTTCAAAAGAATAAGTTCCATTTTTCTTACTACATGTTCCAGAATAAAAATGATCGGCATACTCCGCTGAAAAACTTTTACCTCCGCAATAAAAATCAATCCTATCAGTACCCAACAAATAATCCATCTCACCTGACATTTGAATACAATCCGTCACAATATCTCGCCCAATATTTAGCTGATGAAAAAAACAAATTAGCAGATAACATGATAGAATTAGTGTAAAATTTCTTAGATACTTTAATATCTTATTTAACTTCCATTGCCATAATAAATGAACAAGATACGCCAGAAATAAACCACCTAAAAAAACAATAAAGTATTGAATAAATCCCATTGAATAAATGTAAAAATTGTTGAGCTAACGTCAAAGCATCAGTCACTATTGTGCGCTGGCCCGAGCCAAAATACGGGCGTGAGGAAAGGCAGTGAACCATATTATTAATTCGGATAAAAGGAGAATTAATAATATGGAGAGCGGGCCGGCAGTATATTTTGGCTCTTGAATTTTTTGGATACTTTTTGTTTCAAGACAAAAAGTATCGATTTGCTTCTTTTAAAAGAAGAACAACGAAGCTGAATCCCGAAAATCGTGAAAAGAAAAAATTCAGCAAAGTTACGCTTCGCTATACTTCGCACAGGTGAGAAGAAAATTACTATTTTTAAATATGACAAAAAAGAAATTTAAATTAGGCAATGCCTTCTCTGATACAACAGGTTATTTCGGATACGTGCTCTTGGGCATTGGATTGATAGCGTTGTACTTTACTCAAGCTTGGCCGGTCCTTTTGTTTTTAGCAGTTGGTGCTTTGCTATCGTTTTCATTTCAAGGAATTGAACTAGACTTTGAAAATAAGAAGTATAAGCATTACCATAATTATCTTTTTATTCCCACGGGAAATTGGATTAGCTATGAGGAATATACAGATATTGCGGTTTTGACTTTAAGTTACAGTAGTACCGTAACCAGCAGATATAACGCTCAATTCACAATTAATGATGGCGCATATCATGAAGTTTACTTGCTCACAGAAAATCACCTCGAAAGAATGCTAGTAGCGCGATATAGGTCATCTGTGGAAGCAAACAATACCAAAATCGCCGTGGCAAAATATGGAGGTTTCAAAGCCACAACCTTTCAGCCAAAAAACAGCAGAAGAAGAAGGTAATAGCAAATCTTTTTTCGCCCTGCCAATACTATTGTGCGCGGGCCAGTGGCAAAAGGCGAGGGTGCGGAAAGGCGGTGAACCAAAAATTGAATCCGGATAAAAGGAGGATGAAAATTTTTGGAGAGAGCGAGGGCAGCATCTTTTGCCACTTGAATTTTTTGGATACTTTTTGTTTCAAGACAAAAAGTATCGATTTGCTTCTTTTAAAAGAAGAACAACGAAGCTGAATCCCGAGATTCGGGACAAGAAAAGATTCAGCAAAGTTACGCTGCGCTAAACTTAGCAGAGGGGTGTGAGGTTGCTTCGTCGTTCCTCCTCGCAATGACGTGCAGAGTGAACTACACCGTTTTCAAACACCACTCCCTAGCATTCACAAAAGCCTCTACCCACGGCGTCACTTCATCATTTCTATCTGATGGATAATGAGCCCAATTCCAAGGGAAAGTAGAACGCTCTAAATGCGGCATCATCACTAAATGGCGACCATCATTAGAGGTTAAAACTGCGGTATTGAAATCAGAACCATTCGGATTTGCTGGATAAGCATTGTAAGCATATTTACCAACGATGTTGTATTTCTCTTCGGCATAAGGGAAAGAGAATTTTCCTTCGCCGTGCGCCGACCAAATTCCTAGTGTACTTCCTTCCAAAGAAGACAACATAATAGAATGATTTTTTTGAATCGTTACGCTAGTAAATACACATTCAAATTTATGAGAATCGTTGTGAAGCATTTTTGGTTTTTGCTCATGCTCTGGATTGATTAATCCCAATTCAATGAACAACTGACAACCGTTGCACACGCCTAACGACAAAGTATCTTTACGTGCGAAGAATTTCTGTAAAGCATTTTTCGCTTTCTCATTGTACAAGAATGCTCCGGCCCAACCTTTAGCAGAACCCAATACATCTGAATTAGAGAAACCACCTACAGCAACTATCATTTGAATGTCTTCTAAAGTCTCTCTGCCAGCGATTAAATCGGTCATGTGTACATCTTTCACATCGAAGCCAGCAAGATATAATGCATTAGCCATTTCTCTTTCTGAGTTCGAACCTTTTTCGCGAATCACTGCCGCTTTCGGACGAACTGCTTTGGCATCAACTACTGGTTTTTTACCTGTAAAAGATGGCAAGAATTTATATTGCAATGGCTGATTTTTATAATTGTTGAAACGCTCGGTAGCTTTCTTCACTCCCGATTGTTTTTGATCTAGCAAGAAAGATGTTTCGTACCACACATCACGCAATTGTGCAATGTTGAATGCTAATTTCTCTTCACAGTTTTTCACTTCCAATGATGCGCCTTCTTTAGCTTCACCAATAATTTGGTAAGATATTTTTGCGGCTTTAAGCACCTCTTCTACCTGTGCAGAATGAAGAGTTTGAAACACTACTCCGCTGTTTTCGGCAAACAATACTTTAACCGAATCTTTTTCATTCAATGAACTTACATCGATAGAAGCAGAAAGATTAACATCGGCAAAACACATTTCTAAAAGCGTAGTGATTAATCCGCCTGAAGAGATATCGTGTCCGGCAGAAACTAAACCTTTTTTAATTAAAGTCTGCAATGCATTGAATCCGTTTTTAAATGCAGCATCATCTTTAATCGTTGGTGTTTCTTTACCAATTTTGTTGTTCACTTGCGCGAAAGAAGAACCACCTAATTTGTAGGCATCATTCGACAAGTTGATATAGAAAATTTTGTTGCCTGCTTTTTTAGTTAAAACAGGTTCTACTACTTTTTGAATATCGTTGCAGTGTCCCACTGCAGAAATCACCACAGTGCCGGGAGAAATAACTTCTTGGTCTTTGTATTTCTGTTTCATACTTAAAGAATCTTTTCCTGTTGGGATATTGATTCCTAAGTTGATGGCGAATTGAGAAACTGCTTCTACCGCAGCATATAAACGCGCATCTTCACCCTCGTTTTTACAAGGCCACATCCAGTTGGCAGAAAGAGAAACCGATTTTAAATCGTCTTGCAAAGGAGCCCAAACGATATTGGTTAAAGCCTCAGCAATGGCATTTTTAGAACCTGCAGCTGCATCAATCACTGCGCTTAAAGGTGCGTGACCGATAGACGTTGCAATACCTTCTTTACCATTGTAATCTAAAGCCATTACACCCACGTTGTTCAAAGGCAATTGTAGCGATCCGGCAGCCTGTTGTTTAGCCACTTTACCCGTTACGCAACGATCGACTTTATTCGTCAACCAGTCTTTACAAGCAACAGCTTCTAGCTTTAAAACTTGCTCAACATAACTTTGAATTTTTGCTACATCGTAAGTCACATCTTTGTATTCTCTCTTCACCGAAACATCGTTCATCACCGTTTTAGGAGAAGAACCAAACATATCATCCAGCTCTAAATCCATTGGTTTAATGCCTTTGCTCGACGACTGAAAAGTAAAACGATGGTCGCCCGTTACTTCACCAACCACATACATTGGCGCGCGCTCACGTTCGGCAACTTTAAGCAAAGCATCAACATCTTTGGCTTTAATTACCAAGCCCATTCTTTCTTGCGACTCGTTACCAATAATTTCTTTTGCAGAAAGTGTTGGGTCGCCCACTGGCAATTTATCTAAATCGATTTTACCACCAGTTGCTTCCACCAATTCAGAAAGACAGTTTAGGTGTCCGCCAGCACCATGATCATGAATAGAAACAATCGGATTTTGTCCGCTTTCTATCATACCACGAATGGCATTCATCGCTCTTTTTTGCATTTCAGGGTTAGAACGTTGAATAGCATTCAACTCGATAGCGTTGCTAAAAGCACCAGTATCGGCCGATGATACCGCAGCACCACCCATTCCAATTCTATAATTTTCTCCACCTAAAATCACCACTTTATCGCTCACTTGCGGCTCTTCTTTCAAGGCCTCTTCTTTCTTACCGAAACCAATTCCGCCGGCTTGCATAATCACTTTATCGAAACCTAATTTTCTTCCTTCCTCTTCATGCTCGAAGGTGAACACCGAACCGGTGATAAGAGGTTGTCCGAATTTATTACCAAAATCACTTGCACCATTCGATGCCTTGATTAAAATATCCATTGGTGTTTGGTACAACCATTTTCTTTCGGCCATTCCATTTTCCCAGCTGCGATTGTCTTTCAAACGCGAGTAAGAAGTCATGTACACCGCTGTTCCCGCCAAAGGCAAAGAACCTTTACCACCCGCTAATCTATCGCGAATTTCACCCCCCGAACCCGTAGCAGCACCATTGAAAGGTTCAACTGTAGTTGGGAAATTGTGCGTTTCTGCTTTTAATGAAATCACAGAATTTAGTTTTTGCACTTGGTAGAAATCGGGTTTATCTGCCGATTTGGGCGCAAACTGATCTATGGTTGGTCCGGCAACAAATGCTACATTGTCTTTGTAAGCAGACACGATGGAATTGGGATTCTCTTGCGAAGTTTTTTTAATCAACTTGAAAAGAGAAGTCTCTTTCTCTTGGCCATCAATCACGAAAGTTCCATTGAAAATTTTATGACGGCAGTGTTCTGAATTCACTTGTGAAAATCCGAAAACTTCTGAGTCGGTTAATTTTCTATTTAACTTCTTCGATAAGCCATTGAGGTATTCCACCTCTTCGGCGCTCAAAGCCAATCCTTCCTTTTTGTTGTAGGCGTCAATATCATCAATCTCCAAGATAGGTTCAGGTTTAATATTGATATCGAAAAGAGATTGTGTAAGAGCCGAAAATTTGTGTTGCAACATAGGATCGAAGGCAGTGAAGTTCTCCTCTACCGCATCAAACTCTTCAATTCTAATGATGCCCGAAATACCCATGTTTTGGGTAATTTCTACAGCGTTGGTGCTCCATGGGGTAACCATAGCGGCACGCGGACCAACAAAAGTTTTGTTGATGCTGTCGCCGGCAATCAATTGCACATCACCAAAAAGCCAATTAAGTTTTGTTATATCTAAATCAGAAAGTTTTGCGCTGGTTTGTACCGCAAAAACTTTTGAAGAACTATCACCAAAAAATGAAATCATTTCGCACGTATTTATGTGTGCGCGAAAATACTATTTTTTTGCAGAAAGGTAAGTGACGAATTATGAAGGCTTTTCAACAACGCTAAAAGTGACAACTGTATTGACTTTCACAAAAAAAGAGCCCACCCTTTGTGGGTGAGCTCAGGTTGCTCTGGGGAGCCTATTAAAGCACTACAGCATTAACAATATGAAACATTGCAAAAGCAATGTCATTACTTCCTTGAGTATTCCAAACAGTAGGCATACTATCTAAAAACCAGTCGTCTGGAAATCAGTCAAAAGAACATAAACAAATAGTCGTACAATACCAACTGGTGCACAATGTCTGCTTATTCCAGAGAAGCTACAAAACAAAAATTTGGGATTATGGTATTTCACAATCAGCACATGTGATTGGAAACAAAGTATTACGTTCAAAAAAAAAAATCCCGAAATCAATTCCACAAGGGAATGATTTCAGGATTTAAATGTTACTTGATCAGTTGCTTAGAAATGCAAACCTAAACGGATTGTACCAGCCGGGCCAAAAACTGAGTTCATGTTATCGGTATCAATACCGAAAGAAGATGATTTACCAGTATTTGTAGTTGTAGACTCCACTGCAGAACCATTCCAAGTATCTGTAGTTGTTTCGCCTTCGCCTGTTCTGTTAAATGCTAATCCCCAACCAAATTCAGCACCAATCGACATTTTTGGAAGAATAAAATACTCAGCTCCAATAAAGCCTCTTAGTCCGAACCCGAAAGTAGAACCACCTTTTGTTAAAGCAGTACGAGTGATTGCGTTGTTGGCAGAAAGGTCATTACCATATTCGAAAGTTGTTTTTCCACTTCCAAACATTAAACCTGCTTCAGCACCGTAAAACCCTTGTAAACGAGTTTTTCCTTTTCTTTTTTCTAAACCGAAAGTAAGTCCAATGTTAGAACCGCTTACAGTAGTTACATCATCTACAAATGTTGCTGGAGAAGTTGCTGGAATTGCAGCTACCTTCGTTGCAGTTGATGCCGATGAAAAATTGATACGAATACCACCTCTGTAGGCAGTTTTCTCGTCGATAAAATACTTACCAGTAATAGTTTGATTGGTAGTTAAGAAATTGGCTGTTGGCGCAGCATTAAGTCCGTTTCCACCAATGAAATTCCCGGCATAGTTCAAGAAAGGATTTGCGTTCACGCTTACTCCCCAGTCACCAGCTTCTGGTAAAATAGCTTCTCCTTTTTTAGAAGTTAAATCCTGAGCAAATACACTTGCTACTCCAAATGCAAATGCTACAAAAAGTGTTTGTTTTTTCATAATAGATTCAATTTATAATGGTTAATTGTAAAATTTATTTACCTACTCAAATTAGCGATTAATAAAAGAGGCCGCTGTAAGATTAAAAAAAGTTATTACTGAACTTTTGTTAATAAACATAAAATAGGCCGTTTTAAAACTTTTTAATTCAATTTATAAGAAACGATATTACCTTTCTTATTCTCCATAAAAATTTGTCCGGTAATATCATCCACAGTGTACTTAGGATTTTTCTCTCTTCCCAAATTCACTTCTCCAATTAGTTCACCAGTATTTTTATTTACAACAGCCAATACATTTCCTCTTTCGGTATCTGCAAGTATGATAACAAAATCTCTACTTTGTGCAGAAGCTTTGAAACGCGCTTGAGCTTGTTTGATAGATTGCAATGCAAAACCAGTTGCTTCTTTCGACAAGTCGCCATAGGCATCACCAAAAGCACCCAACACTTGTTGTCCGGTTGCATTTGTAGTTTGACGTGCAGCATCGTTAAATGCTACCGATGCTTGTGCAGAACGAACTCCGATATAAGCTGCTCTTGCTGCCTGAGCATACAACAAAGCTTGCTTCAATCCAGATTCTTTAGGAGCAGGGAAATATTTATTATAAACTGTTGCTCCGCTTTTGTTGATATAGGCAATGTTTTGTGAAGAAGTTAAAATGAAACCATCAGTGCGCAATTCAAGAGTATTGAATTCCTCTTTACCATCTGCGGCAACAGCATTTTGAGAAATATTAGTGATAGCACAAGTCATTAAGTTGATAGAGATGATTTTACCTTGTGACTTATCGAAAACAAATAACTCATCGCTTGTTTCTTTAACTAAAGAAGGATTGGTATTAATTGCATTTTCAAATGCAAGAACGCCGGTTGCAGGATCAATAACATTGATTTGGTATGAAGTTATATACAAAATTCCTTTAGAGGTTAAGAATGTTTGAGTGATATCTCCAACAATTTTTGTTGGTTTTTTAAACAATGGTAATCCAGTATTAACGTCTAAGACATACAATGAATTTTTGCCATTTTTAGACGACACAATCATCATTTTATCATTGGCTAAATAGCATCCGCTAACGCCACCTTTTATTTTGGTTCCTTTTCCTTTTTTACCCCACTTACCTGCACCACTTTTCAAATCAAACATATTCACTTTAGTCATCAAATCATCATTTGGCATTACAATGAAATTGTCGTTATAAAATGCGCACTGACTGATTTTTCCTCCTACCTCAACAGCAGTATTCCAGTAACGTTTTCCATCAGACATGTTGTAAGCATGGTAGCTACTTTTAAATACTTCAACTGTAGATTTACCATCGGGAGAAGGTTTGTTCTCTTTTTTCTCTACACCCAACACAAAAACAGTTCTGCTTGGATTTTCGAAATAGCGAACAACGATATCGCTTTTCTCTGCTGCATTTACTGCAATATCTTTCACCAAATTTCCAAATGCACCACTCATATTTGCAACCTTCTCACTTTCGGCAGAAACAGAATTTTTCCAAATCACAGAACCATTGGTAACATTTATCTTGTAAATATTGAAAACGGTTACCAACAATAAATCGGTTTTTGATAATTCATTAACTGAAATAATACCACCAAATTCTTCTTGCATCTTCCACAAAACCTTTCCGTTGTTTACGCTTACAAACATGATACATGGTTTATTCTCGTAGTCTTTTCCAGCAAGAAAAAGTCCGTTTGATTGATAAAGAACTTTCGTTTCTTTTAATTCAAAAATACCTGCTGATTTTGAATCGAATTTTATCTCACCACTAAAAGGATCAACAAGATAAGTCACAGCATCTTTTTTTACAGAAACCAGCGAAGTACCTGGTAACTCATCAACACTTTCCATGGAAATATTGCTGAAGGATTTAAGTGTCCAAGCAGTTTTACCAGTTTCGTTATTTACTTTAGATAGACCATCGGCATTAGAAACCAAATAATTTCCCGATGCAAAAACCTTTTGCCATAAGAATCCTCCTGGCATTTCTTTGGTCCAAATTTCTTTTACTTGTGCAAAAATATTTGCGGTAGTAATTAAGCATATAGCGGCAAGAAAAATACCGCTCTTAAGTGATTTATTCATATTCAATTTTTTAGGTATGTTTTGATTGGAAGTAAAAGCCGATGGAGGTTGGCTATTTCAGTCTCTTAAAACGGGGCTTTTAAGGAGAACACAAACCTCCATCGGCTGTAAAATTTATTGAGCAGTTAATTTGATACGGATAATACCGAAGATCCCTGAATTAGTGCTAATTGTTAAATTAGACTCAGTTAATTCTTCAACTGTCCAAGTGTAATTGTAGTTACCACCGTTACTATCAGTATCCACAATCGCCAATGAAGTCCCCTCCTCATTAAGTGTGTAGGTAAAAGTCCCTTTTGTTTTCTTTGAACCGGTATAATCTTCACCAGTTGATTCGGCATTGAATTTTAAATACGAGCCATCATTTAGCGGCACGATTGTACTCATGATTTCTTGAGAATTGGCAAGCCAGGTTTTTTGCAGCAATTGCGCAGGTGTTTTTTCTTTTTCACAAGAGGTTAATGCCAGGCAAATAACCGACAAGAATAGTAGTAGTTTCTTTTTCATAATTAATAGATTTTAGATTTATGTCCCCGCTCTTTTCACAAATCGTGCCAAAAAAACAAATTCTGGAATCATTAAAAGGAATAAAAAATTGGATTTATGGCAGTTCAAAATTTAAATGGATAGGCATCTGATAACTTAATATCAAATTCATTACAAAGAAGGTTACTAAATTTCAAAATCAAACATTCAGGAGAACACAGCCATCTTGAATATTACTGTGAGAGGAGAGATCATAAAAAAAGAGGCATCGATTATCATCTGATGCCTCCTCTAAGAAATATTTTTCTAAAGCTTCACTACCTTAAAATTCTGACAATTGCTGCTTTGAAAAACTTTAACGGTGTAGGTTCCTGTCGACAAATCTGCGCCAAACTCCATTTTTCCTTTACCTTGAAGTTTTCCCATCAACTTGCCATCCATACTGTAAATTTCTGCTGTAAAATCTTCGGGACAAAGTACATAAAAAACTTGTTCAGATGGATTTGGAAAAACCTCAACGGGCACTGCTGCAACTTCTGAACTAGTGGTGGTCATGCAATCATCTAGTGTTGGAGTTGTTCCTAAATTCTTCACAAAATTAGACAACAAGCGAATATAAAAAACCTGATAGCCACAGCTGTTCTCGGTTATTTGCCATGATCTCAATTGCCAATCGGTATTAAAATCGGTATAGGATTTATGTTTGGGCTGCCCCATAATTTTAGTAATATCAATTGCTGTACATTTTGCATTGTTCTCTGGACTTCCACAAGAAGAATTCGTGCAACAATTGTCGGAACCAGTATAAGAAGTATTTGGTCCTCCCACTAAAAATCCTGGGGCTGGTCCGTAAGTAGAAACACCAACTTTGTCCCACAGCGGACTATCATCTTTAAACCAAGTATGATAAAATTCGCTAACAGAATTTTCGGCGCCATAGGCGCTCATGTTAGAAAGATAATTTTTACTCAAGGCATTTAGGCCATGTATGTAATGAATATAATTCTCTGCTGCAATCAAAGCATCGCTATTTCTAGTCGGATTAATATTGTATTTCACATTTTCTATAAACTGTAAACCAGTGCCGCATTTGTTTGAGTTGCTTCCCCAAACGTAATCTTTCATGTAGGTGAAATAAGCATCTATTTTACTGTCGTATGGTCCGAAACCTAATCCGTTCGATGCCGCTGCCTTATTCATACCAATATTATAACTGTTTTTTATGGCGCTTACTACCGCTGGGGTAGCGCCACTTACTGTAGTGTAGTGAAGCAATGCTTCTTGGTAATTGTGTTCGAAAGGGTACACATGATTCCAAGCTATTAAGTGGCATTGTGCATAATTTGCATCGAAGTAGGTTTTGTATTCGGCAGTGCCAGTGATATCATACAAATAAGTGGCAGCCTCTAAAGCATACATGGTTCTATCATAATCATCGCAGCTCAATCCGCCTCCCGACCAACCAACGGCAGTTTTCCATGCATTATCATTGGTATTGTCCCAATTCACACTAGGATTATTCTTAGCCCAAATCCATGCTTTTTCAGCTGCAATTTGCAAAGTATCGGCATAACAAGTTAGGCCAATCATATCGTAAATTTTAGCACCCATGGCAAAAGCCGCTGCAGCAGTTATGGTTGCCGACGTACTTACTTTACCATACAACGACTTCTTTGTTGCTGAAGAAGGGGGTGTACCGCCATCTCCACTCACCAGTGAAATTAAACTGCCATCGGTATTTTGCAAGCGACGTAAATAATCCATTCCCCATTTTGCTTCATCTAATAAATCGGGAATATTGTTTCCCGATTCAGGTAAGTTGTAGTTATCGGTCCAAGCAGTTGGATTATCTCTATATGCTTTCAACATCATGATTACGTAGCCGCTCGTCCATGGTGTGTACTTATAAAAATCACCTGCATCAAACCATCCTCCTCTTAAATCTTTTTCTAAAGAAGCATTACTTTCATCTAAATAATATCTGCAATTCATTTGTTGATTTGGCCCGATATGACTGGCCCCATCTGTCCAACCAGTTTCGGCATAAGGAGCTGTTTTTGCAAAGTTGGCACGCTGATAAAAGAAGGTACGCACCGCTTGTTTCAACACATCATTGTACACATCATCTTTAATGTCAAATGAATACGATTTAACATTATTGGTAACATCTAAAACATAATATGTACCAGGCGTAGTAACAGAAGAAAAATCAAAATGCCACACTTTATCGCCCGAATGTGGATCGGTTGCTCCTCCATTCCACAATACTGCACTACCTGTAAAAACTTGCACATTACCCACTTCATTCACCACAGCAAAAGAAAGGCCTGGCGAATAACTTTCACTCGCGTCGGCGCCAACTTGAGGATCGCGTAAAACAGCAATTTTTTGATCGGCGGGGCGGTAACCAAATTGATCGGTAACAATATATTTACTAATGGTTTGGGCCATAGTAGAAACACAAACTATAGCAAAAAAAAATACGAAAAGATTTCTCATTCTTTAAATATTAAAAATGTAAAAAGCAGAAAAATTAGTTGTTTCAACTTCCTCTCAAATTTGCACACTATTAATTACATAATCAAGAAGAAAAAATTAAAATTATGGCATTTGAGAATTTGATTTTTAACGCGCAATCACAAAGCAAACTCAAGAAATATTTCGCAAAAGAGAATTCTAGAAACTACACTTAAGATTTTCCTTTGCATTCGCTATAAATTGAAATGCCATTTTGCACACTTTTTATTTTTAAAAGACAAATTCTTTTGGATTTATTTGCAGCACGTAGTTACTAGGTGGCAGGATTCGAAAAGCGTTTCTCCGTAGTAAATTCCTGTAAGCTCCCCGCTTGATTAATCATTAATTAGTAGTGGTTTAATGGTTGTAATAATTCAGTCCTGCCCCTTTTTAATAACACTTTAAAAGAAGCTCCAAAAATCAATACCTCTAAACTGTACAGAAAAATAATTTAGTTAAAGTGGAAAACCGAACTATCTTTAAATAGCAAATTTTGCTATCAAACACATTTATTGCTAACTTACCTGCACATCACTACTATCTATGAACCAAAACGATCATCTATTCTCATTAATCTCGTCGTTGAAAGGATCAGAAAAAGCCTATTTCAAAAAAATAAAGATGGCTTTTAGAGGTAAAGACCATTCTTTAATTGAAATTTTTGATGCATTGCAGAAGACAGAAGAATATGACGAAAAAGAAGTGATAAAAAGTTTGGGGAAAAACGCACATCGCGAATTTTTTGCTTCAAAAAAATACTTGTTGTACAATGAAATTTTAGATTGTCTTGTATTTAGTAAGATAAAGGCCGATGACCTACCATCACAAATAAACCGACTAATTGCACATAGTGTAATTTTAAAGGAAAAATTACTCTTCGACGATGGCATAAAAATATTACAGAAGGCGCACAAATTAGCCAAGGAAAACGAAATTTTTGTAAAAGTGATTGAGATCAACAACAGCATGATTGAAATCCTACATCAGCAAAAATCAATGGTTGATTTTAGTTTCTCCACCAAAATAGAACAAATAAGAAACGATTCTCTTGCATCACTAAAACTAGCTCAAAATGCAGAAGAATTTTTTATTTTGAGTGACACAATCTATCGCAAAGGAGAATTGTTTCGCCATACATCGAATGAAGAAATTAAATCGGAACTCAATCTATTGTTCAATCATGAATTACTAATGAATGATAGCAAAGCACCATCAAAAACTGCTTTAGTTTGCTACCACTTTATTAAGTACTTCAAGCATATGAGTTTTGAAAAAGATCTTGATAAGGCTTGCTATCACCTCAAAAACCTTATTGATTTACAGGCCTTGCTCAATCGTTTTCCGCTTCGGTCACGATTTACACAAATGGCCAACTATGTGCGTATTTCTGTTGAAGCAGGCAAAAAAGATGATGCTTCAAAAATGCTTCAAAACATGATTGATATAGTAGATGAAACCAAAGACATCTATCTTCAGATGATGTTATTGGTGCATCAAGACTTCTACTTCTTCAATAGAGGAAACTTTAGTGAATACTTTAATTTTCATGAGCAGCTTGAAAACAATTATAAAGAACAGATTGAAGAGGCTCCATTCAATAAAGATAAAATCGATCTCTTACATTCAAGATTTCATTACTTTTTTATCACCGGAAACTACAAAAAAGCATTTCAAATTTCTAATGAACTAGATACGCAATACCACATGCGCTCTTTTAAAAATCTTAAGATCTACGAAAAAATATTAAAAATCATTTGTGGCTATGAAATGGGCGATGCAGAGTTGATACAAGTAGAACTAAGATCATTAAAGTATTTGCTAAAAAGCACAGATGATATTCTAGATGCCGAAAAAGAAGTGATTAAACTACTAGAGAAGCTTAGTAAGAAAGACGACAAAGCTTATTTTACCGAGTTTGATTTACATTACCAACAGGTTAAGAAAAGTGATAAATACTCGTTCCTTTTCAACAGCTTTAAATTCGACCTTTGGGTGAAATCAAAATGCCAAAAAACTTCATACAAAAACTTGCTTTTCGAAAACTACTGAGCAAAGAAATCACGCAGCTAAATAAACTACAAGCAACTCTACAAATAAAAAGTAATTGAAAAAAATCGTCGCAAAGGAGAGCCCTTTGCGACGCTGACGCACTGTACTTACCCGTACATAATCAAAAACACTAGGTGGTAATATTATAGTTTGAAGCAATCAATTTATTTATTTGATAGCTTCAATATTTTCCAAAGCGCCAAGCTACTTCAATCGCTGCACTATCTAAAAATAAAATAACTCGATTATAGCATATGAAAAATAGAAAAACTCAGGTCAATAAGCTGTATAGTTTATTTAATGACACTAAACTTACGTACCGCAGTCATCTTATTGGCTTCAAAGATTGCTAGCAAATACAAGCCGTTACTATAGCTAGAAACATCTAAAACATAGTAAGAACTCGCATTAATTCTCTCTAGCTCATTTCCTTGCATATCGCTTATCACAATTGTGCTTGCATTCGAATTATCAATAAACAATTTGTTTGAGACCGGATTAGGGTAAACCAAAATACTTGCATCTAACTGCTCCACAGAATTTGAATAAGTGAGCGTTGTAAAAGTGCGCGTTTTACTCCACTCTGTTGAATCAACTGCGTTAAAAGCTCGTACTCTCCAACTGTAGGTAGTATTTGGAGAATAACCTGTTCCTGGAATCATAACCGATTGTTTATCGAGGTGATTAGAATAATTAGCCACTGTATTATAGATATAAATCGGATTTGTAAAAATAGGATCGGTATCCAACTGAAACTCATACTTTGATGATCCCGCAATATGAGCTATAAAAAATGAAGCAGGCGTTACATAAGATAAATCAGCAGGAGAAATTAAACCAATAGTTTCTCTGGTTGCAAACGAATCGGTGCTCGACCATATTGAACTATCTGCAGCAAAGATTGTTCTTACTTTCCAGTAATACTTTTCTTTGTAAAATAATTACTGTCCACCAATGAAACTTCACTGCCAGGATTGTAAGAGGCAAGAGATGCATCATCGGCCGACAAAACACGCTTTAGAGGAGAATTAAACTGGCTTGTAGTATCGAATTCTATTCGGTAAGCAACACCTCCCGAAACATGGTACCACTTATATGCAAATTTAACAGGAAGAGTATCAATTCCCGCCAGTGGAAAAGCCTTTTGAGGTGGTTGAGCACTTAGCGAAAATGCAATAAAAATGAATACGAAAAGTAGTAGTTTTTTCATTTTGGTTCTAATAGTAGTAGGCATGAAGGTATAGCTTCTATGTTTAAGATGCCAAATAAAAAATTAAAAATATGGTATTTCACTTCTCAAAAATATAAAACAGAGTAACTCTGCTGGAAAATTTCATCTGACATCATTTGAATTTTGAAATGCCATCTAAACGAATTTTTATTTTGAGTGCAAAAATCTCCCAATATATCTTCCATGAATAATTTCAACTCTACTTAAACTAAGCGTAATATGGGCAAGCATCTTCATTATACTGAATTTATCACAGCTAGGCTCTTTACTAAAAAATATGCCGCACTATTCTTTATTCTTTTTACTGCTATTTCTGCGACTTTTGGCCAAGCTAACAACGAAAGGAACACGAACATTGCTGCCTCAAAAAACGCACTTGATTCATTTATTGAGGCTGAAGGAAAAAGAATATTCAATGAAAAGAAATTTAACGAAGAATTTTCATCAAAGTGGAAAGGAGATTCATCCTTATTTGAGATCAACAGAAGGAAAATAGTGATTGATTTATATAGATATACAGGAAATTTCTATCATGATTGCTACCAAAAGAATTACCTCTCACAAACGCAACTACACTCTTTTAAAATTGAACTTGATAATAAAGCACAGGATTTAATTCAATTCTATACTCTAAATCCTTACTCTGCGCAGCGATTATCACCCATTGTTATTAGCGCACCCACTCCAAAACCTTTAGGCGCTTATCCCGACGGATGCGAAAATTGCGATTTCGACTTAAAAGATTTTAGCGATTGGAAAATGTACGAGGGGTTGACAGATTTTAGAACTACAACTCCCTTTAGCTGGATTAATGAAGTGCCAGTGGGTACTTTTGGTGTTGGTTTTCCTGCATTAGGCGGACCTCAACACAGCATCATTACTACACCGGGTATAGATGCCAATGCACCCATTCAAATGAGATATGGGGCTAGCGGAGCCACTGCTTTGCTGGGTGATGGAATGGGCAAACTAGACAATGGTGCCGCTTCGATAAGAAGAACTTTTTTAGTGACCAATGATAACTACAACTATTTCTACCACTATGCCTTGGTCATTGAAAATCCGGCTCACAACAGAATAGAAATGCCCTACTTCTATGTTACAATGACTGGCGATTTACTTACAGAAGATGAAAAAGCCCAATTAGCCAATTGTGCTAACCGAGAAGCCATTCCTGGCGACGGCAACCCCAATTGGAAAGATTCTCCTAAAGCGATAGAAGTTAAATATCTCGATTGGCAAACCGCATTCATTCCTTTGCAAGCATTTATCGGCAAAACTGTTACCATTGACTTTAGAGTAGGTGATTGTATTTGGGGTGGTCATTATTCATATGCATACATTGAAACAGAATGCAAAGGAGAGCTAATCATCCCTGCTGTTAGCACTTGCAAGGGAAAACCTGTATAGGTGAGCGCGCCTGAAGGCGGACGTGATTATCGATGGAATGCTGCCGCCAATACCATTGGTAGAACCTTAACCACAGATGTTCCAGGGGAATACACCGTAACATTTAAAGGTACAGTTGGTCATTGCGAAACTACTGCAAAAGTTCGTATTGATGTAGCGAATAGTCCGGTTGCCAAATTTACCACCAACACAGTATGTCAAGGTAATGCCACCTCTTTTAAAGATTTGAGCACTTCTCCTACTGGCATAAAAACTTATGCTTGGGATTTCTACAACGACAATACCTCATTAAGTAATGAAAGTAACCCTGTTTTTACTTATCCCAGCGCGGCTACTTATTCGGCAAAACTTACCATTACCGATAACAATGGGTGCATGCATGATACCATTATAAATGTAGAAGTTGCTGCAGCGCCCGTTGCCGAATTCACCTCTGATATTGTATGCGCTAATTTCCCTACTTCCTTTAAAGATAAATCTACTGGTAAAATCGCCACTTATGAATGGGATTTTTACAACGACAATTCACGAAAATCAGCACTTCAAAATCCAACTTTCAATTATCCAATTCACAACACCACCACGAAAGCTAAATTAACAGTAACCACCGAAAAAGGTTGTGTAAGCACAATTACGCATCCCATTATTTTTCATACTATGCCCAAAGCAAATTTCACCCAAAGCAATGTGTGCTTTCCCGATGCTATGACCTTTAATAACACCTCTTCTATCGACAAGGGATCAATAGCGAAAAACGAATGGGATTTTGGAGATTTAGCCGGCGTAAGCGCTTTACAGAATCCAAATTATGCATACTCGAAATATGGAAAATACGAGGTGAAATTATTGGTAACAAGCGACAATGGTTGTGTTGACAGTATTAGCAAATCGGTATCGGTTTTTGAAAAACCTACCATCAACTTCAGTACTCAAAATGTTTGTGATCTCGCCAGTTCACCATTCAAAAATTCTTCCCTACTGAATTCTAGTGCAACATTTAATTTATGGAATTGGGATATCCTAAACGACAATACAGTGGAATATACCACCAAAGATGCAACACATATTTTTGCAGGCGCAGGAACCTTTGATGTAAGACTAAAAGCTACCACTTCAGAGGGTTGTTCAAACGAACTGGTGAAACAAGTAACCATTCATCCTTCGCCCCTTGCCCAATTTACCGTAGATAATATTTGTATAAGCGGCACAGCTTCGTTTCAAAATAATTCTACCATAAAAATGGGTGTAATAAAATCAAACAATTGGTCATTTGGCGATAAAGGAAATTCTCACTTACAAAACCCACTGCACAAATATGCAAATGAAGGAAACTACATCACAAAATTAAAGGTGATTTCAGATCAAAATTGTGCCGACTCTGTAGAACACGCTATTGCAGTGTGGCCACTACCTATTCCTAACTTCACGGCCACTGATGTATGTTTACATAACACAACTATATTTACAAACACAAGTTCTATTTCTTCAGTAAATTCCCCAAATTCAATTACCTCGCAATTGTGGGACTTTGACAATGGCAAAACCGATGTAGGAAAAGACGCTACCTACAAATTTAATACGGAGGGTATTTATAACGTAAAATTAATTACCACTTCATCTCACAACTGCATCGATTCAATCTCAAAAGAGGTGGCTGTATTTCCACTGCCGAAAAGTAAATTTAGCACCTCCACTCCTCAAGGGTGTGCGACATGGTGCGTAGATTTCGAAAATCAAACAAGCATTTCAACTGGAAAAGTGAACTCCTATACTTGGAATTTTGGTGATGGTAATTCATCTACAAAAAACAACCCTTCACATTGTTTCATAAACACCGGAATTTCTCCATTGAAATTTACCATTTCATTGCATACCCAATCAGACAAAGGTTGTGTGGGAGACACCCTAATAAAGGATTTGATTACAGTTTTTCCTATTACTCAGGCCCAATTTTCTTACAATCCAATTGAACTAGATGACATTAATAACATAGCAACATTTACCGATGAATCGACAAATGAAAATTCGTGGCTTTGGAAATTTGGTGAAGAAGGAGTTTCAACCAACGAAAATCCAACGCACTCCTTTATAAGTACTGGCGACCATTACGTTACTTTGAAGGTAAATAATGCATATAACTGTAGCGACTCTATCACAAAAAAACTTCACGTGTCACCAACTAGCAATTATTACATTCCAAATGCATTCACACCAAATGGAGATGGCTTTAATGACGTATTCTATGTAAGAGCATACAACATTACTGATTTTGAATTATTCATTTACAATAGATGGGGAGAACAAATCTTTGTGTCGAACGACATTAACCTTGGCTGGAATGGTAAAAGATACAACAATATGCAAGAGGCGCAGATAGACACTTATGTTTACAAAGTATTTTTAACCGATATACTGGGGAAAAAACACGAGGCCACAGGCTTAGTCACTTTAATTAAATAAAGTTGTGATGAATAACTTATCGCAAAAAAAAGAGCGAGCACTTTCGTACTCGCTCTCGCTCTAATTTTTGTGGTGCCTGCTGGAATTGAACCAGCGACACGCAGATTTTCAGTCTGCTGCTCTACCGACTGAGCTAAGGCACCAATTACTTTATAAGAGCGGAGGGCAAAAGTAAAATTATTTTTGAAATAATGAAATCATAATGAACAAATGTTTGAAAAATGCAATGAATAAATCAAAGGAATAAAGGCTAACCTTTGCAAAAGAGCAATAAAATTCAAGCAAAAATTTAAAGAAGATTGTATCTTCGCCCAATGTTTATTAGGTATTTTCATACGCTTCGTCACCTTAAATTTACGCAGGTATATTATCAGCTGTATTACAAGCTACTTAAGATTTTTAGAAAATACAGTGGCTACAAAATGCGGTTCAATAAATACAAGCTAGGCCATCGGCTAGAAATAAACTCAGCTACTCCCCCAGCCTACGAAAGTTACTCCTTTAAAGAGGGCAAACATTCATTTGGCTTTTTAAATCTAAATCATTCCTTTGAAAAAATTGATTGGGATTTTGCTAGTTATGGTAAACTGTGGACCTACAATTTAAACTATTTCGATTTCTTAAATCAACCCTCCCTCACAAAAGAGCAAGGGTTGACTTTAATGAACGACTTCATACCGCAATTGCCTAAGCTAAAAAATGCCAATGAGCCCTACCCCATCTCGTTAAGAGGCATCAATTGGATTAAATTTTTATCAAAGCATAACATAAGCGACAAAACTATAGACACAAGTCTTTATAGCCAGTATTTGATTTTACTTGACAATTTAGAATACCACTTACTTGGCAATCACCTTCTTGAAAATGGCTACGCTTTATACATAGGTGGATGCTACTTTAAAGATGAGTTTCTTTTGACAAAAGGCTTTAGAATAATACAAAACGAATTAAAAGAACAAATTCTTGAAGATGGAGGCCACTTTGAGCTGAGCGTAATGTATCATCAAATTCTGCTTTCTAGATTACTTGATTGTTTTGCCTTTTCATCGAAGGAGCAGCACAAAAAAATCTTTGATAATTATATTCAAAAAATGCTGCGCTGGCAAGATTTGATGACCAAGAACATAAATGGGATTCCCTTATTGAACGATGCTGCAAAAAATATCGCACCCACTAAAGAACAATTAAACGACTATGCTGCAGCGCTCAACATTCATTGGCGTTGGGGTAGTCCGAAACTCAGTGATAGCGGCTACAGAACTGTTCACTTTAATGATTCTACCTTAATTTTTGATGTTGGTAAGATTGGTCCCAGCTATATTCCTGGGCACGCACATGCCGATATCTTTAATTTTGTTTTATATGATAATCAAGAACCCTTAATTGTTGACACTGGAATTTCAACTTATGAAAAAAATGAGCGCAGGCAAACTGAGCGTTCTACCAGTAGCCACAACACAGTAGAGATCAATGGTAAAAATCAAATAGATGTGTGGGGAGGCTTTAGAGTGGGAAAAAGAGCCAAAATCACCCTTTTAAAAGACTCCTTGAGAGAAACTGTGGCTTCGCACAACGGATACAAAAGCGAAGGGGCAATTCACCAAAGATCTTTTACAATTGAACCGAACGAAGAAACGCACTTCATAATTCAAGATTCAATTATTGGTAAACACTGCAGTGCCAAGGCTTACATTCACTTCCACCCTTCATGCAAAATTGCATTAGAAAAGGACTTGATAAAAGTCAATAACTGGACTATACAAATCACTAATGCAAAAAAGCTATATTTGCAGCAGTTCACCTACTCGGAAGAATACAATAAACTTAGCGAAAGCACGATGGCAGTGGTAGAATTTGAAGGTTCATTGCAAACTTCCTTTAAGAAGGTGACGCAATAATTAATGCGCATACTATTTATTACAGACAATTTTCCACCAGAAGTTAACGCCCCAGCAACGCGAACCTATGAGCATTGCCAAGAATGGCTAAAGCAAGGCGTTGAAGTGACAGTAATTACCTGTGCACCAAATTTTCCGAAAGGCAAAGTTTATCCCGGCTACAAAAACAAGCTGCGTCAGGAAGAAATGATGAATGGCATTAGAGTAATTCGCGTTTGGTCGTACATTACCGCTAACGAAGGCTTTTTCAAACGTATTCTCGATTTCATGAGTTTTGGGTTCATGGCATTTTGGGCCGGATTGTTTGTAAAGACAGATATAATTATAGCTACATCACCCCAGTTTTTTACAACTCCTAGCGCATGGCTATTGTCGGTGTTTAAAAGAAAACCATGGGTATTTGAGGTTCGTGATCTTTGGCCCGAATCTATAAAAGCGGTGAGCGCCATTGATGAGAAAAGCAAAATCTATCGTTTTTTAGAGCGCATGGAAATGTTCCTTTATAAAAAGGCCGATAAAATAATTACCGTTACCGAAGCCTTCAAGAAAAATATCAGTGAACGAGGGATAGATGAAAACAAGATTCATGTTATAAAAAACGGAGCAAATCTTGGCCTATTCCAACCGAAAGCTAAAGATGCTGATTTGCTTAAAGAGCATCACCTTGAAGGTAAATTTATCGTGGGTTATATTGGCACACATGGCATGGCTCATAAGCTCGATTTCTTTCTCGACTTCATCAAGGAAACCAATGAAGACAACATTCATTTCTTATTCATGGGAGAAGGTGCCGAAAAACAAAAATTACTCAAGATTGCGCAAGAAAAGAACATAAATAATGTACTATTTCTTGACAATGTCTCAAAAGACAAAGTGATCGATTATGTTTCTATTATAGATGTAGCCTTGGTACATTTAAAACGTTCCGATACTTTTAAAACCGTTATACCTTCGAAAATTTTCGAATCGGCAGCCATGAGAAAACCTATATTATTGGGTGTTGAAGGTGAATCAAAAGAGATTATTGAAAATTTTAATGCCGGACTCTGTTTCATACCAGAAAATAAAGAATCGTTTCTTAATTGCTTGTATGAAATGAAAGACGACACGCTCTTATACACTGAATTTCAAAAGGGATGCGAAGAATTGGTGAAAGAATTCGACCGTAAAAAACTAGCAAGCAAAATGTTAGATCATCTAAAAACTCTTAGTTAGATTAGCATAGAACCGCCATCTTTATTTTGACTTGAGCTTTATTTTGATATTTTTGCAGTCGACGAAGAAGCTCTATGTTAAACCTTAGTTCAACCGAATCCATCTTACTAGCTGCACTTACCGCATTTTTGGTGTGTATTTTTTCTATTCCTTCTATCATTAGAGTTGCCGACATGAAGCACTTGTATGATGAACCAGATGAAAGAAAATCTCACACTAAAAAAATACCTACTCTTGGTGGCTTAGCCATGTTTGCGGGTATCATGATTGCCCTTACACTATTCTCTGAACCCGTTTTCTCTGAAAGACGATTTATTACTTGCGCGCTTATAATCATCTTCTTTATCGGTATTAAAGATGATATTATCATTATCGCCCCTCTAAAAAAGATGGTTGGCCAAATCATCGCTGTATCAATAGTAGTGATTATTGGTAAAGTGAGACTAACTGGATTTTATGGATTTTTAGGTGTTCACGAAATTCACGAATCACTAAGCATTACCCTATCGGTATTTACCATTTTGGTAATTATGAATGGGTTTAACCTTATAGATGGTATTGATGGACTTGCAGCTTCTACTGGTGTAGTTGTAGTAACATTTTTTGGATTTTGGTTCTTTATTAACGGACAAGCTTATCACCAAGAATGGGCTTTACTAGCCTTTGTTCTCGCAGCTGTTTTATTAGCTTTTTTATACTACAATGTCACTCCGGCAAAAATTTTCATGGGTGATACTGGTTCACTTATCACCGGATTATTGGTGGGTATTTTAACGATTAAATTCATCGATACCAATCCCGATGCCGCAAGAATGAGATTCAATTCGGCACCAATTGTTGCCTTTGGTATTTTAATAGTACCTCTATTTGACACCCTTCGTGTTTTTACATTGCGCGTTTTCGCGGGGAAATCGCCACTTCATCCCGATCAAAATCACATTCATCACCGCTTATTGGCCATTGGCTTAAATCACTTACAAGCTACAGCTCTAATGGTGATTAGCAACATTCTTATCATAGCTTTAGTGTATTTCATGCAGCCCAAAGTAAATGCATTGGTGATGTTGCTAATATTACTTGTTATTTGCAGCTTGCTATCATACATTCCTTCTTTGATCTTAAAAAGAAGAAATAACAATACCGATATAAAAACTCCTTGATGAAAAAACTTTTAGCTATCATCTTCATTTTTGTCACAAGCATTACTTTTTCTCAAAGCTTATACTTTCCTCTTAATCACGGCTACTCAAACATCATTGAAAAACAACTGAATACCAAAAGCAGTTCAATGCATACTGCCATGAAACCTTTTATCTATCAAGATATTGATACCACAATAATAGATAGTTCATTCAAACAGTTTAAAAGACAAAAACATCTTTACCTACTTGGAAATTCTTGGTGGAGCAAAGCAGCACTTTGGGGCGAAAAAGTTTTACTCGATGAAAATTTAATTGTACTTAAAAGTGAAGACTTCCGACTCAAAATCAGTCCGCTCTTCGACCTCGCTTACGGAAAAGACACAGTCTCTGGAACAACAACATACACCAACACGAGAGGTGTATACTTGCAGGGACAAATCGGCAAAAAGTTCTTTTTTAATAGTTCATTTCTTGAATCTCAAGCTACATTGCTACCTTATGTGCAAGCAATGGTGACTGAAAGTGGTGTAATGCCCGGACAAGGTAGATTTAAACCTTTCAAAAAAACTGGTTACGACTTTAACCGCGCCTCTGCCTTGATTTCTTACAGTCCGAACAAATACTTCAATTTTCAATTCGGCCAAGACAAACTTTTTATTGGCGATGGATACAGATCATTATTACTTTCCGACAATTCTTTCAATTACCCATTCTTTAAGATTACCACAAAGTTTTGGAAAATTCAATACACCAATATTTTCACGCAATTTACTGCATCGGTAACAGCATCAGATCAGCTGTTTCCTAAGAAATACGGGTCTTTTCATTACCTAAGCTATAATGTGCTAAAATGGTTAAATGTGAGCTTATTCGAAGGCATCATATGGAGCGGAGCAAACGGAAGAGGATTTGATTTCCAATATTTGAATCCAGTAATATTTCTTCGTCCGGTAGAATACAACAATGGTTCGGCCGACAATGCCATTATTGGCGCTACCGCCAAAGTAAAACTTACCGATAAGTGGCATCTATACGGACAGCTGGTAGTAGACGAATTCAACTTAAACAAGGTTAAAGAAGCCCCAGGATGGTGGGCAAACAAATGGGGAATTCAAGCTGGAACAAAGGTGTACGATCTTTTCAAAGTTAAAAACCTAAGTGCCCAATTAGAATTCAATGCGGTTCGACCATATACCTACACGCACTCTGATAGCTTGAGTAACTACAGTAACTTCAACCAAGCCCTAGCCCATCCGCTGGGAGCAAACTTCGCTGAAGGTATTGGATTTATTAGGTACAACTATAAACGCTTCTTCGTTGAAGCACGTGCAAGCTATGCCGAATATGGGAATGATACCAGTAATATCAACTTTGGACAAAATATCTTTCTTTCTTATAACACAGGGAAACCTAAGATTGATGGACCTGATGGAGATTTCGGACACACTATTGGACAAGGACAATGGAACTCTGTAATGTACACTGATTTGAAAGTAGCGCTTCTGGTTAACCCTCACACCAACATGAGAGTTGAAGTGGGATGGATGAGAAGATCTCAAGAAACGTTGACCACGACCAACAATACGCAATATTTCTATATCGGATTTAAGACCGCCCTGTTCAATTACTACACCGATTATTGAGTTTAACATTTTAGCCCATTCAAGTTACAACAATTATGGTTACTTTTGGCGAAATTTAATAGTAGCACTTGGCCGAAAACATCGAAATATCAGTAACCACTAATCCTTCAAAGATTTCCAATTATATTCAATTTGCGAAGCTACGTTTGGCGTCATTGGTGGTATTCTCAGCTGTAATTTGCTACATCATTGCTTCTAAAGGAAATATTTCATGGCCAACTATCGGATGGCTTACTCTTGGTGGATTCTTAGTCACTGCTGCTTCTAATGGCTTCAACCAAATTATCGAAAAAGATCTCGATAAATTGATGAAAAGAACAATGAATCGTCCTCTTCCTCAAAATAGAATGACTGTTCCCGAGGCTTTTGTGCTTGCATCCTTAATGGCTGTTGCTGGTGTGTCTATCCTTTGGTTGAAACTTAATCCACTTACCGGAATACTGGGCCTAATCGCCATGATTTTATACTCTGTGGTATACACGCCACTAAAAAGAAAAACGCCTTTGGCTGTATTTGTAGGTGCTTTCCCGGGAGCTTTACCCCCACTTATCGGTTGGATAGGCACCAACCAAGTCGACGACTACTCCATAAGCGCTGAAGCTTTAATAGTTTTTGCAATTCAATTCATGTGGCAATTCCCTCACTTTTGGGCTATTGCTTGGAGACTTCATGAGGATTATACAAAAGCCGGATTTAAAATGCTTCCTTCTCCAGGCGGAAGAGATAAGCAAAGTGCCTTTCAAATATTATTGTATTCATTGTTCTTAATTCCAGTTAGCTTGCTGCCTGGCCCTTCGCAAATGAAATCAGGTTGGTTTTATGCCGTGGTGGCTATTATTGCAGGCGCAATCTTCGCATGGCAGGCTTATACCTTATTAAAAAAGTGTGATGACGCCTCAGCCAGCAAATTAATGTTTGGCTCTTTCATTTACTTGCCAGTTGTTCAGTTGGCCCTATTAATTGATTTTTATTTAAAATGAGTAGAATATCTAAAGAAGAAAGACAGGAAATCAATCGCAAAACCTACAAGCCATTAATGTGGTTGGGTATTATGTCGATTGTAATGCTATTTGCAGGTTTAATAAGTGGCCATGTAGTAGCAAAATCCGACTCGATTTGGGTTAAAATAATTCTACCCAATGAATTCCTGGTGAGTACATATATTATAGTAGCAAGTAGTATCACCTTCTTTGGGGCGGTGCTAAGTATCAAAAAAAATAAATTGGGATTAAGTAAGCTGTTAATTGCACTTACCTTAGTTCTAGGGGTTCTTTTTGTTAAATCACAATGGGATGGCTACAAAAAACTAAATGAAAAGGGCAGTTATTTCACTGCCAAAATAGATCAAGTGATTAGAAATGCTAAGTATGGCGAAGATTACGTGCTGTATTCGGGTGGATTAGAATTGGTTTTTAAAGACGGGTATTTTTATGATCCGATGGACAAAGGATTCGTAAATCCGCTAAACGACAAACTCGATTTCGAGAAGTCAAACAGAGCAGCAAGCTACCTTGTGGCCCTTTCTGGCCTCCACATCGTACATTTATTAGGAGGAATTTTATCACTTATTTTCGTGTTTATCAAGACGTTACGAAATCGATACACCCCCGAGAATAATTTAGGGATGCAAACAAGTTCAATTTATTGGCATTTTTTAGATTTTTTGTGGTTATATTTGTTCGTCTATTTAACATTTTTTTAAAGAAATTTTATGTCAGCAGAAGCAACTAAAGCTATCGAACCTAAGGTTCTCTGGGGCGGAGGTAGATCCCCTTTCAGTTTAAGTTATGGTAAAATGATGATGTGGTTTTTCCTTGTATCGGATGCCTTAACCTTCGGTGGTTTATTGGTTTCCCTAGGATTTGCTCGTCATGCAGCCCTTGAAAACGGGTGGTCTTGGCCACAGTCAGATCAAGTATTTACCCACTTCCCATTTGCACACGGAATCGATTTGCCACTTCTTTATGTGGCTTTCATGACATTCATCCTTATTATTTCTTCTGTAACCATGGTATTGGCTGTTGAGGCTGGTCACCGTATGGATAAAAAGAAAGTTACTTTTTGGTTAGGACTTACCGTTGTTGGTGGTTTGGTTTTCGTTGGTTCTCAGGTTTGGGAGTGGAGCACTTTCATCGCTGGTCCAGATGGTGACATCACAACATGGGCAGACAATGCTACTCTAAAACAAAACTTCTTTTTAATTGACCCTGCAACTGGTAAACTTGGTCTTGAAGGTCCGCAAGCATACGCAATGTTCTTCTTCTTCATTACTGGTTTCCACGGTTTCCACGTATTCTCTGGTGTGGTGATCAACTTCATCATCTTGTTGAATGTAATTGGTGGAACTTACGAAAGACGCGGTCACTATGAAATGGTGGAGAAAGTAGGTTTATACTGGCACTTTGTCGATTTAGTATGGGTATTCGTATTTACCTTCTACTACTTACTCTAATTAAATTAAACTTTAGACATTAAACTTTTAACACATAAGTTATGGAAAGAGACGATATTATAGAATACTCATTAGATGCTCACCATTCTGAAGAAGAAGGAGTAAAAATTAGAAAGAAAATATACCAAGTTACAGCTTGGATGACCATCATTACCATTCTTGAGGTAATTGTAGGTATCTACTGTTCTAGAACCGCTTTAATGGGCAACGAATCTACTCAATGGGTTTGGGGCATGATTAAATTGGGCTACATTGGTTTAACATTATTGAAAGCTGGCTTAATCGTTATGATTTTCATGCACTTGGGTGACGAGCGCAAGAACATGAAATGGATGATTCTTGCTCCGTACATTGCTTTCATCCTTTATTTAATTTTCATTTGCTTGTATGAGGCTGTATCTGTAGGTAGCGGCATGTACTAATGGAACTAGGAGGAAAGAAAAAAAGAGTTTTATTTATTGGATTATTTATAGTGCCATTCTTAATTGCAATGGCACTAATTTTTTATGGTAAGTCGGTGGATGGCTTGCCTAAATTTTACAAAAACGAACAAACCAAGGAATACTATCATCCTCAATTGTTTTGCAGTGAACCAATAATCGCTGGCGCAAAACAATGCATGAAAACCAATACCACCTACGTCATTACTTTCTTCCCTCAAAAATTTAAAGAGCAATGGGAAAAGCAATTGCTTTTTGTAGGCGAGATTGCCGATCGTCAAAAAGGAGCAAACATTGTATCTTTCTTTGAGCCAGATTCAGCAGGCAAAGTAGTATGGGCTCAAGGAAATCCAACCGACTATTTAAAGAAATATCCTCATTGGCAAACCCTAAAATTACCCAACAACAGTTGGGATTCTTTGTACAACAATTACAAGCTCAAAACAGCTGAGGTTGATAGCTTATTCTTCCCTCCTTATATAATAGTTGACCGCGACAATATCATTAGAGGAATGGTTACTATTACCGATTTGAAAGCCACCAGAGAAGTAACTGCACGACTAAAACGCTTGTTCAATGAGTATGCATCTGAGAAAAAAGAAATCATTCGCAAAGAACAATAGCATTGGTTCAATGTTCAATGTTAAGTGTTCAATGTTAGCTGTGCTTTCTGTTTTCCTTTTTGCTTGCAACAACGACAAAAGCGCTGGTGATACCCTAGGCGATGATTCTGAGTTTTCTGGACCAACAAATCAAGTAATAAAGAAAACAAAATTGCCTTTCATTGGCGAAATTGATTTCGATGAAAAAGGCGATACGCTTTACCATACCATCCCTTCTTTCGAGATGATCAATCAAGATGGCAAAGCTGTGAGTAATAAAGATTATGAAGGAAAAATCTATGTAGCCGACTTCTTCTTCACCACCTGCGCAAGTATTTGTCCGATCATGACCAACAACCTCATCAAAGTCCAAAAAGAATTCATCAACAACGACAACATCAAACTATTGTCGTTCACCGTAAACCCCGAAACCGATTCGGCTCAAATATTAAACGCTTACGCCGAAAGATATGGCGCTATCAATACAAAATGGAATTTTTGCACAGGCGCAAAAAACAAGATTTATAAATTAGCCCAACGCGGATTCCTTTTGGTGCCGCCAGATGTAGACGTTAACGATTCTTCACAATTTATTCACGATGAAAGATTTAATTTAGTCGACGCAAAAGGTAGAATTAGAGGTTCATATGCGGGCACCGATTCTATTGAAGTTGCTCAACTTATTGAAGATATTAAAACCCTTATTAATGAAGACAATACAAGCAAATAAGAAAATTGAATACGGCATTTGGGCCTTTACCATCGTTGTTTTTCTGCTCGTGGTGATTTTACACGAACTTCCTAAAGGCAGCAACGACATAGCTTTCTTAAAATTACTGCCCAAAGTGAATGCCATCATCAACGGAACTTGCTTTGTTCTATTGATATCTTCTTTGGTGGCCATCAAACAAAAGAAAGTTGAATTGCATCAAAAATTAAACACCACTGCCATGATTCTTTCGGTGGTATTCTTGTTGTCGTATGTAGCCAATCATACTTTTAATCCCGATACCAAATACCTCGGCGACTATAAAGGCATTTATTATTTCATCTTAGCTACACACATTATTTTGGCCGCTGTTTCTCTACCTATGATACTTTTTGCCTACTATAGAGCATGGACAGGCAACATTGAAGGACACCGCAAACTGGTAAAAACCACCTACCCTATTTGGTTGTATGTTACCTTTACCGGAGTATTGGTTTACCTCTTTTTAGCTCCTTATTATTCTTGAAAAAATTAGTTGGTATAGCACTTCTTATATTGTTTAATGTGCAGCACACATTAGCGCAATGTTCGCAATGTAAAATGTCACTAGAATCAAGTAAACCCGCAGGTGATGGCTTTAATTCGGGTATCATTCTTTTAATGATTGTTCCCTACCTATTGCTATCTGCTGTAGTCTTCATCTTTTTCAGAAAAAAAATTAAAGAAAAAGTAAAATCTATTTTACACAAGTCGTAGAATTGATTACATTTGCATCATCGTTCTTTATCACTATAACTTATTAAGAAAGACGGAGGGACTTGGCCCTTTGATGTCTTGGCAACCACTCCTTATGGAACAGGTGCTAAATCCAACCCTGCAAAGGGCAAAATAAGATACAGTAAATTTTAAAAGATTTATCGCAAAAACTTATACAGCCCTTCTTGAAATTCAGGAAGGGCTTTTATTTTGTTTAATATTTAAAGTTTAAAGTCTAAGAATTAACATTAGACATTAGACTTTAAACTTTAGGCATTAAACTTTATACTATGAATAAACCAGATGTTAGAGAAGTCTTGAAAAACAACATCCTTGTGCTTGATGGCGCAATGGGATCGATGATTCAAACTTACAAACTTACCGAAGAGGATTTTCGTGGTGAGCAATTTAAAGATCATCCTCATTCACTTAAGGGGAACAATGACTTAGTGGGCATCACCCGTCCCGATGTTCTCAAGGAAATTCACTGCCAATATCTTGAAGCGGGTGCAGACATCATTGAGACCAACACCTTTAGTGGTACTTGGATAGCGCAAGCCGATTACAAATTGGAACACGCAGTGTACGACATCAACTTCTATTCGGCTAAAATTGCGAAAGAGGCTGCAGATGAGTTCACTCTTAAAAATCCCAATAAACCTCGCTATGTGGCAGGGTCTATTGGTCCCACTAACAGAACCGCATCTATGTCGCCCGATGTGAACGACCCTGGTTATCGTGCGGTTACTTTTGACCAATTGGTGGATGCGTACAGCGAACAAGTGAAAGCCTTGATTGAAGGAGGAGTTGATATTCTTTTGGTAGAAACCATCTTCGATACTTTGAATGCAAAAGCTGCTCTTTTCGCCATTAGTGAAGTGCAAGAAAAATTAGGCACTAACCTTCCTGTGATGGTTTCTGGTACTATTACCGATGCATCGGGAAGAACGCTTTCCGGACAAACGGCTGAAGCTTTCTTAGCTTCTGTTTCTCACATGGATTTATTGAGCGTTGGATTCAACTGCGCACTTGGAGCAAGTATGATGAGACCTTATTTAGAAGTTCTTTCTGCCAACACTCCTTTTGGAATTAGCGCACATCCAAACGCTGGTTTACCAAACGAAATGGGTGAATACGATGAGTCGCCAAGTGATATGCAAAAGCAAATCAAAGAGTTTTTAGATAAAGGCTTAATGAATATCATTGGTGGTTGCTGTGGTACCACTCCTGCGCATATTAAGGCTATTGCCGAGATTGCTGCACAGTATAAACCAAGACCAGTTATTAATTTGAATTTTGAAACTGTGAGTTAAGTATAGGGAGAAAGTTCCTTCGGGGTACCTCAGGATGACATACTAAGCTCATCAATTCTGTGGTTGTCATGCTAAGGTACCCCGAAGGAACTTTCTCCCTACAAACATTAAACGTTGAACATTAAACATTGAACTAAATATGTCTATCCATCCCGATTACAAAGGAAAATATCAATACAAATGGCACAACTATCCTCCTCTTCGTTTGAGTGGTTTAGAGCCTTTGGTTGTTACTCCCGAATTGAATTTCGTTAACGTTGGTGAACGTACCAATGTAACAGGTTCTAAAGCTTTCTTGCGCTTGATCAAAGAAGAAAAATTTGATGAGGCCCTTGTAGTTGCCCGTGAGCAAGTAGAAGGTGGCGCACAGGTGATCGACATCAACATGGACGAAGGTATGATCGACGGTGTAGAAAGCATGAAACGCTTTTTAAATTTAATTGCTGCCGAACCAGATATCTCTAAAGTTCCTATCATGATCGACTCTTCTAAATGGGAAATCATTGAAGAAGGTTTGAAATGTGTGCAAGGTAAATGTATCGTTAACTCCATCTCCCTAAAAGTGGGTGAAGAGCGCTTCATTTGGGAAGCCAAACAAATTAAAAAATATGGTGCGGCGGTGATTGTAATGGCTTTTGATGAAGTAGGACAAGCAGATAATTACGAGCGAAGAATTGAAATTGTAAAACGATCGTATGATATTTTAACCGGACCGAAAGTAAAATTCGCGCCGCAAGATATCATCTTCGACTTAAATATTTTTCCGGTTGCTACAGGGATGGATGAGCACAAAAAAAATGCCATCGACTTCTTTAAAGCTACACGTTGGGTGCGCGAAAACCTTCCTGCTGCGCACGTAAGCGGCGGTGTGAGTAACGTATCTTTCTCTTTCCGTGGTAACAATCCCGTGCGTGAAGCAATGCACTCGGCTTTCTTATATCATGCCATCAATGAAGGAATGGATATGGGTATCGTTAACCCTTCTATGATTGAAGTGTACGACGATATCGATAAAGAATTGTTGGAGCGTGTGGAAGATGTTTTACTCGACAGAAGAGACGATGCTACCGAGCGTTTGATGGAATTTGCCGAATCGGTGAAAGGTGGTGGCAAAGAGAAAAAACAAGATGATGCTTGGAGAAACGACACTGTTGAAAAACGTTTAGAACATGCCTTGGTAAAAGGTATTGCCGACTTCGTAGAAATAGATGTAGAGGAAGCGCGTCAAACGTACAAGCGTCCGCTACATATTATTGAAGGTCCGCTAATGGACGGAATGAACGTTGTAGGAGATTTGTTTGGAAGCGGAAAAATGTTCTTGCCTCAAGTAGTAAAAAGTGCGCGTGTAATGAAAAAAGCAGTGGCGTATCTACTTCCTTTCTTAGAAGCCGATAAATCGGAAGCTGCTAAAAAACAAGGTAAAATTTTGATGGCTACGGTGAAAGGTGATGTGCACGATATCGGTAAAAATATTGTGGGCGTGGTATTGGCGTGCAACAACTACGAAATCATTGATATTGGTGTAATGGTGCCTTGCGACAAAATTTTAGCGGAGGCAAAAAAACATCAAGTAGATATTATTGGATTAAGCGGATTGATTACTCCGTCGTTAGATGAAATGGTTTATGTTGCCAAAGAAATGCAACGTGAAGGATTCAATATTCCTTTGTTGATTGGTGGTGCTACAACATCTAAATTGCATACTGCTGTTAAGATTGAGCAGAATTATACCAACGGACAAGCGGTGCACGTGCTTGATGCATCTCGCGCTGTAACCGTTGCCAACTCATTGTTGGGTGATGGCAAACAAAAATATGTAGAAGATATTCAGCAAGAATATATTCGCATGAGAGAAAATCACGCGAAGAAAAAAGCACAAAAAGATACCATCTCTTTAGAAGAAGCACAAGCCAACAGATTCCCTATTGAGTGGAAAGCAGAAGACATTCACAAACCAAAATTTTTGGGTGTAAAAGTGATTGAAAATGTAACGTTACAAGAAATTGTGGATTATATCGATTGGACACCCTTCTTTCAAACTTGGGAATTGCATGGTAAGTTTCCACGCATCCTAGAAGATGAAGTAGTAGGTGCCGAAGCAAAAAAACTATTTAGCGACGCGCAAAAAATGTTACAACAATTGGTACAAGAAAAATGGTTGACCAACAAAGGTGTAATAGGCATTTGGCCTGCCAACTCGGTAGGTGACGATATTGAAATTTACAGCGATGAAAGCAGAACCGAAGTGATTGCTAAACATCATATGATTCGTCAGCAAAGCAAAAAAGCTGCTGGTGAATACAACATGTCGTTGGCCGATTTCGTTGCGCCTAAAGAAACAGGCTTGGCCGATTACATGGGCGGATTTGCAGTAACAGCCGGATTGGGAATTGAAGAACATATCGAACGTTTTGAAAAAGACCACGATGATTACAGTTCTATTTTATTGAAAGCATTGGCCGATAGATTAGCAGAAGCCTTCACAGAATTTATGCACGAAAAAGTGCGTAAAGAAATTTGGGGTTACGGTGCTACCGAACAATTAACAAACGACGATTTAATAAAAGAAGAATACAGAGGAATTCGTCCGGCACCAGGCTACCCTGCGTGTCCCGACCACACCGAAAAATGGACGCTCTTTAGATTATTGGATGCCGAAAAAAATACTGGAATCACTTTAACCGATTCATTGGCGATGTATCCTGCTTCATCAGTAAGTGGTTGGTATTTTGCACATCCATTGAGTAAATATTTCGGTATCGGAAGAATCGAAAGAGACCAAGTAGAAAATTATGCGAATCGTAAAAAACAATCGATTGCGTATATTGAGAAGTGGTTGTCTCCGAATTTGAATTATTAGGGAAAAATGTCTGAACACGATTTATAGATTAAAAGATGGACATGATGTGAGATATAACCCTTGCAGAATCCTGTTAATCCATTAATCCTTTAATCGTGTTCAGACAGTGAAGATTCAAAATGAATATTGATGGACAAGATTATTGGCATAAATGATATAACGAGGAAAATCATTGGTTGTGCAATGAAAGTACATTCTACACTTGGTAATGGTTTTCAAGAAGTAATTTATCAAAGAGCGTTAGCAATAGAAATGCAAAAGGAGGGGTTAGGGTTTCAGCGAGAAATGGAAATGGTCATATTTTATGATAATATCGAAATAGGCACTCGCAGAGTTGATTTTTTTGTTGAAGACAAAGTGATGGTTGAATTAAAAGCCCTTGAAAAATTAGAAGAAGTGCATAAAGCACAAGCAATAAATTATTGCGAAGCATATAAAATTGCCGATGGTTTGTTAATCAACTTTGGGGCTAAAAGTTTAGATTTTAAAAGGGTTTACAATAAAAAATTAGTCACTCCGAAAAACAATCATGTCAATCCAATAATCAAGTAATCGTGTTCTAGACTATTGCCCTACGCATCAAAACCAAACAAAATGAAAAACCTACTCTACCTCCTATTGATTCTTCCCTTTGTTTTGAATGCACAAAACGATTGTACCTCACCAAAATCAATAGGTGTAAATGATTCTGTTTTAAGCAGCGGTTGGTATGTTTTTACCTCAAATTCTGAAAGACTGAGCATCATCGTTCAAAACACAGAAGCTGTTTATCAAGTGTATGAAAAAAGTACTTCTTGCACAGAAATTTCTGCAGGAAAAACTCTTCCTTTACTTACCAATGAAAGTGTTGTAGAAATCACTCCGGCCATGATGGATTTGGCAATGAAAACTGGAAGATGTTTTTGCGACAACTGTTTGCGTACTTTTCACAAACACGATAAACCAGAAATCTTTATTCACTCAAATACCCAGTATTTACTGCATATTGAGAGTGCCACACCAACCAAAGTAAATTTGATTTTCAAAAACAACAAAGGAAATTCGGCTACCACAACAGAAGTAAAAAAGAAAAAAGACTTTGCGTTAACCGACGGTTTGGCCAATTTGGATACAGGACAAGTTTATGTTTTAAAACACGTAAGATTCGTTGCCGAACAAGATGTGTTTATTGATTACAGTGCACATAGAGAACTTGAAGAATTAGCTCTCTTTCTGAAAAAAAATCCAACAGTACGCATTAGCATCAACGGCCATGTAAACGGTCCGGGAGTACCCAACAGCGATTACTACCAGCAGCTATCTGAAGCCCGCACACATCGCGTGCAAATGTTTTTAATGGAAAAAGGTATTCGTGGTTCACGACTCAACATCAAAGGCTTTGGAAACACGCAAATGATTTATCCTGCACCCAACAACGAAGCAGAAGCAGAAGCAAACAGAAGAGTAGAGATTATTATTATTGCGAAATAGCACAAAATTTTATCCTACCAAACACATTACACCCAGTACGTCAACTTTATTTGGAACAATACCCAAATACTATTAAATATTTCGCAAGTGATCAGGTAATTCAATCCCATCACTAAACTGATCGGTTATTGGGGTTAATCTTTTCGAAGGAATAGGAATCAATCCCGACCAAATAGGCAATTTCGTTTCATCGCTCTCTTCTGAATAGGGCATTCCTTGACGCATTTTAGCCGATGCCTCTTTCACATCAAAAGCAATCAACATGGTTTTATCTACTTCATTTTTTTTCATCGGTCGCAAATAATCCCAACTACCTGGCACTACTTTTTCAGTCAATCTTTTAAAGAACTCTGCTTTCATTTCATAATCATCTATCACTTCACTTTTAGAAAAAACAACCACCGAACGATAATTCACCGAATGATCAAAAGCCGATTTCGCCACAACCAATTCGTCGGTCAGCATCACGGTTATACAAACAGAAGTCCCCGTTGGCAAAGCTCTCAAGAAATGACTGCCCACAGAACCATGAATATAAATTCTATCTCCTTTTCTCACAAAGGAAGTGGGAATTGCAAAAGGCTCGTTATTCACGCAATAACTAATGGTGCAAAACAAAGCTTCATCTAATATAGCATAGATTACTTCCTCGCTATAATGCGTGCGCTGATTGGCATAGCGGCTTGGTGTGGTTTTATCGGTTTTTTGAATGGACATGTTATATATTTTTTCTCATTTTAAAATTCTTCAAATAGCATTGATTTAACTGCACAATTTGTTCTTCTTCAACAATAAAACCTTTACTTTCAAAAAAAGGTTTTGCGGTGATAGAAACTTCTGCTGTTAAAGTTCTAATATTATTTTGATTCGCATACTCTTCTAAAGTTTGAAATAGCAGTTTCGCTACTCCTTTTCTTTGAAAATCTTTAGACACAAAAAGAGAATGAATTAAACCAGAACCATTGCACGAAATAAATCCAACCACCTTTTCATCGTGTTCACAAAGCCAATATTGATGCTCAGAAAACAATTTATTCCAACGATCTATAGATTCACCTCGTGATGCCCATTCTTGAACTTGCTCCAAAGAATAATCGGCAATGTTAACATGCAAAACTGTATCGAGAAAAAGTTCTCGAAGATTTGGTAAATCTTGTCTTGAGGCTTGTTTAATCCTTATTTGCATTTTGCACATTTATTAGTTTTTAAGACTAGAATACCTTACCATTTTCAAAGCATTACATTTAATTCCTCTATACACCCCTTCAAACTCCTTTTCAATTTCAAAACCGAAACTTTTGTACAAAGTAATTGCTGGGACATTTTCCTTCAAAACAGCCAAGTGTGCGTGCTGACAGTTGATCAAAACTTCCTTTATTAATGCCTTCCCTATCCCTTTACCGAAATAATCTGGATGCACAAACATAAATGAAATGAAATCATTGTTATATCCGGCAAAACCCAAAATTTCATTACCGAATTCTGCGATTATTATTTGACTTTTTTCAAAATCAGTTTTTAAATTTTCATCTTTTTCTAAAGAAATAATTTCAATATCAATCCCTGAAAAAGACATTTCAATTTTTTTCGAAAGTGAGAATATTTCGCAAATACGCTCAAAATCTTGAGGATGATATTTTCTGATTGACAAATTCATTTTAATGCTTGATTCAATACTTGATTAATAAAATCAGCTCTTCGAAACAAAAATTTATTAAAGACTTTACACAAACTGTCATCACACCTTTACCCTCTGCTTGCTCACTTAACCAATAACCAAGAGTACTTCGTTTGTTGGCATAATCTATAAAATGAGTACCCATTATTCCAACAGGTTTGCCATTGTAAATCACAGTAAATCCAAATCCCTTTTTCTCCTCAAAATTCGTTTTAGTCTGCTCTGTAAAAGCAATAGATTTCTCTATGGAGCCGTAGTTATATGCCCAAGGCAACCACTCACACAAACGCTTATTTTCGGATATGATGATAGCATGCAATTCTTCAGCATACTTAACATTTGGCGGTGCCAATTGAATATCTTGTGAAACTTCTATTGTATTCATATTAATCCACTATTAAAACCTTCGCGCCATCTTTAGAAATTGCCATATGCGACTTAGAATTATCTCCCACCAAATAAGTCATCCCTTTTTTCACAACATGAGACGAATCATCTTTATAATGAATTTCTAATTCTCCTTCCACCACAAATAAAATATGCCCTTTATCGCACCAATGATCGGCAGTATAATTTGCCGAATACTCAACCAAACGAATTTTTGTAGCTCCAATCAATTGAACTTTCGAAATGGTAAAACCTGTTCTTCCTTGAACTTGCTCAGAAGGGATATTTTTCCAATCGATAAGAGTGGGTAATAGATTTTCTAGTTTCATGTTAGGCGTTTGATCAAAAGTAAAAAATTTTAACCACAGAGACACAGAAATATTTTCACAGAGGTCACGAAGTGTTTTAAGAGCACAAAGGCGCTTTGCTTAATTGAGTTCACAGAGTGCGCTACCTAATAATAAGGATTATTAAATCCTACCCTCCGAGTTCTCTGATGAATGCAATGACTCTTCGTTTCTAAGGAATTTCTCTCTGCTAACTCTGCGAAAAATCTCTGCGCCTCTGTGGTTAAAAAAATTTATCTACAAAAATAATCCCACGCGGCCTTTGAAATCTCAGCAATAATAGCCGCATTCACTTCATCACTTTCCTTTGAATTAGTAATGAAAACTGAAATCACAAAATGTTTTCCGCTGGGAAGAGTCACAATACCCAAGTCATTAAAAGCGAAGCTCAATCTGTTTTCATCGGCGCCCGATTTACCAGGCTTATGCATTACAATTGTTCATTCTGGCAACAAACCCTTGATTCTGCTTGGCGCATTTTTAGTTTCTTTCATCAACTTCCAAAACAAATCGAGGTTAGTCTATAATAATAGAAATTAATTCGATACTATCTCTCCATCTTTTGTAATCTTATCGTGCCTATCCAAACAGCTTGCATTTACTATCTACAACTGCAACGTCTTTTGAATTCTATCTAAATCAAATCCTTTGCTTTTCAAGCGCAAAAGAATTTGCTCATAAACTTGCATGTCCATTTGAGGTGTTCGCGATAAAATCCACAAATATTTTTTATTTGGATGACTCACTACCGCATAACTATAATCATCGGCCAAATCGATTATCCAATATTTACCTCTAAAAGGCCAAAAGAACTGCACTTTCAATTTCGCATTTCCCGAGTTTTTCTCTACAAAAGCTTTTCCTTTAATGTATGATGATTTGCCGTTAATGCTATCTCTGTTACATCTGTTTTCCACGATTACATAACCTTTATCAGATAAAGAATATTCGGCAGTAGTGCAATGGCAACCTTTCTGAAAGCGCTGCGGATACGAGGCAATTTCATACCATTTACCTGCATATTTTGCTAAATCAACATAGCTTACAGTATCTAAGTTTTGTGCATTCATAAACACAGGATTTAAGCAAATAAAAAAAGCAATAATAATGTTGTAAATCTTATTCATATTAGTCAAGTATAGATAAAGACGTTAAATATTTTGCAAGATAAGGTTTAAGTGTTTGCAATAATTTTTCTGCCACTTTCATATCATAACTTTGCGGAGTAATTTTCTTCACTTTCTTCTTTGCATAATACTCTCCAGAAATCAATTTAGTATTTTCTTCTTGCGCCAAATAAATGATGGTTTCAGCACCCTTTTCGGGTGAAGAGCCCAAGAGTCGGAAAAATAAATTTGAAAACCAATTCGCATCGCGACCTAACTTTGTATTCACCAAGCCAGGATGCTCGCAGTAAACACCAACATTGTGTTTTTCCAATCTTTTAGCCAATAAACGACACAACAAAATCACGCCCAACTTAGATTGACGATAAGCCCTAAATCCACTAAAATCTTTCTTGAATTCTAGATTAGAAAAGTTTATCTCACCTTGATGCAATCCCGAAGCAGCAAATATTATTTTAGGTTCTTTAGACTTCGCCAACACATCAAATAGCAAATGAATAATGAGCAGCGATGACAAAACATTCACTTGTAAAGTTTCTTCAATTTTATCCTTTGATTCGCGATATGAAAAATTCCAAATCCCAGCATTATTGATAATCATATCTACACAATCGGTACTGCCTTTTATTTGCTTGCAGGCCTCTACCACAGAATCAAAAGAAGAAAGATCTCCCAACACAATTTCAATTTTACCTCTACCTTTTGAATAATACGTTTTGTAATGGTTTTGCAATTCCTTTCCCTTCTGTTCTGTTCGCGCCAAAGCCCAAACACAATTGCCTTTCGAAGCAAGTTCGCACGCTGCAACCAAACCAATTCCCGATGTAGCACCAGTAATAAAAATATTCTTCATAATGTGATTTAGTTTGAACCCCATAAAGATGACATACGAGTGATAGATAAACTATGAGCAGATGTGGAACAAAAGATGATAAATATCAGAGATGAAAAACACAATCCTAAATAAAATAAAAAAGGGATCAGATTAAATCTAATCCCTTTTGCGGAGAGTAAGAGATTCGATTGATTGCACAATTCTCTTGAGGGCTAAATTTACCAATAGTTCGCTGAATTATCTCTTTGCAAGCCAAACATTGATTAATCTTGACGTACTTGAATATACTAGAACCTAAAGAGAATTCTAACTAAAGATCTATCTAAAATAGTTCGTGAAGTTTCCTTCAAAATTCTCATCTATAATTTGTTTGATTTCAAACACTAAGTTAAAAGTGCCAAATTTCAGATAATAAAATTCATCAAATGTTTTCTGCTGCGTCAGCCTTTGCTATGTTAGCAAAAACATCAGAACCATAGGCTCGGGAGTGCGTTACAACATCGCTTGATTTTTTCCTATAAAATCATTGATCGATACTTCCAGATTTAAAGAATATTTTTTGGGTAGCCTTATTATTCCCATTCAGCTACTCTCTTTCTATCCACCATTCAATTCCTTGTTTAAACTGGTTTCTTACAAAATCATAAGCAACAAAAAATCCTGATTTTAAACACGGATGTTTACTTTGAATAAATTCTCTTTCCTCATTTTTCATTCTCCAACTAGCATCTAACCTTTTTAGTTTTTTCAATTTCAATATTGTTCGATAATTCCTGTCCTTAATTGATGCGGAAGACAAATCAAGTGCAACTAGCTCGCATAATTCGCTAAATGGTTCTAGGCTCTCTAACATTAAATTTCTTGGCGCAAAAGTGTCGCCCCCAAGCTCTAGAGATTTTATCCAAGTCATTTTCGCAATTACTTCAAGGTTCTTAATTTTAAAAGAAGCTAAAATTGAAAGATGCTCTAATGAATTAAGTTCAATTAATGGCAAAACATCTTCCAATCGCGAAAAATTGCTGAGGGATAAGGACTTCAATTTCTTGAGTTTTGTAATCGACCTAATATCAGAAACAGTAGATGTCCAAATGTGCAAAGATTCTAAATTTTCCATTTCGCAGATGGCTTCGAAATAATCTTGATCAACTTTATGACGAAGGTCAAGCCTTCTAATGTGCTTGAGGGTAGAGAATTTGCTCTTCCACTGATTGGCAATTTCATTTCTCTTTTTTGTTGAAACCTCAGCTAAAAAGTCCATTGCAAGTGTTGCTATGAAGATGTTGTTCGTGCTAAGCACACTGTCATGATATTCTTGAAAGGACATTTGTGCATCCAAATCTTTTATTTCTGGAAAATAAGTGTCACGTATTTGATCTTTTCCTGCGATGGGTGTTTTCATCTTCTGATATCTAAAATTAAACTTAATAGGCCATATAAATGCTCCCTCTCAAATTATGGTGCCTCAAAGATAATTGGAGTTACATACTACTCTATATATTTCAAATCGTATCATTAATCTCATTACCACTAGAAAATCGCCAACTCACAGCATTCTTGCTACTCTTTGAGATGATTCACATTTCTTCTTAAAAGAATGATAATGACAATTAAAACGGTAATCACAATTCCAAAACAAAGATTAGTAGTTAATGGTATTTGATGTCCTCCTGCTTTCATTAACATATAAAACAACAACACAAAAAACAACAACACAGAAGCCGTTACTAGTATTATTCCCTTAATCATAATCTCCTAAATTTCAATTGTAAAATCAACTCACGCATGTCTACCATCTTTTCACTCTAGATTTCATCAAAAATACACATGGCCTGCCTTCAAGAAATTTTTGAAATACATTGCCTTTTCTTCTGGAACTTCAAAGCTTAAATCCTGGCCACTATCTTGCACGTGCAAAAAGTCACGGCTTTCCTTTAGAGTTATCACCTCAAGCCCCCTTAAACACATTAAAATGTGCAGTATATCCTCCGAAGCCTCTTGAGTACCTTTAATAATTAATTTCATTCTACAGACTTTAAGCGTAAGCCCTTACTTAAGTTATTATACACTCGATCAAATTTTACGGCTAACACCTCATATTCTTTATGCCACTTATTTGCTATAGCATGTTCTTGAAATGTTGCTGTTGGTAAATAGTGGCTATAAATTTCATCTAAAGAGTCTAATTTTCCAGCTTTCATAAACTCAATACATTTTTCAATCTCCTTGTTGAGAGCTTTCGCATGCTCATATGGAACCCATGTGAAATTAGTGCCATCAACTATGTAATTCTTTGTTTCAAGCAAAGTAACTATTGCGTCATCTGTAAGTTTCGGCATATCTTTTTTCTTAAAGAGAAACATTTATTAAAGCTTTAAAGCTAAATGTACTAACGTGAGTTCGATATAAATTCACGGCAATAAGACAAGTTGTTTTTGATTTTCA
>CAYORT010000023.1:0-25614 GCA_964406465.1 uncultured Chryseobacterium sp.
CCTTAACTATAAATCCATTACCTACAATATCAATAAGTAATAAATCTATCTGTTCCGGAGAGTCTACCTCATTTGATGCAGGAGCTGGTTTCAGTTCATATACATGGAGTGACAAAGGAACAGGCACAGCGCAAACAACTTCAGCTTCAACAGCGGGAACATATACGGTATTAGTTACAGATGCAAACGGTTGTGAAAATAGTGCTTCTGCGACCTTGACTATAAATTCTTTGCCTACTGTAAATTTAGGATCAGATACAGTGGTTTGTGGTTCATCTTCTTATACTTTGAATGCTAATGGAGGAGGTACATATTTATGGTCGACTGGGAGTACAAATAATTCTATTTCAGTATCCACGTCAGGAACTTATAGCGTTACTGTAACTAGCGTTGATGGGTGCGATGCCACTGACGATGTTAAAGTTAATATTAACGAATCTTCAATGTGTTCATGTGCCAAGGATAACGACAAAGATGGAGTTTGTGATGAAGATGATTTAGATGATGATAATGATGGGATTTTAGATGAAGTTGAATGTCCTAATACATTGGTGAGTCAGGCTTTTAGTTCAAACAATGGAACTACAGTTAATTTCTCAATGCCAAGTGCCGATGAAGGTTTTCAATTTGATGTGTACAGCTTAGATAATTCATTTAATTTGGAAATTAATGGAGTTAAGTTGGTTTCTGGAGAACTTCAATTTCAAGGAAATGGAACAGGAGAATCCTATGTTCAATTTGCTTCAGATAATAGCATTTATGGTAGCAATGGAAATAGCAACATTTGGACTATAACAGGAGATGCAACTAAGCCAGTAATTAGATTAATTATTCGTAAAAACGGCACGATTGAATTGTATGGCAAGAGAAAAAACGGTAATTCTTTAGAAGAATTAAAAATTAGAAATGGAGATCCTCAATTTAACGCTATCACGTGGAATTCAAATTCATCAAATACTGTTATTCTTTCACAAAAGGTAATTGGTCCAACAAATATTTCGGGTGTGGGCAACGGTGTGGTTTTATGCACAGATGATATAGATAATGATGGCATCATTAATAGTTTTGATACCGATAGTGATGGCGATGGCTGCGCCGATGCAATAGAAGGTGGTGCGTCATTTAAAAAAGCTAATCTTACTAACGACGCTCTTTCTGGAGCTGTTGATGCTTATGGAGTACCAGTTGTTGCAGGTGCTAGCGGACAAACAATTGGTAGCAGTGCTAATGCGGCTGCACAAGATGTTGATTGTGGTTGTGTAAATGATAATGATAAAGATGAAGTGTGCGATGCCGTAGATTTAGACGATGACAACGATGGTATTTTAGATGTGAAGGAATGTATGACCAGCAATTTTTATTGGTCAACACCTCCAACAATAAATGGAAAAACTGCTACAGGTAAAATCAATACTGTAAACTATACTTATACTTCAACTGTAAATATTCAAACTACTTCAACGGTTTACTCTCATGGCACTTTTCCATCTTCTTTCAATATTCCTAATACTACTGTAATTCGTAATGATTTTATTTCTACCAACACTATTACTTTTGCCCAACCTGTATTGAATCCAACGTTGGTTTTCTCTTCTATTGGTAATGGCGGACAAAATGTGCCAATAAAATTTTCGAATCCGGTGGAGGTTTTATTTCAATCGGGAGGCGTTACGGTTACTTCTTCTACCCAAATTTCGGGTCAAGAGGGTTATTTGGTGCTGAGAATGAATGGAACCTATTCGCAAATATCTTTCGATTATTTGGCCGATGAAAGCTGGGTGAATTTTGCTTTTGGTGCCGACTTCGCCACCTTTTGTGATACAGATAATGACGGAACTCCCAACTACCTAGATACAGATAGCGATGGCGATGGTTGTGCCGATGCCATTGAAGGAGGTGCATCGTTCAAAACAAGCGATCTTACCAATGACGCTCTATCGGGCGCTGTTGATGCTAATGGTGTGCCTGTGGTTGCAGGGGCTAGCGGACAAACAGTGGGAAGCAGTGCCGATGCAGCTGTGCAAGACAAAGATTGTGGTTGTAAAAATGATAATGACAAAGATGGTGTTTGTGATATTGACGATTTGGATGATGATAACGATGGTATTTTAGATGTAGTAGAATGTGAAGACGAAAGTGCTTCGTGGGATTTTGAAACACCTGTTGTTGGTGCAGGGAATAACAATCAAGGAACTACTTTTCAGGGCTGGACTTGCACTGGAGGTGGTTGGATTAATTTAATTCATCCTCCATACGGCGGCGCGGTTCCTCAAACTGCTTCATCGGGCAACCAATATGTTGAAGTAGGGGGTACCGGCGATTTTAGTAGGTCATATACCGTTGCTTCTGCCGGTGTCGTGACTGTAGAAATTGACTTCGCTTGCTGGGGGGGTGTATCAGAACAAACACAAATTAATATTTTTAAAGCTGATGGAACTACTTTGGTGGCTCAATCTGCGGTAATTACCACTCCACAACCAGCCGATTGGAATAACGCATGGCAACATAAAGGTAGCGTAAGCGCTTATTTAGAACCAGGCAATTATATCATTAAATTTTTCCTTGGCAATTTTCAGGCTTTTGATAATGTGAAAATTTCTTCTGCCACTGTCGCAAATTGCGACACAGACAATGATGGTATCATTAATAGTTTTGATACAGATAGTGATGGCGATGGTTGCCCTGATGCCATTGAAGGTGGTGCGTCATTTAAAAAAGCCGATCTTACCAATGATGCTCTATCGGGCGTTGTTGATGCCAATGGTGTTCCTGTGGTTGCAGGGGCTAGCGGACAAACCTTGGGAAGTAGTGCAAATGCTGCTGTGCAAGATGTTGATTGTGCTTGTACCAAGCCTTCGCCTCCTGTGGTGGAGGGTTCGGCTTCGACACCTATTCATAGTTTTGATTTTAGTGCAACGCAAGCACTGAATGAAACTACTCCTGTTTTTACAAATGGTAAAAAATATCAATACAAGATTACTGGTACTTGGTCGGTATGGAGTAACGATCCTTCTAAAAATGCTCTAGATGCAGCATTTCGTTATGCCGACAATAGCACAGGAGCACCACTTGGTTCTCCTTATGCCAATACTTATATTAAATTGGATGGAAATACTTTTCCTCGACCAGATACCAACGTGTACAAATCCAATCATGAATATTGGTATTCTTTTACCGGACAAGGGCAAGCTTTGAATTTCACCTTTACCGATAGTCCGTACAGCGATAATAGCGGAGGTTTAACATTCACTTTTTATGCTCCAGCGGACACTATTAAAGTATGTGCCAACAACAGCACAAAAGATTTAAGCGATTATGTTAGCGGAACTAATTTATTATGGTACACCAATGCAACGGGCGGCACGGGCAGTGCAACGTCTCCACTTATAGATAATTCGGTGGAGGCGGTGCATTCTTATTGGGTTACACAAACTGTAAATGGATGTGAAAGTGATAGAACTCCATTGTTTTACAAAGTAATGGCTAAGCCTAGCATTGATTTAGGAAGTGACGCTATGCTATGTGAAGGTGAGAATTTGGTATTACATGCTCCAAGTGCGAAATCATACGTTTGGAGTACTTCGGAAACAAGCAGTTCTATTACGGTTTCTACAACAGGAAATTATAGTGTTGAAGTGACAAATGAAAATGGTTGTAAATCTTCTGATGATATCAATGTTCAAGTGAAATCATGTTTTATAAATCATATTGAAAAAGACACGGTAACAATTTGTAAAGGCGACTCAATAATTATTTCGGCAACAAATGTTAGCACTCAAGTGTGGTCGGGAACTGATGCTTTTAGAAAAATTAATGATTCAACAATTAAGGTGAGTCCTACTGGTGCATCAGCAATTTATAAAATTGGAAATGAAAGCTCATATTCAAGAGGAACGAATGTAATTGTAAATGGAGATTTTGAGCAGGGGGCAAATGGTTTTACAAGTCAATATCAAAATAGTGTAGGTATTAGAGGTGGATATATGATTGGCACTGACCCAAGAAACTATAATGGTGTTTTTAGTGCTTGTGGCGACCATAGTTCGGGCACCGGTAAAATGTTTATTACCGATGCTTCTGAGCAAGCTAATGTAAAAGTGTGGTGTCAAACAGTTAGTACCTTGGCGAATACTAAGTATGAATTTGCGGCGTGGTTTTCTTCTGTGTATCCACCAAATCCTCCAATTTTACAATTTTCTGTAAACGGCAGCGCTTTGGGAAATGCTTTTAATGTTGGTGCTACCACCTGCAATTGGCAAGAATTTGCTGCTACTTGGAATTCGGGCACTACCACTTCTGCCGAAATTTGTTTAATCAATCAAAATACTGCTGGAAGCGGAAATGACTTTGTGATAGATGATATCACTTTTTCTCCTGTGATACCTCACTCATCAGGAGGTGATTCGGTTTTAGTAATTGTGAAAGATAAACCAAGTGTAGAATTAGGCTCTAACAAAAATATTTGTGAAGGCGATTCTGTTGTTTTAGATGCGGGAGTTGCGTCATCTTATCAATGGAACAAAGGTGAATCAACCAGAAATCTAACAGCGAAAGTTACAGGTGATTATTCTGTGGAGATTTTTGCTAGCAATGGTTGTAAAGCTGCTGATAGCATCAATGTAAAGGTAAATGCAAAACCAAATGTGGTGTTAAACAATACTGTAATTTGTGAAGGTGAATTAGCTTCTTTTGATGCTGGTGTTGGTTTCACCTCTTATGTTTGGGGCGATAAAGGAACAGGAAGTAATCAAACTACCAATGGAAATACTGCAGGAACCTATACAGTGCAAGTGGTAGATGTTAATGGCTGCAAAGATACTTCATCTGCTACTTTAACAGTAAATGCAAAACCTAATGTGTTATTAAATAATGCGGTGATTTGTGAAGGTGATGCAGCAGTAATTTTCGATGCTGGTGCAGGTTATTCTTCTTACGAGTGGAGTGAAAATGGATCAGGAAATACGCAGACTTTTAGCGGTAAAATGGCAGGAAATTACACAGTTAAAGTGATTGATGCTAAAGGTTGCAAAGACACTGCAAGCGCTGTGTTAACAGTGCATACAAAACCTAATGTGGTGTTAACCAACGCGGTGATTTGTGAAGGAGATGCAGCGGTAACCTTTGATGCGGGTGCGGGATATTCTTCTTACGAATGGACTGAAAATGGAACAGGAAATTCTCAGACTTTTAGCGGTAAAATAGCAGGCAATTATACTGTTAAAGTGACTGATGCCAATGGATGTAAGGATACTTCTTCTGCAACTTTAATAGTTAATACAAAACCAAATGTGGTAATTGCAAATGCTGTTATTTGCGAAGGTGATGCTGCGGCTACTTTCGATGCTGGGACAGGATTTTCTTCTTATGCATGGAGCGATAAAGGAACAGGAAGCAATCAAACAACAAGTGGTAAAACTGCAGGAACTTATACCGTGCAAGTGGTTGATGTTAATGGCTGTAAAGATACTTCATCTGCTACTTTAACGGTAAATGCAAAACCTAATGTGGTATTAAATAATGCGGTTATATGTGAAGGCGATGCAGCGGTAACGTTTGATGCGGGTGCGGGATATTCTTCTTACGAATGGACTGAAAATGGAACAGGAAATTCTCAGACTTTTAGCGGTAAAATAGCAGGCAATTATACTGTTAAAGTGACTGATGCCAATGGATGTAAGGATACTTCTTCTGCAACTTTAATAGTTAATACAAAACCAAATGTGGTAATTGCAAATGCTGTTATTTGCGAAGGTGATGCTGCGGCTACTTTCGATGCTGGGACAGGATTTTCTTCTTATGCATGGAGCGATAAAGGAACAGGAAGCAATCAAACAACAAGTGGTAAAACTGCAGGAACTTATACCGTGCAAGTGGTAGATGTTAATGGCTGTAAAGATACTTCATCTGCTACTTTAACAGTAAATGCAAAACCTAATGTGGTATTAAATAATGCGGTGATTTGCGAAGGCGATGCTGCAGTAATTTTCGATGCTGGTGCAGGTTATTCTTCTTACGAATGGGGTGAAAATGGATCAGGAAATACGCAGACTTTTAGCGGTAAAATGGCAGGAAATTACACAGTTAAAGTGGTTGATGCTAAAGGTTGCAAAGACACCGCTGCTGCTGTGTTAACAGTGAACACAAAACCAAATGTGGTGTTAACCAACGCGGTAATTTGTGAAGGCGATGCAGCGGTAACCTTTGATGCGGGTGCAGGATATTCATCATATGTTTGGAGTGATAAAGGAACTGGAAATAATCAAACTGTAAGTGGCACAACTGCCGGAAACTACACTGTAAATGTTGTAGATGCTAAGGGCTGCAAAGACACTGCTACAGCAGTGCTAAAAGTGAATAAAAAACCAACGGTTAATTTTTCGGCGATGTTGCCTATCTGCAAAGATTTTCCATCTTTCCCTTTGAAAGGCGCAACTCCTCTGGGTGGTATTTATGAAGTTGAACATGGAAGCACTTGGCAACAAGATTCAGTTTTTGATGTGGCTTCTAAAGGCAAAGGAAATTACAATATTCGCTATACTTATAAAGATTCTAACACTTGCGCCAATACTGCATCAATAAGTTTGGTGGTAAACGACTTGCCAAAATTGAAGATAGAGGACGAGGTGATTTGCGAAGGCGAAAGTGCTGTTTTTGATGCTGGTGCAAACTTTAAAAATTATGCGTGGAGCACAGGTTCTAATTTAAGTAAGATTTCTACTTCTACAGATGGTGTATATACCATTACAGTTACCGACTTTAACGGCTGCAAAACAAGAGATACCATGGTGTTAAAAGTGAATTCTTTACCTGTTGTTGAATTGGGCGACAATCAAAAAATTTGTGATGGTGAAACAGTTACTCTTCAATCTTCTAACACCAACGTAAGTTATTTGTGGAATGATGGTTCTACAAACAAATCACTGGAGGTAAAAACTTCGGGCAAATACAGTTTGAGTATTACAGATTCTAACTCATGTGTGGGTAAAGATGAGGTGGATGTTACAGTGGTAGATTTGCCTAAAGTTGATTTAGGAAGCGACCAAGAAATTTGTGAAGGCGATAAGGCTACATTAACGATTAGTGATTCTAAAGCTTCGTACTCTTGGTCTACCAATGACAAAGAAAGTACTATCTCTGTGGGCACCAGTCAGGCAGTGGTTTTAACTCAATATTATGATGTTCTTTGTCAGGTTAAAGACACCCTCAACGTTATTGTAATTCAATATCCTATTTCCGCACTTGGCAATGACACAACTGTATGTTTTGTTGAAACTTCAACAGGAACATTAACCTTAGATGCGGGTGCATTTGCCGAAAGCTATTTATGGAGTGATGGGTCAACAAATTCTACTCTTTCAATCACTGCAAAAGGGGCTTATTCGGTGAGTTTAACAAACGGAAAAAGTTGTACTATAAGCGACGAGATAGTTGTGAATGAACTTTGTGAAACTACTTTGTTTTTTCCTTCTGCCTTTACGCCAAATAACGATGGTACCAACGATTTGTTTTCTGTACAGGGTGCGAATGTGGTAGATTTTCAACTCAATATTTTCAACCGTTGGGGTGAGGTGATTTACACCTCATACAATATAAACGACCAATGGGATGGTAAAGTCAATGGCAATATTGTTCAGCAAGATGTGTACATTGTAAAGGTGAGATACAGGGTTAATGAAGAGTGGGGTTCTACATCCACGATGGAACAAGTGGGAACCTTAGCGATTATTAGGTAGAATTTTAATTGAATTATTTTCCTTTACTTCTTCCTGTTTTTCTTCTTTTGCTAAACCATCTTTGATAAAAAGGTTTCTTTTGTTTTCGCACATTTCTTTCTGCCTCTTTCTTCGATTTTTTCATTCTTTTTTGCACCGCTTTGGTTTGCTTTTTCATTTGCTTTTCACGCAATTTTTCCTGCAACTCATCGTCGGTTAGCCTACTTCTCTTTTTCTTTTCCTTTTTTTGCTGCTCGTTTTCTGGCTCTTTTTGCGCGTAGGCAGAAGAACCTGCTAAGCTTAAAAAGGCAATAAGAATAAATAAAAGGAGTTTATTATGTTTAGGCTTCATGATATTTTTTTAGCACTTGTTATTTTTATTTTTACTTTTCGGTATGGGAACTTACAAAAATTATAAATTATTCTCGGTAATAGCACTATTATTTTTAAGTGTGGTGATCTCTTGTAAGAAGAATTCTTCGCCTATTCCATATGTTCCGGTAAGTATTCAAATCAATTTATCTAATCCCGATTATTTTATATTGAAGAGTCCGGGCGGTTGGCTTTATGTTACAGGTGGTTCAAAAGGTTTAATTATATACCGTTATGATCAAAGCACATTTAGAGCTTACGACCGTCATTGTCCTTACCATCCCGATGATGCTTGTTCTAAATTATCGGTGGAGAATAGCGGCTTAACAGTGAAAGATACCTGCTGCAGTTCGGTCTTTAGCATTTTAGATGGTTCGATTTTAGGCGGACCTGCCGACAGGAATATGGTGGAATATAAATCGTCTTTCGACGGAAATATATTGAGCATTAATAATTAGCATGAAGGCTTTTACAACCATCGCTTTACTCATTCTTTCCAATACTTTCATGACTTTTGCTTGGTATGGTCATCTCAAATTTAAGGAGATGAAATGGTTCGAAAATTTAAGTTTATTGGCCATTATCGCTATCAGTTGGGGAATAGCATTTTTTGAATATTGTTTTCAAGTACCAGCGAATAGAATAGGGTACAAGGAAAATGGCGGACCTTACTCTTTGATGGAGCTCAAGGTGATTCAAGAAGTAATTACTTTGGTGATTTTCATGATCTTCTCTTTGCTCGTCTTTAAGAACGAAACTTTTCGCCTGAATCACGTGATAGGTTGTGGTTTTTTGGTGTTAGCGGTGTATTTTATTTTTAAGAAATAAAAAAGGCGCCTATAGCGCCTTTTCAATTATCCTCTTTTTAATCTCTGTACCAGTTCTTTTTGCACTTCCATCCAATCGTCGTACAGCTGAGAACCTTCATACATCTCTTTGAGTTCAGATCCTCGAATGATCTTATTTACTGCGTCGATCGCACTTTTCACCAAAGTCTCGTCGGCTTTCAATTTATTTTCGGCAATCCAATCTTCTAAAATTTCTGGTATATCGTCTGCTGGGTCTTCCTTAATGGCTGCTACAGTTTCAGCTGCTGCTAAAGCAACATTGCAGGTCATCATATCGGTATCATTCGATTTAAAGTTTTTATTGAATGTATCTAACTCTTTGGCGATTAATGCTGCCTTGTTAGATGTTACAAGAGATTCGCACCATTCCATGGCCGAATCATTTTCAAAATTGCTGATACCGAAACTCATATTATATTATTTTTTTAATTATTTCACTTGCTGCTTGTGGTATTTTGGTACCCGGACCAAATATACCTAGAACTCCATGTTGATATAAGAAATCGTAATCTTGTTCTGGTATAACGCCGCCCACGATTACGCGAATATCTTCTCTTAGGTTTCTTTTTAATTCTTTAATTACTTCTGGCACTAAAGTTTTGTGTCCGGCCGCCAATGAGGAGATACCAATAAGATGCACATCGTTCTCTATAGCTTGCTTCACGCATTCTTGCGGAGTTTGAAACAGTTGTCCTAAATCCACATCAAATCCTAAATCGGCAAAGGCAGTGGCAATTACTTTTGCGCCGCGGTCGTGCCCATCTTGTCCCAGCTTGGATATCAATATCCTTGGCGGTCTTCCATGTTTTTCTGCAAACGCTTTAATTTCTTCCATTACGAATTGCCATTCACTTTTATTTTGAAATGCTGAACCGTAGACTCCTGAAGTTAAGTTATTTTTTGGAAGATAACGAGAAAAAACTTTTTCTAGTGCAAAAGAGATTTCCCCTAAAGTAGCTCTGTTTCTTGCGGCTTCTATGCTTAAGGCCAATAGATTGCCGCTATTGTTTTTTGCTGCTTCGGTAAGTGCTTCTAAATTTTTATTTACAGCGGCATTATCTCTAGAAGTGCGCACTTTGTGTAATCTAGCCAACTGATTTTTTCTTACCTCATGGTTGTCGATTTGAAGTATATCGAAATCGTATTTTTCGTTAGAATAGTGACTGTTGAGTCCAATGATCAATTCGTTGTTGCTATCTATATTTGCTTGTCTCTTGGCAGCAGCATCTTCGATCATTCGTTGAGGAATACCTGCGTTGATAGCCTGCGTCATACCGCCAATTTTATCAATCTCTTCAATGATTTTAAGCGCTTTTTCTTTTAGTTCTGAAGTGATTTTTTCGAGGTATTCGCTGCCACCAAAAGGATCTATAGCTTCACAAATTCCGCTTTCTTCTTGAAGAATTAACTGAGTATTTCGCGCGATTCTAGCCGAAAAATCGGTGGGCAATGCTATGGCTTCATCAAAGGAATTGGTGTGTAAAGATTGAGTGCCACCTAGCACAGCAGCCAGGGCCTCTAGGGTTGTTCGAGCAATATTGTTTAAAGGGTCTTGGGCGGTAAGACTCCAGCCCGACGTTTGGCAATGAGCTCTTAGCGTTAAGGATTTTTCATTTTTTGCGCCTTGTTCTTGCATCATTTTGCACCAAATAGAGCGTGCTGCACGCATCTTTGCCGCCTCTGTAAATATGTTCATGCCAATGCCCCAAAAGAAGGATAGTCGAGGAGCAAAATCATCAATGTTCAATCCCGATTGAATACCTGTTTTCACGTATTCTAAACCATCGGCCAACGTAAGCGCCAATTCAAGTGCAGCATCGGCACCTGCTTCTTGCATGTGGTAGCCCGAAATACTAATTGAATTAAACTTTGGCATTTGGGCGGCAGTGTATTGAAAAATATCTTTTACAATGCGCATAGACGGCAGGGGAGGATAGATAAAAGTGTTGCGCACCATGAATTCTTTGAGAATATCATTTTGAATGGTGCCTTGCAATTGCTGCGTTGAAACGCCTTGTTCTTCGGCTGCAACAATGTAGAAAGCCATGATGGGTAGCACTGCTCCGTTCATGGTCATCGATACCGACACCTCTTGTAAAGGAATATCTTTAAACAAGATTTTCATGTCTTCTACCGAGTCGATCGCTACGCCCGCCATTCCCACATCTCCTGGCACTCTTTCATGATCACTATCGTATCCGCGGTGCGTTGGTAAATCAAATGCTACCGATAAGCCTTTTTGTCCGGCCGCCAAATTCTTTCTATAAAATTCATTCGATGCTTCAGCGGTAGAAAATCCGGCATACTGACGAATGGTCCACGGCCTTTGTGTGTACATGGTAGAGTAAGGACCTCTTATATAATCTGCCTCACCTGCGGCTGGCAAAGAAATTTCATTTACTTTTTTAGTAGCTACAAACTCTCGGTACGATATGTTATTGAAGTTTGGAGTCATAGCTGCTTCTCTATTGGATATACCTTTAGATTTTCTTTTTTGATGTATTTGTTTACTCCTACCAATGCTTTTTCTTTGCTGCTAAAAAGAGCAATTTCTTTAGTGTTATCTTCTTTTATCCAAGAGTCGATTGTGCCATTGTTCACTGCTGTTTCATAGCCTCCCATATTTTCAATTTCTTGAAATATTTTCCAACTTTCTTTAGCAAAATCATCACTTAGTTTTTCAATATGATAGGCACCTACAAAAGAATTTTTAATCTCTTTAAATTTCGATTCTTCTTCTAGCAATGCGATGATGTTTTGTGAAATTCTTTGCGATTTTTCTTCACCGTTAAAAGTACTTATTTCTATGTTTTTGATGTTGGCTACTTCAAATGCAAAACATTGTAAACTTTGTCGAATAAGATTAAGCTCGGGTTCGCCAGAGGTGTAATATCTATTGCTGGTTAGTGCGATAAATTTGGGAAATTTGGAGCAAGAAGTGAAATAGCAATTGATTAAGTTTTCACATAAAAGTTGCAAAGCATTGAGCTTGGCTATTTCGGGTAAGATTTGAACGCCAACGCTCACCTTGATGTTTACTTGGTCAACTATTTCTTCGTTGTTTTTTTTGAGAATAGCACTCAATTCTGCCAGCATCAATGCCACTTGCCTAGTGAAGCCTAAGCCTTGTTCTTCATATTGGCATTGCTGTATTAGCATCTTTATTTTTCAATTACTACGAAAATATCTTCGTCGTCTTTTTTCATGCGAAAATTTTCGCGAGCATATCTTTCAATATAGGTACTATCGTTCAATTTACTTAAAAATTCTTTGCTGTATTCAATTTCTTTGGTGTAGTGTTCTTTTTTAATTTCCAAAGCTTCTTGTTGTTCACTCAAATCATGGTGAAAAAACAAATTGTTTTGGTCGAAAAAGCACAACCATAGCAAGAATGATAAAGAGATGATGAAGTACTTATTCTTCATCCATGGCTTTAAATTATCTTTAGAAAACTTCATGTACTAAAAATAAAATCTTTCAAACTTAGTTACTTAAGTAGTTGGGAGGTATTATAAACATTTAAATGTTGGGAATGGCAAAAAATCAATTTTACACTGTGTTGCTTTTCTTTGTTTTCTTGGCTGGTGCCGAAAATGTTGTTGCACAGAGAAGCGTTGGTAGCTCGAAAAGACATGTTTTGCGCAAGGGAAATTATCGTTACCGAACCGACCCAACCTATTTAGATAGGGTTTATCGCAGAGTTAAAGAAATTTCTTTACAATGTAGATATCCATGTTATCCTTGTAGGCCCAACTTAGGTGAACAATGTGTAAGTGGGCCGGGTATGTTCATTCATTTTGAATATGAACGAAGCGATGTAGATTTCTTTAAAGTTGGTGTAATGAATATTGACTGGGGTAGGTATCCATCGGCATTCACCTTAGATTACCAGTTTGCACCTTCCATCAAAACTCATGGGGTAGAATTAAGAGCACAGCAGTATTTTTTACAGGTAAATCGTGTTTATTTATTTGCACTGGGGGCGTCGTTCGATCTGGAATTTCGACAAGATGATTTAGTGTCGAATTTTAAGCCTTATTTAGGACTAACATTGCCCATTCGCTCTTTATCGCAGCTTCAATTTAGTTACGGTTACAACTTGCCAGTGAGTGGAGTAGTTGATGGATTTAATTCCTTTTTTGTGGACTGGAAAATACCGATTTTGTTCAATTAGAAATAGATCTTGAAAACGCCAGTCATACCAAAGGTTGGTTTCGATGTTCCATCTAAATTGGTAAATCGCCAAAGGGCATCAATTCTTAGTACTTTAAAAATGTTTTCAATACCCACACCAGCCTCTAAGTAAGGTTCCTTTAGTCCGCTTAATCCATAAGGAAACTTAACTTCGTTTACATGATGAGGTGAAAGTTGGCCTACTACTCCGCGCGCAAAAGCCAATTCTCTCCAATGCAATTTTCTAAACAATGGAATCTTGTTAAAGAAGAATCCTTCGAGGTGATAAGTAGCCATTGCTTGCACATATTCATCACTCACAAATTCAAAAGGCTTCATTAAGTTGAAGGCTTCGGCATCGAAGTAATAAGAGTTGTTTCCTATGTGTGTGGTAAGCAATGGGTAGGGAACAATTCCCCATGTTTTGCCGGCTTCGGCAATGATTTGTATGTGTCCTGTATTACCGATATACCATTTGTCTACCATCTTAATTTTTGCACGATGGAAAGTATATTGCGACCCCAAAATTCCTTTTTGAGCAAATTCATATGAGTAGGTGAAAATGGGGTATTTCGTTTTTAAACTTACACGACGGTAATCGTCTTCTAAAATTTTCTCTTTGTAAGCAATTCTTCCCGATAAAATTACACTTGCATAGCGAATCGAACTAAGATGATCTCCATTTGGTAATTCAAAGTTTAGCGGAGCAACAGGTTTAATATCTTGGTATGAAAATGTGATTCTGTTGTTTGTTCCTTTCACCCATTCCTTTTCATAATACAAAGCGTACTTTTCAAGAAACAAAAATTTCACCGAATCTTTTCTACTTAATGATGCTAGAATGTTATCGTTTTGAAAGGCTTCGGGACTAGCATTCATCATTTGTAAATCGTTGCCTAGTTCAACGCCCATGTATGAGCGCGGACTCATTTTGAAATAGTATTGCGTAGTGAAATTATATTTTACTTTTCTATCCTTTGTACCATAGGCGGCAAAACCTAAGAACCTCCATTTTTTACTAAATTTATTGGTAGTTCTTCCTGTGAATTTAAATCGATTTCCTTCTATGTTGTTGAAGCTATAGGTAGTGAAATAGGGGCCATATTCCCATTTCCCCAAAGGATAATAACCACTACCAAACATCATCATGATTCTTTTCATCACCACGAAGTAGCGCGAATGTAGCGCACTGTCGATATTTTGATAGGCAGCCAATTCTTTTTGAGTGAGTGGAGTAGGGCGCTGCGTTTGCCAGTAATCGGTAGTGTTTTGTTGTAATGTATCTTTAACAACAACCTTTGTTTTTTCATTGAAAAAACTATTGTCTTTGGGTTGATTTAAAATGTATTTACTGCTGTAAGTTTTCTTGAGTCCGTACATTCCATATTGCTTATCGGCCAAATTCGCGTCAACAAAAATCGTCTCTAAAGCAGGTACCCACATTCCATTGATACGTTGGTAGATTTTCTCCATTTCCATGCTTTGAACAAAGTTTACATTGGCATCTTTGCTCATATTCATGGTGGCTTTGCATACTGCGTAAGTAGCGCTGTCTATGTACAAATGACCTCTAAATGTTAGTTCCTGACTCCTTAATGGAATATACATTAAATGGTAAACAGTGTTGCTGTCGGTTCTTGTGGTATCCATTAAAATGTAGTCGTATGAAAGTGTGCCTAAAGATGCTAGCGGACTAACAAAGTTTTTGTTGAAGTTGAATATATAATCATCGTAGATGTTGTATTCCATGTAGAAGTTTGATGTGAACTCGGCAATGCTCTGATGATCTATTCCCGATACATTGTTGGCTTCTACAATTTCATTTTCAAGGGTAGGACTAGTTTTATAATAATATCTTGAAGAGCATTCTGATATCATAATAGGAATACTCGGTTTCTTGAATGTTGTGGAGTCGATATTCTTAAACATAAATCCTATTGGTTTCAGCACGGCAGTATTGGCCAAATTGGTGTCGGCGTTGTTTAAGTTGAATTGAATTTTTGTATAGTTAGAACATTCGTAGCCTTGAAACTTTTTGTAGTTGTTTTTGTCTTTATTTTCTACCACTTTTTTCATGATGGCCTCGGCTGGGTCCTTCTTTTTTCTCTTTGGTTTTTTAGCCACAATTTTCACTGTGTTTGCAACCTGTGGTTTTTTAACCAGCAATATCTCAATGTCGCTGCGCGATGCAGTGCATGCAATTTTTACATTTTTGTATCCCACCATCGATACTATTAGCGTGTCGGGATTGTTGAGTTGTAAAAAGAATTTTCCTTCTTGGTTAGTGGCGGTGCCATACTTTTGTTTAACCAGATATAGATTCACAAAAGGTAATGAGGCTCTGCTTGTAGAATCAAGAATTTTACCGCTAATGTTTATTTGAGCCTCAATGCTGCTGCTGAAGATAAACGATAGAATAAATGCGAAAAGTAAATGCTTAATTTTCATAGTTATTCTGCGATAGGTTTGTTGGGTAATGCCATCCAATGACTCACCTCTTGAAAGAAATGATTGCTTAATCCTTCACCACTCCAAAAATGATCGCTAAGGCTATTTTTGTGTCTGGGCTTATGTGCGCCGTAAAAGTTCAATTCGAAGCGCAACATTTTTATAGGTTGATGTGTTTTTTCGGTGGGGTCGCCTGGCACAGAAACCCAATTGTCAGGAATATAGGCCAGCACTAGTTGCCTGTCTTCAGGAAGCTGATCACTAACTTTTATCCACTGCATAATTTACTTACTTTCTTTTTTCACTAATTTACTTTTTCTGTTGTAAATCGGCAAATAGATGAAAGAGAGTCCGCCAGCCACAATATTGGTAAGTGTCATCATGAAAAGCGCAATTATGGAATAGATGAAAGCATTGGGTTCACTAACACCATAAAGCACAAGTGTAAAAGTCACCATTAAATTCCATGTTCCTATGCCACCTGCAGAAGGTATAATCATTCCCAAACTTCCCATCATCAAGGCCGCAAAAGCAACTGTAAATCCTAAACCGCGAGTATGTTCATAAGAGAAGAATGAGACATACAAAACACCGAAGTACATCGTCCATATCAAGACAGTGTGGAAAATGAACGTCCATTTTCTTTCAATTTTTTTAGTGCTCTTAATACCTTCCCACATGTCTTGCAAGAATTTGCCTACTTTCTTACCAATAGGTAACTCAAGTAAGCGCTCTCTAAAGATGTAGATGGCTACTATACAAGCAACACCCAACATGGCAAAGAAGGTTAAGATTGGCCATAAATCTACTTTATCGGAAAGGTTTTGTTGCACGTCGGGACGCAATAAGTAGGTTTTGATGAAATCAAGCTGACTGATAAATAAAATACCCATCATCAAACCAAAGCAAATAAAGTCAACTACTCTTTCTACCAATACGGTACCTACTAATTTGGTAACAGGAATTTTTTCGTAACGGTACAAGATGGTGCAACGCGAAACTTCACCTAAACGAGCGATCACAGAATTGAACAAGTACATAATGTTGATGCTCATGAAAGTGTTCATGGTACCTGGTTTATATCCAGAAGGCTCGATAATCGTTTGCCATCTAACTGCACGTGAGTAATTGCTAATTAACGACAACAAAAAAGCAACCAAATACCATTTCATATTCATGTTGCCAATTTCTTTCCATATGTCGATGGGGCTCCATGCTTTAATTTTGTATTGCAGTTTTTCGGCAATTAATTGATTTCCTTTTAAATCGCGATAAGAGTAATTTGAAAGCGCTGAAATTTTTACCGTATCAATAATTTCAAAGTATGAACTGTCGGCAGATCGTTCAATAGTATAAAATTCTGTTGTGCTCGATGTGTCGCTCCAAAGTAATTCGTTTACGTTAGAAGTAAAGGTCTCTTTTTTGAATGTAAGTTCTTTAAAGTTTTTTCCGTCTTTATTAGAGTCGTACAAATACCATATAATGGCAAGTCCTATCCCTAAGAATAAAACATACTTTAAAATATTGATCAATTTGGCTTTCACTGCGGCAAAGATGCTGAAAATAATTGAAAATGCCCAACCCAATTAGTACCCGAAGATCTCCTCTAAACTTAGCACTTTTACAGTTCCTTGTTTTTGTAACCACTTCATATTTAGTGTTTTGGTGTTTCCTAAGATGAGGAAAGCAAATTTTTGATCTTTCAAATTAGCGGCTTGAAAGGCTTCAATATCTTTAAATGTAAGCGCGTTTAATGCGTCGTATAAATTTTTTCTTCTGTCGCTAGTAAAGCCCAATCTAAGGTTGTTTCTATAGCTGGTGAATAGGCCGTTTTTCATGATCCTACTGGTTTCAATATTCTGTTTTAGGGAAGTGATGGAGGTCTCCCAAACCTTAGGTGAGTAGGGCAATTTTCGTATGATGGTGTCTAAAGAAAGGAGTGCTTCCGGCATTTTGTCGGCTTGAGTTCCTACGCTTCCCCAAAAAGTAAATGGTTCTTCTTTATAATATGGTTCGTTGTATGACCCGCCCACGCTGTATGCTAATGCTTTGGCTTCTCTAATTTCCTGAAAGGTGATACTCGACATGTCGCCTCCAAAGTATTCATTGAAAACAGAAATTGACGGAGTTATAGATGGGTCGAATGTTTTACCTCTTGTGTAAATAGCAATCAATGCCTGCTGCATATTGTAATCTACGATGTAATATTCATTGGCTTGCATTGTTTTTTTGTTGATGATTTTATGCGCTGGAGCGTCATTTAAAGTGCTTGGAAATACTTTGTTGATTTTGGTGATTTGTTCGGCAGTTAATTCCGGACCATAATAGCACAATTCGTTCTTGGTATTCCATAGTTTTTTTACTTCGCTTAAAAGCTGTTCAGAAGTAAAATCTTTAATTTGCTGAGGTTTGGCGCGATTTAACCACGGTGATTCTTTTCCATATACAACATACGCCGAAAGAGCACTCCACAAAATTGTTTCTTTGTTTAATTTTTCATCGCTTCTTTGCTTCAACAATTTCATTTTTAATCCTTGTAGTGCATTTTCATCGGCAACGGCATCGGTGAATATAGAGTGTATCATATCAAGTGCTACCGGCATGCTCTCGGCTAAACCCGAAATGTTGATGTTGGTTTCGTGAGGCGATACACTAAAGCTGTAGTTGCAGGCAATTTTGTAAAAATCTTCGTGTAATTCGCCATTCGATTTTTTTGAAGTGCCTAGATTTTCTAAATATTCAATCGCACTTTCCAATAGCGGATTTTCAAATGATCCGAAATCGTAGTGAATGTTGATGTTGAACATTTGATTGCTTTTGTTCTGAACATACCAAAGTTCGCTGCCATTGCTGTTTTTGGTAATCTTTATTTCTTTACCATAATCGATAAATACAGGTGCTATAGGAGCAACATTTGTTTGCGCAATTTCTTTTGCAAATTCACTGGTATTCTCTCTGTTTAATTGAATAGGAGTGATGATTGGTTTTTGAACTTTTGCACTGTTCTTCTCGGTTGATGTTTTTTTGTACACCAATACAGCTCCGTTTTTCGAGTAATTTTTGTTGCAGAATTCGATGATGTCTTGCTTGCTTATTTTTGCTATTTCATCAACTTCATTTACAACTTTTGCGTAATCAACTTTGGTGTTGAATGCTTGCAATAACATGCGTGCGCGGCCATCCATAGTTTCGGCAGCCTGTATGCTTTCGTATCGTAAATTTTTTACAATTGCAGGAATCAACCAATCGGCAAATTGCCCCTTTTTCAATTTTTCTAGTTGTTCAAATAGCAGTTCCTGACTCTCTTCCAAACTTTGGTTTTGCGTTGGCACAGCATATAAAACATGAGCTGCATAATCGTTGTAATTCAAAAGGTAGGTGCCTGCCTGTGTTACTTTTTGTGTTTGATTTAAATTGATGTCAATTAATCCGGCATAGGCGTTGTTTAAAATTCTATCGATTAATGTTAGAATGTAAGCATCTTTGGTGAATGGCTTTGCAGCAAAGGGGTAAGCCAACATAACATATTCTCCATCGGCTCCCAATACATCTACTTTACGTGCCGAAGTGATAGCATCTTCAGGCTCGAATTTGAATGCAGGAACTTCTTTAGATTGCAGTTTACCCATCGTTTTGTTGATCTCCACTATCGCTTGATCCATATCGAAATCACCAACCATCACTAATGCCATGTTGTTGGGAACATAATAAGTGTCGTAAAATTCTTTGATTTTTTTAAGAGAAGGATTTTTTAAGTGCTCCACTGTTCCTATGGTTGTTTGTGTTCCATAGGGATGTTTTAAAAATAAATTACGCAGCAGGGTTTCATAAGCCTGACGGTCATCGCTATCTAAACCAATGTTTTTTTCTTCATACACCGCTTCCAACTCGGTATGGAATAAGCGAAATACTGGATATTCAAATCGCTCGTATTCTATCTTCAGCCAATTGCTCAGCTGATTGCTAGGAATGTTGTTTACATAACTGGTTTGATCGCTCATAGTAAAAGCGTTGGTGCCGGTAGCGCCCAATTGCGCAATCAATCTGTCGTATTCATTTGGAATTGCATATTTCGACGCCTCATACGAAAGACTGTCGATGATATGATAAATACCTTTTCTTTTTACTGAATCACTTGTTGCACGATAAATTTCATATTGATTTTCAATTTGATCTAGCAAGACTTTTTCTTTTTCGTAATTGATGGTGCCCATGTGTGTAGTACCTTTAAACAACATGTGCTCAAGGTAGTGAGCCAATCCAGTAGCATCGGCAGGATCATTTTTACTACCAGCATTTACCGAAATATAGGTTTGAATTCGTGGTTTGTCTTTGTTCACACTCATGTACACTTTAAAACCATTGTCGAGTGTGTAAATTCTTGTTTTTAAAGGATCTCCTTCAACTGTTTCGTAGGCAAACTTTTTCTCAAGGTTTTGAGTAATCGCCGATTGTTGAGGAACTTTGTTGAAGCATGAAACTGCAACAAGAAATAATATAGAAATGCGAAAAATAATTTTCATGAAGTAAGTTTTGAGGTAGTAAATATAGCAAAACACTTTTAAGTAAAAAGCCCGAAGAATCAATTCTTCGGGCTTTTTCAAAATATTTTAAATCCATTTATTTCACCACAATTTTCCCTATATTCAATCGCGAATTATTTTCTTTGATTTCATAGTAGTAAACACCGCTGGTATTCAAATTAATTTCTGTGCGGTTTTGTGTGATTTGTTGCTCCATCACTTTAGCTCCCAGTATATTGTAAATTGCAATGGTTTTGCCTGAGAAATTGGCAAGTTCTACAGTGAACTTACCGTTTGACGGATTTGGAAAAATCTTGATTTCATTCTCCAATTCCACCACCGAAACTTGATTTGGATCTACCATTTCAAAAGTAGATGAGCACACTGTATTGTTGTACGATATTTCGTAAGTGTATATACCAGCTACTGTTGGAAGTTTTTTCGACCATCCATTGTACTTTTTTCCTGTATTTGCTGTGCTGGTATAGGTCCAAGTGGCAAATGTACTTTGATCAGGATTTTTAATGGTCATCGTCGCCACCAATCCGTTGGTTTCATCTCTCAGGTACATATAAAATTTGGCAAATCCTGCAGGTAAGCCTGCTCCTTGAAAAGGCATTGTAAATTTGTCGGTTTCGTTGCTGGTTTCTGTACTTGGACAAGCAGCCATTACCACGTCGGTGGTGCTTATGCCTGCTTTGATTACTGCTGTTTCGCGAGCAGGCTTTTGTGATGCCCACCAGCTGGTTTGGTTTAATCCGTTGCAATTTCCACCAAAAGGGTCTATTCTTGTATCAACGGTGCTTCCTGCCCATACTTCAAAATGTTAATGCGGACCAGATGAGCTTCCCGAACTACCTACCATGCCTAAATGTTCGCCAGCCACTACGGTTTGATTCACTGTTTTTTTTGTTACTGATCCATTTTTCATGTGCCAGTAAAGTGCTCTCGATCCATCGCTATGTTCTATAATAACGTAATTGGCGGTAAGTTGATTTGAACTACAATTTCTATCAAATTCACCATCGTGCACTGCTATGATGGTGCCATCTGCAGCTGCTACTACTTCGGCTAAATCGTTATCCATTTTAATGAAATTAAATGGCCATGTGGAGATATCTGTTCCTCTATGTCCGTCGTAGGTGTTTGTACCACAGTTAAAATCTTGTATTTGTCCCACATTGGCATTGTGGTCTACATAAGCTGATACCTGATATATTCCGCAGTCTTTAATGCCGTTCGCTGCTTGCACTGGCCAAATTAGGCTGGGCGTAGCGCCATCAGTTTTATTACTTTGATGATTGGTATGTGAAGTGCTAATGAGCTTTTCTATTACAGCATATTCTTGATCGGTGATACAAGGTGCTTGCTCGGCAATTGTTTGCGATTTTGAATTCGCAGCAATTAAAATCATAGCAACAAAGAGTATGGGTTTGCTCATAGATCTGCTTTTTAAATAAGTTGATTCCTCGCTTTTATCTAAAACAGAAAGAAGTACTAATTGGTTACAAAGATTTTTTCGGCTTATATTTTTCTGCACACCATCAAGCCATCGCGAATGGGCAAGAGTACATTTTCTACTTGTTGGTGTTCCTGAACAAAGGCGTTGAATTCCAATAGTTTTTTGGTGTCGGTGTCGTTCGCTTTTACAGGCTCTACAACCTTTCCGCTCCACAATACATTGTCTGCTATGATATATCCGCCAGTTTTTACTTTTTCAAAAACGAGGTTGAAATACGGAAGGTAGTTTTCTTTATCGGCGTCGATAAAAACAATATCGAATTTTTCATCGAGTGTAGGAATGATTTCTAAAGCATTTCCAATCTTCTGCTCGATCTTATTTTTATAGGGCGAAGCATCAATGTGTTTTTGCATAAAATCTTGCAATTCTTCATTGATGTCGATGGTAATAAGTTTTCCGTTTTCTGTTAATCCCTCTGCTAAGCAAAGCGCAGAATAGCCAGTGTAGGTACCTATTTCTAGAATTCTTTCGGGTTTAATCATATGACTAAACATAGATAGAATTCTGCCTTGCATGTGTCCCGATAACATGCGCGGTTTTAAAATCTTTTGGTGGGTTTCGCGATTTAAATTATACAGCCATTCACTTTCTTTTGCAGTGTGCAAAAGTGAATATTGATCAATCTCTTTCGGCAAAAAATCCATTCTTATTTCTCTCTAAAGAACAATGTGATTGGCACTCCACAGAAATCGAAATGTTCACGAAGTTTGTTTTCCAAGAAGCGTTTGTAATTTTCTTGAATGTATTTTGGATGATTCGCAAAGAAGGCAAAGGCCGGAGTTTTAGTAGGCAATTGCGTGATATACTTTATAGAAATCATTTTTCCTTTTACTGTTGGCGGTGGCATTTTTTCGATGATTTCACCCATCACCTCATTCAATACCGATGTTTTGATGGTTTGTACTCTTCTTTGGTGCACTTCCAATCCGATTTCCAAGGCCTTTAAAATTCTTTGCTTATCTGGAACCGCTGTAAATACTATTGGTACATCGTTGAAAGGTTTAGTAGCCTCTAAAATTGCGGTGGTGTATGAGTTTACAGAGTTAGAATCTTTGTTTTCTACCAAATCCCATTTGTTCACCACGAAAACAACACCCTTCTTACTTTTTACGATGATATTGAAAATAGCTAGATCTTGTGCTTCTAATCCTAGAGTGGCGTCAATCATCAACAAACAAACATCAGAATTTTCGATGGCGTTTAATGTTCTTAAAGTGGAGTAGAATTCAAGATCTTCATCTACTTTATTTTTCTTGCGCAAACCGGCCGTGTCAATTAAAATGAAATCGTGTCCGAATGCCTTATATCTAGTGTGAATGCTATCTCTTGTCGTTCCGGCAATAGGCGCAACAATGGTTCTCTCTTGGTTTAAGAAGGCATTTACGATAGATGATTTACCAACATTTGGTCGTCCAACTACCGCAATTCTAGGTAAACCGCTAACATCTTCTGGTTTTTCTTCATCTAGTTCCTTAGCAATAGCGTCCATTAGTTCACCTGTTCCACTTCCGCTTAGAGATGAAATGCAATACAAATCTCCAAAACCAAATGAGTAGAACTCGGCAGCATCGGCTTCTCTTTCGTAGTTGTCTACTTTATTGGCCACCAACAAAACTTTCTTTTTGGTTCTTCTCAAGATATCGGCAACACCTTGATCAAGATCGGTCATGCCTGTTACCACATCCACCACAAAAACGATCACCTTACATTCTTCCAATGCAATTTTTACCTGACGCTTAATAGCGTTGTCGAACACCTCAGAAGAGGTAGATACATATCCACCAGTATCAATTACTATAAATTCTTTACCATTCCATTCACCACGTCCGTAGTGACGATCACGCGTTACACCTTCTTGTTCATCTACAATCGCAGTGCGTGATTCTGTAATTCTATTAAATAAAGTTGACTTACCTACATTTGGTCGACCAACAATTGCTACAATATTTGCCATGGCGCAAAGTTAATCAATTGCTTTCGCTTATAAAAGCACTTGTTTTTGAGCTATTTAGTGGCAAACAATTGCTGAAATTCTTCTTTTCTCCTTCTGGCTACTGGAATATTGGCGCCATCTTTCATCTTTACAGTGCCGGCGCTTTTGTCGTAAGAGACAATATGTTTTAGATTGATGAGGTGGGTTTTATGAATTCTTAGGAAATCTGCATCTGCAAAAAGAAGTTCGTATTCTTTAATTGTTTTGCAAACCAACATGGATTCTTTGTTGTCGAAAAAGAATTTAGTGTAATTGTCATCGGCTTCACAGCGGGTGATATTCTCAATGCTAAAGAATTTGAAGCCGTGTTTATCGGGCAAAGCAATTTTGTTGATTTTTTCTGCTTTGATATTGGAAATTAAACTTTTCATCTTTCTGCTTTGCGCTTCTTTTTGAAAGTCGATTCTTTCTATTGCTTTATGCACCGCAATTTTCAGTTCTTCGGGGTCGATAGGTTTTAAAATGTAATCTATCGCCGATAGTTTAAATGCTTTAATGGCGAACTCATCAAAGGCAGTGGTAAAGATGATGCTAAAGTCAATGGCTTCAAGTTGTTCAAATGCGCTAAAGCTTAATTCATTGCCTAATTTCACGTCAGAAAAAACAATGTCGGGTTTGTGTTTTACGATGCTATCTACAGCCTCATTCACACTAGATGCTTGAGCCACAATGTTGATATTTGGAAAGAGATGGTTGATCAAAGATTTTAAATAATCTAATGCTGCATGTTGATCTTCTATGATGATTGCCTTCATGTTGCTACAATTAAAATAGGTGTTGGTATGGTGTGGTGAGTACTATTTTGGTTCCGCATGCATTTCCGTTTTCGTCTTTCAGATCAACGATTTCAATTTGGATATCGTCATTTTTATGCAATGCTTTTATCCTGTTTTCTGTGATGCTTATGCCTACCGATGTATGTGAAGATTTTTTGTTTTGTGCAGCTGCTGCTCTTCCAATTCCATTGTCTTCAATTTCAATATTTAGCAAATCAGCATTGGGGTTTTGTTTGATTCTAATGGCTAATTTCTTTTCTTCTTTCTGTTGATAGGCATGGATTAATGCATTTTCAACAAAGGGTTGAATGATAAAAGCCGGAATGGCAATGTCTTCTTCGTCTAATTGCGCATCCACTTCGAAGGTGTAGCTGAAGTTGCTCAGCATATCGTGCTGAAGGTCGAGATATGATTTTAAAAATAATTTTTCATCTTCAATACTGTGTTGCAACTGATCTGATTTTTCTAAGCTTAATCGCAGTAAGCTTGCAAATTTTATGATGTTTCTGTGGGCTTCTTGCGATTTGTTGGCATAAGTGAGGTTGGCAATGGAATTAAGGGAGTTAAAGATGAAATGAGGATTGATTTTTAAACGCAAATTCTTTTGAAGAAGCTCATTATTTTGTTCTTCAATCACAATGTTTTTGAGGTGATTTTTATAACGTCGATTGGTAATAGAATGGTGGCCATACAAGCAGATAATTAAAATTGTGATTTGATTGATGATGGAAAAAAACCATGGTGTTATCGGGGTCTATCTGTGCAGGTAACAACAAATTACATAAGAAGTAAATTAAGTTGATGCACAGCAAGGTGCCTACGCCAAAATTTCTCGAGGAAGGAAGAAAGAGGGCAAAGGCAACTTCCACATGAATAAGATTTATTAAAGTGTGACTTTTCCACCCGCCTTCCAATCCCGAGTGAATGGCATTGGGAAGCATGATGAGCAAAACAGCTAAAAAGTACAACCATTGAAAATGTTTTTGAACTATGTTGGGTTTATAGCTGGCCGTAATAGCCATAAACAAACAAAAAAACATGCTTAAATATTTCAAAAGTGTGATGAATAGAGGTACATCCATACCTTTTAAAATGTCGGGTAGCGGACCAGATATGAAAATCAAAAAGAAGGAAACTATTGCAGTAATTTTGAAGCTGGGAATGATTTCTTTTCCCAAATATTGCCAGTAGGCATCGTGTTGTTCTTTAGTTAAAATCATTTTTGGGTCGTAGATGCTGAATCCATT
>CAYORT010000023.1:25714-48212 GCA_964406465.1 uncultured Chryseobacterium sp.
AAAAAGCTCTAATCTAAATGAATTAGTGGATGTTGTTCGATTCCATGTATGCGCCTGTATACATGGAATTTTTTTTACTCTTCTTATTTCCCAATAAATCCTATTTTTACCTCATGCAAGGATTGGTCTTAAAATCTACAGGTAGTTGGTATGATGTTAAACTCGAAACGGGGGAACGCGTTTCTGCGCGTATTCGTGGGAAATTTAGATTAGACGGACTTAAAGTTACCAATCCGGTGGCTGCTGGTGATCACGTGGAATTAGAGAAAGATAAAGACGATAATTTTGTGATTCACCAAATACTTCCTCGCAAAAACTATATTATTCGTCGTTCTGTAAATTTATCCAAACAATACCACATCTTGGCCACTAACCTCGATCAAGCTATTTTAATTGTTTGTGCATCTCATCCAAAAACTTTCTCTGAATTTATAGATCGATTTTTGTTAACTGCTACAGCCTATCATATACCTGCTATTTTGATTTTTAACAAGATTGATTTGTATGGCGACGAGGAGTTGGCGCAATTAAAAACATGGGAAGAAATTTATACTGCAGCTGGCTACGAATGTAGAAGAGTGAGTGCGCAGAGTGGGGAAGGAGTGCAGGACGTTAAAATGCTTTTGCAAAATAAAATCACTATGCTTTCGGGGCACTCAGGCGTTGGTAAATCTACTTTGGTAAATGCGGTTGATTCAAATTTGAATTTAAAAACTTCTGAGATATCCGACATGCATGAACAGGGTAAACACACTACCACTTTTGCCGAAATGCACGAACTTAGCTTTGGTGGCTATGTTATAGATACACCTGGCATTAAAGGATTAGGATTAGCCGATATGACCAAATCGGAATTATGTAAATATTTTCCCGAGTTTTTGCCTTTCTCAGCGCAATGTAAATTTCATAATTGTGTACACATCAATGAACCTGGTTGTAGCGTGAAAGAGGCCGTAGCTAATGGAAAGATTCGTGAAGAGAGATATAAGAGCTACTTGAATATGTACAATGATGATGAACAAGAAAATTACCGATAATGAAGGCTGTTATCCAAAGGGTAAAAAATGCAAGTGTACGAGTGGATGAGAATATTACCGGACAAATTTCTTTGGGTTTGCTTATTCTGTTAGGTGTTCAAGATGGCGATACCATGGAGGACTTAGAATGGCTGGCACAGAAAATTTCTAAACTTCGTATTTTCTCAGACGCAGATGGCAAAATGAATTTAGCTGTTCAAGAGGCCCGTGGAAGGGTTTTGGTGGTGAGTCAGTTTACCTTATTTGCCAGCACTAAAAAAGGCAATCGACCATCGTTCGAGAAGTCGGCTAAACCCGATATTGCAAAGGCTCTGTATCTTCAGTTTTGCGATAGAATGGAAGTGTTGTTGAACGATAAAGTGGAGCGAGGAATCTTCGCTGCCGACATGAAAGTGGAACTGCTCAACGATGGTCCGGTTACAATTATTATTGACTCTCAAAACAAAGAATAATGGAAATTTCTACTTTACAAAAGGAAGTTGACAACTGGATTGAAACCCACGGTGTTCGCTATTTTAATGAGTTAACCAATACAGCAATTTTAATGGAAGAGGTGGGGGAGCTGGCACGCATCATGGCGCGAAAATATGGTGAGCAATCTTTTAAAAATAAAGAGGAAGAAAAACAGTTGGGCGATGAAATGGCCGATGTTTTATGGGTTTTGGTGTGTTTAGCCAATCAAACCGGAGTAGATTTAGAAGAGGCCATAAAAAAGAATATTGAGAAAAAAACGAATAGAGATAAGGATAGACATAAGAATAATGAGAAGTTGTAATAGCTTCGTTTTAAGTGTTTAAAAATGCATTGTTTTTAAGGGGTTAGATGAAGTATTTAGGGGATTTTGGACTGGAAAATATGAAACATTAGTTTTCTGATAGCTACTGGATTTTTTGAAAAAAAAATAGATTCTAAGAAGTATCGATATTTAATTTGGTGGTATGATGCAACCAAATAAAAATAACACATCTGATATCAAAAAGATGATATGATAAGGTTAATTAGTTTGTCAGTAGTTATGTTCTTATTTGTGTCTTGTAAAAAAGATCCTGGAATTTTACAGAGTTCAACTTGTTTTGTAGATAATATAGGTTTTTCATATGCTTTGCCTGATTCTTCCTCACCTATTCATTTTGAAAATGATGGAGTTCAATATACTAGGGCGGTAAAATATATAGGGAATGATAGTGTTGAGTATTTGCCAATGTATTCTTCTAATCATAATTTAAGTAGTATTCAAATTTCAAAATTTGGAAAAATCCAACTAAAAAATATTTTTATTGATCCTGTTACTCACGATTTGTTGTCTGTTGGTAGTTTTAGTGAATTGAGTTTTAGCTATAGCAATGGAGATTTAATTAATGTTTTATCTCACTCTTATGACACTTTAACTAATAGTTTGTATGTGGATTCTATTGTAGTGGAATATCAAAATCACCAAATGGTGAAGGTTTATAATTATAATGTTATTAACGGGATTTCTAATTTAATGACTACGTACAGTAATTTTACATTTTTAAATTCTGGTATTACTTTACCCAACAAGAATATATTTATTGCCTATATATCTGGTGGTTTGACTGATTTCGCCTTGATAAGAAACAATGCAGCAACTTATGATATTGAGTATTTTTATGATAGTATGAAAGGTCAAATATTTAACGTTGATTTAGCAACAAAGCTTAATCCAAATGGTACCGTAAATAGACATGGTAATTGCTCATATTCATATATTGGTTGCCCTTGAATTAAATTAGTACTCCACCACAACACTTTCCCCAGCCTTTAAATCAAACCAAAACACCAATTCACCATTCCATTTTTTGGTGGAAATATTTTTGCCTTTTATGCTCACGCTTTGAGCTTTTGTAATCATGTTTAAGCCTTTTATATCTGTTGTGCTTAGGTTGGTGATTTTAATTTTTCCTTTGCCTAAAATTTCGTATTTCACTGCATCTACAGCAATGTTGTAATCTAGAAATTTTTCTACGGTAGTCACATTCAATAATTTTTTGTCGCGGTAATTTGCAAGTAGTTGTAAAGTTTCATCAAACTCTGGAGTAATGGTAATCTTACCTTTTTCATTCACATACCAGCACGAGCTATTACCATCTACCGAAGCAGTGTAGCAATGATTAATGCAAATGCCCTGATTGTAAATTAGGTCGTTCAAGTTTTTTTCGTTGTAAATTTCTTTCCACTCTTTAGCTGTGCGAATAGAAAAATGTTGATTGGTGCACCAAGAATAGACTTGGTAATTTGCATTTGGCTCTAACCAATACATTGCTGTTGGAAGTCGGTCTCCCCAGCCATGATAAACATCTGTTAGACTGCTATAGAAATGATATTGCGTGTGTATCCAGTTGTGTTCGTTGTAACAATTCCAGAAATATTTGAGCTTGTTTTTTTTCCAAAGTTCTAAGGCATAATAAGGTGAAGAAGGGGTGAGTCCGTCGCAAACAAAATCTTCTCTATTGTTTTCTTTTCTATTTGCATAGCCGTGGTCGATCCATGTTTTACTTTTGTAATTCTTTGTGAAATAATTTAATGCTTCACTTAAGTTATCTTCAGTAGTGCTTAGGTTTTCGGGCGTATGCAAGCAAATTTCATGTCCGTTTTTATATAATTCATCTATCAACTTTTCAAAGCCATTGGTCTCCTTAAAATTGCAAATTTTTGAATCAAAATTTTTGTTCGCTTTTAAGTTCGTTGTTCCACTCGGATTGTTGTAAAAAATACTTTTGGAGATTGGTAAATTATATTTAGCAAAACCACCGATTGCTTTACTGTAAGTGCTTATATCTTCGCTGCCGTAATTTACCGCCAAATGTGTTCTAAGATCTGTGTTGTCTGCGTGTTCTGTAAATATATAGGTGGCGATAAATCCTTCGCTGTTTCGCATGAAGCGTGGCAATGAGTTGGCGTCGATTCCAATAGTTAATTCAAATGTGTTTGATGTGTTGGATTTTGCTTTTCTTTCTATCTCTGATAGATCAATTTTAACTTCTCCTTTTGGATTTTCTACCAGCGGAAATTTTAAAAAAGTATGATCTCTGTTGAAGTCGAGATTCACTATCAATTGATTTTGCGCTGTGTTGAGTTGCGCCGAGCTGATATTTTGATTGTGATAGAAATATATTGAACGAGCTCCGTTGCCGAATTTCGCCCCTTCTTTATCAAGCCAATATTCATCTTGCAAATTTGTATTGTCAATTTGCCTGTTGCTTCTGTATACTTCGCTAAGCTTGTCTTTTACTTCAATGACTAGGGCTTCTCTACCTACGAATATATTGTGATGAAAATCTCTTTTTGCGCTAAATTTCAATGTAGAAGAACTATCTATTTTAAAATTTAAATGAACAGTGAGGAGCTCATTTTTTGCGAAGAAAGTAACTTCTTTTTTGCTTATGTTTTCAATACTAAATTTTTGAAAATGCTGTGTTAGAAGTGTGTCTTCTCTGTTGGTTTTATATTCTAAAATGTAAGTGATTTGTTTCGTTAGTTCTTGGTTTTTTTTATCATTCAACTGCAGTATTTGTGCTTCTTCATTGTAATTTATTTTGTAAAAATCATTTTCAATTAATGTTTTGCTCGATTCGCTGTATTCTATTGCTGTGGGTGTTTTTGGAAGAAATGAGTAGTTATGGATGTCGAAAAATTTCAAGTGTAAGTCGTCTACATCCACTATCGATGCACCTCCATTATGTTGAAATGCAATACAAAGTTTATTGAGTGCATTTGAAGTTAAATTTTGGGTGAGTATTACTGTGTCACAAAAGAAATTCCATTCATTGGTTTTACGCACAAATCGCTTGTTGTCGCAATGTTTTTCAAAAAGTACAGAGTCTTTTTGTTTTACTTGAAATAGAAATTCTCCGCAGTTTTTTACATCGTTGCTTCTAATTCTACCATGCAAAATTAATCTAATGTTGTGGCGATTTACTTTAGCACTGAATGTGTTTACATACTTAATGCCTTGCGGATTTTCTTTGCTGATTCGCGATACGTAAGATCCACTAAAAGCATCTTTTGTTTCGTGGCCTTTATAGTTCCAAACTCCTGCTTCTTGCTCTTCATCGATTTTGCAAAAATCGTATTGCAATAAGTCTTTCGGACGAATAGCTTCTTCACTATTACACGAAAATATGATGCAGGCGAACATTAATCCAATGCTAATATGGAGCAGTCGCTGCATCAAATGCGATATAGTTTAATGATGAAAGTTTTTCGAAATTTCTTCGGCTAGAGCTATAAACTCTTCTTTGCTCAGTTGAACCCTAGGATTCGAGAAATTTAAATCACCAATGCCAACCATGGGTATCAAATGAATGTGCGCATGTGGCACTTCTAAACCAACTACAGCCATACCTACTTTAGTGCAAGGCACAGTTCTTTTGAGAGCTTGTGCAACTTTTTTAGCAAATAGATGCAAGTTTGCTAACTGCTGATCTTCCATATCGAAGATATAATCTACTTCGATTTTGGGAATTACCAAGACGTGTCCTTTTTTAACCGGACTAACATCCAAAAAAGCGAGGAAGTCAGCAGATTCAGCAACTTTATAGCAAGGAATTTCTCCTTTGATTATTTTACTAAAAATAGTCGACATTATTACTCGCGAGTAATTTTAACTATTTCTAATTCTAGCTCACCATTAGGAATTTTGATGGTAGCAACTTCACCAACTTTTTTACCCAATAAACCTTTGCCAATAGGGGAAGCAACTGAAATTTTACCCGATTTAAAATCAGCTTCATTTTCAGCCACCAATGTATATTTCATTTCGGCTTTGGTTTTTTTATTGCGCAATTTAACGGTAGATAAAATCAACACTTTAGAAGTGTCCATTTTAGTTTCATCAATTAGTCTAGCATTACCTAAATTCTCAACTAAATGCGCAATTTTAGCTTCAAGTAGTCCTTGTGCTTCTTTAGCAGCATCGTATTCGGCATTCTCAGATAAGTCACCTTTATCCCTTGCTTCAGCAATTTGTTGAGTAACTTTTTTGCGCTCCACTGTCTTCAAATAGTGAATCTCATCTTTCAGCTTTTGCAATCCTTCTTGCGTAAAATAAATTGTCTCAGACATAACGGTACTTTTAAATGGTATAAACGAAAAAGAATCCCGATTTCTCGGGATCCCTTTCTTAGTTGTATGCTACAAAAATACGAAAAAAATCTATCTAAAAGCAAATTCTTGCGGCTATGCTATGAACTCCTTGGAAAGGATTGGTATCTCGGTAGGAATAATCGAAACCAAAGGTTGTTTTTTCTTTGTAAGGTATTTCAACGGAAAACCCTGCCGACGGACCGGTTAAAGCTGTTGTTCTGCTGGTAGAATTGAAGATTCCTTTTTCGTAAGTATAGCCCAATCGAGCCATGAAATACCTTTTAAACTTATATTCTGTACCCAAACAAAATTGATCTTTGGCAAAGGCATTGGAAACAAAGGCTCCGCTCACAAAAAGTGCGTGTTGTGTTCCTATATCAAATCGATAGTGCGCACCAATATTCATCAATAGAGGCAACTCAAAGGGTTGAGATTTTGATTGTAAGGTAACTTCTTTGTCGCTTCCAGTAAATGAAGCTTTAACTGCTAGTCCGTCACCATAATAAGCCATTTTCGGCCCCGCATTGCGCAGTGCCATGCCAAATCCGATTTGTTTTTTACTTCCCGTGATGTATTGAATTCCTGCATCCAACGCAAAACCAAGCGCATGAATATTGGCGATTTGTTCTGAAATAATGCGTGCGGTAAAGCCCCCCGAAATTGAGCTGGTGAATTGGCGAGCGTAAGATGCTCCTATATTCATGAATTGCGGACTATAAGTTCCTATTCCTCCTTCAGGAAGATCGGTGGTGGTAATTTGAATTTGGCCCATATTCAAAGACATAATTCCTAAAGCAATGAAGTTTTTCTGACCCAATTTCTGCGAAAAGCCAAAGGTGTTGATGTTGATTCCTGTGCCCATTAACCAAGCGGTGCGACAAAATATCAACTCAGAATTTTTGGTTTTTGTTAGTCCGCCAATATTCAAAAATTGCGATTCTAAACCCTCTGTCATCGAAACCGATGAGTTGCCTAATGCCGATGAACGGCTGTAAGGGTTTATAAGTAGCTGCGTTGCGCCGGCTTGTCCTGCTCTATCTCCATTGCCTGCAAAAGCACTGTTTACGGCACACAAAAAGATGAATATGTTTAAAATATATTTCATTAGAAAGTGCTTAAATCAGTTTCACGCATTACACCAAACCATTTCAATACCTTTTCGCCAACTCCATCCACCTCTATATGTACGATGTACATTCCAGAAGCTATAGGAACCCCTGCATCATTATCTAAATTCCAAATCACGTCTGTAGTGCTTCTATCGTCTTTTTGGAAGGTTTTAACCAAGGTTCCGTTAAGTGTGTAAATGCGAATTTTACATTTATCGGGAAGGTTTACAATCTTCACAATTCTATCCAACTGCTTTTGCTCATAAGATGAAAAACCATAGTAAGGATTAGGTACAATGTTAATTCTATCCAATGATATTTTAGCGGTATTGTTGTCGTTTATAACCGTTTTTAATTCAGCGGTATTGAAGGTGAACTCGGGCAGTTTATTGCTTAAATCTTTGGCGTAAGGTTTTGCCACACGCAATTTGATGTACACATCAGATGGAATATAGCCCAATACAGGGTTTGCCAATGGATAAGGATAAACCCAAGTGATATCTTTAATCACCTTTGTTTTATTAGCTGGATTACCTAATGTAAATAGATTATGGTAGTAGGCACCTTGATCGTAATGTGGTGCAATATTATCGCTACTTTGGAAAACATATATACCATGTTTTCCACCAAAAAAGGCATCGGTGTTGAATAAGGTATCGGCTGCCGGATTGATATCTATGTTATTGGGATTCCATTTCATGTCGGCTCCGTTGTTTTGTGGCTGACTAGAATTCTCGCCAAAGGCCATGTTAAGTCTTACTCCGGTTTCCACATTTATAGCATAGCCCGGAAACCAACCTAAACCAACAGTTCCCGAATTATCAGGATTTCCATTTTGGTCTACCGACGGACTTTGTCTCAAATCTAATTTTCCAGCGTTGCCTATAGAAATAGCTGAAGAATCACACGTTTCGAGTACTAAGCAGCGTGTCCATTTCGATTTGTCTTTGGTGATCACAATATCTACAGAACCGATGTTAAATAATTTGTTGGCGTTTATAGCAGGAGCCCAATTCCAAGCCGGACCATTCCAGTCGTAACTCGTTAACCTAAACGGAGAGATAAAACCATTGGCAACATTTTCATAATCTTGATTTGGATCTAATTTGGCTGTTTTATCGGTGCCTGGCGTAAGGTCATTGTCCCCAAGTCCCGATTTAATCCAATCTTGATAGAATATAGATCCATCAAGGTCTTTTACTCCAGAAAGCCACTGAATGCCACTACCATCTTTGCCAAAAGTCATGCTCGAACCAACATAGCCGTTCGTTGCAGATTTTGAATCGGAAGTTCCAAACATTTGAAGCGCAGTTACCGATAAGCCCCATTTCGCAATGATTTGTTCATTGGCCACTTTTATTGTTTGGTCGGCAAAAATCGTATCGTTGCTTTCTTGATGCACCAATATCCAATAAGCGTCTGTTAAATCGTTGGGTGTAATGGTGTCTAAAATCTTAAAGGTGAAATTGCCATCGGGAACATTTAAAGGATTGACAACCTTAATGTTTACAGGAGCTCCATCGTTATTGTAGGTTAAGGTGGAGGCGCTTCCGTTGGCTAAAATATCGTTGATGGTTGCTTCGCTTAAATTGATGAATTCACCGCCATAGCCTTTACCGCTTATGCGCGTCATTTTTGGCTGCAATCCATAGTTGGCATTCATTATTGTTCCACCATCTTGTACTGTTGGATTGTGCGGCGTTGCTTCATATACTTTTACATTTCTTCTTCCTGCTTTGTATGGTTTTTTCTGACCATCGTAAGTAGAACCATCGCTGTAGGTGAAGGTTTTATAGTTGTTATATCCGTATGCTACAGCCATGTAGTAATATGGTTTGTGGTTAACCAAAGTTGAATTGCCTGTACTAAATTTATCTTCGGTAACAACAAAGCTGTGAACGATTCCTTTGTCACTTCCTTTTACCATTTCAACTGGTACAAGCGATCCTAAATTTTCATCTTGCGAATAATTAATCAACTGCGAAACGTTATCGTCTATGTCGCACTGAGCTACCAGTCGTGCTTTAGTTGCATCTGTCAATTCAGAAGCCGAAACAGTAGCGTCTTTCAGTTGAAAAATTTGATAGCCCTGAAAGCGATATAAGGTGTCGTAACCTTTCAATCCCGTTGGGTCAATTAATGGATCTTTCTCTTTGTATTTTTCTAAGTAGTTGTTTGAAGAAGGTTTGTTCTCTATAGTGAGAATAAGTTTGTTTTCTAATTCTTTAATAGTGAGTTCGGGTGCATCAGGACCATTTAATACTTTGAAGTTATTGTCGAATAGAGCTTGAGCCTTATCATCGGCAATTTGCAATGCCTGCACCGATGCCCAAGCAGAAGCACCTTGCTGAGCTCGTGCCCAAACGGCCCCAACAGTAACAGTGTTCACTTGTCCCGATTGCAAGGTAAATGGTCCGGCAGAAATAATAAAGCGTAAATCGCTAGGAATGTCACCTTCACCTTTTTGCGACCAAGCACCAGCATATCCTGGGTCGGTATCATCGGGGAAAGCGAAATTACTATTGAAGCCATTGGTACCACCACTTGAAGGCCAGCCATTGCCATCGTATTGCAAGTGTGAGCCGTCTTTCCAAATATTTTTGAGGTAATTGTAATAATGTGTTGCGTTGGTTGGATTACCCATATCCGTCAAGTCGTTTCTATAGTACATAAAATTAGACATGATGATTTGTTCACCCACTTCGTCGGTAGTACCATCGCGGTCATTGTCGATACCGTCGTTGGCATCGGCTTTCGGACCTTGAAAAAAGTCAACTCCTACTGCAGGAGGAGATTGTCCGTAGCCAGGACTTCCTTGATCGGCTGCATCATTATCATCGGCATTGTAGCAGTAGCCCAAACCTCTTGAAACATCGCACCCTATATAATCATCTCGAGGGCCACCTAAGTCGGGATCTACCCACTGACCAAAGTAGGTTTCTTTCATGGCGTAACTCGATTTGTTTTCGATTACATAGTTGTAAAATGTCATGTTGTTCACCTCATCATCGGTGCTAAAAGCGAATGCTTGAGCCTTAATTTGTAAACCAATTGATTGTCCTTTAGTTTCGGTATGAATGTTACCCACATCATTGATTACCCACCAAATAGATTCGTCGCCATACAGCACATTATTAGAGTTGCCTTGATTTCCAGCTAAATCGAAATTTGGGTAATCACCTTTAGCCGGATTGTAAATATTATCGCCATCGGCATCGTGAAAAGGCGCTAAAAAATAGTCTTGGTTGTAAGCTGTATTGCCATGTGCAGGCCAACTTAACATAGATTCGGGAATGGTGGGATTTAATCCAGCATTGAAATCGGCAACATAATTCTCAACTTCTTTTCTATTGATTTTATAGTGCTTATCATATTGCACACATGCCGACTTATCGGTACTAACAGTATTATTGCTAATGGGGCCTGGCCAAAAATCATTACCGTTTTGGCGATAGGTCATTGCCGCAATTTTTAGGTTGTTATTTTGATCTAAACCACCTATCCATAATGCCCCAGAAAAAAGGGAACTTACTCCGCCGCCTTTGGGTATTTCGTATTCGGGCGATTTATTTAAATCCCACCACATGTCACCTCCACCTAAAATTCGTGCTCTTACATTGTTTAAACTTAAATCGATTTCACTTGTAGCAGGATCGCAATCGGCTGCTTTATAATCTCCCACATTGCTATTCGATTGTGTTGGCACAAAACCTACATTCTCACGCGCACTCACTGCCAATGATACTATCATCCAGCAGAGAATTAAGCTATATTTTATTTTCTTTAAGTCCATATTTAAAAGTTGTAAATCACACCCAATCGCAATGTGCGTGGCATGCTGTAGTTGTAAGGACTATTAATTACTATTGAATACAAATCGATAAAAGATTGTGGATTTACTTTAGCATTGATTTCTTGTTGAGAAACCGATGCTGTTAAGAACCCATCATCAGAGGCATTTCCTGTAAATCGGTACACATTAATGATATTTCTTGTGTTGAATAAGTTGTTAACTGTGAAGTAGATATTCATCACTGTTTCTTTTTGTTTCTCATCTTCTTTACCGAACTTAAAAATGATGTCTTTGTCGATTCTCACATCCATTCTATAACTCCATGGCAATCGAGAACCATTTGGTTGGCCGCTTAAGGTGTGGCTCTGACTCTTTGTTAATGCTGCATCTTGCGTAATGTTTGATTGGCGAGAGAAAGGAGTGCCAGAACCAGTTCTAAAGATGAAATTAACGCCGAAATCGGCAAGAATTTTTCTTCCCCAGCCCGGACCATTATAAGTCTTTCCTCTTCCATACCGGTAATCAACCTCAAAATTGATATTGTGTCTTCTATCGTAGTCGAGCGGAATAACAGTGCGTAAATTAGGTGAACCCGAATTTAAAATATTGATGCTGCTTGTGGCATTGCTTCCGGTTCCTTCAGCAAATTGCAAAGTGTAGTTGGCAAGCATTCTAAGATTGTTTACACGGCGTTGCTCATAGGTAAACGACATTCCTTTCACTGTTCCAAAATCGATATTACCAAAAGTTAAATAGTTAACCGGATAAGCGAACTGAACCGGCATCATTTGAATCATATCTTTTATCTCGCGATAAAAGGCAGATATGGTAACTGCCGAGAATCGACTAATCTTTTGCGCAAAACCAAGCTCGTAATCGGTAGTTTTTTGCGGTTTTAATCCGGGATTATTTAAAATGGCTCCAACAGAATTTTCCATGAACAGATAGTTGAGCGGATTGTTGCGAGAGAAATTGGCACCAGGTCGCTGAGAAAGCACATCGTAATGCGCAAAGAAAATGGCTTCTGATGAAATAGGGAAGGAGAACGAAATTCTTGGCATCAATACATATTGAGCTTCGTATTTTTTAAAAGAGCCATCAACGTTAAAGTTCGATGATTTTACATTTTCTTTAGGGTTAGAAAGGTAAGGCGTAATGCTTCCACTTTTGGTTGATGAAGCAATGACAGAAGGGTCGCTAACTTCACTACCAGTGCTGTTGTACCATTTGTCGTTTTCATCGCGAAAACCTACCGCCGTTTTGTTGATAGCGTCATTGTCATCTATATAAACTTTGTAATTGTCACCAATCGACGATGGGATGGCTATACCTTCAGCACGCGCTTCGGCAGCGGTTTTAATAGGGTAAAGCGAATACAAATCACGCGGAACCATTTGGTTTGCATCATATCTATCTAAACGCAATCCTACGTTGAAGATCATATCTTTAAAAGTGAATTTATCTTGAATGTAACCAGCAATGTAAATTGGGGAAAAACCAGGTACATTTCTTCTCATCGCGTTGTTCGCATCGCTTTGATTGAAAAACTGTGTGAAAGTAGCTTTGGCATTAAGCGCATTGCCCAAATAATCGTAACCGTAATTTGAACCTAAAGCACCGTTGTTTCCGTTTTGCATAAGTTCTTCGGCGTTAAACATGTTGAGACTTAAATCGCTTGGTTTAAGGTTGTCGATGTCTACAAATTCGCTATTGCTTTTTCCCAAACTTTCGCGCAAATTTTCAAAGAATCCTTTCACCGTTTTACCACTAACAGCATCTTTGGTAGGAACATAAAGTAAATTATAGTCGGTGGTGTCTCCGTGTAAAATCGGATTGCTTTTATCTAGTTCTGTATTTTTGGCATTACCCAATTGACGCGCTAGGGTCCATAGGTTCATTGGTGAAATAGAGTAGGAACGCTCGAAACGCTGCTCGTATTCGAATCCTGCATTGAACTCATGATTTTTAATGTCGGCGAAAATTGCTCCAACAAACCTCAATTGGTTTTGCTGACTTTTACCATAGCCATTCGATTGGCGACCCGTGCTGTAAAGTATGTCATACACGTGCTGTGGTCGGTCTCCATTTAGCAAGCCTCCTCCTTTTTGAACCTGATCATAATTCTCATAGTTGCCGGTAACATAGCCATTGTAAATTTCATAGTATTGTTGGGTGTAACGTGATGCTGTTGCGTTGTTGCCTATACTCAAAAGAGTGAATTCTTTATCTTGCCATCCTTGCATATAATAGCCGGGTCCATTTACCCCGTTGGAATCGAAGGCATAGTTTTTTGCTTTAATTGTTTGAAACTGTCCGATATACCCATAGTCAAATAAATTTTTACCATGCGTATCGTCCATGCTCGAAGAGTTGTTGCTATTGTAGTCGGCTTGTAAAGTATAGTAAGCATTTTTAATCGTTGGGACCTTCTCACCATTTTTTAAATCAGAATTTTGAACGCCAATTTTTTGCACCATTCGCGCATAAGTGCGCCAGTTGTAAGCAACATAATAAGGGTTGTTTTCGCTGTTTAATATTGCATATTGGTAAACATAATTGTGGCCATTGGAATAGGTTAAATTTCCGCCAACATAGAAAGATAATTTCTTATTGGCTTTAAACTCTAATTGAGCATTTAGCATTAAATCTTTTGAGGAAGCATTCTGACGTGTTTTAATATATTCTAATGAATCTTTGGTTAAGAATTCGGCACTTCTAATGGTACCAATGCCTGTTTGAGAAACTTGCAATGGATTTTGCTGCAAACGAGCTAAAACATCATCTTTTACCTTCCATGCACCAACAGCAGAAGGAAGTGGGTCTTTGGTGTAGTTTAATTGTCCGATTAACGAGTACCCTAAAAAAGAACTTTTATTGGGCTTGTAGTAAAGTGGCCCCATGAAATAAAATTCCATGTTGTTGTAGCCATAACTATCTAAGAATTGCGAACTTTCTAAATTGATTCCTTGTTGGTGTTTTGTTGTAGCATTACGCGTGGTCACCGAAACTACTCCTCCCGTTGCATCACCATATCTTGCAGGCATTCCACCAGTAATTACAGTTACTTGCTCTAAACTAAGTTTGGGCAGAGCGGTATTGTCGCCCAGCTTAACTCCATCTACATAATAAAGTGTTCCATCGCTTCTAGCACCTCTCACATTTAGCTCGCCACCTCCATCATCGGCGCTATAAACACCAGCTGTTGTGGAGGCTACAGCCGACACAGAACTTAATGGTGATTTGATGATGTCTTCAAATGTTTTTGTGCTTCCCGATTTGAAGTCGGGGTCGATAAGTGGAACCTGATACTTCTTTACATTAATTTTAATAACTGAGGTAACAGTATTGTTAATGAGTTTGAAATCTAAAAAGGTTATCTTTTCAATGTTGATTTGCACTCCTTCTACCTTCTCTGAGGCATAACCAACATAACTTACAAGTACATCGTACTTGCCCGGATTTAATGCTTTAAATATATACGATCCACTTCCATCGGTTTGGGTTCCCGCAACTTCAATTCCTTCTTTTTGAATAAGTACGGTGGCATATTGAAGAATTGCTCCACTGGTGTCTTTAACTATCCCCCTAAGCGTTCCTGTTTGGGCAAAAGCAGTGGTAGAAATGAGTAAGAATAAGAGTATTTGTAATCTTCTTAGCATGTATAACCAAACTTAAACTTTTATAAAGAATTTTCAAAAACAACTTTGTAGCGAATTTTGGCACGAAAATAGAAATGGAAATTGTACCTCCTTTTATCCCTCTTTATAAGTAAGTTCAAATCCCTTGAAAAAAAGTCCTGTCCCCCAGGACTTTTTTCATTTATTTAATTCTGCCCGGATATTGTTCTAGCGCTATTTTCAAGCACTCCATAGCTTTTTTCAATTTCTCTAATTTTAGAACATAGGCAATTCTAATTTCTTGTTCACCCATTCCTTTTGTAGAATAGAATCCATTTCCAGGGGCAAACATCACTGTTTCACCATTGTGCTGAAATTCTTTAAGCAACCAAATACAGAAGTTTTCTGCGCTATCTACTGGCAATTTAGCCATGATGTAAAATGCACCCGAAGGTTTAGAAAAAACCACGCCCTCCATCTTCGCAAGTGCGTCAGATACTAAATCTCTTCTTTGAATATATTCTTTCTTTACTTCGTCGAAATAGGATTGAGGGGTGTCAACAGCGGCTTCACCGGCAATTTGCCCATAAGTAGGCGGACTCAATCGTGCTTGCGCAAATTTTAAAGCCGTTTCAATCACCGATTTGTTGCGCGAAATCAATGTGCCTATTCTAGAGCCACACATGCTGTAGCGCTTTGAAATAGAGTCGATTAAAATTACATTTTCTTCGATTCCCTCAAGCTGCATTACCGATAATGGTGTTTTTTGATCGTAACAAAACTCTCTATAAACTTCATCAGCAAATAAAAACAAATTGTGTTTTTTCACCATTTCTTTAATTTGCTCAAGCTCCTTGATAGAATAAATTTTTCCGGTTGGATTGCCCGGATTACAAATCATGATAGCCTTAGTCTTTTCGGTAATATAATTCTCGAAAGTAGAAATAGGAGGTAAGGCAAATCCGTTCTCAATGCTAGTAGGTATCGTCTTGATTGAAGCACTTGCTGCTTTAGCAAAACTGATATAATTGGCATAAAATGGTTCGGGAACCAATACTTCATCACCTGGATTCAAACACACCAAAAAACCAATCAATATGGCTTCCGATCCGCCAGTTGTTATAATGATGTCTTCCGTGCCCAGATTGATACTGAACTTGCTATAATATTCAACCAATTTCGTACGGAAACTTTTATTTCCTGCCGAATGACTGTACTCGATAACTTTAATGTTGGCTTTTTTCACTGCCTGTAAGGCTATTTCAGGGGTAGGAATATCGGGCTGACCAATATTTAAATAGTGCACATGCACTCCTCTTCTTTGCGCTGCCTCTGCATAAGGAACCAGCTTTCTGATAGGTGATTGTGTAATCTCTTTTCCTCTTTCTGAAATTTTTACCATGAAAAGTTTTTATGAACGACAAATATAAATTAAAAATCCCTCGCTGGGAGGGATTTTAAATATACTTTTTAAAAAGCAGAATATTAGCGCTTGGGCGTTAGTAGCTTATCTTACTTTTTTGGCACCACCGTGCCTCTAATTGTGATGATGATATTGCTGCCGTTACTCGCATTGGAGCGAATGGTAACAGTTTTAGTGAATGAACCCAAATGTTCAGTGTCGTAAGATATTTCAAGTTCTTTTGTTTCTCCGGGTTTGATGGCCACTCCTTGCGGACAAGCTGGCGTTGTGCAGCCACAAGATCCCAAGCAGGTGTCTATCACTAAATTGGCTTCTCCTGTATTGGTGAATTTCACTCTCCTAATTCTATCCGAACCTTGCTCGATGGTATCGTAGTTAACCTCTGTTTTTTCTAAGGTTAAAATTGGTTCTTTTGAAATTTTACCTTCTTGAGCATTGATATTCATTGCTGTTCCAGCAAGCAAAAATATTCCTAAAATTAGTTTTTTCATATACTTTTCTTTTAAAGGTAATCTATTTGCAAGTATTTGATTGTTAATGTGTTGTTAAGTTTTTAAAAATAAAAATCCCTCCGATTTTCATCGGAGGGATTTGTATGTGTAAGTGTAAGTTTAAACTGGAAAAATGAAGCGAGAAAGATTTTTATTTAGCAGTTGGACCAACATTGTTTTCTGGTAAACCACTTGGAGCTGGCTCAACCACACCTTTAATGGTGATTACAATTGTACCATTTCCTGCATTTGATTTTACGGTTACCGTTTTAGTGAAAGCACCTAAACGATCTGTTGCATATCTTACTTGAATTTCACCTTTCTCTCCTGGCATGATTGGTTCGCTAGGACAAGTAGGAACTGTGCATCCGCAAGAACCATCGCATTGAGCGATAATTAATGGAGATTTTCCTGTGTTGGTGAATTTAATTGTTCTAAAAGGATCTGAGTTTTGTTTGATGGTACCATAATCTAATACAGTAGTTTCAAAAGTAATAATAGCTGCGTTTGGATCTGGAGCTACTGTTTGAGTGGTTTGTGCAAAGTGAGTGAAAGTTGCTCCTAAAATTACGATTAGAGATAAAATTAACTTTTTCATTTTTTTTGATTTTATAAGGTTCGTTGTTTTTAGAGTTTCAAACCTTGTACCAAGATAGCACACTAAAAGAAGAAATGCTGTTAACGACTTGTTAACGTTCTGTTATTGAGTCACAGTGCCGCTTACATGAAGTTGTAAGATGCCGTCGCGGTGGTTGGAATAGATATAAATCGTTTTTGAAAAGTGCCCCACTATATCTGTGTTGTATTTAATAGTAATCTCTCCACTCTTACCCGGTTGAATAGCATATTTTGGCCATTCTACAGCGGTACAGGTGCATTCTCCCTCACATTTAGTAATGATTAGAGGCGATGTTCCTTTATTGGTAAAGCTAAGCTTTTTTGTGCCATCGCTTCCTTTGGCTAGAGAACCAAAATCAATGTTTGAACTTCCGAACTCGATGATGGGCGCATGATTTTCACCTTCATAAAATGAAGTTAAGCCAACTAAAGAAATCAATATGAATACTATTGAAAGGCGAAAGGTCATTGTTACTTCTGGGTACTTTTCTTTTTCACTGGGGCCGGTCTCACTATTCCTTTAACACTTAAAATTACATTTTTTTTCGAATTGCTATAAATCGTCACCGTTTTGTTGAAAGTACCCACTAAATCTGTGTTGTATTTCAATTGAATTTGCCCGCTTCCACCAGGTGGAATAGGCTCGGTAGAAGAAAAAGCAACCAAACAAGTGCAGGTACTTTCGCAATGCGATATAATTAATGGCGTTTTCCCTACATTGGTAAATGTTACTATTCTAATAGGATCAGAACCCTGTACAATAGAACCATAACTTACTACAGTGTTGGTTATTTTTATGATGGGTGCTGTGCTGGTATCTACAAGTGCCTTAACAGTATCTTTTTTAACCGCAGTTGCAGTTTTTTGTGCCGAAAGTGTAGCACTAAAAAGTAAAAAGGATAGTATAGTTAAAAGTCTCATTACCGAAATTTGATGCAAGCTAATAAACTCTTATTAAAAATGCTAGTCAATTCTTCAACTTTAAAACCAAAAACTTAAAACTCTTTCACTATTTTTGCCCTTCAATTTTTTTGAGCATGGCTACTTTAGACACAAAATACGATCCTTCGGGAATTGAAAACAAATGGTATCAATACTGGTTAGATAAAGGTTTCTTTAAATCTACACCAGATGAGCGTGAACCTTTTACCATTGTTATGCCTCCACCAAATGTTACCGGACAATTGCATCTTGGACACACTTTAAACAATACCATTCAAGATATTTTGATTCGTCGCGCTCGCTTGCAAGGTAAAAATGCTTGCTGGGTGCCGGGTACCGACCATGCCTCAATTGCTACAGAAAATAAGGTAATTGAAATGTTGGCTGCTCAAGGTATCAATAAAAAAGATTTGAGCAGAGAAGAGTTTTTAAAACATGCTTGGGATTGGACCGACAAATACGGTGGTATCATTTTGAGTCAGTTGAAAAGATTGGGAGCTTCTTGCGATTGGGATCGTACAGCTTTCACCATGGACAAAAACTTATACGATTCTGTAATTAAAGTTTTCGTTGATTTATACAACAAAGGATACATATATAGAGGTGTAAGAATGGTGAATTGGGATCCCATGCGCCAAACTGCCCTTTCTGATGAAGAGGTAAACTACAAAGAGGTTCAGTCGAAATTGTACTATGTTCAGTACGCCATAGAAGGAACTACAGAGTTTATCACCATCGCAACTACTCGTCCCGAAACCATTTTAGGCGATACCGCCATCTGTGTAAATCCAAGCGATGAAAGATATGCTCATTTGAAAGGTAAAAAAGCGATTGTGCCATTGGTGAATCGTTCTATCCCTATCATCTTTGATGAATATGTAGACAAAGAATTTGGTACTGGTGCTTTGAAAGTAACGCCTGCTCACGATGAGAATGACTATAAATTGGGTATCAAACACAATTTAGAAATCATCGATATTTTAAATGCAGATGGAACAATAAATGAAAAAGGTCAGTTCTTCATCGGTCAAGATCGCTTCCATGCTCGTAAGGCTATCGCTAAGCAAATGGAAGAAGAGGGGCAGTTGGTAAAAGTTGAAGAAATCAAAAATAAAGTTTCGGTTTCCGAGCGTTCGGGAGCTGTTGTTGAGCCTAAATTGTCGTTACAATGGTTTTGCAAAATGAAAGACCTTGCCGATAAAGCGTTGAATGTTGTGCTAGAAGATAAATTGATTTTCCACCCTAAAAATGCAGTAAACACTTACAAACATTGGATGGAAAACATCAACGACTGGTGTATTTCTCGTCAGTTGTATTGGGGACAACAAATTCCGGCTTACTACTATGGTAATGGGGTGAATGATTTTGTAGTTGCCGATACCGCTGAAAAAGCTTTGGATTTGGCGAAAGAAAAAACAGGGAATACAAACCTTACGGTTGCCGACCTTAAGCAAGATGACGATACTGTTGATACTTGGTTCTCTTCTTGGTTGTGGCCAACTTCGGTTTTCAATGGAATTGTGAATCCGGGCAATGCAGATATTAAATATTACTATCCAACGAATGTATTGGTAACCGGACAAGATATCATTTTCTTTTGGGTAGCCAGAATGATTATGGCTGGGTTGGAATATGAGAAAGAAATTCCATTTAAAGATGTTTATTTCACCGGAATGGTGCGCGATAAACAAGGTAGAAAAATGTCGAAATCTCTAGGAAACTCTCCTGATTTATTCGAAATCTTCGATAAATATTCTGTTGATGGAGTTCGTGTTGGAGTATTGTTTTCTTCGCCGGCTGGAGGCGATTTAATGTTCGATGAAAAACAATGTGAGCAAGGAAGAAACTTTGGAAATAAAATATGGAATGCTTTGCGTTTGGTGAAAGGGTGGGAAGTTTCTGCAGAAAATGATAAAGCAAGCGAAGCCGTTTTTGTTTGGTTTGAAAACAAGATGGCCGAAAGTTTAGAGAAGATCAATGATGCGTTTTCTAAATATAGAATTTCAGATGCTTTACTGGAGACTTATCGTTTGATTTGGGATGAGTTTTGCGCTTGGTACTTAGAGATGGTTAAACCCGAATTTGGTAAGTCAGTGGCTAAAAATGTGTACGATAAAACCTTACAGTATTTCGAAGAGATATTAATTATACTTCATCCTTTCATGCCTTTCATCACCGAAGAACTATGGCAAAATTTAAGCGATAGAAAAGATGGTGAAACAGTAATGTTGTTGAAATGGCCAACCAGAAATATCGCCGATAAAGCTTTGTTGTCTCAAGGTGATTTAGCGAAGGAATTGATCTCTGGCGTTAGAAATGTTCGTAATCAGAACAACCTTTCTCCAAAAGAAAAATTAGAGGTAAAAATCAATACTGCCAACAAAGAAAATTATATTTCTTTTGAAGCTATAGTTTTAAAGCTAGCGAACTTAACTTCAATTGAATATGTGAATGCAAAAGTGAGCGATGCTAAATCGTTTATAGTTCAGCGTGATGAGGTGTTTATACCTTTGGCTGTTGATGCTGCAGAAGAGTTGGAGCGTATGCAAAAAGAGCTCGAATACAACAAAGGATTTTTGATTTCAGTAGATAAAAAATTATCGAACGAGCGTTTTGTTCAAAATGCAAAGCCAGAGGTTATTGAGGCCGAACGTAAGAAGAAGGCCGATGCTGAAGCCAAGATTAAAATGTTGGAAGAGAGTTTGGCTGCTTTGAAATAGACTAGGTGATTTAGGCTAATTTGTTTTAATCAATATACCCAACCATCCTATAAGTCCACAAACCTATGGTTTCATGGAAAAATACTTCCCAGCCGTGAATTGCAAAAACGTTGGGTATGAGTATTTTTTGATAAGTTATATCTCTTGGGCCCGATAGTTTTGATGTTCCATAGGGCATCACTTTTACACCTTCTTTTTCAAAACAACCCATCGACCTTTGCATGTGTGTTGCAGATGTGATAAGTAGTATCTTTTTGCTTTTATAATCTTCTAAGTTTTGTTGTAAAATTTCTTTGCTGAACAAAGCATTTTCATGTGTGTTTCTCGATTTTGTTTCAATCCACACATCATTTGAATCGAAGCCTAATTCGCATACAAATTTTCTAAGCAAGGCCGCTTCTTTAATTTCCGGAAAGTTGATGTCGCCCGATCCTCCCGAAATTAAAAGTTTTTTAATCTTACCTTTTTTGTGAAGTACCAGCGGTTGCAGCAATCTGTCGATGTTGTTGTTGAAAATTATGCGGTCATGATTGGCGTCATAGCGAATCATTCCGCCTAAAATAATACCAACATCGTATTGCTCGTCTTTAGCTAAAGTTGCGTTTTCAACTTCTAAGCTTCTAATCACTTCTTCCGCTAAAAATTCATTCGAAAAGATTAAGAAAATAACACAGGAAATAATCAATGCTTTTTTCTTGCGTTCGGGGATTTTTGTAAACAAGGCATAAATGATACCCACCGCTATCCATGTAAAGGGCGAAAGTAAGAAGCTTAGTACTTTTGATATAACGAAAAACATGGCGCTAATTTAACACAAGAATTGTAACCAGCATACTTTTTAATTTATTGCCAGGAGTACAGCTTGATGAAAATCACTTTTTTTGATGCTGCCGGTCATATGAATTTTTGGTTGGATTGAACAACTTTATCTTCTAAAATTAATATTATGGATATTACAATCACCGATAACAAAACCTTGGCTGAGGTTCAGGCCGAATTCAATCAGCATTTTCCTTTTTTGAAATTGGAATTTTTTAAAAAACAACACCACGAAGGCGAGGGAAATAAGAAATCAGATGCCTTGCAATTGAACAAAAAGATATCTGAAGTTCGTTCAATTTATGGGGTGGAGTCGTTGAGTATTAATGGCCACAAGAAAGTGAGCACCCTTGAAGATGAATTTTTTGAGTGCTACGGTATGAATGTTCAGGTTTTTAGAAAGTCGGGTAAAGCTTGGTTGCAAACTACTACTACAGACAGCTGGACTCTTACCGAACAAAACAATGAAGGTAAAGAACATGAAGTGATGGTTTAGTCCATCACTTCATGTATTTATCAACCCAACAATGCCGCTGCAACAATTGCAGTTATGATAAAAAATGATTTAATGTAAAATTCATTTTTAATGTAAAAGGTGTTTTTTTCGCTTTGCATAAAGATGTTTTTTTATGCAATATCAAAGTACAGACCGTAATCCATTTACGGTTGAAAAAATATTAAATCTCTACTATATCCCACAAAGCAGGTATCTCGCAATTCCAACCCAAAGTGCTTTCAATTTTGGTTCTTAAAACGTCGGCAGCTTGCGCTTCGCCGTGAATGATAAATACTTTTTCGGGAGTGTTTTTGATGTGAGACATCC
>CAYORT010000024.1:0-48086 GCA_964406465.1 uncultured Chryseobacterium sp.
AAACAATTTAATCAACATTGTTTATAGAATCCTTATTTCGAACTCACGTTATTTATTGAACGCTTATAATCCTCAACGCGTTTTTCCGCTAATTTATCCCATGATAAATTATCCATGATATATTGCATGGCATGTGTACCAACATTTTTTCGATGTTGTTCTTCTTTAAAGAGTAGAAGTTTTTTAGCTAAATCAAGATAATTACCGGTTTCAAAAAAAGCTGCGATGATTTGAGGTTTCGTATTTTGCTTTCCATTTACTTCATCGTAGGCGTAAACAGAATCTGAAACTATCACTGGTTTTGCGCAAGCTGCCGCATCGAGCATACTGGTAGTAATCGAATTCGGCCACACCGCGATATCGGCCATCTTATAATGTATAGGTAATTCTTCAGTTGGAATAAAATTTAAAACTTGAACATGATCGTATGTTTTAATATCATTGATAATATCTTCCTTTCCAGCTCCAATAAATATCGCTTTAAATGGATGTCCGTTTTTATTTAGTTCTTCAATTGCCTTGCACAGTAAAATAGGTTTCTTTTCATCTGTGATTTTACCTGTATAGATACAAACAACATCATCTTTTGAATAGCCTAAGGATACTCTTTTAGCCAACACTTTTTCATCAATAATATTATTGTATATATGTGCATCAACACCTAAAGTCTGGACTTTTATTTTATGATAAGGAACACCAAACATCTTGTGCGCAATCATACTCGCATCGCGAGTTACCGCATAACATGTTTCGTAATTCCTTACTAATATTCTGCTGGGCCAATAAAAGAATGCCGACCAAAACAATTTTCTTTTCCAGGTAAGTTTTTTCCAATTCACGACCTGACGAAAAGTGATGAGTATGGTGTGTACTCCCGTAAATAGTTTGTACTTAAAAAATGGTTTGACCAAAGACACTACCACCGTTGACGGCTCGTGGCCGTCGAAAGTTTGAATTACATCGGGTTTAATTTCCCTCAATTTTGATAGTATTCCTGTAAGTATGATTCTATTTTTAATTCTGAATGACGACACTCTATGAACATGAATACCTTTGTAGATTTCGGTTCCCAAGGGTTGAATAGCATCACCAAGAAATTTGCCGTACACTTCTTTATAATTAGGAATATTAAAGTATGACTGATATTTAGAGGTGATTACGTGTACTTCGTGACCTTGTCTTGCAAACGATTCGGCCAGGCAATTGTTCATATAGCCCATTTGATTAGAATGCCAACGAATTACAAAGACAATTTTCATGGAGGTTAAAAGTACTAATTTTTTGGGCAGAGTTGTTGCGCCTTTTTCTTGCAGTTAGAACATAAACCTATTCCTATGAGATCAACAGTATTAAAAGACTCAACATTGGCATGCATAGAGCAGTAAGTAGAATCGCAGTGGGGGAGACCAATATTGTGACCGATATAATGAATGCTCACTTTTTGCATTCTTTGGATGACTAACTTTTGGTTCGGACCTTGAACCCTGAAGGTGCTTACAATTGCACCGGGTTTGTTATTGTTTGCCAAGCCAAAAACAGCCCAATTTTCATAAAAATCTACCGGAGCTTCAATTTCTCCTTTCTCATTTCTTTTGGTGGTGGAAATATCAACACAAGTTAAACCTAATATATGCTGTACTTCGTCTTGTTTATTTTTACTCAAGAAATTGAGAATTGAATCTGCGCGATATCTTGGAGTTTTACTGTTTGAAAAATATTGATCGGGAATTTTACAATTGGGAAGTATCTTAACTTCTAGTCCGTACTCTCTTCCAACGATAGAAGAAATAGAATCAACATAAAAATCGGGAAAGAAATTAAGCGTTTGTAATGCAATCACAGTATTTTTCTTTTCTTCAGCGCAAGAAAATAGAGCAATGGCAAGGCAAAAAATGAAGCTTAGTCTTTTCATGTTAGGGCGTGAAAATATAAAAAGCATTGAGATTGAAGAAGCTTTTTATAGTTTTTCGATTTTCTGAATGATTCTTAATTTGAAGTCGGTAGATGGACTAACGTCTTTTATATAGTTGCTGTGATTGACTCTTTCTCTTAACAATGAATCAATTACAAAAGCTTGTCTTTCATAATTACGACATGCTTTACAGGATAATTTATGCATGAAAAGAGCATACTTTTCGAGAAAAGACAATTTGGTTTCCAATTGCTTATCGGCAAGCTCGGTGGCTTTTTTGCAAAATACAAGTCCGATTATAGTGATGTATTTCCTCATTATTTTTTAAACCAATTTTTTTCTAAACATTCCCTCAACTGCAATTTAGCTCTATGTAAGATTTGCCAATAATTAGACGATGTAATTTCTAAATCCTTACAAATATCACTCGAATCTTTATCATCAATATACTTTAATTGAATGGCCAAACTCCATTTGCTGGGCAATTTTTCTATGCAGTTATTCATAGTAATATTGAAGTCGGCATTGTCTAATAAATGCTCATCGCTATTCCACACCCTTGGTTCCTTTTCATTTTTCCAATGATCGTCTTCCGAGAAAAAATAAGCTTCAAAAGCATTCTCTTTATCTTGATTATTCAGAGTCTCCGTTCTTTTGTATGCAGAACGATAGTAGTCGATGATTTTGTTTTTAAGTATCGAAAAGAGCCAAGTTTTGGCGCTGCTTTCTTTTCTGAAATTTGAAAACGATTGAAAAGCGGCTAAGAAGGTGTTTTGTACAATGTCTTCGGCGACTTCTTGCTTTGAAACTTTAGAATAGGTGTAGCGAAACATTTCATCTGCATATTCATTCACCCACTGAGAAATGGTTTCGTTTGCCGACATACAGTTTTATTCCTGCATTTCTTTTAATTCGGCATCTATTCTTTGTGGTGTAGTATATTCAACACCTTCGGGGATACTGAATTCTTTAACATCTTGCGCTAAGTTTTTAACTTCTTTAGCAGTAAATTTCATTACAACATTAAATTTTTCAATTTGGTACTCCATCAAAGTGCCCGGAATATCTTTAAATGGTGTGCACCAGTTAGGATCGGTAAGTGCTATATCGGTAGTGTAGTAAACATCAAAAGTGTAAGGATCTTTAGCAGCCACTGTAACAACAGCCTTCTTGCATTTGTAACCTGCAATTTCTTTTGTTTCACCTTCAACCAATTTAACGGTATGCACCGGAACATCTTTAAGCAGAGTAGGTAAAGTCGACTGATTTATTTTAGCTGCAAACTTATTGGAGAGGATTTTAGCATATTCAACCAATTCCTTTTTTTGATTATCCACAACGTATTTAATACTAATTACACCGCCCATAATTGAAAGGTCATTGATATACTTATCATCTTTAAATTGAAATTCCATTTCACTAGGCATCATGGCTTGTGTGGATCTATCGGGATGAGGCTTAGGGTAAGACACATCGTAAACGATAACGCCCTCGGTTTTTGCACCAAGAACATCACATCCAACTTGAGCAATAAGAAGATAGGCAATTATTAGAACCGCTGAAACAAAACTAATTTTCTTGAAAATCTTCAAAGCGCTTTTTTAATAAGTCTGCTAAAAGTATGTTATTTTTTGCTTAAACGCAATTACTTGCTTTATTTAGATTTTCTATAAACAGAAGATGGCAAGAAAATTTGAAAACCCAGCATAGCGTAAAGATTAGCAAAGCCAGTATTATCAAGATTCGCACCCGCAGAAGCTTCTAAAGCTACTGTGTTGCTTAAAAAGAAATCAATACCTAAACCGCCCGAAGCAAAAATAACTCCCGAACCAGAGCTTACGCCCAATTTACCTTGAACAAAAACAGGCATTTTAGGCATTTTGGCTTGATCTTGCACATTAGCAAAATAATATCTTCCGAGAGCAGAAAGCGCTATAAAAGAACTATTTCCATAATATGAAGAATGGGTTAAACTTAAATCGAGTGCGCCTCCAAAAACAACATTATTGGTAAAGAAATATCCGCAGGATGGGTATAAACCTAGTTGATATGCTCCGTTTCCAATGGCTGCCGACATGTTACCGCCAACCATTAAATTTCCTTTTGATAATTGAGCATTTGAAAGAGAGAAAATAAATAGAAAAGAAGCGCTTAGTAAGTAGATTTTAATTTTTTTCATAAGTAGAGTGTTAGTAGTTTGCCGAAGGTATCATTTTTTACTTTTATTGCAAACTCGTAACTTGCCACAGTGGAAGAAAAATTACGCCCCCTAACAGATTGGTTGCCTATTTCAAAAAAGGAAATGCGCAAAAGAGATTGGGAAGAACTTGATGTGATCATCATTTCTGGCGACGCCTATGTAGATCATCCGGCTTTTGGGTCGGCAGTGATTGCCAGAATTATTGAAAGTGAAGGACTACGCGTTGGCATAGTGCCTCAGCCCAATTGGAGAGACAATTTACAAGACTTTCAAAAACTGGGAAAGCCCAAACTTTTCTTTGGTGTTACGGCGGGTTGTATGGATTCCATGGTAAATCATTACACTGCATCAAAAAGAAAAAGATCTTCTGATTCATACACGCCTGGCGGTGAAGCCGGATTTAGACCCGATTATGCCTGCACAGTTTATACTAAGATTTTAAAACAGCTTTTTCCCGATGTACCAGTTTTACTTGGTGGTATTGAGGCTTCCTTAAGACGAGTTACGCATTACGATTATTGGAGCGATAAGCTGATGCCTTCCATTTTAGAAAGCAGCGGTGCCGACATGTTGGTATATGGAATGGGAGAACAGCCTTTGCGTCATTTAATTGATTTACTAAAGAAAGGTGTTCCGTTTGAATCTTTAAAAACAATTCCTCAAACGTCCATTTTAATCAATGCAGATGAAGAACTGCCAAAAAATAAAAGATGGGAAGATGTTGAGTTGGTGTCGCATGAAGATTGCTTGAGCGATAAGAAAAGATACAGTTCAAATTTTAAGATTGTTGAGCAAGAATCAAATAAATTAAATGCTCGACGAATACTTCAAAAAGTGGGTGATAAAACACTGATTATCAATCCGCCATTTAAAACAATGACGGAAAAAGAAATGGATGCCACTTTTGATTTACCATACACGAGATTGCCTCATCCTAAATACAAGAATCGCGGTGCGATACCTGCTTTCGAAATGATTAAGTTCTCTATAAATATGCATAGAGGTTGCTTTGGCGGTTGCAGTTTTTGCACCATATCTGCGCACCAAGGAAAGTTTATCGCCAGCAGGTCGGAAAAGTCAATTTTAAAAGAAGTTGAGGAAGTGGTTAATATGCCCGACTTCAAAGGATACATTAGTGATTTAGGCGGACCATCGGCTAACATGTATAAAATGAAGGGTATCGACGAAGAGATTTGCGAAAGATGTGTTAGTCCGTCATGCATTCATCCGGTAGTTTGCTCAAACTTAAACACCAGTCACCAACCAATGATCGACCTTTACAAAAAGGTAGATGCGCATCCAATGGTAAAAAAAGCATTTGTGGGTAGCGGCATTAGATACGACTTGCTAACACCAAGTTATAATAAGAATGCTGATAATAGTATTGATGTTTATATGGATCAATTAATTCGCCGACACATAAGTGGCCGACTTAAAGTTGCTCCTGAACACACAGCAGATAACACATTGAAAATCATGCGAAAACCTTCTTTTAAACATTTCAAAGAATTTAAAAAGAAGTATGATGAAATAAACAAAAAACACGGTTTAGATCAACCGCTAATTCCGTATTTTATATCAAGCCATCCTGGAAGTACCGAAGAAGATATGGCTGAGTTGGCAGCAGAAACCAAAGAACTTGGATTTAAATTGGAGCAAGTTCAGGATTTTACGCCAACGCCAATGACGGTTGCCACAGAGATTTTCTATTCTGGATACCATCCATATACATTACAGAAGGTCGATGCAGCTATTGCCAGAGACGAAAAGAAAGATCAGAATTTATTTTTCTTTTGGTACAAACCCGAGAATAAGCCAAAGATTGCTCAAAGACTGAAAGCTTTAAAAAGAGATGACTTGGTTGATCGCTTGTTGAACTCAGATCAAAGAAAAGGATTTGTGCAAGCCGGACAAAGTAGTCAGGATAGCATACCAAAATGGCTTAAAGAGCGTCGCGAACGAGAAGCTAAATTCCGCAAAAGGAACCATCGCAAAAGATAAAAACCCTTGTTTTTACTGATATTTCCGTAAAACCAATTGTCTTATAATTAATATTATGTTAAATAGGAATTAACGAAAAACCTAGTGGGGTTTTTGCTTAAAAACTTCCTCTTCTCACAACCGAATAAAAATTTAAATTGAAATAACTTTGAAGAAACAACCCTACTTAAATCATTCCCGACTTTTTCAAAGACGATTTAATATCGATAACCAATCCCTTATCTCTAAAAATGGCAATTAAAAAAGTTATACCTCCAGAAGCCAACAAATAATAAATCAATAACTCAATCCATTTATCTTCATCAGCAATCCATTGTCCGGTTTTATCATGACCATAAAACACCTTAACATCATAAAACTCATCATGTTCTTCAATATAATCATTCAATTGTAATGTCAAATCCACTTTTCTCTGACGCAAAGTTTCATAATACAAAGTGTTTTTATCATTAAAAGAAATGAGCAACGAATCAACTCGATCGATTTCGTCGCGAAGCACTTTTCTATCCTCATCAAAAGCTTTTTTCTTCTCGGCGCATTTGGTAATCAACAACGAGTTGTTTTTGATAAAACGAATAAGAGACTGTTCAACAGCATAACATCCGGCAGTGTCACCCACAAATTCGGTAACAATGGTAAACTCATAGCGAATATCAGCCTCTTCAACAACTTGAGTGACGTGATCAAGGATGATGGCATTTAAGTTTTTTAACTGTGACTCTTGCAATCCGAGATACTTGGCAGTAATATCTTTTTTTTGATTCTGCATACTTGCCACTACCGGAGAAAAATAATCGAACATGGAAGTGAAGTTCAACAATGAGGTGCAGCCATAAAGTTTAGTACAGTACTTCTTAGGTTGTTTTTGAAAGTAAGTTATAGCAGCCAGCGCCAAAGACAAAGCAATGAATATCATCAATATCCACTTGCCTTTAATCAGCCAATTTTCAACTATGCGCTTTAACAAAGTCATTCTTAATGCTGCATAAGCGCTTTAATCTCATCAGCCTTGTCGGGCATACCTAGATTGGTATAAATTTGAAACAATGCTTTTAAAGTATCGTGATCGTTTGGAGAAAGAGCTCTAGCTTTTTCTAATTCAGGAATTGCTTCTTTAAGTTTTGCCTTTTGTTTTTCTCCGGCAAGTTTATTCGATTCAATTACCAATAATGCACCCAAACCATAATGAGAATCAACTCTATTGTCATCTATAGCTAAAGCATCGCTATAGAATTTTTTAGATTTCTCATATTCTCCCATTTGCTGATATATTTTAGCAATATTCTCATAAACTATAGGGTCATTTAAATGCTTGTCGGCCATTATCTCCATTCTGGTTAAGGCATCTTTCTGTTTATTTTGAGCCAATAAGATGGAAACTTCCTCTTTTAAGAACTCCATAATCGTGTCTCCTGTATTGTAAGTTTTGAGCTTCATCACGGCAGTGTTGGTGTCACCTTGCTCTAAAAATGAACGAACTAAACTTCTTTTGTATTCTACTAAACTGTTTTGTTTGGTGTAATTGGAATCAATTAGGGTATTTAAATAAGGAATTGATCTATTGTACATTTTTGCATTAAATGACGCGAACGCCGCATTATGGTAAGCAGCCAATTCGATCTTATCGGTATTAATTTGCTTTTGAAGTGTAACTACTTTTTCGAAAATATTAAAAGCCTTTTCAAATTCACTGTTTTGGTAGTAGTATACTCCAATATTTTGATAATAATAAGTGAGTTGAATCATGCCATCTTTTACTTCGGCATCATAGTATTTAGATGCGTCAACCTTGTAGTAAGTATTTGCTGCAACGTTTGCAGTATCTACAAAAGCCAAGGCCGAATCTTTGGTGTTGTTCATATCGGCTAAGCGCACATAAGTTTGAACTTTGAGCTTGTAATATTTATTTAAATCCTTCACTTTCTCGCCTGCAGCTTGTTTTTGAATGATGATTTCCCAAGCTTTATCTAAGGCTTTCTGAGCTCCAGTAAAATCAGAGGCATTGTAGGCCAAAGCAGCGTCTGTAATGTATTTTCCTTGAGCACTTACCAGCAGTGCTGAAAGACTAAATAGAATAGAGAAAACAATCTTCTTCATAATTAACTAATTAAATTTAACCCCGATGATACACACATCATCTACTTGTTCATGACTACCTTTCCATTGTTCGAATGCCTGTTCAATAACATCTTTTTGTTCTTTCATTGGCAAACTGTCTACCGATTTAAACAATTCTCTAAATCGTTTATATTTAAATTTCTTTCCGTGTTCTCCTCCAAACTGATCGGCAAATCCATCTGTAAAAGTGTAGATGATATCTCCTTTTTGCAATGGAATTTCATGCATTGTGAACGGATGAGACTTTTCTTCCACCAAGTAACCTACAGGTTGTTTGTCGGCCGAAACTTCAATAATCTCTTTGTTTCTCATAATCCAAACAGGATTATTTGCTCCTGCAAAAAACAGCCTACTGCTCGACTTATCTATTAAACACAAAGCTAAATCCATACCATCCATTTGCTGGTGCTGAACACCTTTCTGGCGAAGTGCATTGATGATTTTGGTTCTCAATCTGTTTAATATTTCATCGGGATTATGAATGTTATCTTCAATAACAATCTCGTTCAAGAAACCTATCCCCAACATGCTCATGAATGCGCCTGGAACACCGTGTCCGGTGCAATCGGCAGCAACCCAAATGGCTTTATTGTCATTAAAATAATGTGCCCAATAAAAGTCGCCACTCACCACATCTTTTGGTTTAAGCATTACGAAGTAGTCTTGACTAATAGCATCCCAATGTTCATCGCTAGTGAGAAGGGCATTTTGAATTCTTTGTGCATATCGAATGGAAGACATTATCTCAGCGTTCTTCTCCTCTACCATCTCTTTTTGCTTTTTGATGATTTTAGCACTTTGTTGTTTTAATCTAAAGTTGGTGAAAATTCCTATGGCAAGAATAAGGGTGATTAAAAATGCCCCCATACTCATATAGATATATAATTTTTGTTTTTTCGATTCTTCTTCGTGTTGAATTTTTACTACCATTTCTTTGTTGGCAGTAGCTAAACTATCGGCAATTTTCTTTTTATCGTAGTCGTGTTCTAAGTTCCTTCTGGTCATTTCAGTAGAAATCTCTTCATTTTTTAAGCTATCACGATAACCATAAAACAGCGCTATATATTTAAATGCTGAATCGTTTTTTCCTATTTCATTGTAGGCTTGGTATAAACATTCACATGCAGCTTGTTTTATCAAACTAGCTCTGTTATCAACAATAATCTCATACCCTTTTTTACAGCTGCTAATGGCGTCTTTCATTTTGTTTTGTCCCATCAAAGCTCCACCCACTCCAATAAACGCCTCGGCTATCCCCTTGTTATTTTCAATACTTTGCGACTTCTCCAGATAAAGTCGGAAATACCTTTCTGCTTCTAGGTAATCTCCTTTTTCCTGAAAAAAGTTACCCAATATATTGTATGACTCACGTATTCCTTTTTCATCTCCAATAGATTGAGATATTTTCAAACCATCGTTAAAATACTTTTGCGCTCGAACATAGTCTTTTTGGGTTTGATAGGAATCTCCTAAATATCTATAGCAAATAGACAACATTGATTTATCTCCCAACTGCAAAATGATTGCTTCAGCTTTTTGGTAGAACTCCAAAGCTTTTTTCTCATCTTTTTGTTTTTGATAGATAGAGCCTAAAGTCATGTAAGTTTTTGCGATTGCCTGCTTGTTACCCAACTGCTCATTTGGCTTTAATGATTGATAATGCGCATCGATAGCAGCTAAATACCTGCTTTGATTATAGTACACATTACCAATATTAACATACGAATTGGCTATCCCCCTAAGGTCTCCAAGTTTCTGACGGATAGCCAAAGACTGTTTATAGTACTCAAGGGCTTGAATGAACTCACCTTTATCATTGAAAACATTACCGATGTTATTCACCAAAATACCTATTTGTTCTAGGTCTTTCATCTTGTCGGCGATCACTACCGCTTCGTTATAATAATCAAGTGCCTTGGTGTAATCGCCTTTTTTTGAGTAAATCTGAGCGATACTTCCAATCAATTTAGCTTCTTCTGCTTCATCTTTTATTGATCTGCAAATTTGAAGTGACTTCGTATATTGTATTAATGCTGAATCGTATTGAGAAACATTAGAAAAATAATTTCCAATATTCTTGTGGGCCTTCATAATGCCATTGCTGTACTTAATCGAGTTACTTAATGCAAGTGATGATTTAAATAATTCGCAAGCTACTTTGTAATCACCTTTACTCAAAAGCGCAACACCTTTAGACAGAATAGCATCGGCTTTGTAAGAATTTAGACTTGGTGTATTGCATAAACTTTGAGCCAGTTCTGCATATCTGTATGAAGAATCTAGGTTGATTTTACGGTAGTTGGTAGCCAATTCAAGGCATTGCTTTACCTTGGTTAAATTGTTGCTCTTTTTATTCAACTCTTTCTTTAAAGAATCGATACTACCTTCTGGTCGGGCAGCATAAGACACAAAGCCTAAAAGCAGTAATATATAAAGAAGAGGGTATTTCATTTTTAATTGCACCCGTAAATTTACTTTTTTTCCCCGATTATCAAAGTCTTAAAAATTAGTTTTTGCTTTATGGTATTAACCCTTATATTTAAGTCCCTTAAACTACGAAAATGAAAAATAAATTGAATTACTTACTCTTTACTGTATTGCTTCCGCTTTCAATGTTTTCAACCAATTATAAGGTTGTTGGATATTTTCCAGATTGGAGCGGAAATGCAAACAATTTGCTTAACAGCATTAATTTCGATGCTTTAACACATATCAATTATTCGTTTGGTATGCCTAACACTTCAACTGGTTCAATATATATTGCCAGTCCTACCCTACTTAAAAACATGGTAACGAAGGCTCACGCAGCTGGCGTGAAGGTTAATATTTCTATTGGCGGTGCAGGCTCTGGATCAACTGCAATAGGAACTATTTGTGCAAACAACAAACAGGCAAGAATGGTTGATTCAATAGAGAATTTCATTAAAAGATACAATATTGATGGTGTTGACCTAGACTGGGAGTTTCCTGAATCAAGCACTGAAATAACGTACTTGGAAAACCTACTCATGGATTTAAGAATAAAATTGAATGCCATGGAAAGTTCATATGGAAGATATATTGAATTGACGGTGGCAACGAATCCAACAGATTATTACGGAAAAACATTAACCACCACTGCCACCTCCTACTTAGACTATATTAATATTATGGCTTATGATGGAGGATCTCCTCATCATTCGAGCACAGAATATGCGAATACCGGACTCAATTACTGGAATGTTTTAAGAGGAATTCCAGCATCTATGTTGGTAATTGGAGTGCCATTTTATTCAAGAAATTCGGGGTTAGGATACAGTTCTTATAAATCTTTCTCTGCTTTAAACCCTTCGGCAGCTTACAATGATGCTGATGGATACTACACAGCAAGTGGCTTAACCCATGATTTTAACTCTCGACCGGTTTTAGAAGAAAAAGCTAATATGGTTAAAAACACATACGGCGCAGGAGGTATGATGATCTGGGAACTATCTCAGGATAGAACAGATGCCTATTCCTTACTGGACGCTATTGGTCAGCTGATGGGAACTTATGTAGGAGTAGATGAAATCTCAAATACTATTGCTATTGAATCTTACCCAAATCCTTTTAGCGATAAAACCATCATTGATTTGCCTAAGCTAAATATTGGCGATGAATATGTTACTGTTGAAGTCTTAGATTTTTCGGGCAAAACTATTTTTAGCGAATTGCATAACGCTAAGGAGATTTTTACATTTAGTACCGAGGTTTCACAAGGTTTGTACTTCTGTAAAATCACCTCTAGCAGTGCAATTTACAACGTGAAATTGGTAAAAGAGTAAGATGAAAAAATTGCTGAGCCTTTCTTTTGTTGTGGCATTATTGCTCAATGCTTGTAAAGTTGATAACACTCAAAAGGTTTTCAATTCTATTGATGTTAGTTCTGAAAATCATAGCTTTGCATTTATGCTAGCTAGTAACCAGAATTACTTTAGCACATTAGCACAGGAAGGTCATTTTAATAAAGTTTTTTCAAACGAAGTGGTGGGTCTAGACGCTTCCAAGGTGAATGGATTCATTGCTTTTCCAGATGCTGCCTCAATTTTAAATAATACAACTGCTACTGCTTTCAAATCGATTTATGATGCTAATGGAGACAATTCATTTACCTTTTATCCTAATGTATATGAGGGACTAACTACCTACTCTACTCAATATACCAATTGGAAAAATGCTATGAAGGCCACTTATAATAGTACATCAAAATGTTCGATAGGAACCAAAACAGATAATTTCGGAAATAAAATCAATGTATATATTAAAACCGAATTAAATTCGAATGTGGATTCAACCATCAATATTGCTGTTTATGTAGTTAAAGAATCTATTGTGGCGCCTCAAGACACCGATTTAACGACCAGCAATCCAAATTACATACATTATAATGTGCTAATAGATAAATTAGGAGATTTAGATTTCGGAAAAGCTTGCAGCAATAAAAATAAAGGAGATGTTAATAATCAAAGCTTTACTTATACTGTTCCCGAAGGAATGGACAGAAGCACCTTGAAATTTATTGCAGTAGTTTTTGAAATGCATTCTGGCCTACCTAAAAAAGTGCTAAACTGCAGAACCATTAAGCTTTAAAAAAAAAGTTCCTTCATTTGGGGTAATGAAGGAACAATGTTCACACAACATAAGGTAATACTAACGGGTAAATTAGTTTGATTTGTACAGGCACCAAAATGTTGAACTTGTGCGAACACATTAATCTACTTTCTATGAACCAGTTGAAAAGAACGACTTTTTACTTGAGGTAAAAGTATAGTGTGTTTCTTCTTGTGACAAACTATATAAGTTCTTAATTTCACATAAGCATACTTATGAATATTTTGCAACTTCCTTAAATTCAATAATTTAAGTTTAATTTAAATTACATCTCGATGGCCGAAAACGAGGACAAATTGTATCGATTAATACACTCATTAGACAAATCAGAGAAAGGATTTGTTAAAAAATTTGCTGCACTTCATGTAAAAGAAGATGCCAACGGTGTTCGACTTTTTGACATTTACAATAAAGTAATACCCTATGATGAATCGAAGTTGGATAAACTCTTGGTGAAAGAAAAGTATTATGGTCATTTACCCAAGGTTAAGAATTACTTGTATGAATTGATATTGAAAGCATTGCGAAATTATTATATAGAAAAGGATGAGTATTTTAGGTTAAACACAATCGTACAAAACGCCGCAATCTTAAAGAACAAACGATTGCATAAAGAGGCTTTGTCGGTAATCAAGAAGGTAAAGAAAGAATGCTTAGAGCAAGAAAGATGGCTACTATTGTCAGAAGCGAGCGGCATAGAGCGACAACTTCAACCTTCATTTTATGTTTCACCCGACGACTATTTCAACGGATTTAACGAATGGCGCCTAGAAGATGACCGCTCTAAAGAAATGCACTACGCAGGAAGATTTCTTACAGAGATTTATTATCGAGTATTCTATCTAATTCATCAGATGGAAAAAACTTCGAAGGAGGATTTAGCTCAAAGTATTTTAAGCCTTACTAAAACAGATGAATATGTCTCTTACTCCAAGCTTGATTCAATTAGGGTTCAAACATTGCATTTAAAAATTAAACTTTATGAGCATTACATGAAGGATGAAAAGAAAGAATTTCATTCCACAGGTAAGCATTTAATTAGCTATTATTCAAATCAAAATATCTCTCATATATATTTACCATCTACGGTAATCGGATTTATAAATAACCTCGCACTTATTGCCATCATGTTTGGCGATGAAGAAATTTATAATGACAGTATGGATTTGTTGCATCAAAAAAAATTAAACTTAATAGACTCCTCTGAAAATATTGTGGCAAAAGCCGAAAACTGCATCTCATATCTAAATTGCTATTATTTCTTTAAAAAAGGATGGATTTTAAAAGGGCTTGAATTGTGCCAACAAAAGCTGCAAATTGAAGAGATGCAAGACGATGCTATGAATGAAAACAGAGCTACCCTATTCTATTATCAAAGTATTTTTCAATTTCATCAAAATAAATTTTCTGAGGCCATAAAATTACTAAATGCTATTGAGTTATTCACAGAAAAACACACGTCAATAGGATTAGAGTCGGAGAGTTATTTGGTAAAGATTCTTTGTCATTTAGAAATGGAAAACTATGATTCGGTGGATTATTTAGCGAAAAAATATGCTGCTTTCTTAGAAAAAAAAGCTCCCAATTTCAAGCAACGCATGCTGCTAACCCAAAGTTTGTTATCCATGAACCACAGCAGTAAAGAGAATTTAATTAAGCAATACAAGTTGCAAAAAGCAAAATTGAATTCTAACGATCAATTGGTTGGAGTAGCGTTATTTGATATTGATGTTTGGATGGATAGCTTCACCTTAAGCACCGAAATTTCAACAGTTATATCGAGCAAATTCGAATCACAAAAAAGACAATTCACTGCTTAACAATGAATCGATTTTAATAGTGAAGTGTTCATAATTCAACACTTTCCACGATATATCGCCGTATATATATGTATACCTTAGTTTTATATGCGAATCAAGTTTTTAATTTTAATTCTAATCTCTACCACTCTTCTCTCTTTGAGATTTGGTGAAGAGGAATTAGTCATTGATGTTGCAAAAAAACAATCTCTTCCTGATTTTTCTGAGTTATCGCCTAAATATGAATTGCGTGCTGCATGGGTTACCACTTTTACCAATTTAGATTGGCCTTCTCAAAAAGGACTTTCTGCCGAAGAGCAAAAAGCTGAATTCATTAGATTGCTAGATGAGTTTCAAATGAACAAAATCAATTGTGTGATTGTTCAAATAAGAGCTTCTGGAGATGCCTTCTACCCTAGTAAATATGCGCCATGGTCAGAATACCTCACGGGAACACAAGGTAAAAGTCCGGGTTACGACCCTCTTCAATTCATGATTCAAGAATGTCATAAAAGAAACATGGAATTGCACGCTTGGTTAAATCCTTTCAGAGCTGTTTCAAGCATAAAGTTTAGCAATGTTAGCGATGGTAATTTATATAAGAAACATCCCGAATGGTTTTTCACCTATGGTCAAAGTATTTATTTCAATCCAGGTATAAAAGAAGTAAGACAACACATCTTAAATATTATTGGCGAAGTAGTTCATAATTACGATGTTGATGCTATTCACTTCGATGATTACTTCTACCCTTATTCAGTAGAAGGAGAAACCATTGGTGACAGTAAAACATTTGAAAAAAACAAGAAGGGATTTAGCAATATTCACGATTGGAGAAGAAACAACATAAACGAATTAATTAAAGAAACTGCTAAGTTCATCAAGTTCACTAAATCACATGTGAAATTTGGTGTGAGTCCCTTAGCCATTTGGAGAAATATCAAACAAGATCCTCAAGGTTCGCAAACCGAAAGCTCTCAAACTTCTTACGACAACCTTTATTGTGATACTAAGAAATGGCTCGACAAAGGTTGGGTTGATTATGTAGTGCCACAACTTTACTGGAGCAGAAAGAGTCAGTATACCAGCTACAACAATTTATTAGAATGGTGGTCTTCAAGATCTTATAAGGGACATATCTACATCGGACAAGCACTTTACCGACTAGAAGATCAGAATTCGGGAAGATATAGCGTTAACGAAGTATTAGAACAAATTAAATTGAATAGAAAAGAAAGTACTATTCAAGGCAACATATTTTTTAGGGCAAAAACTTTTAGAAACAACCCTCAAAACATTCAAGATTCTTTGCAAAACGGATTGTATAAGCATTATGCGCTCATACCTCCAATGAAATGGATAGACAGCATCCCTCCGTGTTCTCCTTCCGATTTGAAAATTAAAAACAATGGAACAGGATTATTCTTAAAATGGAAAGAACCAGAATTTAAAAGCAACGAAGACAAAACAAACTACTATGTGGTTTATCGATTTAAGGTTGATGAAGAAATCAATTTGAAAACCGCCAATAACATAATATCTATCGTTCGTCAGCCCATGTACTTCGACCAAGAAGTTAAACAAGGCAATAGATACAAATATGTAATCACCTCTGTGGATAGATTACATAATGAAAGTGAAGAATATGTTATGGAGGAAGAAGGTTTTTAATTCCTTCTACTTAATTTCATCTGAATAAACCGCCGAATGCAAAGTCTTCAAATTGTAGTTTGAAGCCATTACTTCTCCGTACGCACCAGCACTTTTAATTTCGATGATATCACCTCTTTTTGAAAGTGGCAATTCAAGAGCTTTCGCAAATGTGTCGGTTGATTCGCAAATTGGCCCAACAACATCATAAGTATCCAACTCAGTAGCATTAGTGCTTAAATTGTTGATTTTATGGTAGGCTTGGTATAACATCGGACGAATCAATTCGGTCATACCGGCATCTAATATCATAAAGCTTGTGTTGGCCCCTTTTTTAACGTAAAGAACTCTTGAAATCAACGATGAACATTGAGCAACAATACTTCTCCCCAATTCAAAATGCAATTTTTGGTGTGGGCGCAATTCTAAGAATTCATTGAAAATAGCGAAGTACTCTTTAAAATTTGATACATCGTTGGTTTCGGGATTGTAGTAGTCGATACCCAATCCTCCTCCAACATTGATAAACTCTAAATTAACGTGGCGACTTTCAAACCATTCTTGAATATGATTCACTCTAACGCATAAGTTTTTGTAAGAACTTAAATCGGTAATTTGTGAACCAATATGAAAGTGAATACCAACAAACTTTAAGTTTTGTGAAGTCTTGATGCAATCTATCACGCTATCCATCTCTTCCATATTCACACCGAATTTGTTTTCTTTCAATCCGGTAGAAATATGTTTGTGTGTGTTGGCATCAACATTTGGATTGATACGAACAGCAACATTAGCCACTTTGTTGTGCTTTGCTGCCAGCTCATTAATCACTTCCATCTCTTGCACCGATTCGCAATTGAAACAAAAAATATCGTTTTTAAGCGCAGTGATAATTTCATCGTCTGACTTCCCTACGCCAGCAAAAACAACTTCGTTTTTAGGAAAGCTCATGTCGATAGCCTTTTGAACCTCATTACCGCTAACACAATCGGCACCTAAACCATAACTATGAATGGTGTTTAATATCTTATCGTTCACATTTGCCTTAAAAGCATAATGCAAAACATAACCGTATTTCTTCGCTTCAGAAGTAACCGTATCTAAAGTCTTCTTTAGCAATTCAACATCATAGAAATAGAAAGGTGTTTTCAGCGTGCTGAAATGTTCCTTTTGCTTTTGCGATATAATCATGACAGCTTAGGCCTTTTGTAATTTTTCTCCTTTTAAACCAAACAAACCTTCGTTGATAGTTTGTAACGCTTTCAATTTATTTGAAGCATCGGTTAAAACAGAAATATTGTGCGTGCTACCACCGTAAGAAATCATTCTTAGAGGCACACCTTCTAAAGCATTGAATAATTTTTTAGCCATTCCGCCTTCTTCAGCAATCATGTCACCTACCAAGCAAATAATGGTTTGATCTTTATCCACTTCAACGTTACCAAAAGCTTGAAGCTCTTTCACTATTTGATCTAAGTGAGTAGCATCATCAATAGTTAATGAAACCGCCACTTCAGAAGTAGTGATCATATCGATTGGAGTTCTATATCTTTCGAAAACCTCGAAAACTGAACGCAAGAAACCGTAAGCCAACAACATTCTTGTTGAAGCAATTTTAATAGCTATGATACCATCTTTAGCAGCAACAGCTTTCACGAAATTTCCGCCTTTGTTTACCGGATTCTCAGTAATAGTAGTTCCTTTCGCTTCAGGTTGCATTGTATTTAGCAACTTAACCGGAATGTTAGCTTGTTTAGCAGGAAGGATACAAGAAGGGTGAAGAATTTTAGCACCAAAGTAAGCCAACTCAGCAGCTTCATCAAACGAAAGTTCGGCAACTGGTTTAGTTTCACCAACAAAACGAGGGTCGTTGTTGTGCATACCATCGATGTCGGTCCAAATTTGAATTTCACTTGCATCTATTGCATTACCAATTAATGATGCAGTATAATCACTACCACCTCTCTTTAGGTTGTCGATTTCACCAAATGTATTTCTACAGATATAACCTTGAGTAACAAACAAAGAAATCTCTGGATATTTTTTCAATTCTTTAGCGATGTGCTCTCTTGTGTATGCTAAATCAGGCTCTTCATCTTTATTGATTTTCATGAAGTTTAATGCTGGAAGCAAAACAGAATTCAATTTTTGCTCTTCCAAATAAACCTGAAACATTGCAGTACTCATCAACTCACCTTGAGCCAATAATGCTCTTTCTTGATAAACGTTGAAAGCCTTAACCACAAATGTTTTCATGTAGTTAAAATTCTCTCTGATGGTAGCAAACGCTTTGGTTTTAAATTCAGCAACAGTATACAACTCGTCCATAACAGCCTCATACTTCTTCTCCATCTCCTCTATCTTAGCAACAGCTTCTTCCTGCTTGTTCTTATACAATAAAGAACCGATTTCAACTAAGCCGTTCGTTGTTCCCGACATAGCCGAAAGAACAACAATCTTAGGATCGTTATCGGCTGTTACTAATTTAGCAACTTCCTTCATTCTTGCTGCAGAACCTACTGATGTTCCACCGAATTTTAAAACTTTCATTTTCATACCTTTTACTTTAAGATAAAGTGAGCATTTTTAAGAGCGGCAAATATAGGAAAGTGAAAGGAAAAAATGCAGCGCAAATAAAAATATTAACTTTACGCATGACACTTAAGCAGTTTTTTTTCTGTTTCATAGCAACAATAAGTCTTTGCCAATGTTCTAAAAACGAGGCTACTGCTCCCTCTTACCTAAAAATCAATCAAATTGATCTTAAAACAATTAGCAATACACAAGGTAGTTCTAGCGCGAAGATTAGCGATGCATGGATTTACATCGACGACCAACTGCAGGGAGCCTTTGAATTGCCTTGTGAAATTCCGGTTTCTCATTCGGGCAATGTGAAGGTGAGCATTGCGGCTGGCATCAAGAATACCGGACAATCGAGCATAAGAGAAAGATACCCTTTTTATACTTGGTACGATACGGTGGTTAACCTCTCTCAAAACGAATGCTTCTTAACACCAACAGTTAGTTATTACAATACCATTCAGTTTCTTTTCAATGGTGACTTTGAAAGCAATAATCTGTATTTTCTTAAGGAAACCGACTCCGATACCAATTTATACAAGAGCAATAATTCATTTGAAGGCTTGGCTTGCGGTGAAATGAGTGTAGATAGCAATCGTAAAAAAGGAAAAATAAAATCGGCACTTCAATACAATATTCCAACTGCCGGAAAAAGAATCTTTATTGAACTCAATTATGCATGCGATGCAAGTGTAATTGCCGGACTGATATTAAACCCAGGAACCAGCAACAATCACATCCCCATCATAACTTTGAGCTCAACTAAAATGCAGTGGAACAAGATTTATATCGACCTAACCAATACCCTTGCACAAGCTAACTCTTCAGGAAAATTTGAATTTTACTTCGAAATTCAGCAAATTAGCGGAGAGGATAACAAGGTACAGTTAGACAATATTAAGCTAGTCTCCCAATAATGAATAAAATAACACAGGCCTTAAAGTACATTGTAGGTGATTGGCTAACAGCAACTTTGGCGTGGACAGTCTTCTTCGTTTACAGAAAAACGAGTTTAGATAATTCTATAGACTCCTATGAATTGGCGCTTCATGACCCTAAATTAAAGCTGGGACTCATCATTATTCCTTTCTTTTGGTTTTGCTTGTATCTCATGCAAGGGCAATATGCTGCTGTATTTAGAAGATCGAGATTGAAGGAAACTGGTCAGACTTTCATCACAACCATCTTTGGTACTCTAATCATCTTTTTCACCTTATTAATCAATGATTTCAATCCGTCTTATCACACCTACTACAAATCAATTTCAGCGCTATTTATTATACATTTCACACTAACGGCGTCTGTTCGTTTTGTAATTTCCTCGATTGTTGCTCATAAGATTCATCGTAGAATTTACGGCTTCAATACCATAATTATAGGAAGCGGAGCTAAAGCAGTTCTAATCTTTACAGAACTAGAAGGCATGAAAAAGTCGATGGGTAATAAATTCCTTGGATTTATTGCCATTGAAAACGAACAAAACTCTTTGCTTTCCGCTCACCTACCCTTACTAGGCACTGTTAAGGATTTAAAACAAGTGATAGATCAATATAAAATTGAAGAGGTCATTTTTGCTGGTGAAAATCATGAAGGACAAGTCATTAAATCTTTATTGAGCAAATTAGAAGGAAGGGATATTATCATTAAAACCATTCCTGATATGGAAGATATTTTGGCTGGTTCGGTGAAGATGAATTCTATCTTGGGAGCAGCTCTAATCGAAATCTCCCACGACCATATGCCCGAATGGGAAAAGAGTTTTAAAAGGGTGTTCGATATTGTGTTTTCCTTGCTCGCACTAATACTTGGAGCTCCGGCTTACTTAACATTAGCTATATTGGTGAAAATGAGCTCGAAAGGACCTATATTTTTTACTCAAGAACGAATCGGACTCCATGGAAAACCATTCTTCATCATCAAGTTTAGAACAATGTATTTGGATGCAGAAAAAATGGGTCCGGCACTAAGCAAAGACAACGATCCGCGCATCACAAAAATTGGTAGATTTTTGCGCAAATCTCGATTAGATGAACTACCTCAATTTTGGAATGTTTTAAAAGGTGACATGTCGGTTGTTGGTCCACGACCAGAGCGTCAATTCTACATCAAACAAATCGTTGAAAAAGCGCCACAGTATTACTATTTGCAGAAGGTAAAGCCTGGCGTAACCTCTTGGGGGCAAGTGAAATATGGTTATGCCGAGAATGTTGAAGAAATGATAGAGCGATTGAAATTCGACCTTATATATATGGAAAACCGTTCCTTACTAGTTGATTTTAAAATAATCGTACACACCATTCTTATTATGGTTCAAGGCAGAGGAAAATAACGTCAATGCTTCTTCTTTGTTATATCAAAACGATGGGCATACATTAAGTTTAGTGTATTAAAAATGTACTGGATATCACTAGGGAATTTGTTTTTACTTAAAGGAACAGAATTTCCAATAAAAATCAATCCATAATAGTTTTTATCACTGTGATACCCTAAGGTTCCTCGCCAAAGAACATTTGCTTTTAGTCCGAGATAAAGCGCCCCTTCATCAGGACTAATCTTGCTGAAATATCTAAACGATTGCGCATTCACGAAATAAGTACCATGCAATGAGAGGAACCAATATTTAGAAAAAACTAAGGTGTAAGCATAGCCAACGCCCAAGCCTATTGATTGTGCGTTAATTCTATTGATTTGCTCAGAAGGTTTAAAATGTGAAACAATAGTATATGGCAGCAGGCTAGAATCGGGATTCGAACGCATTCTAAAAATCGACCAATCTACACCAACAACAGGGGTTCCTTTGCTTTTAAGCTGACGTTCATTTTGCGAAAACAAAGCTTTAAAAGAAAACTTCCTATGGCGCATATTGTAATAAAAAGCTCCTCCGAAATCGAAAGTAGACAAATCTCTTCTTTGATAAAAAATGGCTGGAGTATTCCAATTGGGAATAACGTTCATGGTATTGCTTAGATAAAAACCCTTAAACTGCTGAATCCAAACATCAACGATAAACTTCCTTCCATTTGTGGTTACGCGTAAATCAAAATGTTTAGTTTCTCCTTTTTCTTTTAATTGATGATTTGTAACAGGAGAAAATAATGTTGCCGCCAAGTTGAACCATTTATAACTCACACCTAAACCAAAACGATACGGTCGGTTTACAGCATATTTCACCAAATCTCTTTTTGCCCCACCTTGCTGCGTTATTTCGTCGCTTTTGGCACTTAAATAAGTTTTTATGGTAAGTCGCTCTCGGTACGATACAATATAATCTGCATCGTAATTCAACTCATCCTTTTGAGCATCTTCTTTTAGTTTTTTTTCGAGCTGAGGAAGAGTTTGAGATATTAAAATGGCAGGTAAAAAAGAAATGATTATAATAAGATTTCTAATCATATCACAGCCATATTCAACATATTAACTAAGGAAGAAGAAACATTAGCCTTGTATTGTCTACCAGAAAATGAGCCAACCCACTGTAAACCTCTAATGACATTGGTTAAAAAAATCTCATCGGCATCTTTCAATCTATCTACATCTATAGGCTCTTCCAATACCTTGCCGGGAGGCATTAAGTCGAAAATCAAACTTCTCATCACCCCTTCCACACATCCTTCGGTTAAAGGAGGTGTAATGATTTTATCGCCTTCTACAATGAAAATATTTGAACTTATGCTTTCACTCACCCTGTCGGCATCATTCAAGATTGCCACATCATCGAACCCACTTTTTTCGGCAAAAATACCAGCCAAAACATAAGGCAATGAATTGGTAGTTTTAAGATTAGAGAAAGGCTGACGGCTTTTCATCACATCGCAAAACAAACCTAGATTCAACCCTTTCTCATTGATCTCATAAATCGATTTATCAAGAGTATAGCCTTCAATAATAAATCCCGCCTTGTTTCTGTCGGGAGTGTAAAATCCGCCTGCATCACGATATATAGTTAACCTTAATCTACAATCGGGGAAATTATTTCGAACGAAGTATTTTTTTATTTGCGTCTCCCAAAACTCCTTATCCATATTTGTTGAATCGAAATTTAAGAACTCCATAGTTTTCACTAAGCGCTCATAATGACGATCCCAAAAAAGAATGTTGTTGTTAGAGATTCTTAAGGTTTCAAAAAAACCATCACCATACTTAAAACCTCTGTTAGCCGAAGTAAATAGCTTTTCGCTATCTTCCACTAAAAATCCGTTATAGTTGTGATAAACGTGCATTTATTTACGTTTTTAGCTTTTAATTTTATCTAAGAGGTTCAAATCTAAAACATTCACGTCAATTTTTATCCCTGTTACTCCTGCTTTTTCTGCACATTGAATATCGCGAGGCTTGTCTCCAATGAAATAAGATTGAGAAGGATCTATGTTGTACTTCGCCAAAGCTCTTTCTACCATTAAAGAATCGGGCTTTCTGCAAAGGCATTTTTGCAGATCGCTGTGATGCGGACAATAATATATCTCGGTAATTGGTGAACCGTTCTCTTTGAATGCCTTATCAATATGCGCATGAATACGTTCTACATCTTCTCCAGTAAAACGTTTTTTATCCATTCCACCTTGATTGGTAATCACCACAATCAAATAACCTCTTTTGCTGATTTCTTTTGCCAAAGGCAATATGTTATCGAGAAAACGAAATTCCTCCATTTTGTAGATGTAGTCATCGGGATCATAATTGATTACTCCGTCTCTATCTAAGAATACTGCTTTGTTCATTAGTGTAACATTTGATTAACCTGACGCAAAAAATTATCAAGCAAAAGTGGTTGCAAAAGTATGGGGAAAACAAATCCGAAAACAGCACCCCAAAAATGGGCATCGTGACCAATGTTGTCTATGTTCTTTTTGCTCATATAATATGAAAGTCCCAAGAAAATAACCCCATAAAGCAAAGAATTCATTGCTATGAAGAAAACATACATTTCTTTGGAAGGTGCAATTAATATAAATGTGAAAATCACAGCACTTACAGCACCTGAAGCACCCAAAGCATTGTAATAACTGTTGTTTTTGTGTTTTATCAATGAATACAGAGAACTAAACACCATAGCTCCAAAATACAGAAGAACGTAATAAACTATACCGAGAGTCTCTCCAAATATGCCTTTAAAAACTTTTTCTATGGTTTCTCCAAAAGAATAAAACGACAACATATTAAAAGCTAAATGCGCCCAATCTGCATGTAAAAAACCATGCGTCACCAACCTATACCACTCTTTTCTGTGTGTTACTTGGTAGGCATTAAACATATATTTATGCATAAAGCCAGGCTGACTAAAGCCCTGCCAAGTGGTAACAACAGTAATGAGTATAATTAGTACGGTGACCGACATCGACTAATCTTCGTATTCTTTAGATTTCGCTAATTTTTTGCCTTTTTTCTTTCCTTTATCGTCACCCTCTACTTCATCGGCAAAAACATCAACGATTGGCGTTTTATTAATGGTTAACAATTCCCACTCAACTACAGTTCCTTTCATTTTATCTTCTAATAACTCACCTGCTTCTTTAACAGAATCGGCAGCTACCAAGAAGGTTTGAGTTACTTTTTTCTCTTTTCCTGTATCCTCATCATGTGATAAGAAAGATATTTTGCAGCTATACCAAGCTTCTGCACCTTCATTAAAGGCGATATCACTTACATTGGCTTTAGCACAAGTAAGTAAATTGTATTCAGGTATGCTATCTTCTAAAATCGCTTGCAATCTCGCTTCAGCTTCTGTAAACGATTCAGCATTTAATAAATACTGCTCTGATTTTTTGTAAATACTTCCGTTTTCTGCTTGTTTAAGAAAACTAATCTTCGTGCTGAACCAAGTAGCCATATAAATCTATTTTAAAATTGAGGGGCTAAAATAGATAAATTGTTCGGGCTTTGCGAGGTGTTGTTAACCGTTGTTGAAAAAATTATGAAGGGCTATTGAATGAAGAATAAATTCAACACTTCGTACTCTAATTTTTTTTTCTATTTTTGAAAAAATTAAACGCCAATGGATCTTCTGCTTAAGAACGCACTCATCATCGATCCAAATTCTCCATTTAACAATAAAAAGGCCGACATATTTATTCAAAACGGCAAAATTGCGCAGATTGGAAAAATCACCAAAAAAGGTGTAAAAACTATAGAATCAGCTAAGCTTTGTGTTTCTCCAGGATGGTTAGATGTAAATGCTAACTTTTGCGATCCAGGCAATGAACACAAAGAAACTTTATTAAACGGCGTGGCCACTGCCGCAAAAGGCGGATACACCGGTGTGGTACTCTCCCCTTCTTCTCAACCTGTGGTGGATTCGAAATCGGGAATTGAATACCTTGTTAATCAAGCCAAAAATTTCAATGTAGATATTTATCCAATGGGTCATCTTTCTGCCAAAGGGAAAGGTGTTGATCTTAGTGAGATGTACGACATGACCCAATCGGGTGCTATTGCGTTTTCCGACGGAAAACAAGCAATGGGCAACAGCGAACTCATTAAGTTGGCCCTTCTTTATGGAAAGAAATTCAACTCAATTATAGTTGTTTATTCTGAAGACCCAGCTTTGGCTGCAGATGGATACATTCACGAAGGAAAAACAAGTGCCTTCTTGGGCTTAAAAACGCGTCCGCGTATTGCCGAAGACATAGCTGTATCTCGCAACATTTCATTACTAGAATACACCGAAGGGAGATTACATCTTAACTCTATATCGGGCGCTAAGTCGGTAGAATTGGTAAAAGAAGCAAAAAAGAATAAGCTAAATATTAGTGCCGACGTGGCTGTTTTAAACTTGGTTTTAAATGACACTGCCATGGAAAGCTTCGATAGTAATTTGAAAGTTCTTCCTCCATTGCGTGATGAAAAAGATCGCAAGGCTTTGGTTAACGGAATCAAAAACGGCACAATTGATTTTATCACCTCTAACTACGAACCTCAAAATATAGAGGGTAAATTGTGTGAATTTGACCATGCTGAATTTGGGGCCGCAATACTTGAAAATAGCTTTGCAGTGTTAAACACTTACTTAAGCAAGGACTTAGATTTAAACACCATCATCGAAAAAATCTCTGTTGCACCACGCAAGGCGTTTAACTTGCCAGTTCCTGTTATTAAAGAAGGGGAAAAAGCAAACATCACTTTCTTCGACCCTACTATCAAAGAAGAAGTAATTGAAAAAAATCTTCAAGCCCTTTCTAAAAACAATCCATTTATTGGTAAAAAATTGACTGGCAAAGTGTTGGGTATATTTAATAAAGGTAAATTGATTGCTTAATTTAATTTTCCTTACTTTGCAGTAATGAAGAGAAATCTGAAAAATAAAATATTACGAAATATAGCCGCCATACTCATGGTGCTATATGCCTTTGTTTTTATAGGTTCCTCTTATTTACACCATCATCACGAAAAGGTAAGCCATATCAACTCTTCCATATCAGAAGACAATTCATGTGATTTATGTGATGCATCTCCCGCTAAGTTTTTTAATGCCGAGCAAGTACTCGTAATCGAATTTTTAAACTTGCCGACCTCTCACAATTCAACTTACATTCAGAAGCAAGAACAAAATTGCGAAATTCTCCTTAATAACAAGGCTCCCCCTGCACTAGCTTAATTCCATTAAACTAGATTTTCACTTTTTTTACTTATCAAACTTCACCTATGAGAAGTTTATTGACTGTGTTGCTTAGCATTTTGCTGATGCAATCAATTGCACAAAATAATTGTAATAGTAGCTTATCAGGTCGTGTTACAGATGAACATGATTCTGCCGCTTTGGCTTTCACCACATTAACGCTTATCGAAACACAGCAAAGTGCTGTTGCAAATTCGAATGGATATTATATTATCAGCAATATTTGCGAAGGTAAATACACCATAAGGCTTTCTCATGTTGGTTGCAAAGACACCTTGTTCCATATTGATTTACAGGGCAATCAAACAATTAACTTCAGTCTAGAAATACATGTTGAGCAACTTCAAGAAATAAAGATTTCGAACAATAAGAAATCTAATTCAGCAAGTGTTTCTAACCTAATTTCTAAAGATGCCTTGTTTGAACTACAGGGAAAAACACTAGGAAAAATTGTTGAGGAGAACATGGGCGTTAACTCCCTAAATACCGGTTCTTCAATATCCAAACCCGTTATACACGGTTTACATAGCAATAGAATTTTGGTGTTTAACAATGGGGTACGCCATGAATCTCAACAATGGGGTTCAGAACACGGTCCGGAAATCGACCCCTTTATTGCTGATGAAATTACCATTGTGAAAGGAGCTGCCTGTGTGCGTTACGGTTCAGACGCCATTGGAGGTGTGCTGCTGGTTGACCCCAAAAAATTAAAATACGATGGGAAATTTGATGGCGAATTAAACACAGTTGCTGTTAGTAATGGAAGAATGGGAATTGGATCTTTAATGTTGCAGGGCGGACTTCCGAAAATAAAAGGTTTTGCATGGCGAGCACAGGGCACTTATAAAAGAGGCGGCAATTTAAATACTCCCACTTATTACCTTAAAAATACAGGCATTGAAGAGTACAATTTTTCTTTAGCCAGCGGATACAAAACTAAAAAGACAGAAACCGAAGTTTATTATAGTCAGTTCAATACCCAACTTTGCATCTTTTCTGGTTCTCATATTGGAAATCTTAGCGATTTGCAAAAAGCTTTCAATTCTGAAAAACCTTTGGATTCAGCTGGCTTTACTTACGATTTAGGTAGGCCATATCAATTAATTGAACATGAATTATTTAAAACTAAGTTTTCGTGGAACATTTCACCACACCATTCTCTAAAAACCATTTATGCCCGACAATACAATTTAAGAGAAGAATTTGATAAGCATTTGGGATATGGCTCTTCTAAAGGAGCTCCTGCAATGCATTTAGAAATTACTACCAACTCTGTAAATTCTGTTTGGGAATACAGCAAGAAAAATCACATTATTTCATCGGGGGTTAATGCATCTTATCAAAAAAACACTTTTGAGGGCAAAATGTTTATTCCTAATTTCTTAATTTATCATGGTGGCACCTATTTACTAACCCAATGGTGGAATAAAAAATGGGTGTTGGAAGCAGGAGCAAGATATGATGTTAGATGGCAAGAGGCATTCTTCTACAAAAACGATGTATTACAAAACCCAGGCGCAAATTTTCACGGATTATCGGCCAATGCCGGAGTAAGCAACAAAGTGAATAACTATTTATCCATTGTACTCAATGCCAGCTATGCTTGGCGACCTCCATCCATCAATGAATTGTACAGCAACGGATTGCATCATGGAGCTGCGGCCATTGAAGTTGGTGACGAAAATTTGAAAAAGGAAAGAAGTTGGAACGGTATTGCTAGTGTTAAATACGACAGAAGAAAATTCTCCTTTGAAGCCGAAGCCTACTACAATTACATATACAACTTCATATTTTTAAGTCCAACCCCCACTCCAATACTCACCATTAGAGGAGCTTTCCCGGCTTTTGAATATAAACATTGCGAAGCTATTTTAAGTGGAATCAATTATCAAATAAAACAAAACATTAGCGCTTTTTCACTTAAAAGTAAAGGCTCATATTTAAACGCCTGGAACAGATCGGCAAACGACTACATTGTTATGATGCCAGCCAATCAAATTAATTTCGCAGTAGATTACGCTCTTAAAGAAAACAAAACATTTAGCAAAACTAAAATTGAACTGGGTGCTAAGCATGTCTTCAAGCAAAATAAGGTGCCAGCTAACACCGATGTATTAGCACCGCCAAATGCTTATACCGTTTTAAACGCTAGTTTCAGCACACATCTATCTTTAAAGAAACAAACACTAATTGTTTCTTTTGATGTAGACAACTTGCTAAATGCGCGCTACAGAGACTACATGAATCGATTCCGATATTTCAGCGATGAATTAGGAAGGACATATACATTAAGATTAAGAGTTCCATTAATTATTAACCAAAAATCAATCAAAAATGAAAACGATTAGATTAAATGCCTTTTGGCGAAACAGCGCAATGATTGCCATTGCCGGTGCCCTGTTGATTACAGGATGTAAAAAAGACAAAAATGTTGTAGATGATCCACACAATCACAACAATGAAGACGCAGAATTGATCACTTCAGTAGTTCTCGAATTTAGTGATACTGCTCATGTAAAACCCAATGTAACGGTCGCATTTAGAGATCCTGATGGTGAAGGAGGAAATTCTGCTACTGAATTTGATACCATTAAATTGGCTGCCAACACAGTTTACAATGTAAAGATTACCTTGTTAGATGAAAGTAAAAATCCGGCAGTAAACATTTCAGATGAAGTTAAAACCGAGGGTGATGAGCATCTATTTTGTTTTGATGTTACTGGTGCAAATGTAGGTATTGTTAGAACAGATAGCGATGGTACTTATGAAATTGGACTAGACTCACGTTGGACTGTTGCCTCAGCAAGTAATGGCAATGTAAAGGTAATGCTTAAGCATCAGCCCGAAGGCAAAAACGGAACCTGTGGTGTTGGTGATACCGATGTTGAAGTAAATTTTGTAACTGAAATCAAATAGATTCTGGCCATTAAAAAATACATATCGCTATTTTTACTGCTCAGTTTCCTGAGTCCGATAGTTGAACAATTTCTTCACTCTATCGAACAACAACATTCGCATTGCGCGAATAACAAAAAGCAGCATCTATGCTCACAAGATGAGCAATGTAAAATCTGTTTTTTTAACTTTCATTTTTTCAACTTCATTGAGGTAAATCATGGTATAATTGCCCCAACTTTAATTAAAAAAGAAGGGACTAAACCCGAACACTTTTATCATCATAGAAGCAAAATACTCCTCCCCGCAAGAGCTCCCCCTTCTCTAGTTTAAAATATTTTCCTATTTGTTATTGACACTTAAATAAGGTGTGAAATCAAATAGTAAAGAATTCATTCCTGCCTAGTACTTGCTTTCGAGAAAATTCACAAAGCAATGACAATTTCCCCCTTTCTATTCCTTAATTTAGCTCACAAATTTTTAAGCTATGCAAATCCGTCCACGCCGCAGAAGAGTTTCTTCTGGAATTAGAGAACTAAGCAGAGAAACATATTTAGATGTATCAAACTTGGTGTACCCGCTTTTCTTGATGGATGGCGCCAATATCAAAAGTGAGATTCATTCACTTCCTGGCAACTATAGAATGTCGTTAGAATACATCATCAAAGAAATTGACTCTTGCATGAAGCTAGGTTTAAAAGCTTTTATTCTTTTCCCTAGCGTTGACGAAAAACACAAAGACAAAACTGCCACTTACAGCTATAGCTCTAAAAACTTTTATTTGCGTGCCATCAAAGAAATTAAAAAGAGATTTCCTGAATGTGTGTTGATTAGCGATGTTGCCATGGATCCTTACAGTTCTGATGGCCATGACGGTTTGGTGCAAAACGACCAAATAGTGAACGACGATACCTTACCTATTTTATCGAAAATGGCCTTGGCTCAAGCCGAAGCTGGTATAGATTTAATTGGTCCGAGCGACATGATGGACGGCAGAATCGGATTCTTAAGAGATGAATTAGACGCCAATGGTTTTGAGAACACAGGTATCATGGCCTACACTGCTAAATACGCCAGTGCGTTCTATGGTCCGTTTAGAGATGCCTTAAATTCGGCACCTAAAAAAGGCGACAAAAAAACCTACCAAATGGACTATCGCAATACTCGCGAAGCATTGTTAGAAGCCGAATTGGATTATAACGAAGGTGCCGACTTCCTGATGGTAAAGCCCGCTCTACATTATATGGATGTAATCAAATCGCTTAAAGACAGTTTTAATATCCCTATTGCAGCTTATCATGTGAGTGGCGAATGTGCTATGCTAAGTGCAGCTTGTAAAAATGGTTGGCTTGATTTCAATAAAGCCATGCCCGAAACGTTGTATAGCTTGCGTAGAGCTGGTGCCGACATTATTCTTACCTACTTTGCAAAAGATTATGCGAAAATGGCTAGTAAATTGTAGTATTTGAATCATGAGAATTTTATGGCTATTGATAATCATTCCCATCTTCACTTTCGCCCAAACCGAAAGTGGTGTTTTTAGCAATAAGATTTTCAAGAAAGAAGTCCATACAGTTTTACTGCACCCAAAAGATTTTGAATTATCCTCCCCTATCATTTCCTTGAATTCGGGTGAACAACTTAAAATTAGTTTCGATGATTTTAGCGGAAACATCAACAACTATTCTTATACCTTGGTGCATTGCACTCCCGAATGGAAGATATCCAACATCTGGGCTTCAGAATATTTAAAAGGATATACCGAATTCAACTTCAGCAATTACGAATATTCCTTCAACACCAAACAAAAGTACATTCATTACACAGAGACTTTCCCCAATGAAAACATGCAAATCACTAAGTCGGGAAACTATATCATTAAGGTATTTCAAGATGGGAATTTAGATAATGTAGTGCTCACGTATCGATTTTTGGTGGTAGAATCTAAGTTGGGTATTAACCTCGATGAGCATTATTCATCTATTCCGGGCGAGCAATACTACAAGCATGAAGTTGACTTTACCATCGCTCCTCAATCGGTGCAAATTAGCGATCCATTTTCGGAAATCAAGGTGGTCTTGCTTCAAAATTACAATTGGAATACGGCAATAAGCAACCTAAAACCACAGTTCATCACTACCGAAAGTTTGAGCTACAACTACAGTGAAGAAAATAGTTTTAATGCCGGCAATGAATTTAGATATTTCGATACCCGTTCATTACGATTCTATTCTGAAAGAATTTTATCTTACAATACAGAAGAGGCATTAACCACCACAGTCTTAAAAATCGACGACAAAAGAAATTTCTTGCAATATCGCCTTTACAGCGATTTAGACGGCATGCGCTATATCAAAATTCAAGAAGGAAATAATTCAGATATTGAAGCCGACTACACTCCAGTTCGATTTACCTTAAATTCTAAAGATTCTTTAAAAGGAGCCGACGTATATGTTTATGGAGCGCTCACCGATTGGCAATATTTGCCCGAGGCAAAAATGACTTACTCTGCCGAAACACATCAATTTACAACTACCCTTCTTTTGAAACAAGGAGTGTACAACTATAATTATGTAGTGGTAAAAAACGGCAAAATCGATGAAGGATATTTTGAAGGAAATTTCTATCAAACCGAAAATGTTTATCAAGCATTAGTGTACTATAAAAGCGTAATTGGCGATTATTGGCAATTAGTTGGAACTTCTTTGGTAAAAAGTACGTTAAGGTAGCATCTACTATGGTAACACAAATTACAGAAAATATAGAAGTAACAGTAGAATCGATCTACAAAGATCGTCATTCTATGCCTCGCGAAGGTATCTTCGTTTATGGATACCGAATCACCATTAGAAATTTAGGTCAGTATAGAGTTCAATTGCTTAGTAGAGAATGGCATATCATCGACTCGGTAGGCGAAGAACTTGTTGTAGAGGGCGAAGGCGTAGTTGGTCAGCAACCTATCATTGACCCAGGAAATTCATACACCTACGAATCAGGAACCGACCTCAAAACGGGTATAGGAACCATGGAAGGTCATTACAACATGGTGAATTTAGATACATTAGAAGAGTTTGAAGTGATTATTCCTAAGTTTGAGTTGCTGGCAAAATTTGTGTTGAATTAATACACGCACTTAATATAGGGGCTAACTTTTGCTTTGTCGTAGCTCGAAGAAATTTCAATATATTGTAATCACTGAATCAAGTCTATGTCACTAACTCCACTTCTCCCTTTTTTAAAGGGAGAGCGCGAAAATGCCTGTGAAAGGGAAAGAGGGATTTCTTTCAATTATTCACCAAAGAAATTTATTGAAAATTGAAATTTAAAAAAGCTTGGGTAGAAATCCCTCTTGCCTTTGTCCTCAAAGCCTTGCGCACTCTCCCTTTAAAAAAGGGAGAAGTGAAGTTAGTTGCCCCATTCTTGAAGAATACTCAATAAAAAAATGAATGATTGTTCTTGCCTCAATACCTAAACAGCAATTTGCCCCTGCAGAAAAATTATTACTTTAGATTAAACATTGAATTTTACTACTTATGCACTTCCCAATTCCACAAAACGAGCCTACACTTTCCTTCGCTCCAGGCAGCCAAGAAAGAGAATTACTGCAAAAAGAATTGGTTAATTTAAGGAGTCAGAAAATAGATGTCCCTCTTTACATCGGCCATCAAGAAATCATAACCGACAACAAGATTAGCATTCAACCGCCACACGATATACATCATCAGCTTGGCACTTTTAGCATGGGAACAAAACTACATGTTCAACAAGCTATTGACGCTGCTTTAGCTGCCAAAGCTTCATGGAGTGCCATGCCTTGGCAAGAAAGAGCAAAAATATTTTTAAAAGCTGCCGACTTGGTTGCTGGCAAATACAGATACAAAATATTGGCATCTACCATGCTTTGTCAGAGCAAAAACGCTTACCAAGCTGAGATTGACGCAGCGTGTGAATTGGCCGACTTCCTTCGATTTAACGTAAGCTTCATGGAGCAAATTTACGCCAACCAGCCTAGCTCCACCTCAGAAATAAAAAATAGTATTGAATACCGTGCACTAGAAGGTTTTGTGTTCGCCATCACTCCATTCAATTTCACCGCCATTGCAGGTAATTTATTTGCTGCTCCTGCTTTAATGGGAAACACCGTTGTTTGGAAACCAAACGAGGCCCAAGCTTATTCGGCCTATTTCACCATGGAAATATTTAAAGAGGCAGGCTTGCCTGCTGGAGTGGTGAATATGGTGATTGCCGACGGACCAGAAACGGGTGAGGTTGTTTTCAATCATAAAGATTTTGCCGGACTCCATTTCACTGGTTCTACCAAGGTGTTTAAGTCTCTTTGGAAAACCATTGGTGCCAACTTAGATAAATACAAAAGTTATCCAAGAATAGTAGGTGAAACCGGAGGAAAAGATTTCGTTTTGGCCCACCCTTCTGCCGATGTTAAGGTTGTTTCAACCGCTTTATCTCGTGGCGCTTTCGAATACCAGGGACAAAAATGTTCGGCTGCGTCACGCGCCTATATTCCTCAATCACTATGGCCAAAAGTGAAAGAAGAATTGCTTAAAGATGTGAATTCGTTTAAAATTGGAGGCACTGAAAACTTGGAAAACTTTGTGAATGCAGTGATTGATAAGAAAGCTTTCGACAGAATTGTATCCTATATTGAATACATCAAATCTACCAAAGAAGTTCAAATTTTGGCTGGTGGTGGCTATGATGATAGCAAAGGATATTTCATTGAGCCAATGGTGGTTTTAACAAATAATCCGCAATATAGAACGATGTGTGAAGAGATTTTCGGCCCCATATTAACGATTTATGTTTATCAAGATAACGAATACAACGAAACACTTAAACTTATTGATAACACTAGCGAATATGCACTTACAGGCGCAATCATCTCACAAGATAAAGCAGCAATTGCACATGCCTTAAAAGCGCTAGAACACGCAGCTGGCAATATTTACATCAACGATAAACCAACTGGTGCTGTGGTAAATCAACAACCTTTTGGTGGTGGCAGAGCATCGGGAACAAACGATAAAGCAGGTTCTTATATCAACCTTCTGCGTTGGGTGAGTCCGAGAACAATTAAAGAAAACTTAAATCCGCCAACAGATTACAGATATCCTTTCATGGATAAATAAACAGAAAATTTGAGGCTATTGGTTAAGCTATTTTTAAAAAAGCCTTACCCAAATTGTCTATTAATTTTCCAGCAGTTAAAGCTTCTTCCGAAGTTTCAATAACAGTAATATCTCCTGCTAAACCATGCAGGAATACGCCCATGCAAGCTGCATTTACAGAAGTATATCCTTGCGCCAAAAGAGAAGTTATCAAGCCGGTTAGCACATCACCCGAACCTGCTGTGGCCATGCCCGGATTACCAGTAGTGTTGAAAAAACACTTACCCTCTGGAGTACAAACTATAGAATTTGCTCCCTTTAAAACGGTTACTACTGAGTATGTTTTACAGAAATCTTTAAGCTTTTGAATAGCTTCAAAGCTATCTTTATACTCACCTACCAATCTTTTAAACTCTCCGGGATGAGGTGTTAATACAGCATCTTTAGGCAACAATTTCAGTAGTTTTTTATTGGCAGAAAGAATGTTTAGGGCATCTGCATCGAGCACCAAAGGAGAACTTACCAGTTTTAAAATTTGCGACAATAACTTCTCGGCTTTTTTAAAAGTACCCAAACCAGGTCCTACTCCTACTGCATCGAACTGTTCTAAAGAAGTGATGTATTCAATTTCGTAACCTTCGCCACCGGGAAATGCCATTACCTCGGGCACTGCAGTTTGAATAATATTTAAACCTTTTCCTGGAACTATGGCAGTAACCAATCCGGCACCACCATTGATACAGCTTTTAGAAGCCAACACTGCTGCCCCCATTTTTCCCTCTGATCCAGCAATTATTAAGGCATGTCCGTATGTACCTTTGTGTCCGAATTTCTCTCTTTTCTTATGCAATAATTTCACAGTGCTCAGCTCTATTGTTTCATTGTCTTTAAATGAGCCAATGAACTTCTGATTGAGTCCGATGGACAATATCTTTAACTCTCCAATAAACGCAGCACTTTCTTTCAAGAAGAAGCACAATTTAGGTCTTTCAAACGTTAAAGTTAAGTCGGCCTCTATCACCTGCAAAGAAGGAAAAGCTTCGCACAATAATCCCGATGGAACATCTATAGAAACCACCTTATTATCGCCATCATTCACCTTTTGAATGATGGTAAGCCATTCACCTTCCAGCGGTCTTGATAATCCCACTCCAAAAAGCGCATCAACAATTATTGCACCTGGATAGAGAAAGAAATCATTGCTTGACTTGTACTCATTTATGGAAGCACCAACCTTTTGCAAACGATCGTAATTGATAGAAAAATCTTTGGAAGCCCTATCTGAAAATCGAAAAATTTCTACTTCTACTCCAAAACCTTCTGCTTTAAGCAAACGAGCCAAAGCCAAACCATCTCCACCATTATTGCCAATACCGCATAAAATTTGAAAAACAGATTCTTTGGAAAACCTACTTAACAATTCATTTTTAAGCGCTATGGCGGCATTCTCCATAAGATCTACAGATTCAACACCTTTGTAATCGAGGTATTGTAGATCGCAAAGGCGAATTTGTTCGGGTGATAAGATTTCCATGGTTTGTATTTTTTTATCCAGTACTTCGTAGGGGCGAGCTGCCGCTCACCCGCATTTTTGATGAAGAACGGGCGAGCGGCAGCTCGCCCCTACGATGCACTTAATTTTTTATGTATTTCTAATACTTGCGGTATCAGCATTCTAATTCCATCGTTAACAATCACAAAATCGGCATATTTTACTTTTTCATCAGAAGGCATCTGCTTACTCATTCTTGCCCTCACTTGCTCTTCTGAAACATTATCTCGCAACTTCACTCTTTCTACAGCTAAAGCTTCTGGCACAGTCACTACAATAATTTTATCGCAAGTTTTGTAGCTACCACTTTCAATTAAAATGGCCGCTTCCTTCATTACCAATACACTGGTTTGTGTGTTAAGCCATTGCTTATAATCTTTCGATACTAAAGGATGCAACACTGCATTTAGCTTTTGTAATTCCGATTCGCTATTAAACACTATTGCAGCCAGTGATTTAGTATCGATAATACCTGCAGCATCTAAAACCTTATCACCCCAATATTCTTTTATTTTTTGCTTCACCTGAACATTGTTTTGTAAGATGTATTTAGAACGGGTATCGGCATAATAAACAGGTACGCCCAGCAATTCAAATACTTTTGCTACGGTAGATTTCCCGCTACCAATGCCACCTGTGAGTCCGATCTGCAAAGGCTTTTTCATCGTCTTAAGATATACTCCACCTTAGCCGGAGTGATTTTAGGGAGTTCAATATCTTTTGGATAGCGCGTAATTTGAACTTCAATTTTATCCTGACTAAAAACCAAGTCATTGTAATCGGCAACAGCGGTAAAATCGCTTTTATCTATAGCGTTAAATGTAGAATCGGTAGCATAGAATGTAATTGATACTACTCCGGGCAAGAGCTTCAATTCGTCGCCTGAAGGAACATTAATCGGACGAATATTAACTTCTAATTTTCTCGACTTAAGACTTTGCACCAGCATTTTAACCTGCACCGTTTTACCTTCTGCGGCTGTTGCTCCGCCTGCCAAATTCAAGGCTATCTTTCTCTCCAACTCACCTTCATTTTCAAGTAAATCAAGCGAGTCGGTGTAAATCACATCACACTTTTTCAGCCAGTGGTAACCGCCTGTTACATGCACCGAATCGGGAAATAACTTAACATCACCTACAATTCTCAAATTAGGAGACTTTGATGATTTTCCTACAAATTTAACCGGCAACACCTTGCTAATTTTCTTATCCATCACAATATTAATAGTATCGGGGAACACACTTAAAATATTGAGTTTATTTCCTTCTTGATTGTTGATCTCTCCAATATGCTTGCTGCTAATCCATGTTGATGAGTAATAATCACCATTCTTTTGAAAATTGAGTTTCTTTAAGTCAACAATCAATTCATTGTGAGATAGCCCTAGCTTGTAGACCAACAAAGTAAAACCTTCGGCTTTCACCAACACATTAACTTCAGAAGGTAGAGGCTCGGTTAAAACTTTATCATCGGGCAAATTACGGTACTGAACTTTTAAAGAAAGAGTTTCTTGAGCTTCGGCAGATAAAGACAGTTGCAACCAGAAGGCACATGACAATAGCAAACAAGCCAAAAATATCACCGCATTTTTTCGATCGGTAAATACTTTAAATTTCGATTTATAGGGTTTGTTTTCGTGATTGTCCATAAACAAAGAAGCAGTGGTAAAAATACCACTGCTTCTTCACAAGTACAAAAAATACTATGCTTATTTTGCTTGGTTTGCCAATTGACCATCGGCATTTTGAGCGATTGCAGATTTTTCAAAACGTAGCTTCGCTCCGCTTTCTACAATTACCACCACCGTTGAGTCGTTAACATCGCTCACTTTACCGTGAACACCGCCAATTGTAATAACATTATCACCTTCTTTAAGGTTCTCTCTAAATTTTTTAGCTTCTTTTTGTTTCTTTTGTTGCGGACGGATCATGAAGAAATACATTACTAAGAATATACCTCCAAACATTACCAACGTAGGTACGATTGATTGTTCTTGTGCCGCTAATAAATACATTTTCATTTGTTCTTGTTTATAGATGATTGATTAATTTACTTTTCTACGATGTCGCCCATTAGCTTCAACACTTTTTTACCCGATTTAGCATTTGAATCAACAGTGATGCTCACTTCTTTGTTGCTTTGCGCGTGGCCGGCCTTATTAATTTTAGCCGTAATCGCTCCACTTTCCCCTGGTAAAATTGGGTCGGTTGGTTTGTCGGTAATGGTACATCCACAGCCTGCTTTAGCTTGAGCAATAATTAAAGGTTGATCTCCAGTATTTTTAAAAACATACTGATGCACCACCGAATCTCCTGTTTTAACTTGCCCGAAATCCCAAACTTCCTCCGCAAACACAATTTCTGGTCCGCCAGTAGTAGTTTCCACTTTCGCCAAATCAACTTTCTCAATACTAGCTTCACCTTCTTCTCCACAAGCAAAGAATAAAAACGAAGCCGAAATTAATAATGTAATATATCTCATAACCTAGCTATTTATTTTTTTACAAAAATAGAAAACCTTTTATTCCTTCAAACCTCTTCCCGACTTGTTTATTTTCCCATCGGCTTTTAATTGAGGTATTAATTTATCTAAAATACCGTTGATAAATAGTTTACTCTTTGGTGTACTGTAGTTTTTCGACAACTCGATGTACTCATTTAAAGTAACTTTTATTGGTACTGTAGGAAACTCTTCCAGCTCGCAAATCGCCATTTTCATCAACAAGAAATCCATCATTGCTATTCTATCCTCTTCCCAATTCTTAGCCTGTTTAATAATGGTATTTTGATACTCATCACTATTGATAATGGTTTTTCTAAAAAGATTTTTCACAAAATCTAAATCATCGTCTTCATCTTTAAATAGAGAAGGCAATGATTTTTCTGGAGAATCTGTTTCTTTAACGTCTTTCAAATAATTTAAAACATAGCCGTTGATAAAATACCAATCATCAGACCAATGAATATTAATTTCTTCAAAACGATGCAAAATCAATTCTTCATCGGCAATGTATGCCTTATATATCTTGATAACATATTCTCTATCTTCTTCAAAAGAGCCGGGGCCACTCGACATATACTCCTTAAAGTTGTCGGAAGCCTTCATTTTCAAATAAAGCTTTTTGATTAACTCTTCGTATTCAACCCAGTTGATTTTAAAAGTATTCAATGCCTTTTTCATTCCCTCATTGTTTTCAATGAGAAGAAGCAAGCGGTTGTTTACAAATTTTAAATTCGGATTTAAATCTTCTTTGGTTGGAAGTCTTTTGGCCTTGGCTTCGTTAAGCGTTTTTTCGGCAAATTGACGTAATTCTAATAAAGCAGAAACAAAGTACACAAAGAGCTCCTCTGTTTTATAAATGCTTTTTAATAATTCCTTTTCATACTGTGGAATATTATCTGCATCGGCTTGATTGTAGGCATAAAGAGCCTGCATTACTTTGATTCGGAGATGTCTTCTGCTTAACATATATTAAAGACCGTTATTTATTTGAGATGCAAACGTACGTGATTTTTTGTGAAAGACCATAATGAAAAATGATTTTAATACATTTGCTCTGCACATGAAAGAGCTCGCTTATCTTAATAAATTCATCTTCAAGTACAAGTTCAAAATATTTTGGGGTGTGCTTTGTATCGCGCTTTCCAACTGGCTTAGCATTTTTCCGGCTCAAATCTTTAGAAACGTACTCGATTCTGTTTTAGATTCTGTTGATTTATTGGTGGTATTTAGAGGTACTGCTTCAGATGAAGCAATTAAAGATTTGTTTATTTCTTCGGCGATTTGGTTTGCCATCGGACTCTTTGCTTTTGCCATCGCTAGAGGTGTTTTTGTGTTCTTTATGCGCCAAACCATCATCATGGTTTCACGCTATATAGAGTATGATTTGAAAAATGAAATCTACAACAAATACCAAGAATTAGATATCTCCTTTTACAAGAACAACAATACTGGTGACATCATGAATCGCATTAGCGAAGATGTTACCAATGTGCGTATGTATTTGGGTCCGGCAATCATGTACTTCATCAACATGATCATTCTTTTTATCTTAGTGATTTACACGATGTTAAACATAAACATTGAACTATCACTTTATGTTCTGATGCCTCTTCCCTTGCTTACCATATTAATCTATTTTGTAAGCAGAAAAATGACCTTATTAAACGGCGAGGTTCAATCGCAACTGTCTACCATCTACAACAACACCCAAGAGTCAATGGCAGGAATAAGAGTAGTTAAAGCATACACTAAAGAGAAGTCAACCATCAACAACTTCAACAACGAAGCCGAAGAGTACAAAAGGAAGGCCCTCAAATTAGCTATGGCCGATTCGTTTTTTAGTCCGCTCATCTTTTTATTACCTGTATTTAGCACCATTCTAACAGTCTTCGTTGGAGGCCTGGAAGTCATTAAAGGCAATTTGAGTTATGGCAATATCGCCGAATTTGTAATATACATCAACCTTTTAACATGGCCAGTAGCGTCCTTAGGATGGATCACCTCACTCACTCAAAAAGCCATAGCCTCTCAAAGACGCATCAATCAATTCTTAAATGAGAAATCTAAGATTAGTAATCCAAGCAACGAACCATTCCCTATTAAAGGAGATATTGAATTTAAAAATGTAAGCTTCACCTACCCCGAATCGGGTACCGTGGCTTTAAAAAATGTATCCTTCAAAATTCCGGCGCAAACATCATTGGCCATTATAGGCAGAACGGGCTCGGGCAAATCTACCATTGCCATGTTGTTAACTAGAATGTACGACCCCGATTCGGGCGAAATATTAGTTGATGGTAAAAATATAAGAGAAGTAAATTTACATGACCTTAGACAACAAAGTGGAATTGTTCCGCAAGAAGTCTTTTTGTTTAGCGACACCATTGAAGGCAATATAGCATTCGGCTCTTTTGATGGAGGTGAGTTGAGCGACAAAGAAAGAACTCAGGTGGTGAATGCAGCCAAAAATGCTGCGATTCACGAAAATATTATGAGTTTTCCCAATCAGTATAAAACAATTGTGGGTGAAAGAGGGATTACGTTGAGTGGCGGACAAAAACAACGTGTATCCATTGCTCGCGCACTATTGAAGAACCCAAAAATATTAATCTTCGACGATTGCCTTAGCGCAGTAGATACACAAACAGAAGAGATAATTCTTAATAACCTAAAGAACGAAACACAAGGCAAAACAAGCGTAATTGTAAGTCATCGCGTTTCATCTATAAAGAACTGCCATCAAATCATTGTTTTAGAAGCTGGAGAAATCAAAGAACGAGGCAACCACGAAGAGCTAATTAACTCACATGGAATATATTGCGAGTTATATGAAAAGCAAATGAGTGAGAACAAAAAATAATAATGACCTTATTTTTTTGAAATTTAATTTGTGAATCTCAAAAAAATACTGCTATATTTAAAAACTCATGATTGAGAAAACGAAGTTTAATTAAAAACGTGTGTGAAAATGGAAAACAAATCATTTGAAAGAGGCGAAGACAGAGAAGAAATTTTCTCTAAACCAGTAAGAGCAGGTAAAAGAACTTACTTTTTTGATGTAAAAGCAACAAAAGGTGATGACTACTACCTAACTGTTACAGAGAGTAAAAAAAGATTTAGTGAGGATGGTAAATTCTTCTTCGAAAAACACAAACTATTCTTGTACAAAGAAGATTTCGAAAAATTTGCTGATGGATTGAAAGAAGCAATTGATTTCATCCAAGAGAAAAAAGGAGTATATGTTCCGCCTGTAGCTGAAGCTGTAGGTGAATTGGAAGAAGTTGGAGCTGGCGCTGATTATTCAGGAGTAAGCTTCGATGATTTAGGCATCAAATAACAACTTGAGAATTCAATTAGAAAACCTTCTGTTTCATTACAGAAGGTTTTTTTATGCCCGACCGTAATTTCAAATTTAGCGAAGCGTAATTTGAAATTACAGCGCACAATAAACATTCAACTTGTTTCGTAAACTGATAATGAAAAAGATATTTCCACTTCTATTATTGCTCCCTATATTATTCAGCTGCAAAAAGAAAAACAGTAATACTAACTGCGGCAATCCTAACCTTCCCCAAGGCACTTGGAAAATTAAATACGAAGTATTAGGATCAACAATTCCCGACTCGATTGTATACTCTGTTAACAATTCAGCCATTTACCCTGATCGTAATTTTTATCAAAAAAAAGCAGTGTTTCCGCAAACTCCAACTAGCGATTCTATCACTTATTGCGGAAATACCGACGATGACATATGCATCAATGTTTACGACAATGATACTAGTCATCATTACACATTGAAGATTTATGTTGACAACGTTTTAAAAACAACCAATCCAGGGCAATATTATTTTTACCCTAACTTTGCTGTTGCGCAGCCAAAATAGAAATACCTACGTAATTTCAATTTACGCTTCGCTAAATTTCAAATCACAGCCCTTAATTCAATTTAAAATCTAAAAAATAGAATAAAAATTATCTTTTGATTTCAAAAGCCGATTTGTTGTGCTATTTTCGTACGGTAATATAAGGTTTAAAGTATAAGGTCTGATAATTACCACCCCAACTTTAAACCTTAAACTTTATACTTTAAACAAATTATTTATGCAAAGTTTCAGAACTGAATTAGAAAACCCGGTTGTTCAACAAGATATTATTGACTTAGAGAAGAAAATCGCTAAGTTTAAATTAGGTGAAATCGACGAAGAGAAATTTCGTTCATTGCGTTTAGCGCGTGGTGTTTACGGTCAGCGCCAGCCAGGTGTACAAATGATTCGTATTAAAATTCCTTATGGTAAAATGACTTCTGAGCAATTGCTTAGAATTTGTGAAGTATCTGAGGAATATTCAATTGGTAGATTGCATACTACTACTCGTCAGGATATACAAATTCACTACGTTAGTTTAGATAGAACTCCACAATTGTGGGCCGACTTAGAGAAATCTAACATCACTTTGCGCGAAGCTTGCGGTAACACAGTAAGAAACATTACTGGTTCGCCAGATGCAGGTATCAACCCTAATGAAGTTTTCGATATTGCTCCTTACGCTCAAGCTATGTTTGAGTATTTCTTGCGCTACCCTATTTGCCAAGAAATGGGAAGAAAATTCAAAATATCTTTCTCATCAACCGATGCTGATGAGGCTTTCTCTTACATTCACGATTTAGGTTTCTTGCCAAAAATTAAAGATGGTAAACGTGGTTTCAAAGTAATGTTAGCTGGTGGTTTAGGTGCTCAATCTTTCCACGCACATGTTGCCTACGAATTCTTGGAAGAAGATAAAATCATCCCTTACACTGAGGCGGTATTAAGAGTATTCGATCGTCATGGCGAGCGTTCTAAACGTCACAAAGCACGTATCAAATTCTTGGTGCACGATTTAGGTTTAGAGGCTTTCACTAAGTTGGTAGAAGAAGAATGGAAATCTATTCAGCACAAAACGTACAAAGTTGATTTATCTAACTATAAAGAAACAGAAGCACCTGTTGCTAAAGAAATTCCTGCTGTTGCAGCTTTCGACCAAAACGAATACGACAGATGGTTTAAATCAAACGTTTTCGAACAAAAACAAAAAGGTTTTTACGGTGTATGGATTAAATTAACCAATGGTGATTTCTATTTAAAAGAAGCACGTGCTTTGGCTGCATTGGTTAAAGAATACGCTGCCGATGATATTCGTATCACTGCCAACCAAGGCTTAATGTTGAAATATATTCGCAAAGAAGCGTTGGCATTCTGGTTCCAAGAATTAACAAAATTAGGCATGGCTAAGCCAGGCTTCAACACTCCTGCCGATGTAACGGCTTGTCCGGGTACAGATACTTGTAACTTAGGTATCTCCGATTCAGTGCACACTGCAGAAGTAATCGAAAAAATGATTGAAGCTGAATATCCTGAGTTGGTTTTCAACCACAACTTATCTATTAAGATTAGTGGATGTATGAACTCATGCGGACAACATGCTTTGGCTGCCATTGGTTTCCACGGTAGTTCAATCAACGTTAAAGGAAAAGTAATGCCTGCATTACAAGTTCTTTTGGGTGGTGGTACTATCGGAAATGGTGAAGGTGCTTTATCTGAAAAAGTAATTAAAATTCCTTCTAGAAGAGTATTAGATGCATTAAGATTGTTGTTAGATGATTATTCTGCCAACCAAACTGAAGGTGAATACTACTGGGCATATTTCCGTCGTCAGGGGGAAAAACATTTCTACAATTTATTGAAACACTTAGGTGACACAACCAATGTTACTGATGAAGATTTCTTGGATTGGGGACATGTTGAACAATATGTAAAAGCGATTGGTGTGGGTGAATGTGCCGGAGTGGTAATCGATATGATTTCTACTTTGTTTGCCGATGTGGAAGAGAAATTAGAAAACGCTAAAATCACTTTAGAGAACGGAAAATTTGCCGATTCAATTTACCATTCTTACAGCTCAATGGTGAACGCTGCAAAAGCAATGTTAACTAGCGTGAGCAAACAAACAAATACACAACACGGTGTAATCAATGATTTCGAGAAAGAATTCGTTGAAACATCTAAATTCACTTTGTTCCCAAGTGCTAAAGAATTAATCTTAAGAATCAACAAAAACGAGCCTTCTAAAGAATTCGCTACAGCTTACCTTGCTGAAGCAAATAAGTTCTACAAAGGATTGGTTGAATTGAGAGAAAAACAATTGGCGGAAGCGAATTAATAAAATAATTAACCACAGAGTCACAGAGCTTTTTCACAGAGGAAACAGAGCATACGGTTTAGAACTACGAAACGAGCACAGAGAAACCTTCGGTTTTACAGAGCTCACAGTGGGGAATAACCTCTGCGCCCTCTGCACAACGTAAGTTGCTCTGCGAAAAAAATTGATACTCTGTCATCTCTGTGAAAATGCTCTGTGTCTCTGTGGTTAAAATTGAAAACGCGCTTTAAAAAAATAGAAAATAAAATGAAGAACAAACCATATCTAACATTAGTAGGTGCTGGTCCGGGCGACCCCGAATTATTTACTCTTAAAGGAGTGAAAGCACTTTCTACTGCCGATGTGGTATTGTATGACGCATTAGTAAATAAAGATTTATTGGATTACGCCCCTGCAAAAGCCCAAAAGGTTTTTGTAGGCAAGCGTGCCGGTAAACACAGTTTGAAGCAAGAAGAAATTAACGAATTAATAGTTGAGTACGCGTTTAATTACGGACATGTAGTTCGACTTAAAGGAGGTGATCCTTTTGTGTTCGGACGCGGTCACGAAGAAATTGCTTACGCTGCCGCTTTCGGCATCGATAGCTCTGTTGTTCCAGGTATTTCAAGTTCTATTGCTGTTCCCGAATTGCAAAAAATTCCGGTTACTGCTCGTGGTTATTCAGAGAGTTTTTGGGTAGTAACGGGCACCACAAAAGAAGGAGAACTTTCTAAAGACATTCACTTAGCAGCTCAATCTACAGCTACTGTTGTAGTGTTAATGGGCTTAGGTAAACTAGCCGAAATCATTAAACCTTTCGCTGAGTTTAGAGGTGCCGATACCCCTATCGCCGTGATTCACGCAGGTACCACTAAAAATGAAAAAACTGCCATTGGTACTTTAGATAATATTGAAGCCATGGTAAACGATAAGCAAATTACTACTCCCGCTTTGATATTAATTGGCGAAGTGGTGAATGTGCACCCTGAGATGGTGGAGAGGATTATTGAGAGGGAGTTTAGGAATGCGTAATTAAATGAATTACTCATTTCTGCTGTAGCGACATAGCCGCGCTTGCCTTCTTTTAGTGCGATTAAACCAATTAAATTAAATTAATCACCTATCCATATACTTCTGCCATTCCACCAAAATATATTTTGCATTACCGTTTTCTGTTCGCTTTAAAAAACCAAACTCATAACAAAACAAGTACACATCGCCCTTTTGGTTTTTCCAGTAATGTGTGAAGTATTTTGGGTTAAATCCTGCTTCTACAATTTTCTCTATCCTAACAGTTGACTTTCCTGCTCTATTAAAATCGCGCAACAATCTTCTGTTCAATTTTAATTGGTGATCTATCTTCTTAAACAAACTATTTTCCTTGCCTTTGTTTTTCTCGTAATTGTGGTTCGATTTACAATAATCGCTGCAAAATTTCTTACCCACTCTACCTTGTAGTTCTGTTTTACAGTTTAAACATAATGTATTCATAAACAAATAATTAGTTAGTTAAGAGTGCATTTAACCGTAGAATTAACCGGTTAAATCTACGGATATATTTTTCTTTTTCTGCTTTCAACTTTTCTTTTGCAGAAAAACAAATGCATGGAAATCTCTAAAATCATACACAAGGGCGAACAACGAATAAAGTTGGTTTTTCCTAAAAACGAACAAATTCATCAACAACTAAAAAAAATAAACGGCACTAAATGGAGCAACACCCACCATGCTTGGACTATCCCCTATGTCAAAGAGAATTACATGCAGCTAAAAAATTTATTTCCAGCGCTAACCATAAGTAACAATGAACCCACTACCACACTTCCTGCCATCACAAAGCTAAGTGCAACAAGCACACAAACCATTTCTTATTTCCCCAAAGATGAATCATGCAACTTGGTGTATTATGGCAAACAACTATTGCTATTCATGAAACCAAACACAGCTATCATTAAACAGCTTCAAAATTTTAAAGGAATCTATTTCGATAAAAACAAAAAGGCTTGGCGCCTACCCAACAATACCGCTAATATTCAAACCATTCAACAATTATTTCAAAACAAAGTTCATTTCCTAAATGAAAACAAAGCCTTCAATGCAAAAGCAATTGCTTTGCCGCCCAACACGATAAAAATTGAAATAACACCTTACCAAAATTTTCATATCTATTTTAAGTACAGTTTAGAATTATATCAATACATTAAGAAGATAAAAAACAGCAAATGGAATACGAACAGTAAATGCTGGGTTCTTCCCCATACCGAAGAAAACTTAAAACTCATTGAAAGCTATTGCGCTCAAAACAAATTACATTGGCAAGTGAGTTCACAAAAAGAGAAAAAACTTGCACCTAAAGTACATAATAATCAAACCTTAGAATTACCTCCCGAATATTTACAAAAATTAGAATTGGTTCGTTACAGCCCACAAACCATTAAAAGCTACTGCTCCATTTTTAGTGATTTTATCAACTTCACAAAAGAACCCAATTACAGCAACATATCTGAGGAACAAATCAAAAACTATTTAATGTATCTGGTTAAACGAAATGTATCTGTATCTACTCAAAACCAAGCCATCAATGCCATTAAATTTTATTTCGAGAAAGTTTTGGGGCAACAGCGTAAATATTACCAAATTGATCGGCCTTTTAAAGAAAATAAACTGCCTTCAGTGCTCAGTATTGAAGAAGTAAAAGCAATTATTCAAAGCATCGATAATTTTAAACATCGTTTCATTATTCAATTGATATATTCTGCAGGGTTAAGAATTGGCGAACTGTGCAATTTAAAAATTCATGACATCGACAAAACTCGCATGCTAATTCATATCAAGGGTGGAAAAGGTAAAAAGGATAGATATACTCTTCTATCAACACAAATCCTCCAACACTTGCGAGAGTATTATATACAGTACCAACCTAAAGAATACTTGTTTGAAGGGCAATTGGGGGGCGCATACAGCGAACGTTCAATACAAATAATATTTAATATCGCCTGCCAAAAAGCCAAAATTTTAAAACCGGCAACAGTACATACTTTGCGCCATAGCTTTGCTACTCATCTTTTAGAGAATGGAACAGACTTGAGGTACATTCAGTCGCTGCTAGGGCACAGCAGCAGTAAAACCACCGAGGTTTACACACATGTTACCACCAAGGGCTTCAATCAAATTAAAAGTCCGTTTGATATGTTATAAAAAACTCTATATTAGCTACACTTATGCAAATATTTTTTACAATATTAATTTCATTATTGAACGTAGTGCTGTTAAATTTGGAAAAACACACTTTACATAAGAAGGAAATATACGCAATGCGTATAGCGAAATGTT
>CAYORT010000025.1:0-36359 GCA_964406465.1 uncultured Chryseobacterium sp.
GCCAATGACGGGACTTGAACCCGTGACCTCTTCCTTACCAAGGAAGTGCTCTACCACTGAGCTAAACCGGCTTATAAATAAGCCTTTTAATAAAAAAGAGCGGGAGACGAGACTCGAACTCGCGACCCTCAGCTTGGAAGGCTGATGCTCTACCAACTGAGCTACTCCCGCTTTTTTATCTTTTGTTCGACGCATTAACAGCTATTGGTATTAAGTGCTATTAATAGAGACATCAAACTAATGTTTTGTGGGGAGAGCAGGATTCGAACCTACGAAGGCGTACACCAACAGATTTACAGTCTGTCCTCGTTAACCACTTGAGTATCTCCCCAACGTCATCAATATTTTTAAAGAACCAAATCTCTCAAACCTCTATCCTACTAGCCCGCGAAGGGGTTGATATCATCTTTCCCTTCCCGTCTCTACGAGCCGGTGGAGGGATTGATTTCATCTTTCCCTTCCCGTCTCTACGAGCCGGTGGAGGGATTCGAACCCCCGACCAGCTGATTACAAATCAGCTGCTCTGGCCAACTGAGCTACACCGGCATTTTCACTTAAAAAAAGAACTACTTCGATTTTAAGGATGGCAAATGTAGGTAAAGTTTTTTAATTAGCAACAACATTATTGCAAAGTTTTTGTAAAAAAAATACGGACTTGAAAATTTTCAAGTCCGTACCCCACAAAGCATTACAGCTTTTTATCTTTGGCTCACAGCAGAAACTTATTCTATTTCAGCATGTTTCACCGATTTTTCTTTGGTTTTTTGCTTAGTAAGTTGAGTTCTCAGTGCTTCTACAGCAGTGTCTACCGCTTCCTCAAAAGTTTTGCATTGTTTTTTGGCAAAAAGCTCTTTCCCAGGAATATTAATCTTTATTTCGGCAATTTTATTGGCTGTATCCTCCGACTTATCAAGCCTTAAAAATACTTCGCCATCAATTATTTTATCATAGAAGGTCTCCAGCTTATTTACCTTTACTTGCACGAATTCTACCAGCTTTTTGTCGGCACTGAAGTGCACTGAGTTTAATTTGATTTTCATACTGTTGGGATTTTAAGCTCTTGGATGAGCTTGGTTATACACTTTTTTTAATTTCTCAATCGAATTGTGAGTATACACTTGCGTTGCCGCCAGGTTTGCGTGTCCGAGTAACTCCTTAATAGCATTCAAATCAGCTCCATTGTTTAACATATGCGTTGCAAAGCTATGTCTTAAAACGTGCGGACTTCTCTTTTGATGAGTGCTTACTATACTTAAGAATTTATTTACGGTTCGATATACAAACTTTTCGTACACTTGCTCTCCTTTATCGGTCAATAACAAATAAGATACTTCACTACTTATTCTATACGCCAAATAATCCTTAATTGTTGCTGCAGTAGATAAATTTATTGGAATAATTCTTTCTTTATTTCCTTTTCCCAACACTTTAATGCTATTATCACGCAAATCAACATCGGAAATATCGAGATTAACAATCTCTGAAAGCCTCATTCCTGTTACATATAGAAGTTCAATGATTAATTTATCTCTTTTACCAGGAAAATCTTCTGTTTCAAAATCTACCTGATCTAGAAGAATGTTCATCTTATTCTCTTCTACAAAAGTGGGCAATAATTTTTTGAGCTTTGGCAACACTACCCCGTGCGCCGGAGAAACCTTTAATTGTCCTTGCTTCATTAAAAATTTATAGAAGGACTTAATGGCCGAAATTTTTCGGTGTATGGATTTAGATTGCAATCCTTTTTCCACCATCTCCACCACCCATGCCCGCACCATTACCGTTGAAGCCATAGTGCAATCGTTAATTTCATATGAGTTTTGCAAATACTCCAGGTAACTCTCTAAATCGTGTTGGTAAGCTAAAACGGTGTGCGGAGAGTACCGTTTTTCAATAGTTAGATATTGTAGGAAATCTTCTAAAGGCATATAAATAAAAATAGGAAGAATTTTTTAAAATATCTGAATCTATAAAGATTAAAATACCTTAAAAAACTCTTCCTACTTTAATATAGGAGAGAGACTGAAATTAAATTTCAGTCAATGTTCTTTTCAATTGCTCTACGTAAACAGCTTTTTTGTTAGCCTCTCTGTTTGTTACAGATGGTTTTTCAAAAGCTTGTCTGTTTCTAAGTTCTTTCAAAACCTTAGTTTTTTCGAACTTTCTTTTGTATTTCTTCAACGCTCTTTCGATGTTGTCGCCTTCTTTTACTTGAACTACTAACATATCTTTAAATTTCAAATGGGCAGCAAATATATGAATTCATTTAATAGAAGCAAAAATTAGATAGAGAAAAGTTTAATTTTACCAATTATCTACTGCCAATTGAAGGCAAACTCCCAAGAAAACGATGTCTTTTAAGATAAATGGGTTGGGAGAAAAACACCAATCTTCAATCATCACAAAATGCTTCAAACCCATCATTCCTTCAGGTGAAGGAGTGGTAAAATAGAACGATAAAGTAATCAAAAAGGTGATGGTTCCCAAAATTCCACCCATCAATGCTGCTTTTTGATTTTTGAAACTGAAGAAAATTAATAATGCCACTACTATTTCAATACCGCCGATAAAGCAAGAAACAGGATATTTATCTCCATCGGAAACCTTGTACATCCAAGATAATATTGGACTATTAGATACATCTACAAAAATGTTGTTTGCCTCCTCATCGGTAAACTTGTACATGCCAATAAAGAGAAGCACAATCCCTACTCCTATGCGCGATAAATTAACTCCCAAATTTCCCATAACTTAAATTTACCAAGGGTTTTCAATGTCTTTTTTCTCAAATAAATGATTTCGCTCGGTATAATAAGAATCATTTCTTTTTTTAAGCATCAACAAATCCTTATTGAGCAAGCGATAAAGTGAAGATATAGGGAAAACAAAAAGATAAAATAGCAGACCTAAAATAATTTTCGACATAACCCAGCTCATAGCTTCGCCAAATTTGAGCCATCCTTTGGCTATAAAGGCACTTAAAACAAAAGTTGGAAACAGCGCTAAAACCGTTAAAAACATTGACGTATATAAAAAATATCTGTTTAGCGATTCTTGTGGTACCAGCCATAAGTGAATGGCCATAAAAGCCAATGCAAGCACCAAAAGTGTTTGAGTTATTTTATGTGCTGACAATTCCATTAAAACAATGTGTAAATAAAAGGACCCACTGCAGTTGAAGCTACATATACGATAAGCACCCCCAACAACAAAAGCACAATAATTACAGGCATCAACCAAAATTTCCTGCGCTCTTTAACAAAACTCCATATGTCTTTTAAAAATTCCATTTTGCTAATTTAATCTAAAACGTATTCATCTTTCCAATTGTCTTTCTCTTTCCATTCGGGTTGGTCTTGTTTAGAAAATAAATAATTTCCAACCACCAAATAATCCATTTCAGTTCTCATCAGGCATTTGTAGGCATCTTCGGGAGTACAAACGATAGGTTCTCCGCGAACATTAAAGCTTGTATTCACCAGTAAACTGTCGCCAGTTTTTTCCTTAAATGCTGTGAGCAATGCATAATATTGGGGATTAGTTTCTTCATGTACTGTTTGAATTCGTGCAGAAAAATCTATGTGAGTAATCGACGGAATATCAGAACGAAGGTGGTATAGTTTTTCCTTTAAATTCAAGGAATTATAATTGTTTGGCAAATCCTTTTTGCGATTTTCTGCAATAGGATGCACCAACAACATATAGGGAGAAATCCCTTTAAAATCGAAATATTTAGAAACATCTTCCGCTAAAACTGAAGGCGCAAAAGGCCTAAAACTCTCGCGATATTTAATTTTTAAGTTCAGTTTTTTCTGCATTTCTGGATTGCGCGCATCGGCAATGATGCTGCGATTGCCGAGTGCTCTCGGACCAAATTCCATTCTGCCTTGATGCCATCCTATCACATTGGCATTAGCCAAAAGATCTGCAACCACTTGAGTTAATTCGCTAAAAGAACCGTATTTAATGAACTTTGCTTCATACTTCTTTACCATCACTTCCACCTCAGCATCATTAAATTGCGGCCCCAAATAAGCTCCTTTCATGCTATCCATTTTAGAAGAATCAATTTTTCTATCCTGACTGAAATAGATATGAAACGCAGCTAAGGCCGAACCTATGGCGCCCCCGGCATCACCTGCTGCGGGTTGAATAAATATGTTTTTAAAAATATTTTCTTTTTGCAATTTACCATTGGCCACGCAATTTAAAGCCACTCCACCTGCCAAACACAAATTATCGCTGCCTGTTATTCTCTTGGCTTCTTTAGCCATTTTAATTACCAATTCTTCTGTCACTATTTGAATCGCCAAACCTAAATCACAATGATGTTGCTCTAAAGGAGATTCGGCTTTTCTTCGAGGAAAACCAAACAATTTCTCCCATTTTCTATCGGGCACCATGCGCAACGCGGTAGCATAGGAAAAATATTTTTGATTGAGCCATACCGAACCATCCTCTTTGACATCAATCAATTGAGATTTTATAATATCAACATAACGCTGAATATCTTTAGAATTGGCATTTCCATAAGGAGCTAAACCCATTAATTTATACTCTCCCGAATTCACTTTAAATCCTAAGAAATAAGTGAAAGCAGAATACAGCAAACCAATAGAATGAGGAAAATGCAATTCTTTTAGCACAGTGAGCTCCTTGCCACTTCCTTTGCAAATAGAGGCTGTTGCCCACTCTCCTACTCCGTCGATGGTAAGAATCGCGGCATCGTCAAAAGGTGAAGGATAAAAAGCACTTGCTGCGTGCGACAAATGGTGTTCGGGAAATAGAATTTTTAATTTTTTGGCGTCGTAATCACCCACTTTTTTGAGCTCATCTTTAATGAGTTTCTTAAGAAAAAGTTTGTCTTTAATCCAAACTGGAATAGACGTTATGAAAGACAAAACACCTTTTGGAGCAAAGCCATAATAAGTCTCTAACAAACGCTCGAATTTGAGCAAGGGCTTATCGTAAAAAACAATGGCTTCAATTTCATTTAATGTAATTCCAGCTTCCTGCAAACAATATTGAACCGCATTTACAGGAAATGCCTCATCGTGTTTTTTTCTAGTAAATCGCTCTTCTTGCGTAGCAGCAATGATTTCTCCATCGCTAATGATAGCAGCAGCAGAGTCATGATAAAAAGCCGATATACCTAGTATTTTCAAAAATTACTTTTTAATTTTTTTAGACAAACCAAGTGCGAAAATAAAACTGCTGGCACTATAAAACAAGGCAACCATACGAAAGGAAAATAAAACACTCCGATGTTAGGCTGATCAAAAGCCTGTGCCTGAAAAACAGAAGGTGCTGAAAGAATTGCATTTATCACGATATTGAAAAGCAAGCCCAAACAAATGAAATTCCACAGCAGCAAATGACTCTTTTTCAACTTGCGTTTCTTTATTCCAATGTAGGCTAACAAAGGCGCAGTGATTCCAGATAAAATATCGAAATTGACTCCTTCAAAAGTCATTAATTTAGGCACATAGCCGCCAACAAACAGCCAAAACAAAACCAGCTCAACAGGAATACGCACAACATGCAAGTAAGTAAGCCAAGACACGTCAAAACGATCGATAAAAGCCCTGCCTCTATCTGCATTAAAAAGCCAAACAATCAAACCCAGCGGAGGCAGCAATAGCAAAGCAAAGCGAGGGGGTAAAGTATCTGTTTTTTCATAAAATCCGGTATAAGACACCAATCCTTGAATGGCCAACCATAAAAAAGAAATGCCCAACACGATTTTTGAATTTCCTGAAGCCTTGTATAAAAAATACACCGTTGCTAAAGTGGCGATAGCAAAAACAATATAAACATGTGCCGACAATTCCATAGTTATTTCTTTTTGCAGTATAATTCTGATTTTTCTACAGAGTATTTGTTTTCAAAATCGACATCATTCATCGATTTCTTCTTGCCCCAGAAAAATATTTTTTCGAAAAAAGGCAAAAGCTTGTCGTTTTTAATTTGCTCTAAAAAATACACCTCATGTTCTTTTTCCTTCATTCCCATTTCATAGAGCACTTCGTCGTGATCTTTAATACCAATTTCATGGAAATAATGCATCATGATAAAATATTCGCAAACGTTGCCACTTTCTAATCTTCCGGCAAAGTAATAAGGCATAAACCAGCCAATCACATAGCAGCTCGCCGAAATTACTTTACCGATAATATGAAATCGAATTTCGTAAGCTCTTGAAACCGGAATACCATATTGATTCATGATTTTAAGCACTTCACTGCGGTGATTCCATTCATCAATTTCAATTTGCTTGATGAGTGCTTTATGCTTTTTATCCTTAACAGAACCGGCATGACCTATGTAGGCAAAAGCGGCTGCTTTCTCGGCAGAGTATGCTTTTTGCAATAGTTTAACCAGTTTGGGATGAGCTAAATTCATGAAGAATTATTTAAGCAGGTTAAATCTACGAAAAAAGAAATAGTTATTTTTACTCATGCCCATTATCCAAGTAAAAGTAAAACCAGGTTCATTCAAAGATGAAATAAGCATTGATGAAAACAATCAATGGATTATTAAAATTCGCGAAAAACCTATTGATGGGGCGGCGAATGAGTATTTAATAAAGTTTTTATCGAAGGAGTTGAAAATTAGAAAAAGTGCAGTTGTGATTAAAAAAGGATTGACCAGTCAGTTTAAAACAATTGAGTTGGATGTTAGTGAAGAAAATTTCAGTACACTTTTTAGCCGAGTCAAGAAATAAAAACTATTAAATTGCTTTTACGCTGTAATTGTCATTCTGAGGCACGAAGAAACTATTGTCCTAAACTTCAAAATAAAGTCTCGTATTGAATACACTTATTTATCAGTATTAAAAACGACTTTCCCATGCCTACAAGCTACATTTTCAGTGATAACAACTCTTGTATTACCTTGAAATTTAGCTTTAATCTGTTTTAGAAGATTATCAATACAATTTGCGTTTTGCGAAGGGAAACAGAAGTCTTTCTCTCCTTCTCTTCCCCAACTAATTATTCTATATTGAATTTCGCATTTTTTTTGATTTTCAGCATTTATAATATTCTGCATCTCTTTGTAACTTGCACCATCAATTCCTCCACCAAAACTCACAAAAGAAACTATAACACGCATTGTAACCACTGAAGAGTCTGCGATTTTTTCTGAAGTTGTTACGCTTAAAGCATTTGAATGATAGCAAGAAAAAATAACACAACAGCAAATAAATAAAGCCCCAAATATTCCTTTCATACCTAACGATTAACTATAATATTTCCGCGAAATGATTGATTCGATGTACTAACTTCAAAGATATAATAACCCGAATCTATATTAGTCAATTGCAAAGATAAGCCATGAGAGGAAACTTGCTTTAAAGTAACCAAATTCGTTAAGTCTGCTCCTGTTATTGAATACAGACGAAAAACTTGTGTTTCTTCAAAATTAGGCATTTCAATAAACACATTATCATTACTTGGTGTTGGAAAAACTTTAACTTCTTTACGAGGCTTAATATAACTAACATCACTAGGTATATCGCAACCATTCGACAATAAAAGTCCAATTCGTTCTAGCTGAATTGCTATTCTCATTCTCTCTTTTTGTCCAAAAGTAAACATCTTTAAACACGCATCATCACTGTAATCCATATAGTTCATATACATCTCTCCATTTTCTCCGCTGCCGCAAGAACTATATGCGTTGTATGGAAACTCTTGACACCCATAATTCGCTTCTTTCGCAGGTTCTGTATCAGCAACCTCATCATCACCGCAAGTAACTTTTCCCCATATATGCCAAAGATTAAAATAATGACCAACTTCATGAGTTGTTGTTCTACCTAAATCATTAGGATAAGAAACATTTCCAACGACACCAAATTTATCAAACGCAACAACGACTCCATCTGTTGTATCAGTTGTAGTAGATGGAAAAGTCGCATAACCTAAAATATCGCTGTCATCACCTCCAAAAGCCAATGTCCAAATATTAAGGTACTTATTTGGATTCCAAATTGTTTGCGGTTTCACATACTCGTCTATTTCATCCATTGTCCAATCATTAGCCCCACCATACACCCTAGTTATACCAGTCGTTGGGTTTCCGTATTCATCTTGCTTGGCTAAACAAAACTCAATTCTACAATCGGCAGTATAACCCCAAAAAGGATGATTTTCATCGAGTGAATCCTCGTTTAAAAGTCTGAAATCTTTGTTCAAAGATTCTATTTGAGAAAAAATTTGCTCATCACTAATATTCATTCCCTCCCCAATATTTTCTCCATTGTGAATCACATGAACAACAACTGGAATAAGAAACAGAGAATTATCCTCAGCTGTTTTATTTGTTGCCTTACTTTGAATATTCTGAGCAATTCTTTTATTAAAATCATCTATTCTAATTTGAAGGGTTGAATCTTTTTGCTGCATTTCAGCCAACAAATCCATTGTTCCACAAGTTCGCTTAGTTGTTTGTGCGAAAATTAAATTCTGAATTAAAACAAACAGAATTGTTAAATACATCTTACTCATATTGTTTTCTAAAATCAATCGACATTAATAAATGTAGCACTCTTAATTACAGTTTTAATCGCATCGGAATACAAAGTTATCTTTGCTTGAGGAATCTCAAAAGTTTGCCCATCAGCATATTGTATTTTAATTGTTGATTTAGACAAATCTTGACCAATTATCCAATAATAAGCACCGCTTTCCAAGGTATTCCCCCCCAATATTTGAATTGACTCTTCCATTTTACCAACACCTGCCCCAGTCACAACCGATGCCTTTGTGAGACAATTTGCTCCTTGAAAAACCACCATTCTTCCGTTTGGATCATAGCAATAATATTTCCCCTTACTGAACTCAAATACATAAACCACTTCACCTATAGCCATTCTCAGATTCTCGGCTCTGTAATAACATGGAGCTTGATACTCATCAGAAGCACTCGAATCTGCACACGCATCATATGAATTCGAATAATTTTCATTCTGATAATAATCGTGCCCACTTGGCATAACAACAGCATACTGAGCAGTTGAATTAATGATGTAATACCCTGCTGAAAAAGCTTCAGTAGTTTGTGCTTTTAAATTTAATATGCTGATTAAAAAAACAAGAATCAGCACTGATGTTTTTAAAATTCCATTCATTGGCTAAAGTTGATTTAATGTGGTAAATAATTTTTGATTTTAATTTGTAACTCCCTCAATACCTACTGCTGATATTAATTCAACAGAAAATGTACTAAAATCATCAGGCGGATATACCTTTAAGCTATACTCTACATTACTATTGGGCGCATACAGCTCATAAAAAGTTTTTTCCTCGGTACTTATGACTGTTTCTGTTTTTGAAAAATATGTTATTTTTAAAACAACGTCTTTGTAAGTTGCTATTGAAGCGCTATTTTTTATCGTGCCTGCTATAATATAACCATCAGTAGAATATTCAGCCGCATTAAAAATTCCCTCTTCTCTAACAAGCACTTTATTTTCGGAACATGCAGACTTTTCAACAGAAACATATTGCAAAGGTGAAGCTATTTCTTGGCGACGTAAATCCTCTCTTAACTGCGCAGGATTTTTTTCACTTCGCTTGTTTGAACACTAACCTCTCCTTCACTGGTCACAACACTAGGTGTCGTTCCTTCTGATGCGCAAGAACTCGTTAACAAGTGAAATGAAATCGCAGATACAATAAATGTTTTTTTCATAAATAATTGATTTTAAAGCAAATTTACAAAATTCATTCCAAATGTACTCTTATATGAGTACTTTATATTATTTCAATAAATGCATTTTGGCTGAAAAATAAATATGCAATTTGCAGAAGACGTTTCTCAAACGTTTTTAAAACATATAGGCGACTCAATTAAAAGAAAGCGTAAAGCCAAAAGAATGTCTTTAGAAAAGCTAGGGCTTGAAATTGGTTTAACTAGAATGCAAGTTCATCGTATTGAAAAGGGCTACAACATAACCATTTTAACTCTTCTTAAAATAGCAATAGCATTAGAGATTGCACCACTAGAATTACTAAGAACAGAACTCTCTTACAGAAAAGAAGATTTGGAGTTATTGGTTGATAATAACAAAGCTAGTAAAATCAAAAAAAGCAATAAAAAGCAGTAAATGTGAGTGTCATTTTTTTATTGTATTTAGAAAAAAAAGAAACTCCTTTTCAATTAACTCTTTCGGTTTCTGCGTTAAATTAGTATTATCCTTCCACCTTTTTAACCCTTTCTTAATTGGGTTAAAATATAGATTATATAGAGGTGAATTTTTCATTATTTGTTTACACTCCTCTTCAGCATTTTCAATTTCGTAGTAAACAATGGAAGCAGCTATTAGATTATTAATTATTACCTTCTCAACATCCCTTGTATTTTCTCTGGGATTTCCATCTGGCAATTTTTCGGGATCACACCAACCTTTATATATTTCAATCCATTCATTAAAAGAAGTAGTATTTTGTTGATATTTTTCTGTAATCTTATTTTTAGATTTTTCACCTATATAAACTAAATCAAGCACACAATTCTCTTTGTCAAATTGCTTTAATGTTGCATCAATTATATCATCATAACAATCCGATTTCAACCAAAAATGCGCACAGCCATCCATTGTACCTCCCACTATAGATGTACGAATTCTTTTTAATCTTAAATATAAATACAATGCAAAAGATGTAGAAAAACAAAAGCCCTTTGGATCTTGATTACCAATACTTTTTAATGTAATTGTGTCAACATACGACCTAATTTCTTTTTTCAATTCTTCATCCATCTGAGGTGTGTTTATCTTATGCTTCTATAATGCTGTACTCGTAATAATCCATCTCCTTGCCCAAACACAGGCATTTACACACCCCTCTCCTCCGAGGAGTAAAACCAATTATGCAACAACACAATCGCCCACACTCTATTGTACAAATAATCTTTACCGCCGAAATACTGTGCTTTTAATTGCTGTACTTTTTTGTAATCCACAAATCCTGCTGCTTCAATGATTTCTTTAGAAGTGTATTGTTCTACCAATTCGCGCAAATCAGATTTAAGCCAATCATTTAAAGGAATGCTAAAGCCCCATTTCGGACGGTTCATTAAGTCTCTTGGCACGTAATCGTACAGCACTTCTTTGAGTAAATATTTAGAAACGCCATCTTTTACTTTCAATTTTTCATCAAGATTTAAAGAAAATTCAATGATAGTGTGATCGAGTAAAGGGACACGCGCCTCTAGTCCGTATTTCATTGATGCTTTATCAACTTTCACCAATAAATCATCGGGTAAATAGTAGTGTAAATCAAAGAAAGCTTGTTCTTCGGCCGAACTCAATTTTCTCTGTAAATCAAATTTTTCATTCAAGAAAATCGATTGCTTATTCAGCATCATTTCATCTATTTCAGCCAAAGAAAAATAGTATTGCTCTTGTGAGAAAATATGACTTTTCTTTCTGCCGGCTGGATAATCGAACAAATGAGAAGCACGTTCAAAACGATTGCCCATCAATTTTAAAGCAGGAGAAATAGCTCCTCTAAAAGTCTTGATTAATGGATTATTCAAACGATTTGCCCAGTTGTAAAATCCGTAGCCTAAAAACTGTTCATCTCCTCCATCGCCAGATAAAGTCATTTTTACATGCTGACGAGCTAATTTAGAAACCAACATGGTTGGAATACTAGAACAATCTGCAAAAGGCTCATCGTAAGTACCAATGATTTCGGGAAATAAATCCAACGCATCTTTTTGCGATACTATGAATTCGTGGTGATTGGTGCCTAAATGATTGGCTATTGTTTTGGCATGTTCGGCTTCGTTGTATTTAGCCTCTTTGAAGCCAATGGAAAAAGTATTTATTTTTTCTGTAGATAAACTTTGTGCAACAGCTGTAACCACACTTGAATCGGTTCCTCCGCTTAAGAAAGTTCCAAAGGGAACATCAGCAAACATTCTTCTTTTTACAGAAGCTTCGATCAATGATTTCAATTGCCTTTTTGCTTCGACTTCATCTTTAAAGGTATCGGATTTAATTTGCTGATCTAACACCCAATATCTTCTAAACTGTCCGCCAGTTTTACTAATTTCAAAATGTCTACCTGCCTGAAACTTCGAAATATTCTTATAAATCGTATGAGGATGAGGAATGTAACCCAAATGCAAAAAATCTATAACAGCACTCGTATCAGTCGTCTTTTGCTTCTTTACAAAACCCAAAGCAAACAAGGCTTTGATATCAGAGGCAAAAGCAAAATTTTCTCCGTCGTAGAAATAGTAAATAGGTTTAATGCCAATTCTATCTCTAAAAATATGTAGTGTTTCTTTTTGAATATCATAAATGGCAATAGCGAACATGCCATTGAATTCGTTCACGCATGACGGACCAATTTTCGCAAACAACTCCAATATCACTTCGGTATCAGAGTGAGTGCGAAGAGTAAGATTGTATTTGGTAGCGAGTTCAGGGAAATTGTACACTTCACCATTGTAGCAAATCACAAAATTTCCGTCTTGGGAAGTCATGGGCTGATTGGAGCGCGGATTCAAATCAACGATACTTAGTCGGCGATGAGCTAAACCAACGCTGCCGTGAGAATAAACGCCTTCGGCATCGGGTCCGCGGTGCGCAATAGCATTAGCCATGGCAGGTAGTTCCTCGGGAGAAAAAACTTTATTTACCGAGAAATATCCAGCTATGCCACACATTTTACTTATGTAATTTATTGATGGCTTCTAACTGATTTACTGTGTCAACAGCATACCATTGTTTTGGATAAATATTAGAGCAATACAATTGATTTTGTTCGATCAACTGCATCCAAACATTGTAGAAATTATCGGCAGGTTTAGTGATATCATTAATCTTCTTAGGATTGAGAATCTGAATTCCCGAGCAGTACATTTCAGACGGTTTAGTGCGGGAAAGCTCAGTTATTCGCTGATTGTCATGAAATATGAAGTCACCATCTAAACCAGGAATAGGTTTTACCGGAATCACCATACAAGCAGGTTTACCGGCAGCAACGTAATCTTTCTCCATTAAATCGAAATCAAGTTCGATTACATTATCACAAGTAAGCACATAAATAGGCAAATCTAAATTCTTCATTAAAGAATTGTAAATCCACCATGAATTGTCTTTTCCTTCGGTATTGAGCACCGAACTAACATCGTGTTCGATAACATGTGAAGCCAACATAGCCCCTTTGTATCCAACGGTTATATGAATGTTTGGAATGCGTTTTTTTAGCTTATCGATACCATTAGCAATTAAGGTAGTTCCGGCTAGCGGAGCCATTGCTTTGGGCATATTTTCGGTGAAAGGCATCATTCTCATACCTCTACCGGCAGCCATTATTAGCGCATGTTGAATTATCATATTGAAGCGAAAGATGGAGGATTAGATATGATATGTAAAATCTCTTCTTCAGTTAATCGTGGTGCATTTTCACTTGAAACGTATTCAGGCAAATGATTTTCAAATTTTTGCTTGAAATCGATGATGTAATGTGGAATACCGTCGATATCTTTTTCGATAGTGTGAACACACTCGATATCGCCTATTAAATGCTCATCAAGTTTATCGCCTGGACGCTCACCAACTTTTTTGTATTCACCGCCCAAGTGCTTAGTCCACACTTTAAGCACATCCTCCATCATAGCAGATTTCATTTTAAGGGAAAGAATTTTTCCTCCTAAATCACCTGTAGCACCTTCCATGGCACGAATCACTAAATCGGCTGCTTCGCTTACAGAAAAGATGAATCTTCTCATGTGCGGACCAGTAGTTTCAATGATCCCTTTAGAAGCCATCATTCTTTTCCAAAGAGGAAAAACAGAACCAGTAGACCATGCGATATTTCCAAATCGAGTACAAACAAAACGAGTACCCGAAGTATTGTCTAATGTGCAGAACAAACGCTCCATCATGGCTTTTGAATGACCATAAATGTTACCCACAGGAGGAGCCGTTTTATCGGTAGAAACGCCCACCACAACCTTAACACCTTTATCAATGGCCAATCGCGCAATATTTTGAGAGCCAATCACATTCACATCGATACATTCCATTGGGTTTTTCTCACTGATATCTACAAATTTTGTAGCAGCAGCGTGAATAATGATATCTGGTTTATAGCGATTGTAAGCATCGAGTAAACTATCGTAGTTCACCACATCTAATGGAATAGTTTCGCAACCTGTAAGTATTTGAGCCAACTGATTGTTACCGTTATTTCTAGAACCTAAAATAACATTGTACTTGTCTTTAAGTTTGAGTCCGAGCTGTTTACCCAAATACCCTGCACCACCTGTGATTAATATTGTTTGCATCAATAAATTTTTACGATTAAAGCGCTGCGAATATAAGAGAAAAATGGGGAAAATACTAGGGCAAAGATGGAGGCTTTACTACTTTGTAAAATATTTCGATTTAACTGCACTTAGCAATATCCTAAGCTTTGAAAAACCCGACGGTTGTTGCGCCGAAAAATATTTCACCAATGATTTTCGTGCCTCGGGTAGCTCAAGAACTTTTTGCTTTACCAGTTCGATTTTACCCACCCCCAATTTGGTGTCGTGGCCTTTCTCTCCATCTTTAAAATGAGTTCCCGATCCATCGAAACCAATGTTCACGACCAAACTTTCTTTTGGATACAAGCACAGTCCTTCATTTACCACCACTGTGGCAAGCCATTTAATATCCCAATGATTGTGAACGCCGTCGACGTTGCTTTTCATTTGATTGTAAAAATCGGGATATGAGCCATCAACGGTTAAGCGGTTATAGAGCGATTTTGAATTAATTTTATTGAATAAATCTTGAGAATCGGTATTTAATTTTTGCCATCTGTCGTGCCAAGTCGCCCATCCCCAACCATTGGTAACACTTAGGAAAAATGAAGATGGTAAATTTGCAGTAGACATATCGAAAGTGAATCCACAAATTTGCATTGCCGACTTCTCCTCTTCATACATATCAAGAGCATCGTTCATGAAATTAAGAAAATATGGAGAGGTACAAAGGTCTTCCTCAAGCACAATAATTCGTCCGTATTTCTCTACAATATTTGAAATGTGATAAAAGAAATTGTCGTTTAAACCTAAATTCTTTTCATTGCAAATTAGAGTCACTTCTCCACACCACTTTCTGCTTACCGCGAGATCTCTAACTTTTTGAACATCGGCTTGATCTTTTTCAAATTTTCCAGCATCGGAAATGATAATTAGATGCGATTGATTGGCCAATTCATTTTTGCTAAGTGCTTCCAAAGTTTGACGAACATGATCTTCTCTTTTGTAAGCAAAAAGTACTATGGGCGCTAATACTCTACTCATTTCTTTAATCTAAATAAGGCAATTTGATAAACGCGAATAAATCTTTTAGAAAATACCACAGTAAAATCTGCTTTCAAGGCCATGTGCAAAAGTGAAATGGCTTTTCTAAACAAATGTGCTTGATTGGCTTTGATAGCAGCATAAATCAAGAAAGAAGCTTCAAAGCGAGGAATGTACTTTTCAAATTTCTCTTTAACCGAAGAATGACGACGAATCATAGCCACAATGTACTCTTTATGCTTCACCATTAAATCAAAAGTATCAAAGTTTACAGAGCGTCCTTCATGCTGTAAAACGCCAGAATTAACTTTGTCGATTCGGCCCACTTTATATTTTGCAAAGACACGAAACCAATATTCGTAATCTTCTGAACCTGTGAGCTCTCGAGTGGTATCGAATTGAATTTTGGTATAAACCTCGCGGTGTAAAAATCCGCCAATACACGCCATAAAATTACCGCTACACAAAGCTTTATATTGATTCTCCAAAGAAGGAAAACCATAAGAATAAATATTTTCTCTCTTATCGTTTACCAATTCATACTTGTTTTGAAAAACTTTGATGTTAGGGTGACTCAACGCGTATTCCGCAGCATCTTTAAGGCAATCTACATACATAAAATCATCTGAATCGAGCAAAGTTAGAAAGTCGCCTTTAGCATTTTGCATACCAGTATTGCGTGATTTAGCTCTTTCGTAATTCTTGTCGTGCTTGATATATCTAATCAAACCCTTATCCACATATGGCTGTAAAACCTCATCGGTATTATCTGTAGAATAGTTATCTACAACAATAATCTCGAAATTGCGATAACTTTGATTTAAAACAGTTTCTAGAGTTTCAATAATTAATTTGCCACGGTTGTATGTTGGAATAACAACGGTAAATAAAATGCTTTCACTCATTACTTGAAAAGATTGATCATTTTTCGAACTCCTAAATTATTTTTGAGCATAAATTTACGCGCTTGTCTTTTGTAGGAGGTGGTTAAACAATAATTTAAAATCTTGTTGGCCGAGGCCACATTGCCAAAAGAATATTCTTGAACTGCACAATTGAAAATGTACTCATCTATGATTTGTTGTTTGGCCGAATCTGTAAACTCTTGCTTAATACTATACTTAGCTTTTTCGCTTGCATCGTAGATTTTTAAAGCGCGCAAAACCGAGATATGGTCATCGAATCCTGCCGAACGAAAAAATCGTGAAATACATTTTCTATAATCTAAGTAAATTCCTTTGGGATTATTGCTTGTTTTTGCGTCTTGGTGGCATCGAAACTTACTTAAAATAGACTCGGTTTTATATGATTTATAGTTATAAAACAATCTCAACCACAAATCATAATCCATAGTATAATAGAGGCTTTCATCAATATACCCTACTTCTTCATGCACTCTCCTGCGCCAAAAAACAGAAGGCTGATGCATATTTACACCAGTTAGAAAGTGCTTTGGGTTGAATTTGACGTTGATATGTTTCTCCGTCTTATCGGGATAACATTGCCATACGTTGCCATAAACAATATCAACATCGGGATTTCTAGCGAAGATATTGGCCACTCTTCTCAAGGCATTTTCGGTGTACATATCGTCGCTGTTCAACCAAGCCACGATGTCGCCACTTGCCTTAGCCAAACCTTTGTTAATTGCATCTGATTGTCCTTTATCTTTAGTACTTTCCCAGTAGCTAATTTGCGATTCATACTTCTTAATAACCTCAACGGTATTGTCTTTGCTTCCACCGTCCATCACTATATATTCAACATTGGGATGGCTTTGATTCACTACCGACTGAATAGTCTCTTCAATAAAATGCCCCTGATTATAAGACGGGGTAATAATTGATATTTTGAGTGAATTTGGCATTGAAAAAGTGCGATTTAGTTTTTTATAAGATCTTTTACCTTCACTTCTTTTCCTTTTTCCACATCTACAACTGTCATCTCTGCAATAAGTGCCATTCTATCGTTACCTCCAACAAAACTTAAAGTTCCGTCGGCATTTCTAGATTCGCGAAAACGACTCTCCACATAGGCCTCTTCCGCCGTAACTGCTTTTACCTTGTCATTAAGTAAATCTTTTCTTACAAAAAAGCCATTATTCCCATTCGAATTAGAACCTACCAATGCATATCCTTTCTTATTGGCTAAATAAGTTAATGCCTTTAAGGAAGCACCTAAAAACAAATTAGAGAAATGCTTATCTGTTCTATAAAATTGAGGATCATAAGGCACTGTTACCGAATTATTTGCACCAAACACACTATTGTATTCTACAATAACAATTGCGGGATTCACAACATTTATTGCCTCCCAAACCCAATAATCGTTGCCATCAATATCTACACTTAACAAACCTATCTCACCTGTAAAACCGTTTTCTGCAAAAATTGAATTTATATTTTCACGAGTAATAAAGTTGGTTACCGCAGTTAAGTCATATTTCCAAAAAATATCTTGATTCTTAATGTTTTCTATGTGAGCTTCAGAACCATCAATAACCAGCCCTTTCCAATTGTTATTCATCAACAGAAAGCGCGTATTGGCTTCTCTGTAGGTCTCAACACCAAATTCAATAAATGATTTATTCTTGATTTCGATGTTATTGATTAAAAATTGGATAATACCATCTTCACTCCATTGCGAAAAAACTTGAAATTCACTTGATTTAAAATCGACACTAATCACAGATTTTGCAGCTAACTGACCGAGTAAAAATTTCGATTTTTCTTGTTCAATTTGAATCTTAGTTAGCTCTTGCTGCAGAAGATATTGGTTTGGAAAAAGACGATTAAAAATTCTCTTGAACATGAACAGCAATTTGGATGAATAAAAACCAAAAATAAAGTATTTGTGGGCAAAATCAATATTTAGTTAACAAAGAGTAGAAATGAGGAGTGAAATCTACTTACAAATTTCTTGATATAAATTCGTAAACACCTGTAGAACAGAAGAATTCATTAAAGCATCTGCCCTTGCAGCACTATTTGCTTTATTTTTTTGTTTGAAATCAACATCAGTTAAAATGAGGTGTAATTTATGGGCCAAATCTTCAACAGATTTACCATCAAAAACAAAATCATTGTCACCAATTGTATTAGGCAAAGATGTAGTATTAGCACATATCACGGGGGCGCCAAGAACCATTGCTTCAATCAACGGAAAACTCCCTGCTTCGTACAATGAAGGAATTACTACAGCGCTAGTAGACTTGTAAAGCAAATATAATTCTTCATCCGAAACTAACCCTTTAAAGGTTAGTTGTTGGTCAACACCCAATGCTTTCGCTTCTCTTTCAATATTTTCTTTAAAGACTGTTTGGTGTCCTGTACAAACCAAATTCACAATAAAATTCTTCTCTCTTTTAAGCAACTCTAATGCCTTCAAAAGCTGAATATGATTCTTATGCGGCCAGGTAACAGCGGGATAAAAAACAAAAAACTCCTTTGCTTCTAATATTTGAGCTGAATTCATTTTTTCATTCTTCAGGAATTTCTCAAACCACATCCCTTTTATCGATAAAAAACAAACTCTAACCTTATCGGCGTCTAACTGGAAAAAGCGAACGATATCTTCTTTCACATGATCGAAGCTAACGACAACCTTAGATGCACGCCTTGTAACGTATAGATTTGAAACCGCTCTTTTAGCCCTTTGTTCGGCTGTAAAATATTCAGGATAGTACAATTCCTGCACATCATGTAAAGTAACTAACGATGGAATTTCAATATTCTTTGGAATTGATTGGTGCGGACTATGCAATACATCAATATCATACTTACCAATCAAATGACTCACATATGAAACTTCAGAAATTTGAGATTTAAATTTTAAGGCAGTGAAAATCTTATTGATTAGTGTTCTGACATTTCGATAAACAAATCTAAATTTCGATTCATTTTGACTTGTTGGAATTTGATGAATGTTTCTATATTTTGATTCCAACACGGCAACATCCTCATTTGGATATCCAGTAAAAACAAAATACTCATTCTTGATATTTTCAGTCTGTCCCATCCCCTGTAACACAGAAAGAGCATACTGATAGATTCCGCCGTCTTTCTTAGTTAAATTGGGTATGTAAAACAACACTCTCACGATAAAGTAGCTACTCCTTCCTTGATTGCTTGTATAACCTGCTGCACCATTTCATCAGTTAAATCAGGATAGCTTGGGATATTCATACCCCTTGATGCTAAATTCTCTGCAACTTTATAATGCTTATTTTCCAAATACATTGGCATCGTGTGAATTGGGTAGAATAAAGGTCGGGTCTCGATTCCCTTTTCAGCCAATATCTTACGTAAAACATCACGATATTTAGATTCTTTCACTAAGATAGAACACATCCAATAGGTATGAAAACTTTTGCTGTCACTATTGTGAAAATGTACATCAACATTTTCAAGGCCTTTTTTATATAAATTAGCAATTTCTATTTTTCTCTTAATAGTCGCCTCAACTCTTTCCAACTGTGCCACTCCAATGGCCGCACATATATTAGTCATTCTATAATTGTAACCTACCACATCGTGCCAGTATTCTTTTTCACCTGCCAATCCCTGACCTTTTAATTTCACCATTTTATGGTACAAATCTTCATTGTTAAGCACCAACATTCCTCCCTCTCCTGTAGTAATTGTTTTATTACCGTAAAAACTAAATGATGCAACATCGCCAATAGACCCTACCTTTTTTCCATCAATCTCCGAGCCTATGGCCTCAGCACAGTCTTCAATCACATACAATTTATGCCTTTGGGCAATATCCATTAATGCTGGCATATCAGCTGGTTGACCATATAAATGAACAGCCATTATCGCTTTTGTTTTAGATGTGATCTTTTTCTCCACATCAGCAGGATCCATCTGCCAAGTACTTTCAAGTGAATCAACAAAAACAGGAATTGCGCCAACGTAACGAATTGCATTCACCGAAGCTATGTAGGTAAAGGTGGGCACTATTACTTCATCTCCTGCACCAACTTCTAATCCCAACAAAGCCAAATGCAAAGATACTGTTCCATTACATACAGCTATTCCATATTTAGATCCAATATATGCCGCAAAGTTATTTTCAAAAAGATTGACAAATTTCCCTTTAGACGAAATCCAAGAAGATGTTAAGCATTCATCAACATACTTTTTTTCATTACCAGATATGTTTGGCTGGTATAAAGGAATATTGTACGCCATGTATATGAAATTGATTTTAGGGGGTAAAAATAATAAAACTTCCCAAATAACTAGTGCCAAGACATAATTCTATCTAAATAAGCTTTTACACAATTTTCTATTGCATATTCATTACTTGAACTTTAGCATCATCTTTTGTAAAAAACAAAGTATATTCGCTCAAAAAAACAGCATGACCAATATCAACTACCTTCCAAATATTAAACATACTAATTCGGGTAACTTTTTTTTGATTGCGGGCCCGTGTGCCATTGAAGGAGAAGAGGTCGCAATGCGCATTGCAGAAAGAATTGTAACGATTACAAATAAACTTGAAATACCCTATATTTTCAAAGGTTCATTTAAGAAGGCGAATCGCTCTAGGGTAGATTCATTTACTGGAATAGGAGATGAAAAAGCATTAAAAATATTGCAAAAAGTATCTACTACTTTTGGTGTTCCTACCATCACAGATATTCATGAGTCGAAAGACGCAGCAATTGCAGCAGAATATGTTGACGTTTTACAAATTCCTGCTTTTTTATGCCGTCAGACCGACTTACTGATTGCAGCAGCAGAGACTGGCAAAGTAGTGAATATCAAAAAAGGACAGTTTGTGAATTCTGGTGCTATGAAGTTTGCAGCACAAAAAGTGGTTGACAGCGGCAACAATAAAGTTTGGTTTACCGAGAGAGGAAATTCCTTTGGCTATCAAGACTTGATTGTCGACTACAGAAATATTCCTGAAATGCAAGAATTTGGTCATCCTGTAGTTCTAGATATTACGCACTCATTGCAGCAACCCAATCAAAATACAGGGGTGACAGGCGGCAAACCTCAACTCATTGAAACAATTGCAAAAGCAGGTATCGCTGTGGGAGTTGATGGTTTGTTTATTGAAACACACCCAAAACCTAGTGAAGCAAAATCAGATGGAGCAAACATGCTTCAATTGGATTTGTTAGAAGGTTTATTAGAAAAGTTGGTGCGAATTAGAAAAGCTATTCAATAAGCTAGTACAGATAACCAAAGTTCACCTTAAATGTCACTAAATACATTGTACGTAAATTGGTGCGTACAATATTGGTGTAACTAAAGCCTTCCACCACATCTTGCTGATCATAAACATTGAAGTAGTAGTTGAATTCCCAGCCATAATCAACCCACAACTTATCATACAATACTCGCGAATTCCCGGCACCTAAACCAATACCAACATCTGCCGTTTTGCCAATCAAAGTATTCATATAATCGGCACGTAAAGTAGATGTAGAAAACAAAATGTTATAGCGAAAATGCTTACCAACCGGCGCTATACTACCTTTATTTCGATAATAGTAAGATCTAAATTGAATTCCGGCATCAAAACCACTATAGCTTGACTTTTCATAGAAACTTGTAGGAGCACTAAATACATCACTCTTTAAATAAGAACCAAAAACCCCCATCATTCCATTTCTGCCAATCACCCTTTGCATGCCCACTTCCCAACCCAAAGCTCTTTTAGAAATAGTAGCATTGGTATTGTCCATATCTACTAAATAATTGTACAGCGTAAGAGCATAAATTCTACCGCTCGCCACCGCAATATTTCTTTTGCCAATATATCCTGGAATGATTTTTTGTGCATTACAAAAAGGCGCAAGAAACAAAAAAACAATCAAAAGTAACTTCGGCGATATTTGTCTTTTTTCTTGCACTTAGTGTTGTTTTAGTTAACTTGGTAAAAGTAATGCAAAATACAAGTAAAATATCAGCAAAAATAATTTCAGTTATTGTACTACTGATATCTTTTTATAGCATCTCAACTGCCCAAAGCATTGATTTAAATAACTATCAAGGCTTATACAGCACCGGAGAAATACCCAAAGTCATTATAAAAAACATTGAAAAAAGAATTCAGGAAGAAGAGAAAAAGTCGATAAAAAAAGATGACAATTGGTTTGATAAAAGGGCCAAACAGCGTTCTATCATTGAACGCAGTTTTGTGATATCAGAGATTTTATTGGGCGGTAATGTTATTTTCAATGATACTCTAAGTGGGTATATGAAGTTAATCGCTTCTAACATTCTGAAAGATGACAAAGAAACACTTGGTAAACTTCACTTCTTCGCCGTGAAGTCTCCCTATGTAAATACGATATGTACAGAGGAAGGGATAGTATTGGTGAATACCGGACTCATAGCACGATTGCACAACGAGGCGCAATTTGCCTTTCTTTTGGCACGCGAAATTGCGCATTACAAACTTAAACACCGACCAAAACTCTATCTCGATAACGACATTTCTAACTTAGGCGCTTATAACTTAAAAGACGTGCAAAACAACTTATTGCAGTCAACAAACTTTTCCGTTAATCAAGAAGTTCAGGCCGATTCGATGGCTAAGGAATTATTTTACAACAGCAATTATTCAAGCAAATACATTCAAAATGCACTAAACATCTTTGGTGAAAACAATTTACCTATTGAGCAAATACCATTCGACATTACCTTTTTTAATACGCCCACCTATAAAATACCAAACACCTACTTCTTTATGCAGGTGAGTCCGCTAGAATTCGATTACAAAAACACCTCACAACCTGAAATTAGCAGCAGAAATATTGAAATCAATAGAATGGTAAACAATGGCCTCGACAGCTTTATGGTTTCTAAAAAACAATTTTTGTATTGCCGAGATATTGCCAGATTTGACCTTTGCGAAGAGCTATTGCACAAGCGAGAATATGCTGCAACGATATACAACAGCTATGTGCTTTTGCAAAAATATCCAAACAATGAATATTTACTAAGCAATATTGCGCACGCTCTTTACTTTTTAGCGAAATATCAAAACAAAAACATCATCAATCAGGTGAATAAGCCTTACCAAAATATACAAGGTGAATCACAACAACTTTATCTGTTGTTTTCTGTGATGAAAAATGAAGAATTAAATGTGCTTGCCATCGACTATTTATGGGACACCTACGAAAAATTTCCTGCAAGAAACAACCTCAAGAAAAAAGCGAGAGAATTGATGAACGAAATGGCTAAAATTTATTTCACGAGTAACTTTAGTAAAACAATACCTTCAATAGACTCCTCAGCATTAAAAGATTCATTGGCCCAAAGTAAAAAAGCAGAAGGAAAAATGAAACCAAACATTTATTACGGTTTTGGAAGAAGGCCAGCAGACACCAGTAAAATCAATACTTACTATGCTTTTGCTCAAAATTTTAAAAACCAGGAATTTCTTGATGCATATAATTTTTCTTTGGCGTACAGAAATCAACCTAATGTGATCAATACGGTAAACTATTATTCACCAGAACTATTAGATTACAACCCTAAAGCAACAGCACCTTTGAGACTCAATAGAATTGTGATGGTCGACCCTACCTACTATAAAATCAACAATACCTTTTTTGTAGAAAAATTCAATGCTCTAGAATCGGAAAAAGCGAGAAAAGAATACAGTAAATCGATAAAAGATATCTCTAAAAAAGCAAAGTTAGATGTTGAGCTACTCGACTCAAAATTCTTAAATACCAAACAGGTTAATCTATTTAATGACATATCTCGATTGAATAACTTCATCGACGAACTTTACCTGCATCGAGATTTAGATAGCGTATTGTCGGCAGATTATCAACTCATAGACTTACTTTTACAAAAGCATCGAACAAAATACTTAGCTTGGAACAACGTATTTGCGCTCACTGAACCCGATGCCATGGCCGATCCTGTAAATTTAATAATGTACAGTGTTTATTTACCCCCGCTTGCACCCTACTTCTTTTATGATGCTTTTACGCCCGACTACTATACATTTCACTATATGATGGTAGCAGATATAGAAAAGGGAAAAGTAATCTTCAATAAATCATACCAAATTGTTGGAAAAGATACTCCAGATAGATTAAAATCGAATTTATACTATAACTTCTTACAGTTGGGTGGTTCGAAAGAAAAAAAGAAGAAATAATTACAGCAACTGCTTGTGCCAGCTCTCTTTAACAGGTACCATCCAAGCACTTTCAAACTTAGCTTTATTCTCCACTAAATTATTGAAAACAATGGTATCTGCAGAAAGTTCACCTGATTTCAATTTCTCTTGAAAATGGAACATTTTGCTAAGTTCAATTTTATCGTTTTGCAAGTAGGAGATTACCAAACGATCGAAAAAATCAACATTTAAAGCGACGCCAATCTCTTTCACTAATTTAACTGAAGAATCAATAGAACAGCCCGATGGTGCCTCTACACCTTCATCGGCTGTTACAACGATAAAAAGATTATGAAGCGTTTCTATCGAAGCGGCTAAATCTTTTCCATGTGACTTCCATTGTGGTAAAAAACCTTGAATTAATTCGTTGGCTTTGCTCACCTCAGCATCGGTAAGAATTCTGTTGGACTGATAAATCCATACTCTTGATGTTGAAGGTAGATTATTATTAAGTTTTGTTTGAACCATCGCTAACATTGAACTTTAAACATTTAACTAACTTACAAATCACTCGCCTGAGCAATTAATTCGGCCAAATCATATACCTTAATAACGCTTTCACGCTCTTTGTTTTTTACGCCATCGGTAAGCATTGTATTACAAAACGGACAACCAGTTGCAATGATAGTTGGATTTAATTCCAATGCATCCTCTGTACGTTCTATATTTACATCTTTATTTCCTTTCTCTGGTTCTTTAAACATTTGCGCCCCTCCTGCTCCACAGCACAATCCTTTTGCTTTAGAACGCTTCATCTCCACAAATTCAGAATCTAATTTTTCAATTAAATCTCTAGGAGCTTCATACACATCGTTTGCTCTGCCTAAATAACAAGGATCATGGTAAGTAATTCTTTTACCCTTAAACTTTCCCCCTTCAATGGTTAATTTACCTTCATTCAATAATTCCTGCAGCAATTGAGTATGGTGCATCACCTCGTAGTTTCCACCCAATTCGGGATATTCATTTTTTAAAGTGTTGAAGCAATGCGGACAAGTTGTGACGATTTTCTTCACGTTATATGCATTCATCACTTGAATATTGTTGAAGGCTTGCATTTGAAACAAAAACTCGTTTCCAGCGCGTTTTGCAGGATCTCCTGTACATGATTCTTCAGCACCCAAAACAGCAAATTTGATGTTGGCCTTGTTCAATAGTTTCGCCATCGAACGCGTAATTTTCTTTGCTCTATCATCAAAACTCCCTGCACATCCTACCCAAAACAAAACATCGGGAGTTTCTCCTTTTGCAGCCATTTCGGCCATAGATGGTATAACTAATTCAGCCATATTCTAAACGTTTTTAGTATCTGTTTCTGAAGCCCATTTCATTCTATCTGCCATAGAAAACTGCCACGGCGCACCGTTGTTCTCAATATTGGTAAATACGTTGTTCAACTCTTGCGGAGCCTCGGATTTTTCCATCACTAAGAATCTTCTTAATTCAACAATAACTGCGAGTGGGTCATTGTTCACCGGACAAGCATCGGTGCAGGCATTACAAGATGTACAAGCCCACAATTCTTCTGGAGTGATATAATCGTAAACCAAAGATTTACCATCATTGAAATCAGCACCTTTTGTATCTATATTCTTTCCTACTTCGTCTGCTCTGTCTCTCACATCCATCATGATTTTACGTGGAGAAAGCATTTTACCAGTTTGGTTGGCCGGACAAGCGGCGGTGCATCTGCCGCACTCGGTGCAGGTATAACCGTCCATAATGCTTTTCCAGCTTAAATCCTGAATATCTTTTGCTCCAAAGGTTTTAGGCGCTCCTTCCGCTGCTGGAGGTGGTGTTGCAGATGGGTCCATCATCAAACGAACCTCGTTGGTCACCTCTTGGATATTGCTAAACTGACCTTTAGGCTTAAGATTAGAATAGTAAACATTTGGAAAAGCCAAGATGATATGAAAATGCTTTGAAATAGGCAGATAGCATATGAAGGCGAAAATACCTATGATGTGAAACCACCAGCAAAAACGTTCAATCATCGCCAAAGCCTCTGAAGTAAATCCATCAAATATTGGCATTAATGCCGATGAAATTGGAAATGAACCTAAATCTTCATAATGTGTAAACATGCGCTCTTGAAGAATTCCATCGGTTGCATTCATCACCAAAAAAGCACTCATCAAAAGAATCTCAGTAGTTAGAATAATATTGGCATCACTACGCGGCCAAGAAGTCATTTCTTTATTCCAAAAACGTTTTACTTTAAGCACATTTCTTCTAACTAAAAATATCGCACAAGCTGCTATTACACCTAGAGCCAAAAACTCAAAAGAACCAATTAAAAAATCGTAGAATGCTCCCATAAACGACAGGAAGCGATGGGTTCCAAACAAGCCATCTACAATGATTTCAATCACTTCAATATTGATGATGATAAACCCTACATAAACCAAAATATGAAGGAAAGAAACAAGTGGATTGGCCATCATTTTCGACTGACCGATAGCCACCAAAAACATAGTTTTCCATCTTAAAGAAGAATTGTCTGTTCTGTCGAGATCACGACCCAATAAAATATTTCTTCTGATTTTACCTACCTGCTTTGCAAAGAAAACAGAAGTAGCGATTAGCAATAATGCGAATACAATGTTTGGAATATATTGCATGCTTAATTGTTTTTAATGAAACTATTATTTGCCGTATTTCTTGATAATGACAGAGTCTCTGCGAAGTTGCTCAATTACGAAAACACTATCATTTTCAGCCTGTTTATGCGTTCCTCTAAAGTCTACTAGCGACAGGTTAATGTATTTTTGAGGGTTCTCCTGTAAATCGATAATTAACATATTCAATCTGGCAGAAGCTAAGGTAAGTTCATTGTACAACCTTTCATTGTTTACCAACTGTCCGATAGTACCTTCTCCTTTATTGATTTTCCCTAAAATAGTATCTGTAGTTTTTAAAGTCTTAGTAACGGTTAAAATAGTCTCTTTAAAATTAGATCTTGCTAAAGAGTCACTTATTGCATCAAGATTTGAAAGAATAGAGGTAATCTTGCCATTATTATGCTGAAGGTTCTTGGTGATTGACTCAATATTAGCGAAAATAGCTTTCATCTTTTCGCCAGAAACTTTAACAGTAGTATCAATAGTCAGCGTTGCATTTTCAAGATTCTTGATTGTGTGAGGGATAGTTCTAAAAGCCTCCATCAAATTCTGCTTGGTCTCTTCATTCATCACCGCGCCAAAAGAGGCGATAAGTTGTTCGGCACTTCCAATAAGTTTCTCGGAACTTCTTTTTAGTGGCAATAACATTTCACTAATTTGCTCTTGTAATTCTTTTTCAATTTCACCAACAACATAACCTCCATTAGGAAGTGATTTTCCGCTTCCCACCTTATCGAGTTTAATACATCTAGAACCTAAAAGACCATCACCTGCAATTCTAGCAATGGTACTATCGCTAATGTTAACCGATTTATTACTTACAATAAATGAAACATCTATTACATTCTTCTTTTGTAAAGTATCGTAAACAATAGTGATTTCGCTAACCTGTCCAACTTTCATTCCCTGATAATACACAGGATTAGATTCGGTTAAAACTTGAATGTTGTCGTATCTGGCGTGATAAATTACCTCGTCAGCAAAAAAATTATATCCTTTAAGGTATCTAGCTCCCCATGCGGCCAAGCCAACAGTAACGATCACTAAAGCCCAAATTTTGATTTGTTTACTCACCTCTAATTTTTTTACTTAAACAATGTACTATTTTTTTTCGGCCATTATTTCATTCACTCTCTTCATCGATACTCTTTGTCCGCGATAAAAAGCCACCACAAAAGCATCTTTGTAACCCAACTCAACCGCCTTCTTTTGCAACGCAGATGCCTCAGCCATGGTTGCACATTTACCAGCGGTATATTTAAAGGCGCCATCTACCTCATACATCTGCACATGATCTAACCCTTTAAACTTTGGTGAAGTTAACTCAATTTTCTTACTTGAGGAAGTGAGCTGCACCTTAAACACCAAATCACTTGTATCGGCAGGAACTTTCTTCACTTCCTTGGTTTGTTCAACCACTACTGGTTCAATGATTTTCACTGGAATAACAGCAGAAATGGTATCGATAATGGAATCGCCTGGCATCTTAGCAATCTCTGCACTTTGTTTAATAAAGTCGGCCTCTTCTGCAGCTTTAATTTCGGCAGAAGTTTTACCTTCAGCCTGCATCTTATACATTCTAAAAGCTCTAAAAATACAAGCGGCAACGTAGGCTTGTCCTTTCGGACTCGCCAGATATTTTTCATCATTTTTATTGGTTAGAAATCCGGTTTCAACCAAAATCGACGGCATTACTGTTCTGTACATCACATACAAAACACGTTGTCTTACCCCTCTATTCAACAATTTCATGCGGGTTTCGAACTGAGTTTGAACTTTACCAGCCAAGTATAAACTTTGATCGAGCTTCTCCTTTTGAATCATATTGGCAATAATCTCAGAAGCAGGATCATTAGGATCCATTCCATCGTAATTCTTTTTGTAATCTTTCTCTAAGAAAATTACCGAGTTCTCACGATTCTTCACGATATCCACGTTGCGGTCCATATCTGTACCAACCCCCATCACATAGGTTTCTGTGCCGTAAGGTTCGCGCTTCGGGTTTGCGTTAGCGTGAATACTGATAAACAAATCGGCCTTAGCCTCATTTGCTATACGAGCTCTATCGGTTAGTGGAATAAAGACATCGGTATTACGGGTGTAAACCACCTTCACATCTGGAAAATTTTCAGTGATATATTTCCCCACCTTCATGGCAATGTTTAAGGCTACTGTTTTCTCGTTAATCGTTTCACCTAAGCAACCAGGGTCGTTACCTCCGTGGCCAGCATCAATCACCACCGTCTTGAGCTTATAGCCAGTACCTTGGCGCAAATGCGTCTTTTTACCGCTTGTTAAAAAAACAAAAATGACAATGAGTGAAAGCCACCCAAGGAAAATAGAACGTCTATATTTCCGTAAAAACTTCATTTTTCCTTAGCTTTGAGCGATTTAATTATTATACGTTTGGAGCAAAAATAGTATTGTAAGCTTGCGAAACACACTTTTATACATATTAATTACATTTACCTTAAGCATCATTAACACACTTGAATTAAGTGCTGCAACGCCAAATGCAGCAAAGGATTCAAGCAATACCGACTCGATAGCTATTAACAATGATGATTTGAAAAAATCAAAGTCGGGACTCGATAAAGAAATCAAATATTCTGCCGAGGATTCATTAGACGTAGATAATGAGACAAAAATTGTTCATCTCTACGGAAAAGCAGTAGTTGAGTACGGAACCATTAAACTCGAAGCCGATTACATTTGGATCGACATGGAGAAAAACGAACTTCATGCCTTTGGAAAAAAGGACGAAAGTGGCTACTGTTATGAAAAAGCTACCTTTACCGATAAAGACCAAAAATTCAATTCAAGCGAAATTAGTTACAACTTCAAAACACAAAAAGGAAGAGTAGTTGAAGTAATCACCCAGGAAGGAGAAAGTTATATTCACGGACAAGTAATTAAACGTTTACCCGATAACGTAATTTATGTTGGGCAGGCAAAATACACCACCTGCGATGCTGAACATCCACACTTTCATTTCAACACCTCAAAAATCAAAATGATTCAAAACGACAAGATCGTAACCGGTCCGGTAAATCTTGTGATAAACGACGTTCCCACCCCCCTCATACTTCCCTTTGGTATTTTTCCAAACAACCCTAAAAAGGCAAGTGGAATATTAATCCCTGCTTATGGTGAAAGCGCCGCACAAGGCTTTTACTTAACAGGACTAGGATTTCATTGGGCGATTAACGACAAAATAAATTACACGGTTTACAGCGACTTATTTACACAAGGAAGTTGGGCACTAAGAAACACCATCAATTACAAAATAAAGTACAAATTTTCGGGATCCTTCTCACTAAATTACAGCAACAATGTTACGGGAGATAGGGATTTATACAACTTTAGAAAAACGAAAGATTTTCGGTTTACCTGGACCCATCAGCAAGATAACGCTGCGCGCCCAGGAACATCGTTTAGCGCAAACGTAAATTTTGGTACCAGCACAGCTTTTCAAAATTCATTGGTGGCCAACAATAGCATTAGCAATATTACCAACAACACCTATACTTCCTCTATTTCATATGTTCAAAAATTAAACTCAAGATTTACGTTAACCACCAACGCATCGCACTCGCAAAACATGATTAGTCGCGATGTAAACATAAGCGCTCCTACCTTCACCTTAAGAATGGCACCCAAACGAGTATTGAAAAATTTTAATATTCAATGGGGAATGGATTTGGGCAATACTGCGTCGGTAAAAGACACCAATATGGCCAAGGCGATAGATTTGTGGACCATTAAAAACGGATTGAGAAATACGGGATCTTTTTCGTACTCAGGAAGTTTAAAACCAGTCAAATTTTTAAATATTTCGGTGCCTTCACTTTCATTCACCAACTACACCTATGCTACCTATGTAACCAAAGGCTTTAAGCACGACATTGTAGCTGGAGACACTATTTCCTCGCGATTTCAAACCAATCAGAATACAGGTATAAGAAACGTATCAAGTTTTCAGCTTGGAGGCGTGGGTGTAAACACGCAGTTATTTGTGACTTACCGTCCGATAAAAAAAGCAAAAGTGGTTTATCTTAAACACACCATTAAACCTGCTATTACTTTCACTCAAAACCTAAAATTCCTTGAAGACTTAATTAACAAGGATGTCATTACTGCCCAATATGAAGACACTTTGAAAATCGCCAGCACTAATCAAAATATCACTAGAAACTACAACCCCTTAGAACGAGGTTTGTACGGCACACCAACTTCGGGGAATGTATCTCAACTGAATTTCACGCTCGACAACAGCTTAGACATTAAGGTTAGAAAAAAGGTAAATGGAAGAGATACCACAGAACGCATTAGATTGATCAAAGCCTTTAACATTTCCAGCGGATATAATTTGGCAGCATCTAAATTCAACTGGAGCGAATTTAGATTGATGGCCACTACCGATATGTTCAATAACCTTATCAATGTGAACATGAATGCCAACCTATCTCCTTATGCAATTGATAGCAAAGGCGTTTTACTAAACACGTGGAATCACAATTTAGGTGGAGATTGGGCTCGTTTAACCTTTGCAAACATTGCTGCTTCATTGAGATTAGCAACCAGCAAAGCAAAAACCAAAGCTGTGTTTATTCAAATTCCTTTAGACATTAACTTAAGCTACAATTTAACTTATACCAAACCAGGCAACTCCGAAAAAATAACCCAAGCGCTTCAAATAAGCGGTAATGTTGCCATAACTAACAAATGGAATTTCAACTACAGCACTGGTTACGATGTACAATCGCGAGCAATGACACTTACCAACTTTAGAATTACTAGAAATTTACACTGTTGGGATTTAACATTTAGCTGGGTACCTTTTGGTACTTACCAAAGCTACGTTTTCACTTTGCAGCCAAAAGCAAGCTTGCTAAAAGAGATGAAATACAGAAAGCAAGAAAACTGGAACAACAATCAATAAAAAAAGGGCAGAAATCATCTGCCCCTTTCTTTTTCAACGAAATTCTTATTGCTTTATAACCGTAGCAGAACTAATAACACCTTGGCTATTCAATACTTTCAGCATATACATGCCGGCTGTGAAACCACTCAAATCAATTTGATTGTTTGAAGAAATAAGTACCTGTTCGCCAACCAAGTTGTATACTTCAACTTTCTGTATCTGCGCACCTGCAATGATAAACTTACCATCATTCGACGGATTTGGGAATACACTTAATTGCAAAGTCAAATCCTCTGTTGATGTAGACAAACATTTTACATTATTAGCATCGATAGTAACTGTAACGGGAGTTCTAACGCATGTTGAACCAGCCACAAACTGAATATTATTAAAAACATAATCTCCAGCAGTGAACGAAATAGAGTTACTTCCTTCGGTTAATGGATAAGAAGCGGTTCCTTTATTTACCGCATTACTTCCATCACTTGTAGAACTGCTAAAACCTAAGGTATATGTACCTGCATTGGTAAGAACAATATTTAATGAAACTGTCACTTTATAATTAGATCCATTGCTACTGTTATCGTAGGTAATAGGCGCGCTTGAACCAATCACAGTATTTCCACTTTTTATAGATACCACAAAGTTGTTGGCTTTTGCCCATGCTGGAATATAGAAATCTGCCGAAGTTATGGTCATGCCTGCCACCGAAGTAGTGAAAGTCATTGGAACAAAATTTTGAGGATTTTGCCATTGAGCAGTTCCAAAGCTGCCTGTTCCACCAACTGTTCCACCAACGCCAGCTCCATCTTGAACATACAAAGTAGTATTAGAATTGTAGTTGGCTGCATATGTAGCACCAGTGTACAACAAAGTACCATTACTTGCTGCATCGTACCATTTAAATGGTCCGCCTACAGAACTAACCGTTAAAGTAGCTTGATCTCCGGCTACACAAATCGTATCGTTGTTTACATTCAATAACGATGAAGTAACAGTAACACTTCCCGACTTGTCTGCACAACCACTTGCGCTCACCGTCACCGAATAAGTGCCTGCACTAGTAGCCGCGTAGGTTTGCGCTGTTGCTCCATTGATATTCACCGAATTTTTGCTCCATTGATAGGTAATTCCATTTCCAGAAACTCCCGCATCTAAAGTAGCTGATGACGCCGCACATAAATTAACCGATGAACCTAAGTTCACATTTGGAAGTGTTGCGCTAACAACGATGGTATCGGTATTACTGCAAGCGCCCGAGCTGTCGACCATTACTACATAGGTTCCTGCAGTTGAAACCGACAAGGTAGTGCCACTTCCCGGAGTAGAACTTCCATCTTTGTACCAGCTAAAAGTTCTATAGGGTTGAGAGCTTAAATTTGAGTTTAAAGTAATTCCGCCCTGAACTCCACACAAAGTTTTATCAGCACCTAAATTAGGCTCAGCACAAGTTGGTCCGAGGTACGGCTGCATCGCCAAATCAATAGCATTAAGCAAAGAATATTGATAGTAATTTGGATCTAAAATATCTTGCGATAGCTCCCAAATCATAATACCACTTCCTCCATTTTGCATTACGTAATCGACTTTACTTTCAATGGCCGGACGAGCATTATAAACCGAGCCATCACTACCTGCAATATTTCCATTATAGGCATTAGCCGCATTGGTAGAATAAGGTGACGCGATAGTGCTGTACATCGACCATCCTGTATTGTTGTAAAAAGGAATACCTAAAACCAACTTTGAAGTTTGATTGCTTGGCAAGTAATTTTTCCAAACATTGAAAGAAGTTTGCGCTAAAGCTACTGTAGAAAAGCCGCCAGCCAAATCGTAAGCCATAATATTAACTTCATCAACGTACTGAGCAAAAGTATTGGTGAAATAGTTGGTATGCGCTTGTTCACCACCTACATCAACACCTAAATAAATGTAACGATAACCATTGGCTGTTTTTGCGTTGAAAGCTGTTCTAAAAGCCGACAATAATAAATCCATGTTGCCTCTTTCAGAATTTGAAGGGAACTCCCAATCCACATCAAAACCATCTATGTTGTTGGCCACAATAAAATCGGCCACAGTGCTAGCAAAATTATTTCTGTAAGTAGCATTAGCTGCAATTGGAGAATACAATCCCGAAGAACCTGCTCCACCAGATGAAATACGAACTCTTACTCCGTTTTGAGCTGCTTTTGTTTTGATGTTGTTAAACTTAGTTTGATCACTTTGTGGCCAAGCATTTAATGCGGGAAATTGCCCTTGGGCATTGGGTTGAATAAAACAGTAAATGATATCGGTAATCTTATCATATTGAATTAAATTTTCATCACCAGCATTTCGCCAGTTGGGGAAAAATCCGATGACATGTTGAGCCGATAAATTGGAAAAAATTGCACAAAGCAATAACAATGAAATTGAAAATTGTTTTCTCATTTTACTAGTAGTTTATAAATAAATTATCCCCGACTCCTAAAATAGGGAAGTGGAAAATAAATTGCAAAAAAAATCGACGAATGAAATTGCTTAAATTTCCTTGTAGTTTCTGTATTCTCCTATGCGTTTACCGGTAAGCTTTTCGGTAAACAATTTAAACTTGTCTTTAAATCGAAGTTTATTGAATGAAGGATCGAAATCGAACTTCCATCCCATTTTATCTATGCGTTCTTGCATTACCTTAGGATGAGTTCCCTCAAACTTTGAAAGTGCATCTACCTCATCATAATTAAAAAACGGCATCATTTTATTGGGGTCATCACTGTGCATTGCCTGGTTGAAGTTCATCTTTTCGGCAAGCTTCTTGGGGTCTCGCACATAGCCATAATGGTACATCGTAGCATCAATTTGCTTGACGTTCAGTTTCTCATTGGGCAGTTTGCGAAAGCCTTGGGCATCTTTGTATGAAAAAATATCTTCACGATTGCGAATGATGCGAATTTCTTTGCGGTACCAGCGTGGTGAAGCACCAATATAGTCGTAGCTTCCATAAAAATGCTTGTAATTAAACAGCAAGCCATCTACCTTTTCATTGTCTTTCCATTGTTGCATTGCCTTGTAAGTATTATCAAGATACTTTTCATGCAATGCCTCATCACTCTGAATGTAGAAAGCCCAATCACTATCTTTTGAAATTTCTTTGAAAGCTTTGTTGGTTTCTACTGCTAAGATTTCTAAGTTTTTTGAACGGTATTTTTCTTCTTCCCAAACGGTGCGCACTATCTTAATTTTAGGAGAATTTATCGATTGAATCAATTCTAAAGTTCCGTCTTCACAATCACCAACTGCCACCACAAATTCATCACACAAAGGCAACGCCGATGAAATAGCTTCCACAACAGGAAAGTCGTATTTAATTGCGTTGCGTATGATGGTAAAGCCCGATACTTTCATTACTACCCTTCTGCATTTGAATTAAAAAACTCTAAAGTAAATGCGGCGTCGTTGTAGAAATTATCTACCTCCACCATTTTCTGCTCACCCGTTTTCATGTTTTTCAACGACAGTTTATTTTCGTTCATTTCGTTGGTACCAATCATAGCCACAAAGCGAACAGCTTTGTTATCGGCATAAGTCATTTGCTTTGCCATTTTAGCTTTAGAAGGATACAATTCGCAACTAATGCCATGTGCGCGCAACTGCTGCATTACCTTCATCGAAAACAAGGCCTCTTCTTCTCCAAAATTCACAAACAATACATCGGTAGTTTGCGCTAGGTTTTCAGGGAACAAATTATTCTCTTCCAAGACATCAAAAATTCTATCTGCACCAAATGAAATCCCAACGCCACTCATACCTTTTAAACCGAAGATTCCTGTTAAATCGTCGTATCTTCCGCCACCACAAATGCTGCCTTTAAAGTTTTGGGCACTCACTTCAAAAATCGCTCCGGTGTAATAGTTTAAACCGCGGGCTAAAGTAATATCTAAATAGAGATTAGAGTTTACAGCTAACAGCTCACAGTTTTTAAAGATGAATTCCAATTCTTCAATACCTTTCAAACCTATTTCAGAAGAAGAAAGAACAGTGCGAAGTGTAGCGAATTTCTTAGCAGCACTGCCACTCATTTGAATGATAGGTTGTAGTTTTTCAATCGCTTCTTTGCTCACACCTTTCTCTAGCATCTCTTCGTTCACTTTTTCTAATCCAATTTTATCGAGCTTATCGATAGCCACAGTAATATCAACGATTTTATCGGCAGCACCTACTACTTCAGCAATACCAGATAAGATTTTTCTGTTGTTGATTTTGATTTGGAATCCGGGAACTTTTAACGACGTTAATGCTTCATTAAAAATTTGAATAAATTCAATTTCATACATCAATGAATCACTTCCTAC
>CAYORT010000025.1:36459-42867 GCA_964406465.1 uncultured Chryseobacterium sp.
GGAGTCTCAATAGGCAAATAACCATATTTCTTAAAGATGCTTCTTAAAGTATCAAACAAGTAATTTCTCTTTACCATTTGAATTGGTAAAAAATCTCGGGTTCCTTTGGGTACAGATGGTTTGCTCATATTAAAATCTTGAATGGGGCAAAAATACGGTTTTTTGGGCATTGCTGCGCTTTGCTTGAGTTTTCTTTTGTGTGTGTTTCACACCCAGCTCCGCACTCACGGCTTCGCCGGTGCGGAATCCCTTTCTGTAGAAGCTTCGCCTCGTATTTCATTTTGTAGTAAACGAAGCAAAGCTTCTATGAAAAAAGATTCCGCACCGGCGAAGCCGTGAGTGCGGAGCTGGGTGTGTTAAGTATAGCCTACGGAGTGCGAGGGAGTGGTAAAATCGCTCAGATAAAAGAAGCCTCAGTGAGGCGGGGGAATAACATATTTACTATTCAATGCGAATAAAGGTCATTCCACCTGAATGATTTTCACCTTTAAAAAAGAAAACATGCCCATCAATTTTTATTTTCAAAATATACTTAATCTTCACAGAATCTTCCACCTTTAGCACAATATCAAAAAGTTTTAAATGCTGGACGCAAGGTTTTTCACCATTTAAATCTTTTAGCTTTACTTTTCCAAGGCCTGACTTCTTAAAACTAAAACCATGTCCCTTGCTTTCCATCAATCTAAGAGTGTCTCCAATTTTCAAGTCGCAAACAACACGATCGAAATCCCATTTAAATGCAACTAAACCATCCTCTACAGTTTGAGCCTTTGCGGCAACAAACGAAATGGATAGAAAACAGATTATAATATACTTTTTCATCTAATAAATATAAAAAGCCAAATCGATGTTTCCATCTTTTTGGCTTTTGACTTTTAACTTTTGACTTTTCTTTCTACTTCGTCAACTTCTTAAATCTCATTCTCTTCGGCTCCACATTACCCAAACGTTTTTTCTTGTTCTCTTCGTATTCAGAGAAAGAACCTTCAAATGGATAGATAGTTGAATCACCTTCGAATGCAAGAATATGTGTACATACTCTATCTAAGAACCAACGGTCGTGGGAAATAATTACCGCACAACCAGCAAAGTTTTCTAATGCTTCCTCTAAGGCACGTAAAGTATTTACGTCGATGTCGTTGGTAGGCTCATCTAACAACAAAACGTTACCACCTTCTTTCAAGGCCATGGCCAAGTGCAAACGATTTCTTTCACCACCCGATAACACTCCGCATTTTTTACTTTGATCGGTTCCACCAAAGTTGAAACGAGAACAGTAAGCGCGGGCATTCATCATTTTTCCGCCCAAGTTGATATTGTCGGCACCAGCAGAAATTACATCGTAAATTGTTTTCTCTGGATCGATGTCTTTGTGTGTTTGGTCAACGTAAGAAATCTTCACAGTTGGACCAACCTTAAACTCACCACCTGTTGGTTGTTCCATTCCTAAAATCATTCGGAATAAAGTTGTTTTACCAGCACCATTTGGTCCGATAATACCAACTATACCAGCTGGTGGTAGTTTAAAATTTAAGTTTTCATACAACAATCTGTCGCCATATGCTTTAGAAACATTTACTGCTTCAATTACATCGTTACCTAAACGCGGACCATTTGGAATGTAAATCTCCAAATTCTCCATTTTCTCTTTTCCTTCGTCGGCCATCATTTTATCGTAGTTCGCCAAACGCGCTTTCGATTTGGTACCTCTACCTTTAACACCCATACGCACCCATTCCAACTCACGCTCCAACACTTTCTTACGCTTACTCTCTTGCTTCTCTTCTTGTGCTAAACGTTTAGCTTTTTGATCTAGCCATTCAGAGTAATTTCCTTTCCACGGAATACCTTCACCACGATCTAACTCTAAAATCCATCCAGCAACATTATCTAAGAAATATCTATCGTGGGTTACTGCAATTACAGTTCCTTGATATTGTTGTAAGAAAACCTCTAACCATTGAACAGACTCGGCATCCAAGTGGTTGGTAGGCTCATCTAACAAAAGGATATCAGGTTTTTTCAACAACAAGCGACAAAGCGCAACACGTCTTCTCTCACCACCCGATAATACACTAATTGGAGTATCACCTTCAGGACACTGCAAAGCATCCATGACACGCTCCAATTTATTGTCGATCTCCCAAGCATCCATTGCATCAATTTTCTCTTGAACAACAGCCTGACGAGCAATTAATTTTTCCATTTTCTCAGGGTCTTCCAACACCTCAGAATCCATGAATTTATTGTTAATGTCTTCGTATTCTTTTAACACATCCATTACTTCTTGCACCCCTTCACGAACCACGTCCATTACTGTTTTAGATTCATCCAACTGAGGTTCTTGCTCTAAGTATCCAATAGAATAACCCGGAGAAAAAACAACATCACCTTGATAGTTTTTATCTACACCAGCAATAATTTTTAATAAGGTTGATTTACCAGAACCGTTTAAACCAAGAATACCAATTTTGGCACCGTAGAAAAAGGATAGATAAATATCTTTAATGATTGTTTTTCCTGAAGGCAACACTTTGGAAACCTTCGACATGGAGAATATTACTTGACGTCCTTCTGACATATTTTAATTTTTTAGAGGTGCTAATATCGTAATTTTTTGTGAATGGGCATTGTGTAGGGGCGAGCTGCTGCTCGCCCGTAAACATGCGATATTCAATTTGGGCGAGCAGCAGCTCGCCCCTACAAAAAACTATACTATTTTGCTTCGTTCTTCTTCATACGCATATTGATGAGTTCCACCAATAGCGAGAAGGCCACTGCAGTATAGAGATATGATTTAGGGAAATGGTATTGCATACCCTCCATAATCAACATAAATCCGATTAGAATTAAGAAAGCCAAAGCCAATATTTGCAATGTAGGTTGCTTATTAATGAAATCAGAAACTGGTCCGGAAAAAAACATCATAATAACCATAGAAACTACTACAGCCGCAATCATAATTCCCACATGATCAACCAAAGCCACAGCAGTTAAAATTGAATCGAAAGAGAACACGATATCAATCAATACAATTTGAAGAATAATTTTAGACATGGTATTGCCCGATTTCTCTTTAATGGCTTTCTCTTTGTGCGTTATCTTCTCGTGAATCTCTAAAGTACTCTTAATCAATAGAAAAATACCTCCTGCAATTAAGATTAAATCTTTGTAGCTTATACCTACAGGTGCCGATTGCTCGGGCAAAGTAAGAGTGAACAAAGGATCTTTCAAACTCATTAAAGCAGTAATAAACATTAGCATTACAATACGAACAAGCAATGCGAATGTCAAACCTATTCTGCGCGCCTTTGGCTGCTGCTCCTTAGGCAATTTATTGGCGATGATGGCAATAAAAATAATATTGTCGATACCTAACACTATCTCCATAAAAGTTAGTGTTGTTACGCCAATCAAAATATCTGTAATACTCATATTCTACTTAATTAAAAATTCTTTTCTTAATAAATTCATCGCTGTTAAAGAGGCCATCAAAATAGTTCTTTCGCGATTATCGCCAAATTTAAACTCTTTTGAGAATATTCCATCTTTTGAGGCAACGGCGATCCAAACTAAACCAACGGGTTTTTCTGCAGAACCTCCATCAGGGCCAGCAATACCCGAGGTTGCCATAGCAAAATCGCTCTTTAAATTTTTTAATGCACCCAAAGCCATTTGTTCCACCACCTCTTTGCTCACTGCCCCATGTTTATGCAAAAGATCTTCTTCAACATTCAGCTGATTAATCTTTATTTCATTGGCATAAGAAACCACAGCACCTTTAAAATATGCTGAACTGCCAGGGATAGACGTGATCAAATGGCTAATGTATCCTCCAGTACAACTTTCAGCAACAGATAAAGTATTTCCTTTGTCGCGCAAAATTCGTCCAATAACCACAGGCAAAGTATCGGTATCAAAACCATAAACATAATCACCTACTCGCTCAACAATTCTTTTCAAAAAAATATTCAACTCGCTCTCTTTCGCTTCTCCGTATGCCGACAAACGTAAGCGAACCTGAGCGGGAGCAGGTAAATATGCCAATTTGATGTAGGCAGGTAATTCGTTTTCGATATCCTCAATTCTTTCGGCCAACCAAGATTCGCCAATACCTTGTGTGCAAATTGTTTTATGATAGATGGTAATGTTATTCTCTTGTTGAATGGCAGGCAATATTTCATCGCTCATCATGCCCTTCATTTCGTAGGGAACTCCGGGCATTGAGATCACCGATTTGCCATCTTTTTGAAACCACATACCAGCAGCAGTTCCATTTTTATTCACCACTATTCTTGCTTTTGAAGGCAACATGGCTTGCTGAATGTTAACCGGATTTACAGTTCTGCCGTAAGCCTTAAACATTCGTTCAATGTTATCTAAAGAAGGTTGATGATTCACCAATACATCGCCGAAGTACTGCGTAAGGGTATGTTTGGTAATATCGTCTTTGGTTGGACCTAACCCGCCGGTGATAAAAATATAATCTACTCTTTGCAACAATCTATCTAAGGTAGCGCGAATAGCATTGGCATCATCTGCAACGCTTACGCGTTCTTCCACCTTAATTCCAATAAAATTAAGTTGTTGTGCAATCCACGAAGAATTGGTGTCGATAACTTGTCCGATTAACAGTTCATCACCAATTGTTACTATAGCAGAAATCATACTGCAAGATTAGGGATTTGCAGTATGATTTAAAACAAGGAATGAGGTTTTATTTTCCTTCTTCTTTCCTTTTGTTGTCTACCAGCACTTTAATAGCATTCGACAAAGCAAACACAGAAAGAATCAAAACGAAGGCTGCTATGCCTAAAATGTAATATTTAGCAGTCATAATTTCTAATTTGAAGATTTCATTGCAAAAGATAAAGACACAAATGTTCCCGCAACCGTTAATAAAAACATCGAAGCAGTTAATAGAGGATTGTGAATATCAGCCTCGATAAAGGCTAATCTAAACGGAACTACGATTACAAATAATGCAATCAATGTAGCTATTACTGAATTTTTACTCATAATGAATTGTTTTACCCAAAATTGCTGCAAAAACGTAAATTGAGAAATGAGGTCCGTCAGGCTGCAATCTGATTTAAATCATGTACCTTCATGCTGCATATTTTACCTTTGATACATGAGCAAAATAAAAGTCCATTTTTTAGGCGCAGCCGGAACAGTAACCGGTTCGAAATACCTTATTGAAACTGAAAGCAAGAAGATACTTATTGATTGCGGACTTTTTCAAGGAGTTAAAAAAATTCGACAACTCAACTGGGAATATTTACCTGTGATTGCCGAAGATATCGACTGTGTTTTGCTAACGCACGGTCACATGGATCACACCGGATTCTTACCCAGATTGATTGACATGGGGTTCAAAAGAAAAATATATGCAACTGCACCTACTTTAGAAATCGCCGAAATCATTTTACGCGACAGTGCTAAAATTCAAGAAGAAGACGCCGAGCGCGCCAACAAACAACAATTCACCAAACATCATCCGGCAAAGGCACTTTATACTGTTGAAGATGTAGAAAAAACCATTCCTCATTTTCATGCTGTTGACACCGATAAAACAATTGAGCTGGGCGAAGGAATTTCGGCTCGATTCACCTATGTAGGACATATTCTTGGCGCCACTTGCATTGAACTTTTTGTGAATGGAAAGACCTTGGTTTTCTCGGGAGACGTAGGCCGACAAGAAGACTACATGATGTTTCCACCAGAAGCACCAGCCCTTGCAGATGTTTTATTTATTGAAAGCACCTATGGCGACAGATTACATGTTAAAGAAAATATTGAACAACATCTTCAAAAAATTGTAAGTGAAACCATCGCTGTAGGCGGAACCCTAATCATACCAAGTTTTGCAGTTGAGCGCACTCAAACATTGATGTATCTATTATGGAAATTAAAGGCCAACAAATCTATTCCCGATGTGATGATGGTTATTGATAGTCCGATGGGTGCCAACGTTCTAAAAGTATTTCAGCATCATTTAAAGTGGCAAAAATTATCGGCGCAAGAATGCAATGAAATGTGCGCACATTTCACCTATACCCAAGACTACAAGGAATCGCTAAACATCATTCACAATCCAACACCTAAAATAATTATTGCCGGAGCGGGCATGCTCAATGGCGGTAGAGTTTTAAGTTATTTGCAAGAATATATTTCGAAACCAACCACCACTATTTTAATGGCAGGCTATATGGCCGAAGGAACCAGAGGAAGACAATTGTTAAGAGGTGCTTCTGAAATTAAAGTGTATGGAAAATATTATGAAGTTAAAGCGCGTATTGAAGAGATAAGAGGTTTAAGCGGACACGCCGATCAGCAAGGATTACTGGATTGGATGTCTCACATCAAAAACACTCCCGAAAAAGTATTTATCATTCACGGCGAAGC
>CAYORT010000026.1:0-42259 GCA_964406465.1 uncultured Chryseobacterium sp.
TCTCCCTCCCACTTCACAGGCCTTTACTCACCCCTCTCCTCCGAGAGGGAGTCCAACACCCTGAAGTATATTATTAAACATTACTTACTCTTTATCACCTCCTCATACACCTTCATATACATCGGTAAAATATTTTCCAACGAAAAATCCTCAGCTCGCTTTCTAGCATTGATGCGCATTTCAGAACACAATTCGTCATTGCTCAGTATTTCAAGTGCATGCTTAGCCATCGAATCCACGTCACCAACATCTGCTAAAAAACCAGTTTTCCCATGAATATTCACTTCGGGAATTCCACCTGTATTGGTTGACACTACAGGAACTGATGCAGCCATGGCCTCCAACGCAGCCAATCCAAAACTTTCACTCTCACTTGGAAGAAGAAATACATCTGCAAAACCTAGCAACTCTTCAACATCTTTAACTTTTCCCAAAAAACGGGTATCGTTATAAACTTCTAATTCTCTGCATAAACGCTCTACATTCATTCTCTCCGGACCGTCACCTACCAACACCAACTTAGCGTTTATACTACTTCTCAATTTTCTAAAAACACGAACTACATCTTCCACCCTTTTCACCTTTCTGAAGTTAGAAACGTGCATCACTATTTTTTCCGATTCTTTTGCGAAAGCACTCCTAGCACAGCCTTTCGTTGGCTTATATTTGTCTAAGCAAATGAAATTTGGAATAACAGAAATATCTTTCTTGGTTTTAAAATGAGTGTAAGTATCCTGTTTTAAACTTTCAGAAACCGCAGTTACTGCATCTGAATGCTGAATTGAAAAACTAATCACTGGCTCAAAGGATGGATCTTTACCCACCAAAGTAATATCTGTACCATGAAGCGTAGTAACAATTGGTATGTTGATGCCTTTCTCTTTTAAAATTTGTTTTGCCAAGTATGCAGCAGAGGCATGAGGAATAGCGTAATGCACGTGTAGCAAATCCAATTGCTCGTGTTCGGCCACATCCACCATCTTACTGGTTAAAGTAACTTCATAGGGTTCGTACTGAAACAAAGGATACTCAGAAACTACTACCTCGTGGAAGAAAATATTCGAGTTAAATTCGCCTAATCTAACAGGCTGACTATAGGTAATAAAATGCACCTGATGCCCTTTAGAAGCCAGCGCCATACCCAGCTCTGTAGCTACTACTCCACTACCTCCATAGGTAGGGTAACAAACGATTCCGATTTTCATGGCTTAAAGATAAGCGAAAAGTCAAAAGATTTTTGTCAAAATATATTAAAGCAAGGTCTATCAACCCCCCTCTGTTAAGAAAATCTAAAGATTGGAACTGCATTTGCTTACTATGAAGTATATTTTTACTTCATGAAGAAATATTTTGCCCTATCGATTTTTGCATTTGCAGCTCTTTGTGTAGCCTTTACTGCTGGCAAAAAGCACAAAAATGCAACACCTAAAAAAGGTCCCGATTTCTTAGCCGACACCAACAGTGCTTGGGTAGATTCGGTGTTTAACACCTTAACTCTCGACCAAAAAATTGCACAGTTGATTATGTATCCTGTTTATTCAAAAAAGGATAGCAATCACATGAAAGAAATTGGAAACTTGGTTACCAAATATGGCATTGGTGGCGTAATTTATATGCAAGGCGGACCGGTTCGTCAGGCTAACATGGACAATTATTTACAAAAAATTTCTCGTGTTCCTATTCTTACCTCCATCGATGGTGAATGGGGCTTGGCCATGAGATTAGACAGTACCACTTCTTTTCCGCGACAAATGATGTTGGGTGCCATTCAAGACAACAAGCTGATTTATGCTATGGGCCAAGAGATTGGTCGCCAATGCAAAGAATTAAATATAAATGTTGATTTCGCTCCGGTAGTTGATGTAAACGTTAATCCTAAAAATCCGGTGATTAACAGCCGCTCTTTCGGAGAAAACAAGTACAACGTGGCTGCCAAAGGGGTGGCTTACATGAAAGGTTTGCAAAGCATGAATGTTTTGGCTTCTGCAAAGCATTTTCCTGGTCATGGTGACACCGATGCCGATTCGCATTTAGAATTACCCATGTTGAGCCACGACAAAAAAAGATTGGATTCAATCGAACTCTATCCTTTCAAAGCCCTTATCGACAGTGGAATTGGAAGTATCATGGTTGCTCACTTATATATTCCTGCTTACGACAACACTAAAAATTTAGCCTCTACTCTTTCTCCTCATGTTGTTAAGGAATTATTGAAAACTGATTTAGGCTTTCAGGGAGTTACTTTCACCGATGCATTAAACATGAAAGGTGTAAGCAAATACTATAAGCCAGGTGAAGTAGATGTTAAAGCTTTGTTGGCAGGTAACGACATTCTTTTGTTCTCTGAAGATGTTGCTAAGGCGATTGAGCAAATCAAACTTGCTATTAGCAAAAAACAAATAACTGTTGATGAAATAAACAAGAAATGTAAAAAGGTTTTGGCCTTGAAACAGTGGGTTGGCTTAGATCATTACAAGCCCATTAAAACCGACAGTTTGTACGAAAGACTGAATACTCCTTATGCCGAAATGTTGAACAGAAGATTGGTGGAAGCTGCAATGACAGTGCTTAAAAACAACAACAATGTGTTGCCTATTGCCAATCTTGAAAAAGTTAAAGTTGCTTGCTTATCGATCAATGAAAATACCAAAACAAATGAGTTTCAAGATTTGTTGAACAACTATCTACCGGTGAAAAAATTCAACTTAACTAAAACTCCTAACGATAGTGCGAAAGCTAAAACATTAGAAGCTTTACAAGCTTACGATTACGTTATCATTGGTATTCATGGCACCAACAACAAACCCGATAAAAACTTTGGTATTACACAAGAAACCATCGACTATATTGCTCAAATAGCGCAAAGCAAAAAAGTAATCTTAACACTTTTCGCTAATCCATATAGTTTGCAATATTTTGAAGGAAAAGTGAATCCAGAAGCCTTAATCATGGCTTACGACGATTCTAAAATATGTAAAGAATATGCAGCTCAGTTGATCTTTGGAGGTATTGGTGCCTCGGGTAAATTACCCGTGACTGGTTCTGCTTCTTATCCATCGGGCAGCGGTATCGCATTAAAAAAAAAACGCCTTAAGTATTCCATTCCCGAAGACGAGGGAATGAATCAAAATATATTGCGAAAAATTGATTCTATTGCCCTTGAAGGAATCAACATGAAGGCTTACCCTGGCTGTCAGATTTTAGTGGCACGCAATGGTGATGTTGTTTACTGGAAAGCCTTTGGTAAACAAACTTACGAAGACAAAGAGCCATTAAAAAAAACAGATATTTACGACATCGCCTCTATTACAAAAGTGGCAGCTACGCTCCCTGTTTTCATGAAATTAGACGAAGTAGATTCTGTGGATTTAGACATGAACCTATGCGATTATTTGTATGTTCCCGATTCTGCAAAATGTCAGAATGTTAACTTGCGTGAGATGTTGGCGCACCAAGCGAGATTGTTTCCTTTTATTCCTTTTTATAAAAACACAATTAAAAATGGAATGCTAGATACCAACATTTACTCTAAAAAGCCAAGCGCTGAATTCTCTATTAGAATTACCGATAACCTCTATTTAAAAAACTCTTATAGAGATAGCATTCGTGCTACAATTTTCAATTACAAAATGCTTGAAAACAAGCAATACAAATACAGCGATTTAGGCTACTACTTTTTGAAAGACATTGATGAGAAATTTGGTCACGCACCATTAAACATCCTAGCTGATAGCTTATTTTACAAGCCGCTTGGAGCAACAACACTTACCTACTTGCCCAAAGAAAAATTTCCTGCAGAAAGAATTGTTCCATCTGAAATTGATAGTGCATTTAGAAAGCAAATATTGCGTGGAGAAGTGAACGACCCTAGTGCTGCTATGCTTGGTGGTGTGGCCGGCCATGCTGGATTGTTCTCCAACGCTAACGATCTTGCAAAGTTATTTCAAATGTACCTCAACAATGGTGAGTATGGCGGCGTCACTTATTTAGATTCTGCTGTATTGAAAGAATACACTCGTTGTCAGTTTTGTAATGAAGGCAATAGAAGAGGAGCCGGATTTGATAAACCAACGGGAGATAAAGATGGTCCGACTTACACGTATGTGAGTAGAGAAAGCTTCGGACACACCGGATTTACAGGTACTATTGCCTGGGCCGACCCCGATAAACAAATCGTTTATATTTTCTTGGCAAACAGAACATATCCCAATGCTAATCTTACCAATAAACTGCTTAAATACAACATAAGAACACGTATTCAAGAAGTTATTTACAAAAGCTTAATGGAGGAAGTGAATTAAGAACATACATTGAAACAGCAACAAAAAAGCCTCCGTCAATAGACGGAGGCTTTTTCATTTAACTTTTAAAACGGAAAGACTATTTTTTCGCAGTCAACGAAATATTTAACTGAATATCATCAGAAAGGATCATGTCTTTCATGTAGTGAACCCAAGACACACCATATTTTTGTCTGTTGAATACCAATTTACCAGAAGCTGTAACAACACCATCTTTATTTTCAAATGATTCAAGTTGCAAAGTCTCTTCATTAGTTTTTCCTTTAACTGTTAAGTTACCTTTAACAGTTTTTCCTTCAACTTTAGTGATTACAAATTTAGAAGTAGGAAAAGAATCTGTAAGGAAAAAATCTCCTTTTGAAAGGTGACCTTGTAAATCGGTGATTTTATGTTCAGCGTTGTATGAAGCTGAATCTAAAGGAACGATATTGGTCATATCCACCTCAAACTCACCACCTACTAATCCGCTATCACCTACTTGGATTGAGCCACTTTTGAAATTAACGTAACCGTTGTGACCATAAACTCCTGCCACTTCGCCTTTCCAATTCACTTTAGATGTTGCCACGTCTACATTGTAAACTGCTGCTGTGCTGTCGCTTGCTGCTGGTGCTCCTTCTGATGATGTTACCGACTCACCGCAAGAAGTCAATAAAGTAACTACCAAAGTTAATGCTGAGAAAAATTTCATTTTCATATAATTCAAATTTTAATTGTTGGTACAAACATATGGTAATTTTATTTGTTTGCAAAATATTTGTACATACATTTAATTATTTTTTAACATATTTATATGTACGGCATAGCAAGGGACAACTACCCCATGAAATCATGAATACTAAATAAGACTACTTGGTTAATTCAATATCCACCACCACAGGATAATGATCGGAAAGATTTCTTTTGATAGTGCGATAATTAAACGAAGAAATCTCTTCGTCGTGAAGTATATAATCTATCCTTAAAAGAGGAAGTTTACCATTAAACGTTTTTCCGTATCCCGAACCACTTTCAACAAAAGCATCGTCTAACTTATCGCTCAACTCATGATAAGCATAAGAAGAAGCCGGATCGTTCAAATCTCCACAAAGTATAACTCGGTGCGGCGACATTTTAATCACTTTAGCCAAGGTATCAATCTCACGCGCCTTTTCTTCATAGGCACTTTGAAATCGTTTAAGAATACTTACCGATTGCTCTGTAGAAGGTATATCATTGCTATCCAACACCACATCAAACACTTTTCTTTCTTCATGACTAAAACGGAATGACCTTAAATGCACATTAAACACTCTAATAGTATCTGCGTTTATTTTAATATCACAATAGGTGGCAAAAGGATACTGTGGATCGAAATAAAATGACTTTTTATTGATTATCGGATAAGTAGAGAAAGTTACCAGTCCCCATCTCGTATCGTTATACCAATCGCCCATTTCATTCATATAGGCATACTTTTTATGCTTACCGTTAATCAACTGTTCGAACACATCAAACTGCTTAGATTTTCGGCTAAAAAACTCCTGTGTACATAAAATATCAACTCCTTCTATATCTATTAAACTACAGATGCTATCGCGCATCACATTCTTCTTCCCGATGTATGAATAATAATCAAAACCGCGAACATTAAAAGTCATTACTCTAAATCCTTTTCTTTTCTCTTCTCCTCCAAAATCAATTTGAATGGTGTGTGTAATCGTTGGAATGCTAACAATGAGAAGAGATGCCGACAGCAAAACCAAATAACTTTTAGCGATAATCCACACCACCACAAAAACGAAATTCACTACTACCATCAATGGAAAAAGTAAACCACTTGCAGCAATAATCCATGAATCGGCTGGTGAAACAGTAGATGCTAGCAATGTTAAAACCATTGGTATTGCTGCCGCAATATTGATGATGAAAAATGTTATTTTTAAAATTAATTTAAACATTACATTCTGCTTGACCTGTGCAAGATATCTTTTTCTTCTTTAGTTAAACTATCATAGCCCGAACGACTTATCTTATCTAAAATTTCATCTACTTTCTCTTGCATTGTTTTTTTAGTGTAATTGTACTCGTAGTCATCCATTTGACGCACTTTTGAATGCGATACGTATAAATCTGACTTCTTTTTAAATAAAGAAGAAATGCTGTTGAAAAACTTATCGATTGGTTTTAAAATATCGATGGCTCCTGCTAGTTTTCTACCGTGATAAAAGCCAAAGATTGCTCCGCCGATATGCGCAAGATGGCCGCCTGTATTTGAATCGTAAAAATGGAAAACATCTAACAAGAAAAGCGTAATACCAATGTATCGCAATTGAACGGGTACCATACCAAACAAATTCACCATTAAAAGCGGACGGTAAGCACAAACAGAAATAGTGATGGCCATGGTTGCTGCTGAAGCACCAATCGCTATACCCGAATTCTCAAAAAAAGGCAATAAGTTTAGTGTTAGCCACATAAAAACAACACCCGCTAGACCACCAACCAAATACAATTGCAACAATCTTTTATCGCTATTGTAATCAAGAAAAATTTTAGCAGAAAAATAAAGAGTTAACATATTCCAAAAGATGTGATCAAAATCAACATGAGTAAACATGCTCGTGATCAATGTCCATGGTTTTACAACAATCGTCCAATCAAGCGGCGTAGCAAATAGCTTTAAAATAAAGAGAAATAAAGATTCATCATTGCGGGTTAGCAGCAAAACGATATTAAGTAGCAAATAAATAGCGATGTTGATTAATATTAATTTAATCAGTATTCCACCATGTGAGAATCGGTACTTAATATCTTCAATAATCGGTCTCATCTATTTACAAAACGTTAGTTCTTTTCCAATAGTAAGTTAATAAAAAACCAAATATTGCTCCACCAATATGTGCAAAATGGGCAACACTATCGCCTGCTCGGTTTGCAAATCCCGAATATATTTCAATCAATGCATATATACCTACCAAATATTTTGCTTTCATTGGAAATAGGAAATAAACATGCATAGTCACCTCTGAAAAAAGCAAGGCAAAGGCAGCCATCACCCCAAATAAACAACCTGAAGCACCTACCATTCTATAGCCATTTAAAGATTCTGGATCGAAAATAAATCCCGATTGATTCAACTCATATTGAAAAGCAAACATTTGTAAAAATGCCGCTCCAAATCCGGCTAGCAAATACATTCCTAAATACCTTTTCGGCCCCAAGCGACTTTCTACCATCGACCCAAAGATGAAGAGTCCGAACATATTTGAAAAAATATGTCCAATACCCCCTTCATTCAGCGGAGCATGCATAAACATATGCGACAACAACTGATAAGGCTCGAATTCGCTTGCTTTATAATAATGTAAGGCCAAAATATCGTTCAAATCGATATTTCGCACAATTAAATTACTAAGAATGAACATGACCACATTGATCAAAATCAAATTCTTCGTGATTGGCAACATTTCTCTTTGATACATATCTTACCCAAAATTTTCCATTAATTCATCATGATCAATATTCCACAACACCTTGTTGCCACTGGGGTCAACCGTAGGTTTCTCACACAAAAACAACTCGCTCACCAACATTTGCATTTCTTCTTTTTGAAGTTTTTGTCCCGACTTTATCGCCGTTTGATTGGCCAACGATTTCGCCAAATTCTCGCGCCTATCTAGTTTATTAGATTGATTCTCTTTAAACTCCTCCAACAAGCCTTCCAATAAGTTCTTAGGATTCGCATCCTTAATATCTGCAGGTAATCCATTCACCACATAGGTGCTTTTACCAAAAGGAGTGATATCGAAACCAATGTTTTTAAAATCTTCTTCTAACTCTTGCATTAAAGCAAAATCAGAAGGATTCATTTCTATCGATTCTGGAAACAAAATTTGCTGTGAGGCACCTTGGTTGTTCTCTAACAGATCGAAAAAATATTCAAATAAAATTCTTTTGTGCGCTCTATGTTGGTCGATAATCAATAAACCTTCTCCAAATGAAGTAAGGATATACTTACTTCTAAACTGATGCATGAAAGAAACTTCCTCTTTCTTCTCTTCGAACACAGCCATCTCCTGCTCTACCTTTTGCGGCATATCTACTTTATACAACTCTTCCCATTGCTGCTTCACCTCTTTGTGCTGATGTTCTGTTCTTTCTTTAAAAGGATTGTAGTTATGATCAACTTTTATTTGAGGTGCACTTAAAATATCGCCCATCTTAGGCTCGGGTGCATTATCAAACAACGTTTCTCTTTCAAAATCTAACGAAGGAGCTACACTGTATTTGCTTAAAGCCTGTTTAACGGCAGCACGCACAATAGCATACACCGATCGTTCGTCTTCAAACTTAATCTCTGTTTTAGTGGGATGAATATTGATATCAATACTAGAAGGGTCAACTTCCAAGTGAATAAAATACGATGGAAAAGTATCTCTGCCCAACAACTCATCAAAGGCCGTTGACACTGCATGCCCCAAATAATTGTTTTTGATGAATCTACCATTCACAAAGAAGAATTGCTCGCCACGTGTCTTCTTAGCAAACTCGGGTTTACCAATGAATCCGCTAACCTTAACAATGGTATTGGTATCTTCTTCCACCGGCACCAAACGCTGATTGTAAGAAGCCCCCATCATCGAAACGATACGCTGGCGAAAAGTTCCTCTTTCCAAATGATACATTTGATCATCGTTGTTGTAATACGAAAAGGCGATATCTGGATGAATTAAAGCTACACGCTGAAATTCATCAATGATATGCTTGGTCTCTACAGAATCTGTTTTTAAAAATTTTCTGCGCGCCGGAACATTGTAAAATAAATTTTTTACGCTCATGCTGGTGCCCTCAGAAGTAGCACAAGGCAATTGATCAACGAATTTACTTCCTTCAATTCTAATGTGGGTTCCTAACTCTTTTCCTTCTTGTTTGGTTTTTAAATCAACATGCGCAATTGCGGCAATAGATGCCAAAGCTTCACCTCTAAAACCCTTGGTTAAAATGCAAAAAAGATCGTCGGCCGATTTTATTTTAGATGTAGCATGACGTTCAAAACTCATACGAGCATCGGTATCACTCATTCCTTTGCCGTTATCGATTACCTGAATTAATGTTTTACCGGCATCTTTAACAATCAACTGAATATTTGTTGCTCCACTATCAATAGCATTCTCCAACAACTCCTTTACTACCGAAGCCGGACGCTGCACTACCTCTCCCGCCGCAATTTGATTGGCTACCGAATCGGGCAATAATTTAATGATATCGCTCATGAGCGCTAAAATACCAATAAATAGCCAATAGCGCTTAGTGAATAGGATTTAGTGCACAGAAAAAATGTTAACAGGTTATTCACTATATTTGCCGCGCAATGAATCAATACAAAAAAGTAGCATTTTATACCTTGGGCTGTAAGCTCAACTTCTCGGAGACCTCCACTATCGCTAGAGGCTTCGAAAAAGGTGGCTATGCTAAAGTTGACTTTGATGAACATGCCGATATTTACATTATCAACACCTGTTCGGTAACCGACAATGCTGATAAAAAATGTAAACAAATCGTAAAAAAAGCCCGCAAACAAAATCCCGATGCCTTTGTTGCTATTATTGGTTGCTACGCTCAACTTAAACCTCAAGAGATTGCAGCCATAGATGGTGTAAGCTTGGTTTTAGGCGCCAACGAAAAATTCAATATTTTAGAACACGTTGAAAAAATAGACAAAGAAGAGGGCGCTAAAATTTTCGATGGTGAAATTTCACACGTCAATATTTTTCATCCATCTTATTCTTATGGCGACCGCACCCGCACTTTCTTAAAAGTGCAAGATGGCTGTGATTATTCATGTTCTTTCTGCACTATTCCTTTGGCACGCGGAAAAAGCAGAAGCAACACCATAGCAGAAACCATGAAAGTAGCGCGTGAAGTAGCGCAAAGTGATGCGCGCGAAGTGGTGCTCACAGGAGTAAATATTGGTGATTTTGGAAGATATAATGATGAATCTTTCTACGGCTTAGTGCAAGAACTCGACACCCTAGAAGGAATCGACAGAATAAGAATCTCCTCCATTGAACCCAACTTGCTAACCACTGAAATCATTGAATTTGTTAGCCAATCAAAACGCTTTGTTCCGCACTTCCACGTGCCTCTGCAATCGGGTTCACCAGAAATATTAAAAGCGATGCGCCGCCGCTACAAACGCGAAGTATATAGCGACAGAGTAGAAAAAATAAAAAGCATCATGCCACATTGCTGCATTGGTGTTGATGTAATAGTTGGATTTCCTGGCGAAACTGAAGAATTATTTATGGAGACTTACAACTTCATTAATGAACTCGATATTTCTTATTTACACGTGTTCACCTACAGCGAACGCGACAATACGCACGCTATAGAATTAGGCGGAGTGGTAAGCGCTCAAGACCGTGCGAAAAGAAGCAAAATGCTACATATTCTTTCCGATAAAAAACGCAGAGCTTTTTACGAACAAAACATTGGAAAAGACGCTACTGTATTATTCGAAACAGAACGAGATGGAGATTATATGTATGGCTTTACAGAAAATTATGTGAAGGTGAAAACAGCGTATGATGAAGCGCTGGCGAATCAGATTGTTAAGGTGAAATTGACTGAGGCAGATAGAGATGGCATCATGAAGTGTGAGATATTACAAACGGAAAAATAAGACACTTCATTATCGTCAATGCTTTGATTTTTGAAAATTGAGATAATTTGATTTCTTTTACTCAGCTGAAAGTCTGACTAATGAAAAAAATTACTGAAATCAAAATCACACGCTATCGCACCGAAGCGAAAAAAGATAAACTAGGAAATAGAATCAAATTCCAAACTCCGTATCAAACTAATCGACCAGTTGAAGTTATTCATGGCGGACAAAGGTTTGCACACTTTTTTATTGATTTACTTGTTTTCTATGCTATAGAATATATGCTTGGTTTTCTCTTTTGGAATCTTAAACGCAGTAGGCATAATTGGTGATATAGAAGTTATTATAGGATATCTATCAGGAGGATTAGCATTATTTCTTGTATTTCCACTTTACTATTTTTTATTCGAATTTTTTACCCAAAGTAGTCCTGGCAAAATGTTGTTGAAAAGAGTAGTAATTGATGAATTTGGCAATAAACCCGAATTCCAAACATTACTGGTTAGAAGTCTAATTAGAATCGTCCCTTTCGAAGGATTCTCATGTTTATTTTCTGAAAGAGGATGGCACGACAAGTGGTCGAACACTTTTGTAGTATCAAAAGATGAATTAGAAAAAATTCAAACTTTATTAGGTGATGATGAATCTTTTGTTGAGAGAGAATTGGTAAACAATCAAGCAATGTAAAAAACTTACATCGCTTACTTTAGAGACGAATGCAATTAATCTCTAAACGTCCCCATCATCTCCTCCAAAGAAGGATAAGTATTCTCCAAAATCTCATCCACATTTTCCACCCATTTCACCTCCGAAATATCTTCTTCAATTTGAGGTTTTAATTCACCATTAAAATTGGTGGTCATTTGAAACCAATACGTTACCTTCAAAATTCGTTTCCCTTTTAGATTATAGGTATGGTAAACCGTTGGTAATTCCTTCACTATTTTCAAACCAGTAATTCCACACTCCTCCTCTACCTCACGAATAGCCGACTCTTCCTTACTTTCTCCTTCTTCCATTTTACCTTTCGGAAGATCCCATTTTCCTAAGCGGAAGATGGCCAACAACTTTTTATCTTTAATTACTGCTCCCCCTGCTGCCTCAATGATTTGATAGTATTTTTTAAATTTTTTCCACAACTTTTCGGGATTTTCCGAAACAATTTCAACACCAGGAGACAATTCGCTATTCTCCATTCGCTCAATGATTTTCAGCATTTTACCCCCCTCATCTTTCTCATCTAATTCGACCAAATTCAATTTTGAAAAGCGTTTTGTTGAAAAAATGATAGGGTGACCGTAGATAAAAACTTTATACATTTGTGCCATGATTTCCAATAAAGATACAGCATCCAAAGTTGCAGAATATCTGTTACAAGTCAAAGCAATTAAGCTTCAACCTAACGACCCTTTTACTTGGGCTTCAGGTTGGAAGTCGCCTATCTACTGTGATAACAGAGTGACTTTGTCATTCCCTAAAATTAGAACTTATATCCGTCAGCAATTGGCTAGTGCGGTTTTAGATAAATTTGGTAAACCCGATGTAATTGTTGGTGTTGCCACCGGAGCAATTGCTCAGGGAGTATTGGTAGCTCAAGATTTGGGTACATCATTCGCCTACGTGCGTTCGGCGCCAAAAGATCACGGTTTAGGTAATATGATTGAGGGAGTGGTAACATCTGGCCAATCGGTAGTAGTGATTGAAGATTTAATTTCTACAGGAAAAAGCAGCTTAAAAGCTGTTGAGGCTTTAAGAGCAACAGGCGCTACAGTTTTGGGTATGGCTGCTATTTTCACTTACGACTTTGATGTAGCGCACAAAGCTTTCGAAAAAGAAAAATGCGAATTGCTTACATTATCTGATTACGACGTTTTATTGCAGCAAGCAGTAAAATCGGGATATATCACAGAAGAACAACAGAATCTAGTTAAATCTTGGAGAAAAGACCCGGAAAATTGGGGTAAACTTATAAAACATTAAAGGTTTATAGTTTAAAGTATAAAATTCGTTTCGCGACCATATATTCCTTAAAATATTAAACTTTCAGTTTTAAACTTTAGACCAACTTACAATGACCTCTATTCAAACCGACAAGAAAATCATTGCTGCATCAGCTGAAACAGTATTTAATTTCTTGGTAGATCTAAACAATTTCAACCAATTGTTACCACAAGATAAAGTAGAAAAGTGGCAAAGCACTGCCGACCAATGCTCTTTTAGCATCAAGAAGATGGCGGCAATTGGTTTAAAATTGCAAGGTAGTGAAGCTCCTAAAATGGTTCATTTGGTATCAACTGAAATTTCTCCAATTAAATTTGATTTGAAATGCGTTATCAATCCGGTAAGCGATGTTACGTGCGAGACTTACATGGATTTTGAAGGCGACATCAACATGTTTATGGAAATGGTGGTTAAAGCTCCTTTAACTCAGTTTTTCAACTACAACATGCATAAGCTGCAAGAGGTTTTTCAAGCGAAATAACACACATTTTTTTAAGTACTTCTGTAGGGGCGAGCTGCTGCTCGCCCCTACTGATGAACATTGGTTTATCAATACACAAAAACTATTTCCTTAAAATCAAATTGCCTCTCACCTTCAGCACACAGAATACTGATTAGTCCGGTATTGCTCACCCCCGTAATCACCCCCTCAAACACAACTCCATCTTTCAGGAACTTTCGCACCTTCTGGAAACCAAATAAATGCTCTAAATATCTTCGTTTGATTGCGCTAGAATCCTCTTCTTCAAACTCCTTCTCTAGAAACTTTTTCAAAGCATATACCTCTTCTTTTTGAGTAGAAGAAAAATTAGGGTTTTCTATTAAAATGGAAGTTGATTGGGGCAAATCAGAGGGCATTTCAGATGAATTCAAATTGAGTCCGACGCCTATCACTGAGTTCTCCACTTTCGCTCCTCTCAAGGAATTTTCAATTAATATTCCGCACACTTTCTTGCCATCGATCAGAATATCATTGGGCCATTTCACTTCTACTTTTTTTCCTTTCACTATCGAAGCCACATAAGCAGCTACAGCGTTACACACCAACATATTCAGCACAAACTGATCTTCTACCTTCAAATGCTTGGGATGATAAACAAAACTCATTGCCAAATCCTTATCATCACCACAAAACCAAGAATTGCCCCTTTGTCCGCGTCCGGCCGTTTGCCTTTTGGCCCACACCAAAAAATTGGTGCCCTTTAAATTACCCAGTAGCTTTTTTGCCTCGGCGTTGGTAGACGCAAGCTCATCATACTCTAAAACATTGGGAAATAGCTTAGAATTCATAAAGCATGTTAATTTTAAATAGGCCGAAAAACTTAGCAAAAAGTATAGATAAATTTCCCTATTTTTGGGTGAAATTATAAAATCCATTTTAATGGCAGCAGCGAAGAAGGCAACAAAGTCAAAAGTTACAAGTGCAAAACCAGCTAAAGCAGCAACAACAAAAACTGTTAAGCCTAAAGCTACTGCTAAGAAAGAGAGCACCAAAACGGTGAAAAAAGCTGTTGCTAAGCCTGCTACCAAAACCAAAACCGTTGCGAAAGCAAAACCAAAAGCGGTAAAAAAAGCCGAAACAAGTTCTGCATCAGAAAAGCTAATGCAGTTGATTGTGCATGGCATGCAAGAGGTGAAAGCCGAAGATTTGGTTGTGTTAGACCTTCGTGAAATTGCCAATTCATCTTGTGACTTCTTTGTGATTTCGCATGGTAATTCAAGTACCCACTGTTCGGCTATTGCGCAAGGAGTAGAGAAAGAAGTGAAGAAAGCTACAGGCGAAATGCCTTGGAGACGCGAAGGTGTTAGCAATGGAGAATGGGTGTTATTGGATTATGTTTCAGTGGTGGTGCATGTTTTTCAGCAATATACACGCGAACTGTACAACATAGAAGATCTTTGGGCAGATGCTAAAACCATAAAAATTAAATAAGTCAATAAAATATTCTAGATAAATATGTCTTCAATTAAACCTACAAAAAATCCAAAAATTGGCTTTCCTATTTATTGGATTTATATCATCATCATCGCCTTCTTCTTGATATGGCAATTCTTTGGCGCACAAGAAGGTCCGAAACAAATTTCACAATCGGAGTTTTCAAACAAATACTTGGATAGCAACGCTACCGGAGTCGTGAAAAAAGTAATTGTGGTAAAAACCGAAGAAAACTATACTGCCGAGGTGTATGTGAACAAGGATTCTTTATTGAAAAAATTGAAGGATTCTAGTTTGGTAAACTTGCGATATAGCGAAAATGAACCTCAATATTACTTCGACATTTCTGCGCCAGAGTTGTTTACCAAAGAAATGACCGATTACAACGCTAAACTTCCTAAAAACAAAAAGATAGAATTTGGTTCGGCACACAGAGAGCCATCTTTGTTGGATGCCATTTTGCCTTATATTTTTATGTTTGGTTTGATTGCTATCTTCTGGATTTTCATGATGAGAAGAATGGGCGGCGGTGGCGGTCCGGGCGGACAAATTTTCAATATTGGTAAATCACGTGCTACACTTTTCGACAAAGACACCAATGTAGAAATTACTTTCGCTAACGTTGCCGGCTTAGAAGAAGCTAAAGTGGAAATTAAAGAGATTGTAGATTTCTTGAAACATCCTAAAAAATATACCCAACTCGGTGCAAAAATTCCTAAAGGTGCACTTTTAGTGGGCCCTCCGGGAACAGGTAAAACATTATTGGCGAAAGCTGTTGCTGGTGAAGCAAAAGTTCCTTTCTTCTCATTGTCGGGTTCCGACTTCGTAGAGATGTTCGTAGGTGTGGGTGCTTCTCGTGTGAGAGACCTATTCCGTCAGGCAAAAGAAAAATCACCATGTATCATTTTCATCGATGAGATTGATGCCATTGGTAGAGCTCGTGGTAAAAACTTAGCTCAAGGTGCTAACGACGAAAGAGAAAACACCTTAAATCAGTTATTGACCGAAATGGATGGATTTGGAACAAACAGCGGAATCATTGTTTTGGCTGCCACCAACCGTGCTGATATTCTTGATAGAGCTTTGATGAGAGCGGGAAGATTCGATAGAATGATTTATGTTGATATGCCTGATTTAAATGAACGTAAAGAAATTTTCAAAGTACATTTAAAACCTATCAAAGTTGATAGTTCGGTGGATATCGATTTCTTAGCACGTCAAACGCCTGGTTTTTCGGGTGCAGATATCGCCAATATTTGTAATGAGGCAGCTTTGATTGCTGCAAGAACAAATAAAGAAACAGTTGGTAAAGAAGATTTCTTGAGTGCAGTAGATAGAATCATTGGTGGTTTAGAAAAGAAAAATAAGATTATCACTCCGCATGAAAAAGAAACGATTGCTTATCATGAGGCCGGACACGCGACGGTTAGCTGGTTTAAGCAACATGCTTCTCCTTTGCTTAAAGTTACAATAGTGCCACGTGGTCGTTCGTTGGGTGCTGCCTGGTATTTGCCAGAAGAAAGACAATTAACTACCAAGGAGCAAATCTTTCACGAGATGTGTTCTGCAATGGGTGGTAGAGCTGCAGAGCAAATTATTTTTGGCGAAGTTTCTACTGGTGCATTGAGCGACTTAGAGAAAGTAACCAAACAAGCTACATCTTTAATTGTAGTGTATGGCTTGAACGATAAAATTGGTAATGTTTCTTACTACGATTCATCGGGTGGTTCTGAGTATTCCTTTGGTAAACCTTACAGTGAAAAAACAGCAGAAACCATTGATGCTGAGGTTAGATTATTGGTGGAAGAAGCATATACAGAAGCCAAAAGAATTTTGACCGAACATAAAGATTCGTTAACCAAATTGGCCAACAAACTTTTAGAGAAAGAAGTCATCTTTAAGGAAGACTTAATAGAAGTATTTGGTCCGCGACCAGGTCATGAAAACGACGAAAGCGATGTTATTCAAACTGAAGTGAAAGAAGAACAACCAAATGTCGAAAAAACCTCTCACGACGTGTTCTTCGAAGAAAATGCTACTCCCGCTGCTACAAAAGTTGAAGACAAAGTAGAGGATTCACCTTCGGAAGAGGAGAAAAAAGAAGAACCAAAAAAAGAGGATTCATCGAAAGACGATGACAAAAAACAACCTCCTTTACAAATCAATCTAGATTTTTAGTTGAAAAGTAATTTGATACAAAGAGCAATAACCGGTGCGATCTTCGTACTGGTTTTGCTTTTATGCATGTGGCATAGTTTTGCTTCATTCAGCGCGTTGTTTGCCTTGGTTTCCTTGCTGGGTGTTAACGAGTTTTACACCTTATTTAAGAACACTTCTATCAAGCCTAATTTCGGATTCGGATTGTTGTTGGCGGCCATCATTTATTTATCATTTGTGGCCTATGCACAAGATGACAATTTCACCTTGGTTTTAATTTTAAGTGTACCAATTATCGCTTTGCTGTTTGTTAATGAATTGTTTCGCGCAAAAGAAAATCCTTTCTCAAACATTGGAATCACCATCTTAGGAGTTCTTTATGTTGTTGTTCCTTTTGGTTACTTACTCATCGCTAACTTTAGTGAACCTAGTGAGTGGATGAGCAGAAAATATGATATCGGATTCGCCTTTTTCTTTATGCTTTGGGCAAACGACACAGGAGCGTACATCTTTGGTTCGTGGCTAGGCAAACACCGATTATTCGAAAGAATTTCACCTAAGAAATCATGGGAAGGATTCATTGGTGGCGGATTAGTTGCCCTATTGGTTGGTTACTTATTTTCTATGTATTCTGCCGCCGATAGCTGTTGTTGTCAATGGATTGCAATGTCGCTTATCGTAGTTATTTTTGGCACCTTGGGCGACCTTGTAGAATCGATGCTAAAAAGAAGTTTAAACGTGAAGGATTCGGGTACTATTTTACCCGGACACGGTGGTATATTAGATAGATTTGACGGCTTACTTTTAGCCGCTCCAATGGTTTACTTTTTACTGGAAATATTGCCAGTTATTTCTGATTTCTTGAATTAAAAAAAACTGATTCATGACTAAAGAATTACCGATAGCTATCGATATTATTAAAAAAGGTGGCGTACTTCTCTACCCTACCGATACGGTTTACGGACTGGGTTGTGATGCCAGAAATGAAAAAGCTATTGAGAGAATTGCAAAACTTAAAAACCGACCAAATCAGAAAAGCTTCATTTTATTGGTAAATTCTGCCGAAGATTTAAAAGATATTTTAGTTGACTATAAAGACGATTGGTTCAGTAAAATTCCAAATGATAAGCCTACAACAATCATTTATCCAAAAACTAAAAATTTACCCAAAGCTGTATTGGCCGAGGATGGATCTGTAGCCGTTCGCATCATCAACCATCCTTTTTGCAATGCTTTGCTCAAGGAAATAAAAACACCTTTGGTTTCAACTTCCGCTAACATAAGTGGAGAACCTTCTCCTTCTACCTTTAGCGATATTAGAGCTTCTATTTTGCAGGGGGTAGATTATGTAGTAAATTTGCCAGCCGCTCAAGATAGAGTGGCCGAACCATCAAGAATTATTAAGATTGCAGAAGATGGTGAATTTATTACACTTAGAGATTGAAACAACATTTACAACATAAAGTTTTTTCTGCCGTGAAGCAGGCTGCTGCCGAGCTCAATGTGAATGCATTTGTTATTGGTGGTTTTGTTCGCGATTTGTATTTAGAAAGACCATCAAAAGACATTGACATCGTGGTGGAAGGCAGTGGAATTGAATTGGCACAAAAAGCAGCAAAAAACTTAGGAATTAGAAATGTGAATGTTTTCAAATCCTTTGGCACTGCTCAGTTTAATTTCGATGATTGGGATGTAGAATTTGTTGGCGCCCGTAAAGAAAGTTACCGCTCTGATTCTCGCAAACCTATCGTTGAAGATGGTACCATCAAAGAAGATCAAGACAGAAGAGATTTTACTATCAATGCACTTGCGCTTTCTTTGAATGAAGAAAATTTCGGTGAACTCATCGATCCATTTAATGGAATGAGTGATCTAAAAAATAAAATACTTAGAACGCCTCTTGAACCAGGAATAACATTTAGTGATGATCCGCTTCGAATGATGCGTGGAATTCGCTTTGCATCGCAACTCGATTTCACTTTAACACGCGAAGCTTACGATGCCATCGTAAAAAATAAAGAACGCATTAAAATTGTCTCCACCGAAAGAGTGACCGATGAACTAAATAAAATAATACTTTCACCAGTTCCATCTGTTGGATTTAAATTGCTTTTTGATACCGGACTCCTACAACTCATTTTTCCTGAAATGGCCAAGTTACATGGTGTTCAAGTGATTGATGGAAAAGCACACAAAGACAATTTTTACCATACACTAAAAGTACTCGACAACATTTCGGTAAATACCAATGATTTGTGGCTGCGCTGGGCTGCCATTTTGCACGATATAGCAAAACCAGCTACTCAACGATATTACAAAGAACAAGGCTGGACTTTTCACGGTCATGAATTTAAGGGAAGTAAGATGGTACCTACTATTTTTGCTAATCTTAAACTGCCATTGAATGAAAAAATGAAGTATGTTCAAAAATTAGTTTTGTTGCATCTTCGTCCGATTGCCCTCGTTAAAGAAACCGTAACCGATTCGGCAATTCGCCGACTGCTTTTTGATGCTGGCGAAGATATTGATGATTTGATGACCTTATGCGATGCAGATATCACCTCGAAAAACAAAGAGAAAGTTGAACGTTACATGAAAAACTTTCAAATTGTTAGAAACAAACTAAAAGAGGTAGAAGAAAAAGACTCGTTGCGAAACTGGAAACCTCCTGTAACCGGTGAAGACATCATGCAAGCATTTAACCTTACTCCGGGGAAACAAATCGGAATTATTAAAGACGCCATCACCGAAGCAATACTTGAAGGTGTTATAAAAAATGATAGAAAAGAAGCTCTTGATTTTATGATTTTAAAAGGAAAAGAGCTAGGTTTGACCTCGAAATAAAAACTTAACCATGAAGGCAATTACTTATAGAGTTACTCCTGAAAAAGAAATTGATGGAGAAGAAATTTACAGAGACATCACTATTACAGAAGATCAAACATTTGAAGATTTACACTACGCTATTTTAGATGCTTACGAGATCACTCCGGGTGAAATGGCAAGTTTTTATTTGAGTGACGACGAGTGGAACAAAGGAGTTGAAATTACCTTGTTCGACATGAAAGTAAAAGAGCATGAAGTTGTTAATCTTGTAATGGCTGAAGTACCTATTAGCAAAGTAACTACAGAAGGAGTTGACAATTTAATTTACGTTTACGATTTTCTTACCTACCAAACTTTTCACGTTAGCAAAATAAAAGAAGCGAAACCAAAAAAAGGAGAAATTTATCCATTGTGCGTTGCTATGGCGGGTTCAATTTTAGCCGATGACGATGATGATTTTAAAAGCGAATTTGAAGACGACTACGATATGGGCGGTGGTGATGATGATGAATTTGGTGGTGGCTTTGAAGGTGAAGAAGATTTTGTTGGCGGTGACGATGATTTCTCTTTCGAATCAGACAATTTCGACAATATAGACGACCACGATTTATAAGATGCAAAACAATAAATATCTGATTGTGATTGCCGGTCCAACGGCGATTGGCAAATCACAATTAGCTATTGATTTAGCTCACGAACTTTCTTGCGAAATATTATCTACCGACTCCAGGCAGTTTTACCGTGAAATGAGCATTGGCACAGCCAAACCAACGCAAGAAGAAATGCAAAATATCCCACATCATTTCATCAATAATCTTTCTATCACCGAGCACTTTAGTGTTGGCGATTTTGAAAAAGAAGCACTTAAAGTGATTGATGATTTGCATCAAAAAAATGATGTTGCAATTATGGTTGGTGGATCTGGTTTGTACATCAACGGAGTGATTTATGGTTTTGATGAACTGCCGCCAAGCGATGAAAAAATAAGAGCATTCCTAGAAGAACAATTTCAAAATCATGGCATAGAATGGTTGCAGAAAAAATTGCAAGAATTAGATGAAATTACCTTTCAAAAAATCGATAAAGGAAATCATCATCGATTGATGCGCGCAATTGAAGTTAGTATGGTTACCGGAGCTCCCTACTCGCAATTGCTGCAAAAAAAGGCCAAACCACGAAATTTCAAAACCATTTTTATTGTTCTTAATACCGACAGGCAAAAGCTTTACGACAAGATTAATGCACGAGTGGATGTGATGATGAAAAACGGTTTGCTAGAAGAAGTAAAGGCGTTGCTGCCTCATCAAAAAAATAATGCACTTAACACCGTTGGCTACAAAGAATTGTTTGAATATTTAAATGGCCATTGCAGTCTCGATTTCGCAGTAGATAAAATCAAACAAAACAGCAGAAACTACGCGAAACGTCAAATCACTTGGTTTAAGAAAAACGAAGAAGCTGCTTGGTTTGAGCCGACACAAAAAGCAGAAATTCTGAAATTTATCCAAGAATCTTTAGCTTAGGCCTCTCAAAAGTGAAATATTAATTTAATTGTTATGAAAATTTTAAAAGTTATAGGAATAATATTCCTAGTTATTGTGCTTGCCGTGGTGGTTCTTGGCATCATTGCTCCTAAAGAAGGTCACGTAGAAAGATCGGTAATGATAAAAGCCGACAAGCAAGTTGTTTTAGATTATGCCAAATCATTTAAAGTGGCAAAGGATTGGTCGCCTTGGATGGAAAAAGATCCAAATGTAAAAATCACTTTAAAGGGTACTGATGGTGCTGTTGGTTCTACCTATGAGTGGGAAGGCAATGAAGAAGTTGGTTCTGGTAAACAAGAAATTAAAGCTGTAACAGATTCATCTGTTGCTATCGATTTAAATTTCTTAAAGCCATTTGAAAGTCATGCCGACACCTACTTTAAAGTAACAACCGTAGGCGACAGTACTCAATTGCGCTGGGGTTTCGATACAGAATATTCTTTTGTGCCCTCTATTTTTGTTATGTTTATGAATATGGATGAAATGTTAGGCAAAGATTTCGATTTGGGCTTAAGTAGAATTAAAGCCAACACTGAAAACGTAACAGTAATAAAATAATGCGCAACAAGCATTAAAAAAGCCGGCAGATTAACATTTGCCGGCTTTTTCATTTACTTCTTTTTCTTTCTACTTATTCATTGGGTATCCTTTCGATTTCCAGTCTTCGCCAATCCCCACCGGAATATTCAACACCTTAACTTTTTTGTAGCCTTTCTCTTTCAACAATTTAAGTGCTGGCGGAATATTTTCACAGTGCTCTAATGCACAACATCCGCAGTAAATAACAATACTTTGATCTTTTTTGATTTTAGGCAAAGCAGCATTCATTTTATCGATACCTTGCTTGATACTAGCCGGACCAACATTGATGGCAGTTTTGATATCGTCGACCGAACCAACATTTAAAACCACTGGCTTTTTAGCTTTAGTATCATTTAAAACCTTAGCCAAATCGGCTGGTTCCATCAATTGATCTTTGGTGTAAGTATAGCCCACTGCAAAGGCGAAGGCAACCAGTAAAATGGGGATGATCAGTAACTTTTTCATAATGAATATGCTTTGATGATTACAAGTGTAATAAAAATATGCACATTTTGCTAACCCAAAACCTTGCCATACTGTTAAAAAATCTTCATTTGAAGTCTGCCGATTTTTCCGCATCTTTAGACCTTCAAACAGATTTCTTTCAATTTTAACATAAAGGTGATGAACAGATTAGGTGATAAACAGACAGCAAACAAGAAAAAACGTCCGGTGATGCTGTCTATGGAGGAACAACATGGTAAAATTCCACCACAAGCAGTAGATTTAGAAGAAGCTGTATTGGGTGCGTTAATGCTTGAAAAAGACGCCTTAAACGAAGTAATCGACATTCTTCAACCTGGCAGTTTTTACAAAGATGCCCACAATAGGATTTATGCATCTATTCAGCGTTTGTTTCAGCGCTCAGAGCCTATTGACTTATTGACGGTAAAGAATGATTTGCAAAAAGAAGGAGAACTAGAAATGGTAGGCGGAGCTTACTATCTTACTCAGCTTACCAACAGAATTTCGTCTGCGGCCAATATCGAGTACCATTCGCGTATCATCTCGCAAAAGCATATTCAACGCGAATTGATTCGTATTTCTTCGGAAACCATTCGCGACGCTTATGATGAAACAACAGATGTTTTCTCTTTGCTCGACAATGCCGAAAAAAACTTGTTTCAAGTAGCAGAAGGCAATATCAAGAAGAATTATGCCGACATGGCGACTTTGATCAAAGAAGCTAAAGATCAAATTAAGAAAGCTGCCGAAAAAGGAGATGGTGTGAGTGGAGTTCCATCAGGCTTTACCGAATTAGATAAATTAACTTCGGGATGGCAACCAGGCGACTTGCTAATCTTGGCTGCACGTCCGGGTATGGGTAAAACCGCCTTCGTACTTTCTGTGGCGAGAAACTGTTCGGTGCAATTTAGCTTACCTACTGCCATCTTCTCTTTGGAGATGTCTTCATTGCAATTAGTAACACGTTTGATAGTTTCTGAAACACATCTTTCGGCAGAGAAATTGAAAAAAGGAACTTTGCAAAGTCATGAATGGGAGCAACTCAACTCAAAGGTAACCCAACTTTCTGAAGCTCCTTTGTTTATTGACGATACCCCTGCCCTATCAATATTTGAGTTAAGAGCAAAAGCGCGAAGATTAAAAGCTCAACACGATATTAAAATCATCATTATCGATTACCTTCAATTGATGACTGCAGGTGGTGAAGGTGGTGGAAATCGTGAGCAAGAAATTTCATTCATCTCTCGATCACTTAAAAGTATCGCTAAGGAATTAGGAGTGCCAGTAATTGCACTTTCTCAGTTAAGTCGTGCTGTAGAGACAAGAGGTGGAGATAAGAGACCACAACTTTCCGACTTACGTGAATCGGGTGCGATTGAGCAAGACGCCGACATGGTAATGTTCTTATACCGTCCAGAATACTACAAAATCAACGAAGATGAAAATGGAAATTCATTGTTAGGCATTGGAGAAGTTATCGTGGCTAAACATAGAAATGGAGCACTAAAAAACATACCATTGCGTTTCATTGATTCATTAGCAAAGTTTGAAGATCTAGACAGCACACAGTTCAACACCTTTGCCGATAAAGAAGAAGGATTTTCTACATCTTCAGCCATAACAAGAGGTTCTAAAATGAACGACGATTGGGATAGCAACGATGATGTTCCGTTTTAAACACATACTACTTTTAGCCTTTCTTTGCATGCTGCAACCAGTTTTTGCAGCATATATCTTGATTCCCATGGACAATACCCAACGCGACCATTTGAAAGCGTATGGCATCACCTATTGGACGCTTACCAAGGGTGTTGAGGCCGATTGGTTACTGAATTATCGCGGAGGCAGCTTTGCCATTAAACAAATACAAGAAATAGAGAACGAATGCATGATTAGAGGCGTTAGCTATGAAATCATTGCCGATGTGCAATACAACAATATCGTTGCAGAAATAGCGAATCCAGAGCTCAATGCCGATGTGGTAAAACTTGAAAAAGCCCCCAAAGTGGCGGTGTATTCGCCAAAAAACAAATTACCTTGGGATGATGCAGTAACATTGGTGATGACTTATGCAGAAATCAAATATGATGTTGTTTATGATGAGGAAATCATTAGCAATGCATTGCCTTTGTACGACTGGCTTCATTTGCATCACGAAGATTTTACCGGACAATACGGTAAATTTTGGTCGAACTACGGCAGAGAGGCGTGGTATCAAGAAAACCAAAGAAATCAAGAAGCCATGGCTGCCAAGCTAGGATTTACCAAGGTTTCTCAAATGAAATTGGCTGTTGCTAAACGAATTAAGGAGTTTGTAGCAGGTGGCGGATTTATGTTTGCGATGTGTGCCGCTACTGACAGTTATGATATTGCCTTGGCTGCTGAAAGCACCGATATTTGCGAAGCAATGTTCGACGGTGATGGTGCCGACCCAAATATGCTAAGTAAACTAGATTACACGAACGGTTTTGCTTTTAAAAATTATGCCCTAGAAACCAATCCGTCTATCTACGAATTTTCTTCTATAGACGCTTCAGATGCGCATAACAATTTCGTCACCATGTATGGCGAAGAAAAAGATCTCTTTACACTATTTGAATTTTCAGCCAAATGGGATCAAGTGCCAACGATGCTTTGTCAAAATCACGAAAAAATCATCAAAGGTTTTATGGGACAAACCACGGCATTCGACAAAGAATATTTACGCTCTGATGTTTTGGTAATGGGAGAAACCGCCTCCTTAAATTCGGCCAAATATATTCATGGTGAATTTGGAAATGGAACTTGGACCTTTTATGGCGGACACGACCCAGAAGACCATACGCACCGTGTAGGAGACCCTCCTACCGACTTAAAATTGCACCCCAATTCACCGGGCTACCGACTTATATTGAACAATGTTTTATTTCCTGCTGCAAAAAAGAAAAAAAGAAAAACTTAATTCAAGCTCATATAGTCGCTAAATAAATTTTAACTTCACTTTGAAAAACAGGCATTGCTGATCAATATTTCAAAACACATAAATTACAGATGTTCGATAGCCTAAAAAAAATAGAGAAAAAAACAAAAGAACTATTCTACAGCAAATCATTCCAATTTTTGATGGATGGATTTCTTGATTTTTTAAAATCCAAACAGATAACTATTACAACCGTATTTGATATTGGCGCACACAAAGGTGTTTGGTCAGCTAATTTTAAAACATATTTCCCGCAAGCCAACTGCATACTTTTTGATCCTCTGAAAGAGATGCGACCTTTTCTTGAAAAACATTGCATAAAATATCCTTCAGATAAATATTTTTCGATTGGCTTAGGTTCTAAAAAAGAAGCAAAAGAAATTACAAAATATTTAGATTTAGAGGGCTCTTCATTTTTAGCGAAAGGAGTACCCGAAGCCTATAGCAGAGGAATTGAAATCTTAGAAATAGATTCCATTGACAACCTTATAGAACAGGGCAAGATTAGCATACCCGACCTTGTAAAAATTGATGTACAAGGCCTCGAGCTTGAAGTGATTAAAGGTGCTACAAAATTATTTGGAAAAACAGAGATATTTATTATCGAATGTAATTTCTTTGAATTTGATCTTCACCCCGGAATGCCCGAAATATTTGATGTGATTAAATTCATGCATGACAATGGTTATGTAATCTATGATTTTGCTGGATTCTTGCGACGTGATGCAGATAAGGCTTTGGGCCAATCTGATGTTGTTTTTGTGAAAAAAGACGGCATTTTAAGAAAGAATAAATCTTGGTAATTTAAGCAACAATAACGGAGAATAAGAATGAAAATCTTTTTTATAGTCAATCAGTATCAAGATTTATTGGAGAGATTATATGCCTCCCAACCCGAAATGGCTAAACTGCCATTTAGCGAGCAAATGAATGCATTAAAACCTTACACATTAATGCCGGGTTATTTATGGGCTAATGCTTTAAAAGAAGACAAATACGAAGTGGTTTACTATTTCAGTAATGCGTATTACTGCCAAAAAAAATGGGCTGAAGAAAATAATGTACGTTTCGACGAAAAAAACTGGGAAATAGATATTACAATTGCCCAAATTGCAAAAGAGAAACCCGATATACTTTTCTCTATCGATTGGAGCGAAGAGTTTGGTCCTCAATTTATTGAAAGATGTAAAAAAGCAGGAGCAAAATTTGTTATTGGATGGTGTGGAGAGGCTCATCCTCCTGCAAGTTTTTTTAAAAATCATGATGTAGTTTTTTCGTGCGACCCTCAAAATGTGAAATATTTTAAGGAGCAGGGGCTATCGTCATATCATATAAATCACGCTTTCTCGCCATCAATTTTACGGATGTTAGATAACGAAGGGTTTAAAGCCGATAAAAACATCAATGTAGGTTTGATTGGAAGCTTTTTAGTGGGCAAATCATTTCACAGTCATCGAGCTAAAATAGTGAGTGAAATACTTCGCGAAATTCCTGCAGAGGTTTATGGACGAATATATATGCCAGGCAAACCATACATTGGTTCCTTTCCCAAAAAAGTGCTTTATCATGGAGCCCTAAAGCCAAGTTTTTCTATCGTTGAAAAACTTACAAAAAAAGCGCAAAACATACCTGGGTATAACATTCACAAAAATTTTCAAGAAGATCTTAAGTTCTACAACGATTTTAAGTTGATAAGTGAACATGCTCATCCACCACTCTTCGGAATTGAGATGTTTAAGGTGTTGAGTCGATTTAAAATAACGCTAAACGTACACAGCGAAAACACTCCATTTGCCGGTAATATGAGAATGTTTGAAAGTACAGGAATGGGGACCTGCTTATTAACTGATAATAAAGAAAATATTTCCGATTTATTTATTCCCGATCAAGAAGTAGTCACTTACAAATCTGCCGCAGAAGCTATTGACAAAATAAAGTATCTTTTGAGTAACGAAAAAGAACTTCATAAAATTAGTGCTGCCGGGCAAGCCAAAACACTAAAAGAGCACAATCACTCTAATAGAGTAAAACTTATGATGGAAATTATTTCTAAAGAGATGAAATAATTATTTCCAATAAGGGTTTTTAGTAAGTTTTTTAAACTCAAATCCGATTTTCTTCAAATCATTAATTACAGCCTCAGAAGGCATTTTCTTAAACATGAAGGCGACCAAATAATTGTAGTTCTGCTTACCTTCTTCGCAAGCCTTATCCATCTCGGCCAATTCATTCTTTAGCTGAGTAAATATTTCAGATGGAGGGTTCACTACAGCATATTCTCCTCCTCTTATGTAGTGTTCATTGATATCCTTAAATGCAATAGCATCGAAGTTTTGACCGTAGCATACTTTAATCAATTCGGGACGAGAAATTTCATAGATGTAATTTCCCACTTCTTCATATGCAGGATGTAAATCAGGAATGCCTATTTCACCCACAACCGAAATAGCCTCTTTCTTAAGAAACTTTGTTCGAACGTAATTTACAAATGCTCTCCACAACAAATCTTTTGGGGGAAATTTTTTAATTCTATCTCTAGTAAAAATATGCTGATCTTGTGGCTCAATCAAACAAACAGCTTTCTTTGAAACTCTTAGCATCTCGCTTAAAGCTACCATAGGACGTGGAAAATGATGATAACTGCCTTTACAAAAAGCGTAGTCGAAAGAATCATCAGCAAAATGCATTTTTTCCGCGTTTGCCTTTTCAATCTTTTTTACGTAACCCATGTCTTTTGCTTTCGAAAGAATATCGGTATTGATATCCGTAGCTAAAACATCGATTCCGTGCTCCTCTAAAAATCTAGCATCAGAACCATATCGACCATCGCCAACGGTTACCCATTTTGCATCTTTATCATTGTTTATAAGAGGTAATAAACAGTTGAATTTTCTTTCATGACACCAATAATCTACAGTATCTCTTCTTTGCCAAGCTTCAATTTTTTGTTCCCTATCTTGTGCCCCAACTGTGTTCCATGAATTTTGTTCGTGCAATTTATAACTCTGATCAACGCTCATAATCTATTTTTCTAAATGAATTGAATAATTGTCCCACTTTTCAAGCAAGTCCTTAAACCCTTGTGGTAACTCGGAGTTAAAAGTAAGAAAAGTTTTTTTAACCGGATGTTCAAACCCTAAGGTCTTGGCATGCAAAGCTTGACCGGGTATCAAGGCAAAACAATTTTCAATAAATTGTTTGTATTTGGCAAAGGTGGTGCCTTTTAAAATTCTATCTCCCCCATACTCTAAATCGTTGAATAGCGGGTGTCCGATATGCTGAAAATGCACTCTTATTTGATGCGTTCTCCCAGTCTCTAATTTACATTCCACCAAAGTAACATAACTAAAACGTTTCAGAACTTTGTAGTGTGTTATAGCATGTTTGCCTTCTTCACTGCCTTCGGGATACACATCCATTAACTTTCTATTCTTTTTACTTCTGCCGATATTACCAATAATGGTGCCTTCGTCTTTTTCAATATTTCCCCAAACTAAGGCATGATAGCGACGCTCAATAGTTCTGTAAAAAAACTGTTTAGAAAGATGCGTTAAAGCATATTCATTTTTAGCAATCACCATAATACCACTAGTAAGTTTATCGAGGCGATGAACTAAGCCCGGACGCAAAATATCGCCATCTTTCTTAGGTGCTAGTTCGTTAAAATGATACATCATGGCATTTACTAGAGTACCTGTATAATTACCATATCCAGGATGAACTACCAAACCGGCATTCTTATTTACAATAGCGACATCTTCATCTTCGTAAACAATATCAATGGGAATATTTTCTGGCAGCAATTCAATCTCGCGAGGCGGATAAGGCAGAACTACCGACACCTCATCGAAAGGTTTAACACGATAGTTTGATTTTACCGACTTTCCATTTACAACAATGGAACCCGCTTCAGCAGCATTTTGAATTTTAGTACGAGAAGTATTCTCAATTCTATTTAAAAGAAACTTATCTACGCGCAGCAGTTGCTGACCTTTATCTGCAACAATTTTGTAATGTTCAAACAGTTCATCTTGCCTTTCTTCGTCTAATTCTTCCATTACTGCAAAACTAACTTTTGAAATTGAATTTGTTGTGTATTACTATCGACCATCTTAACAAAATAGATGCCTGGTGACAAGTCATTTGTAGCGATTACATTTCTACCAAAAACACAATTTTGAGTGATTATTTCTTTTCCTTGAACATCTAAAACACTTAAACTAAAATTAGTTTCTGCTTCTGCATAAAAGAAAGCAGTAGAAGGATTGGGATAGATCTTAGCGAAGCTCACAACATTCTCGGTAACTGAACTACCCGGAGTTACTTTCTTTCCAAAAACTGGATGAAGCATCACCGAGCCCTTCACCACCGAATTTGTCCAACCATTAATGGTCTTAAAAAACATTTTATTGGTAGAGATGGTATTTAAATCTAATCCAACATTTAAATATTCGTTTGTAGTTTGATGAAAACCGATGTAAAAAGAATCTTTCAAGAATATAGCTTCATCGAATTCGTAGTACAGGAAATGATTTAAACCTTTTGAGTTTTGAGGAAAAGAAGTTTTAGACTCCCAAATTAAAGTACCAGGCAAACCAGCATTGTCTCCACGCACACGAAAAGTGAATGGAGTAAGGTAGTTGGTGTTGCCTATTACTTCGTTAAAGTAAATCCACACCCCTCTTAAGGAATCTCCTTTACCTTCTAAAATTTTGAAGCGATAAGCAAATTCAGCTCCTGCATCATAAAAACCGTATCCTGCTTCAGAATTGGCATCATCGTAGGCATAATAATTCGACAATATTTGTTGAAAGTAAGAAGTGTCGTTGCCAACATAATTGCCCAACAAAGGAGAATTCAAAGCATAACGCACATCAAAAACAGCAGTGTCATTTTGAGCAGAGAAGTAAGAAAAAGTTCCATAATTCTCATTGAAATCATGAATGTCGTTTGCTGGAATAGTGAAATTTTGTGCTGTGGAAGAAGAGTATATACTAGAAGTATTTTCTTTTATCTCTACCGCGAAATCTACAGAGGCTGCAGAATTTGCAATATTTTTTACTGCAGCAACAGAACTTGGCACCATGATATTGGAAGCCGATTTAAAATGCTGCCATGGAACATTGTAATATCCATTTACAAGTGTTTTGGGAGGGTAAATAAAAGCCACATCAGAGATATAATGATCATCTTGCGATCTATTTCCATCCAACGCCACATAATCTAAATGCCAATGATCTCTATTTCCTAAATCACCAACAAATCCAGAAATTGAAGAATAATTAAAAAATCTAAATTTAAAATTTTCATGCAAATAATCATTGCTGTTAAGTGGCACGAAATACTGTAAAAAAGTATCGGCTGGCCAATTGGTTTTTATGGCGCTTGTCCAAACATTCACAAAATTTTTAGACGAATTCAAGAATTGTAAAACCAGAGTATCTTTTGCTTCAGGCGCATCACCAAACCCCTTGCTTTCCACATAAAAACTTAGAAATAAATTATCTGCGATTTGTGCGCCACTCAAGTCGATGGGTTTCGACACCAATGAATCGGATATTTTAGGAATAGAGCCAGCTCCAAGATACAATTTACCATTTTCATCTAAGGCATCAAAGGTAGCCACTCCCAAAGATGGAGGATTAATTGGATAGTTGAAATTTTCAAATACTCCATTACCTGTCCACAGAGAATTGTCATCGTTAAAGAAATGCAACAAATGCAAAATATTGGCAACGTATGAAGCCTCAGTATAGGTAGTGTCGGGATTACCTACACCTTGATCAACAATGGTATAAATTGGAAAAACAGCTTTAATGGTATCAAAAATTACAGGAGGATAAACCGAAAAATCGTATTTGTAAATATCGAAAGTGGGATTGGCAGTGCTATCTGTTTTTCCTAAAGTATAATGAAAGGTGGTATCTGTAGAATATTTAATGGTGTCGGGGTGCAGCGAATTGACTTCATACAAATAATAAAACTCTGTATTGGAAAATAAGGAAGATGTAGTATCGGTGCTGTACACCTTAATTCTGTTACTTGAAAAATCATCAATAAAAGGAAGAGATTGCTTACTTTCTTTGTAAAAGTACAGATGTTTTTGGCCAAAAGCACCTGCAGCTTGCGGAGAAGTAACCTTCTTGATCTGAGGATTATCAATGAGTCCGCGAACAACTTCTTGCGAAAAACAAAAAGAAGCAAGCATGCTAAAAAGTAATACGAATGATTTCCTCATACAAGTAAAAATAGGAAGCTTAAACGAGCGAGCCAAAAAGATATTACATCTATTTTTTTATCAATGTAGAGTCGCAAGAGAAAAACAATTGAACCGGAGTTCCTGGTTTCAACTTCATTCCTTCTTTGTATTCGGGTATCTGTCGAATCACAAAAGAATTCATTGAATCACCTTCAGTTTTACATGGAATATTACCCATTTGCACCGCCTCCACTAAGAAACCTAAAGATTCTGCTCTATTGGTAGCTTCTTTCAAATTACCTGAAAAAACTTCATAAAAAACAGAAGCACTAGATGAACCAGATACAATAAGCTCCACAACATCTCCTTCATCAATTAATGTTTCGCCCGGAAATACTTTCTTGCCATTGTAATTTAAGCCTAAAACCACTCCAACAGGAGTAGAGGGTTTATTAGTAACACGCACTTTAACGCCGTAAGATTGCAAAATCGACATTGCAGATCTCAACGATAAATCTTTAACCGACTCTTTAATAGTGATTTTCTTCTTAGTTCTAGCGTTGATAGTAAGATACATGGTTCTACCTTCTTTAACAAAACTTGTAGGTGAAGGAGATTGATCTACAACAATACCTTTAGGTTGTTTATTATCAAAAATGGAGTCATTGATTACATACTCATAACCTTGCTCGGTAATTAGTTCATCTAATTCTTCTACCTTTTTACCAATAACATTTGGAACTGGTAATTTCTCATCGTGATGGGTAAAACTTCCTAGGTAAGAAATAACGAAAAATATGAGTCCGGCCGCAATAAGCAGCATTAAAAACAAACTCAAGAAAAAGGCTTTACTAAATAAAAATTTCATAGGAATAATACCACTTATTAACAGGCAAATATAAATTATATCTTGAACTTGAAAGATTTTAATACCACTAAAGATTTAAATTTACCGCATAAAATAATTGTATGAAGAACATTGCCTTAGTTTATGGTGGATTTAGTAAGGAAGCAGAAATTTCTGAAAAAAGTGCCTACCAAGCCAAAAACGCCTTAGTAAATAGCGCTTACAACATCTTTCCTATTTTTATTTCTAAGGAAAAATGGGTGTATAAAAACGACAATGGAGAAGAATTTCCGGTTGATAAAAATGATTTCTCTGTTAGTGTAGCAGGAAAAAAAATAGTTTTCGACAAAGCGTTAAACCTTATTCATGGTGCACCAGGAGAAAATGGCGTACTAGGTAGTTATTTTAGTTTAATTGGATTACCATATACATCAAGCGGAGTATTAACCTCTGCTCTTACAATGAATAAAAACTGGACCACTAGATTTCTAAAAGAAAGTGGCATTACCGTTCCTGCTTCTTTTGTGGTTTACAGAGGAGATGAGGCAAGCGAATATTTACCCAAAGCTAAATATCCTTGTTTTGTAAAGCCTAATAACGGAGGATCTAGCGTTGGCACATCCAAAGCAAAAAATGAAGCTGAGTTAATAAAGGCACTTGAAGTTGCATTTCAACATGATGAAGAAATCATTGTAGAAGAATTTATTCAAGGAAGAGAATTTACTTGCGGTGTAATGGCTTTCGATGGCGAAACCAAAGCATTGCCGATGACGGAAGTAAAACCAAAACATGAATTTTTCGATTTCGCCGATAAATATGGTGAAGATGGTGCCAAGGAAGAAACACCTGCAAATCTTGCAGAGGACCTAACAAAAAAATGTCAGGCCATTGCTGTAAAAGCATTTAAAATATTAAGATGTAGAAATGTATCTCGAATAGATTTCATTTTAAAAGACAACGAGTTCTATTTGATTGAAGTGAATACTATTCCAGGCATGAGTGCAAAAAGCATCTTACCTCAACAAGCCAAAGCTGTAGGAATTAGTTTTGAAGAATTGCTCATCAAGATTATTGAAGGCTAATCGTTGGTGCGAGCGGTAAATCTTCATTTTTTATCAACTCTCTCCCATGAAATAACGAATAAATCATATATTCGCAGCTCTTTATTAATTATGATTTAGTAGGCCAATGAATGACGAAAAACACCTTTCACTTTTAGAAAAAACGGCAAGCGTTAAGAGGAGATTTCTTACGATGTATAAAAACGCAAATGCCGGACACGTTGGAAGTTCGCTAAGTGTTGCAGAAGTCATTACCTACATTAAATTCGACTGGATGCAAGAGTCAGATGAATTGATTCTTTCCAAAGGTCATGCTGCTGCTGCACTGTATTCGGTGCTTGCAGAAGAAGGTGTTGTATCGCAAGCAGAAATTGATACGTTTTACAAAAACGGCACTTTGTTAGCCGCTCACCCACCCTTTAATAAAATCAAGAAGATTCCTTTTGCTACAGGGAGTTTGGGACACGGATTATCGTTGTCGGCAGGCTTAGCATTGGCAGGAAAATTCAAAAAAAATTCAAAAAAAATATTTTGCATTTGCTCTGATGGAGAATTGAACGAAGGCTCAATTTGGGAAGCTGCAATGTTTATTAAACACCACAACCTTAGCAATTTAGTTTGGTTGATAGATAGAAATAGATTTCAAGGCTACGGCAACACAGAAGATGTAATGATGTTGGAGCCTTTGCTTGATAAGTTAAAAGCCTTTGGTTTTAATGCTTTAGAGGTAAACGGTCATGATTTCATAGCTCTAGAAGAAATCAAAAACAAGACCCAACAGTCGGCAATTCCAACCGCCATCATTTGTAATACCATCAAAGGAAATGGCTGGAAAGGAAAAGAAGAAACAGTAGACTGCCACTATTTACCAATGAACGACGAGCAGTACAAGGCCATAATGGACTCATTACAAAACATTACAATTCCTTCTAAAACCAGATAGATTATGAAAAAAGCGATAGTAGACGGAATGTCGGAAAAATTTAAAGACAACTGGTTATTCATCACAGGAGACCTAGGATTCAACGCTTTAGAGGAATTAGAACAAAAAATTGGCGATAAATTCATCAACGGGGGAATTGCTGAACAAAACATGATTACGGTGGCTGCTGCCTTAGCGCATGAAGGCTTTGTGCCTTGGGTGTATAGCATCTCCCCTTTTATCACTTTAAGACCCTACGAACAGATAAGAAATGACGTTTGTCTTCATAAGTTGCCTGTTAAAATTATTGGTATGGGTGCTGGTTTCGGCTATGGCATCATGGGCGCTACACATCATAACATAGAAGACATTGCAGTAATGCGCGTGTTACCCAACATGATCACTTACATTCCTTTTGCAGATAGCGATGTTAGTGATGTAGTTGAGATCATGGGGAACGATAAAAATCCGAACTACCTGCGCTTAAATGTTGGAGCAAACATCAAATACGATCTACCAAAATTTGCTCAATGGAGAAAGATAAAAGAGGGAAGCAAGGGCGTGGTTGTGGGTACCGGACCAGTAGTTGGAAACCTTTTAAATCAAGCGATTTGCGATGATTTAGAAGTTTGGATTATAGGTATATTACCTATTCATGAATTGCCAACAGAGCTTATCGAGTCGGTGAACAAAACTCAAAAGCTCATCACCATGGAAGAACACAGCGGCCAATGCAGCTTGCGCGAAAGCCTCTCATTCCTCATCATGAATCATTTGAAAGGTGCAATAAAAATAGAATCTCTTTTTGCAAGTGGCTATGTAAGCGGCACGTACGGAAATCAACTTTTTCATCAATCGGAGAACAATTTAGCCGGGGAAGGTTTATCTCGCAAAGTTGAAAAATTCTTGATGGTTTAAAGCGTGAGTTATCTTTCCACTAAATTCTAGTAACTATCGAAAATCGGATACGCCAACACGATTTACCCTTACTATTGTTTCGCTCAAAGGCTATTGGCACACAACTATTCAAACCAAACGGTAAAACAACCGATTTTTATGTGCTTATTTTGAGGAAACTATTCAAAAAAAAATTAACTTCGCAGCCTTACGCATAATTATTATCATGAAAAAAGCTTTAATTACAGGAATCACAGGACAAGACGGGGCCTATTTGGCTGAATTTTTATTGAATAAAGGATACGAAGTTCACGGTATCAAAAGAAGATCATCTCTTTTTAATACTCAGCGTATTGACCACCTTTACAAAGACTTACATGAGAAAAATGTAAAGTTAATCAACCACTACGGTGATTTATCTGATTCTACCAACATCATTAGAATCATCCAACAAGTGCAACCAGACGAGATATATAACTTAGGTGCGATGTCGCATGTACAGGTTTCTTTCGAGGAGCCTGAATACTCTGCAAACGTTGACGGACTAGGAACAATGAGAATTTTGGAAGCAATCAGAATTCTTGGATTAGAGAAAAAAACAAAGTTTTACCAAGCTTCTACATCTGAGCTTTACGGCTTAGTGCAAGAAGTTCCTCAAAAAGAAACAACTCCGTTCTACCCTCGTTCTCCATATGCTGTTGCCAAATTATACGGCTACTGGATTACTGTGAATTACAGAGAAGCTTACGGAATTTATGCTTGCAACGGAATCTTGTTTAACCACGAATCTCCTTTAAGAGGTGAAACTTTCGTAACGCGTAAGATTACTCGTGCCGTGGCTAGAATTGCTTTAGGCCTTCAAAAAGATTGCTATTTAGGAAATATTGATGCTAAAAGAGACTGGGGTCATGCTCAAGACTATATTGAAGCAATGTGGTTGATGTTGCAACAAGATGCTCCAGAAGATTTTGTAATCGCTACAGGTGTTACTACCACGATTCGTGATTTCATCATCATGGCATTTAAAGAAATTGGCGTAGAATTAGAATTCAAAGGAAAAGGCGTTGACGAAAAAGGAATTGTTGTTTCTTCTTCAAACCCTGATTTCCCTGTGCCAGTCGGACAAGTTGTTATTGCCATCGACCCAAGATACTTTAGACCAACAGAGGTTGAATTATTGATTGGCGACCCTTCTAAGGCTAAGAAAAAATTAGGATGGGCACCAAAACGCGATTTAGCTCAATTGGTGAAAGAAATGGTAGCATCTGATATCAATCTATTCCAAAAAGATAAATTACTTCAAAACGCTGGTCACGCTATCAAAAACTGGAACGAGTAAAATGGAGAAAAGCGCTAAGATATATGTTGCAGGACATCGCGGAATGGTTGGTTCTGCTATTGTAAGAAAACTTAAAAAAGAAGGATTCAACAATATCATAACACGTGGATCAAAAGAACTTGATCTTACGAATCAACAAGCTGTTGCCGATTTCTTTGCTGTCGAAAAACCAGAATATGTTTTTTTAGCTGCCGCGAAGGTGGGTGGTATTCATGCCAACAATATTTACCGTGCCGACTTTATCTACCAAAACTTAATGATTGAGTGTAATGTTATCCATCAATCTTATGTTCATGGCGTTAAAAAATTATTGTTTTTAGGTTCATCTTGTATATATCCTAAAAATGCCCCGCAACCTATCAAAGAAGAATATCTTTTGACTAGCGTTTTAGAGGAAACCAATGAGCCTTACGCATTAGCGAAAATCGCAGGATTGAAAATGTGTGAGAACTATAAAAGACAATATGGTTGCAACTTTATCTCTGGAATGCCAACCAATTTGTACGGTCCGAATGACAACTACGATTTAAACAACTCGCACGTATTGCCAGCCATTCTTAGAAAGTTCCACGAAGCAAAAGAAGCCAACGCTCCTTCTGTAGAGATATGGGGAACTGGTAAACCGCGAAGAGAATTTTTACACGTAGATGACTTAGCTGATGCATGCCTTTTCTTGATGGAAAAATACGATGGTTTACAATTGGTAAACATTGGATTTGGCGATGATGTAAGTATTGGTGAATTGGCTGAATTAGTTAAAAAAACTACTGGATTCAAAGGTGAAATCACCAATAACACTTCTAAACCAGATGGCACAATGAAAAAATTGATGGATAGTTCGTTCATCAATTCATTAGGCTGGAAAGCTAAAATTCAGTTAGAAGATGGTATTAAACAAGTGTATAATGACGTATTTGTTGAAAAGACCGAGGCGATAACTTTACGTTAATTCTGTACAATGAGCGATTTCAAAATCAAAAAAAGAAAAACGTGGCAACTCTTTAGTAAGCGTGATCTTCTTGATTTGATAAAATACCGAGACTTACTTTATACCCTAGTTAAGAGAGATGTTAATGTAGTTTACAAGCAAAGCGTTTTAGGCTTTGGCTGGGCTATCGTTAAACCCTTGGTACAAATGGTTATTTTCACTTTGCTGTTTACCTACATCGCTACTATGCCTATGGATAACGATACTGTGCCATATGCTGTTTTTAACTTCGTTGCTTTAGTACCCTTTACCTATTTCTCTGCCGCACTAACGGCTTCCACTTCTAGCTTAATTAGTAATGAAGCTTTTATTACCAAAGTGTACTTCCCAAGAATAATCATTCCATTGGTACCTATTTTAGCCAAATTGGTTGATTTTGGAGTGGCTCTGTTGGTTTTAGTTGGCATGCTGATTTATTACTATTACACTAAACCAGGAAGCATAGAAATAAGCATGAACATCATTGCTCTTCCTTTCTTAATATTGATGTTGGTAGCATTCTCCCTAGGAATTTCATTGTGGTTTTCGGCCATGGCGATTCAGTATCGCGACCTTAATCAAATTGTGACCTTCTTAGCTCAATTTATGATGTACGCCGCACCGATTGTATGGCCATATTCTAGATTAGTAACTATTGCTCGCGACTTAGAAGGATTTACAGGAATTGAAGGCACTGCCTCTTTTATTGAAAGTGCCTATAGCTTCTTCCCTCTGGCGGGAATCATTGAAGGTTTTAGATCGGCTTTAATTGGCGGTGCAGCTTATGGAAATATGCCTTACGACTTGATCATTAATGGTACAATTACAACTTTATTTTTATTAATAACCGGACTTTATTTCTTTAGAAGTAAGGAAAGTATTTTTGCAGATGTAGCTTAATGGAAAATGAAACTATAATAAAAGTAAGCAATCTTTCTAAACGCTATCGCATTGGCTTGAAAGAAGAGATGCACGATAGTCTTGCATCATCTATTACAGCCTTTTTAAAATCGCCTTTCAAAAGTTTTAGTAAACTAAAAAATCTAAGCAACACCAGTAATGAAGGCGATGATATTTTCTACGCCTTAAGAAACGTAAATTTTGAAGTAAAAAAAGGAGAAGTACTAGGGATTGTTGGTATGAATGGCGCAGGAAAAAGCACTTTATTAAAAGTGCTGTCACGCATCACCGAACCCTCAGAAGGAGATATAGAAATTAAAGGAAGAGTAGCCAGTTTACTAGAAGTTGGAACCGGATTTCATCCCGACTTAACAGGTAGAGAAAACATTTTCTTAAATGGAACTATTTTAGGAATGTCGAAGAAAGAAATCATTGAGAAAATGGACGAAATCATCGCATTTTCTGGCGTTGAAAAGTTCATCGATACTCCTGTTAAAAGATATTCAAGTGGAATGCGCGTTCGTTTGGCATTCTCTGTTGCTGCCAATCTCGATCCTGAAGTACTTATCATTGATGAAGTTTTAGCGGTGGGTGATTATGAATTTCAAAACAAGTGTTTAGGCAAAATGCAAGATGTGGCGCGTGGCGGTAAAACAATCTTGTTTGTGAGTCACAACATGGCTGCTGTAAACCAACTTTGTACTCGAGCTATTTTACTTAAAAAAGGAGAAAAGATTGCCGATGGTACTGTAAGTGAAATCATTGAAGCTTATAAGAGCAATAACTCTATGGGTGGAGTTGGTGAGAATGGATATGTAAAACCGGTCATCGATGAATCACTTACCTTCCAATTGACCGAATTGTCATTGAAAAACAACGCAGGTGAAAATACCGCGCACTTCGAATACATTGACCCTATTAACGTATTAATGGGATTTAGAATCAGTAAAAAATTACCCAACTATTACATCAACTTTAATGTATGTAATCAAGACGAAATAATAGTTTACTGTTCCACCGATGAGGTGCTGGCTGAAAATTACTTTCTTGGAGAAGTAGAACCTGGTGAATACGCTTATAAATTTCAATTACCCGCCGAACTTCTAAAACCTGGTAAATACCATATTAATATTTATTTCTGCAACCAATTCTATCCTAATGTTCAGCAATGTTATAACATTCTTCAATTTGAGGTTATTGACACAAAGACTATTCGCGGTAAAAAACAATTGTACCGTCGCGATGCCATTGTTGCACCAGAAATTGAGTGGGAATTTGTAAAAGCTTAATAAGAAGCAATTACATCGAATTTTTTAAGGTAATCATCATTTCCAAAATAGCCTTCCGACACAAAACTCACTTTATTATTTCTAAAGAAATTAATACATTCTACTAATTTAGATTTATCCAAGGCCAATCTTATAATTGCTGAATTCCATAAAATAGGGTAATCCCTGCTGTACACTTCCTCGGCATACTTATCTATAAAAATCGTTGGAATATTGATTAAGGCAGAATCAAAAACAACAGCTGAAAACTTAGTTATGTGCAAATTCACCTTTTGCAGAATGCATACAAGTGTTAATTCACTGGCAAGTTCTATTTCAAAATTATTAATCCCCCTCTCATTCAATAAATTCTTCACCAATGGAATATCTTGCTGCGACAAACGCGGATGAACCCGAATTAGCCAAAACACGTCGGTATTTTCTTCAATTGCATCAAGAATATCAGAAGGAAAAGTATTGAAAGGAGCAGGTTGCATGGAATACAAAATCTTGTACTTAAAATCCTTCATCTTTTTATCTAGCAGCAAGGATTTCGAATTTATTTCCACCTCGCGCTTAAGCATTTTTTTCATCCAAATATTTCCACCAACAACCACTTTATTCTTATCGGAAATCCACGCATTAATTGTTCTTGCTGAATCGGCTTCCCACAACCAAAAATATTCGGGTAGCATATTAAAATGCTGTACTTTCTCTTTGTTAAAATTCCAGTATGCCAATGGCTCTAAAACACCATGCTGAACTTCTACACTTTTAATTCCCAATTCTGCGCAGGCCATATTTACCGCCAAGCCAAGTGGATGGTAAAAAGATGTTTGTACAAGCACCTTGGGTTCTATCTGCTTAAGAATCTTCACCAAAGTCTCCTTTAATGCAAGAATTTTATCCATTTGATAGATTAGAAAACTATCCGACTTATAAATAGAAGTTCGAATTTCATTGGGCAAGTGCTTTGAGAGCGTTTCAAAACCCTCAAGACTTTTCTCCTTTGCGAAAGGAAAAAGCAAAATGAAATTGCTCAATACCTTTTTGAGAGCAAGTTGCACATAATTTCTTTTAAGCTCTTTTGAAATAATCACAGAAGGCTTCAAGCGAGGCCTTTTTGCTTTATTTGGATGCTCTATGTCTTCAAGAACAATGCAATTGTATCTACTTTGAATTTCTTCAAGTAATGGATCTAAAAACAAATTACTGTAGGCACCATTTATGTTTTGATTTCGATGCAATTGAAAATAGAAAAAAACTACTTCGGCTTTTCTAATTTTAGCTTCATTAGCACAATCATCCAAATTGTATTCATCCAATTCCCGCTTCAAAGTCTTAAATGCACCCCATTCGTACCTTAAATTCTCTAGTGCAGAAATAAAATCACCAATTCTAGCTTTAATGCTTTTCTTTGGCCGAATTTGTGCAGTGCCCACATTGTTGACATCTTCTTGCGCCGGCCTGTGGTAGAGCAAAGAAATACGAAAAAAAGGCCATACATAATGGCCTCTATATTTTAGAGTTTCTACAGCAAAATCTTTTTCAAGATCATCAACTAGTTTTTCATAGCGCTGCATATTGAATGACTAATCTTCTAAACCTTTACCTCCTACTGTATGATACAGTTTCCAGTTACCTTGAGCATCTTTCCCCCACAAATGAGGTGATCTAAATTTGTCGCACAACTCCATAAAATGATCGGGCTTGATATCTAAATAATCCATTATTTCATTGAAATATCTATCTGGAAACTCGCCATCAAATTTTTCAACTAAGGCTACTGCTTCTTCTCTGGTGATGTGTTTGTTTCTTAGTTCTTGAGAAGCATCGTAAGAAGCTCTTCCCAAGCCGAATTTAATATAGGTGGTATAGAAATGTAAATCATCAATTTTATCATCAATACTATTGTACTTACTATAGGTGCCTTGAGTTCTAAATGGAAGTGATTTAAAACCAGTATGCTCAACTGCATAGTAATACACTTCTTGAGGAACCCATTTAATATAATATCCTAAATAATGAACGTCAATATTTGTTCCTTTAATTTCTGCTTCTGTCGCTGGTAAAAAAGGGCTCACATCACCGTATGTTAAACCATATTTTTCCTTCAACTCTGCAATTGATACCCCACCTAAATATATCTCGTCGATATTCTTATAGCTAAAAAAGGATTTATCCCTCAAAGATGTGGAATTATCAGCAATCGGGTTTCCATATTCAGCCTCATTCTCTCCATAAAAAATTAAATTAATTCCATAACGAGCGGCAATTTTAGGTGCCAAATTTTTCTGTCCTAAAATAAAGGTTTGAAAAGGGTGTAAAAGATTCTCGATAGAAAGCTTCGTTAACAACTTCATCACTTTTCCGTTTGGAGTATACGTTGTACGCGCCGATGAAATTGACCACCCCCTGCCGATTTAAGGTGACCAGTTAAGG
>CAYORT010000027.1:0-7080 GCA_964406465.1 uncultured Chryseobacterium sp.
CACCAACACAATATGTTGACTTGTTAGGAGAAAGAGTAATTGTGGGTTTGGTAGGAAGTGGTTTAATTACAACAATAGCTGAATCGGAATATTTAACACATGATTTAGCTATATTTCCAGCGTTGGCAACAACGATTCTGTACCATGCTGTTTTACCAACATTTGAAAGAGTAGCTTTACCACCCGCAATACTTCCTGTTGATAAAGTATCTTTCCAAGAAGTACCATTGTTATAGCTTACTTGCCATTTATAATCTAAACCATTGGTTAAGGCCTTGGTAACAATTGTAGCTTTATCAGGATCACAAACACTCAAGGTACTTGCCGTATAATCAATTTTAGGAATATCTGATGGTGCTGAACAACAAGATTTGGCTTTCACCACCACAGGAATAGGGTCACAGGCTTCTGATTTTTCAATTACCATTTGTCCGAAAGCCCCATAATGTGAGCTATAACCAGTAATATCAATGTAGCCTGGTAATGAATAGGTACTTGCCGTACCCGACCACACAGCGGTAGTAAATAAATTTCCACCGCCAGTAGCTTTAAGCTTATAATTACCTGCAGGAACATTAATATCTAAAGTCACATTTCCGGCAGAACCACAAGGCACAGCAACAACTTTTGAAAGAACAACAGCATTACTAGCATCAAGTAACTCCACCGTTACATTACTAGTTCCTCCACCACCGGTACAAGTACCTGTCCAGTTTTCAATACCCATCTTGGCAGATTTGATATTGACAGCTTGATAGGTAGTAATATTAGTGGTATAGGCACCAGCACCTTGTGAGCTAACTACATTTGGTCCCACCATTGTTCCTGCCGCGGTAGTGGTTGCATTTTGAATCCAAAGAGTTTGGTCTCCTGTGGTACCACCTGCTGGAGTCCAAGGTACCGACACACCCGTTCCAATAACAGGAGTCATTGTTTGAGAAGTAGACCATTTATATGATTTTCCATCACCAACAATTAAATTAGTTGAAGTACCTCCACCGTCGCAATATTCCAAATTTGTAGGGGCTGTAGGTAATTTAGAAGTTACAGTAAAATTATCGGTTACAGAACATGAATGTCCGGGTGCACTATTAACGGTTAAAGTATGATTACCAGCCTTATTCACAACATATGTTTTTCCGCTCCCCGCTCCTGAAGGACCGCTCCAAGACACAGAAGAAACACCAATTGTAGGAGCTGTTATTCCGCAATCAACGGTAACCTGACTAGGACTACACAACTCAATATCGGCGATACTCGCACTAATTTTCTCTATTAAAACAACATTATCACTTACCGCGCAATCGTTATCTGGATCATCCACGCAAACACGATAGTTACCAACGGTTGAAACGGTTTGAGTCCAAACACCTGTTGCGGTTTGAGTTTGCGGATTACTTGTTCCCGAAAACCAATACACAGATGCATTTCCTTTTTGTCCGGAAGGCACATTAGGATCTAAAGTGATATTAGTCCCCGATTGTGTACACAAGTTAACGGTATCAGGTAAATTGAAGTTGGCTGTATATACATTTCCTGCCGACAAATTCTGGCAACTATTAATGAAAGAAATATCATCAATGGCCACATCTAATCCTGAAGAACCGCCCGACGAGTTAACAAACTCGAAGCGAATGGTCACTTTATCATAAATACCTACAGGAGTCCATTTTGCACTCATCTGAGTCCATTGCATTAAACCAGTTGTTGTTCCTGAAGCAGGAAGAGTAACTTTATTCGCTAAATCTTGCACTCCACCTAACTCAGGAATAACAACCACCTGCATTTGAGGAGCAGTACCTGTAGAGAAATTTGCAACATAAGCAGAAAACCAATAAGGTTGAGAAGCATAGATATCCACTTTTTGTTCCCATGCGATAGGTTTGCCTCCAGTTTTCGGACTAGTTTGTCGGTTATTCAAGTCAACCAACAAGGCATATCCTTTTCCACTTTTACCTGGTGTGTGATCTTTAAAATTTGCATCACCACCATATGACATCCCCCAATACGTATTGTTGGTCCAATTGGTGGAAGCACAAGTAAAATTTTCGGCACGAGCGACAACATAACCATCACCAATACCATAGTGACAGCCATTGGCAGCAGAAGATATTTGCTGCCCTTTAAAATCCATATCAGAGTAGAAATCAAAATCACTACCCGCTGTAAAAGTATGTTTAGTGCCCGATCCTGTGAGATATCCTTTCTCAAAATCACCATTACGAACAGCTTCCTTTACAGGAATATTCGTACAATTTTGAGCACTTAAATTTTGAGCACAGGCAAAACCAAGCAATAAAAACGATAAAAGTCTTTTCCCCATTTTTTTGAAAAAGTAAAATTAGTAGTTCAATAGCCCCAGTAGAACAAACAAGGTGTTTATTTGTTACAGTCGCGAAGATAAAAAGATAAGCTTGTATTCACAAGAAAAAAAAGCGTCTGAAAATCAGACGCTTTCGTTTAATTATTTGAAGTATTTTATTTGCTTTTGTATTCTTGATAAAGCTTTCTAATAACCCCATCCCCCATTCCGGTCTTTGGAACGTTAACCACCTCGGCCCCCGACCAGCGCATAACATTTAAAAATATCTCGGCTGCGGGCTCAATAACATCGGCTCTATCGGGCTTTAAACCCAATTCACTAATTCGCTCTTCGTAAGTTCTTTTTTTGATATCCTGATAAATATCCTTCAGCACATCATAATCCAACTCAGAAGTTTTACGAGATTTCGTCATCTTGCTCAACTGATTGATATTACCGCCAGAACCAATAATTTCTAAATTCTTCTTTCCTTTCGAGTTCTCTTTCACCCACTTCTTCATCTCATCCCAAGTTTCTTCGGAAACCTTATTTTGTAATAAGCGAATTGTTCCTATTTTGAATGAAGTGGAGGCTTCGGCCTTGTTATGATGGAAAAGTGTTAATTCTGTGCTTCCACCACCTACATCAACATACATGAATGGGCGCTCTATGGCCAATGATTGAAAAAGATGGTTGGCATAAATGAAATCGGCTTCTTCTTGTCCGGATATGATTTCAATCTTAATCCCCGACTTATCCTTAACCTCATCCACAATCTCTAAATTATTCTTTGCATCGCGCATTGCCGAAGTAGCACATGCTCTATAGGAAATAACCTCATGAACCTTCATCAATCTATCGAAGGCAGTCATGGTGTACACTAGTTTTTTGATGGTATCGGGGGAAATCTGACCGTTTTCAAAAGACTCTTTTCCAAGTCTTAATGGCACACGATACGATTCATTTTTATTGAAAATTGTTCCTTTAGAATCCTCTACTACATAATAGATGATAAGCCTAATGGCATTAGAACCGATGTCAATAGCAGCAAACTTTAAAATATTCATCAAGCTTATTTTTGCCTTCTAAGATAATTGTAATAATCTATATGCGCTTGAGTTTTTTTACTTTTTCCATCAACATAATATGAATTCGACAAATTAAGATCTAGCACTCTAGCTTTAACATTGTCGTTCCATTGCATCTCCATGAAATCGCGTAATTCGGCCTTTATTTTAGTGTCGAGTACCGGACAAAGAACCTCAACCCTATTGTCTAAATTACGGGTTAAAAAATCGGCTGATGAAATATAATATTGAGGTTTACCACCATTATGAAAAATGAAAACCCTAGAATGTTCTAGATATCTTCCAACGATACTTCTTGCTTCTAAAGTTTCGTATCCTACTGCACCTTGCACCACGCTACAAATACCACGCACCAACAATCTAACTTGAACTCCGGCTGCCGCTGCAGCATAAATCTTCTTCACCATTGCCTCATCGTTCAAACTGTTCATCTTTAGAAATATCTCGGCACGTTTACCAAGCTTTGCATTTCTAATTTCGGTATTGATAAATGTATTGATTTTCTTTCTGCTGTTGAATGGAGATAAAATTAAATGCTTGTACTTGTAAGGCTTATATACATCTTCAAAAAACTTAAACATATTGTGAACATCGGCTGTAATTCTTTTATCTGAAGTAAAAAGAGATACATCTGAAAAAATCTTCGCCGTATCTTTATTGAAATTTCCTGTTCCTACATTGGCGTAGCGCACTGTTTTATTTCTTTCTCTTCTAGAAATCAAAACCAATTTACTATGCACCTTCAAACCTTTCAAACCATACAATACTTTTACTCCGGCTTCTTGTAAAATTTGCGCCCAGTGAATGTTTGCTTCTTCATCAAATCTAGCTTGAATCTCCATCAATACGGTTACTTTCTTACCATTTTGAGCAGCGTTCACCAAAGCATTGATTACGGCCGATTCTTTAGCCAAGCGATAGATAGTCATTCTTATAGTTCTCACTTTAGGATCGATGGCTGCATCGCGCAAGAAATCTAAAAAGTGAGTAAACGAATGATAAGGATATTGCAATAACACATCCTTCTGTTTAAGCACTTTAAATAAATTTCCACCAGCCGCTAAATCGGGATGCAACATAGGTGCTTGCTTAGGAAATTCTGCTGCAGGAATTCCTAAAGAAGGAAAATCAATAAAATCTCTAACATTATGGTACTTCCCACCCGGAATCAAAATCTCAGTTTCAATAATTTTAGCTTTCTTAAGAATGATATTCAAGAGTTTATCTGGAATTTTCACATCGTAAACAAAACGAACCGGAGTTCCTTTTTTTCTTTGTTTGATGCTAAATGAAAGTTGCTCGGTTAAACTCTTTGATGCATCTGCCTCTATATCTAATTCGGCATCACGCGTAACTTTTATAGTGTAAGATTCAAAGGTATCGTACTCTTCAAAAAGCGTGAAAATCTCCTTTAGATTGTAGCGAATAACATCGTCAACAAACATTACTGCCTGTTTATTCTTCGTACCCGGAATAACCACAAAACGATGCAATGAATCGGGTATTTCAATAATAGCATATTCATCGTCTTCATTCTTTTTTGAATCTTTCAACACCACAGAAAGATAAACGGTATCATCATGTAAATCGGGAAACTTAGGTGCAGAGTTAATCATGATGGGCACTAAAAACGGACGCACCTTTTTGGTGAAATAATCTTTCACGAATTCACCCTGCTCGACTGAAAGCTTTTTATCATCAACAAAGTCAACCCCTTTTTTCTCCAACTCCACACGCAATACGCCCAAAGTTTTCTCTGCCTCATGCTGCAAGCGCAAAACAGTTTTGTGAATCTGTATAAGCAAACGTTTGTCGTGCTTACTATGCTCCACTTGAATTTTACGAAACAAAGAGCCTACACGAACACGGTAAAACTCATCCATATTGTTAGAAAAAATACCCAAAAAGCGCATTCTTTCTAACAATGGGTTTTTCTCGTCTTGCGCTTCTTGTAAAACTCGTTCATTGAACGATAACCAGCTTACTTCTCTATTGATTATTGGAATTCTCTTGCTCATAACTACCTGTAAAGGTAATCTCAAAAGCCTTATGTAAAAAACCTTTCATATTAATTTTATGTAAAGTGTGGCCTTTTTATTTAGGCTGACCAATCACTTGAACAAAGCCAGTAAACTCTTTCTCTTTTTCCTCGCAATTTGATTTAAATCGCATTACATAATAAAAAACTCCATCAGAACTTGCTTCGCCATTCACTTTGCCATCCCAGAAGGAACTCGCATTATCGGTTTCATAAACCTTAATTCCATATCTGTCATAAATCTCCATATGGAATTTATCAGACACTACATTCAATTCAAAATTCTCATTAAATGCATCTCCGTTTGGAGTAATAACATTTGGTATTAAACCGATTTTTGATGCTGGTAAAAAGGTAACATAAGCGCTAGAATATTTATTACATGCCCCTTTGGTAATTAACACAGCATATGTTCCACTGTTGGTTACATTGATGGTTTGAGAATAAGAATTGTTTGTCCATAAGTATGATGCACCTTCATTTTTAGCATCTAACACCACTACTTCTCCTTCGCAAGAAGTTACATTAGATGGCAATGTTAAATCAACCGAAGTAGGATTTACCGTTAAAGTATCTTTACCAGTACAATTATTTGCATCTTTTACCGAAACAATATATTGAGTTGAGGCAGAAATATTGTCGCTTATTCCTGGGGTATGATAAGTGCTTGAAGTAGCACCCTTTTTCACAGTCTAGTCATAACTTGAATAGCTCGAATTCAAATTAAGATGAATAGCATCTCCTGTGCAATATTGAGCTTCTTGCACCGCAATATTTGGGGTTGGTAAATTATTTACCTGAACGCTTACATCATCGGTATTGCTACAATTGTAATTGTTGCTGATAGTTAAATGATAAGTGGTGCTTGCCGCAGGCGAAACGTTAATTGTCGCTGCACTAGAAGTAAATCCTGCTGGCGTAGAAGTCCAAGAATATGTTCCTTTTCCAGTAAAAGATTTCAATTGAATAAGATTTCCTTTACATATTACTTTATCCGACCCTAAAGTAACTTCTGTTGAGTTGTCTACATTAACAATTACCGACTGTGTTGTGTTGGCCAAACAATTTAAATCATTAGTAATTGTTACCGTAAAAGTTGTGGTGTCATCTGGTTCAAAAATAGGTGATTTCAATTGCGAAGAATAACCTACTGGATTTGAGGTCCATTGAAACTTATCTTTCGCATATCCTGAACTTGCTGTTAATTGAACCGAGTTACCGTAGCAAATTAATATCGGAGCCATTGGCTGCAAGCTTGAAGGCAAAATCTCATTGGCCTTATACTTCACTGTATCTTTGCAGCCCATGGAAGCGGTAACATACAAATATTTGGTGTACGATCCAGAAGGCGAATTGATGGTAATATCTTCAGTGATTTCATTTGAACTCCATTTGTAATTTGCGAATCCAGCCGGACCATCAAGCACAATGCTAGCAGTACCTTGACAGAAGTCGAAGGACTCTAATGTATCTAAACCCGAATCATAAATATTTACAGTAACCGCATCGCCAAAATGACAAGCACCATTTGAAATTGATAGAAAATAAGAGGTTGTCTTTTTAGGGTTAACAGTGATCATCGAATCAGAGGAAATAAATCCCGATGGCGATGAAGTCCATGAAAAAATTCCAGTTCCACTTAGGCTTGCTAA
>CAYORT010000027.1:7180-27253 GCA_964406465.1 uncultured Chryseobacterium sp.
AGTAGTATCGTTGGGTAAAGAAACTTTAGCCCTGTCGTCTACTATCACTTCAACGGTGTCATTTAATAAAGTATCACTACACCCATATTGATTGTAAGATTGCAAGATAAACTTGGTATTTACTAAAGGTGTAACAACCGGATTAGTTTTATTAGCAATCACCATCGAAGGTATGGAAGTCCAAACAAAATTTGTTACGCCAGCTCCTAAAGGATTTAGCTGAACTGAAACTCCATAACAAACAGTGTCATTAGAAGCAAATGCAAATGACTGTGGGCCGCTGGTTTGACTGACAACGTATTTCACCGAGTCGGAACAACCGATAGAATTCACCAAAAACAAAGTCAATACATCACCATCGGAAGGATGAAGCACATCAACATCCTTGGTGGTTTCACCGCTGCTCCATTGATATGAACTATAACCCGACAAACCCTCTACCGTGACTATGGTGTCATTACCACAAAAACCATCGAAAAGTGTATCTGCTACCGACAAGGGTGAATACACTTTAACTAAGGAAGAATCAACATATGTGCAAGAACTATTGCTAATCGTTAGAAAATACTTGGTATCTACAGATGGCGAAACTTTAATGTTTTTCGAATTGGCAGTAAATCCGGCCGGAACAGATACCCAACTGTAAGTTACTCCAGGATTATTAGGCCCTACAATAGTTACACTATCACCTGTGCAAATTTGCTCTTCTTCAAGTAATTCAAAAACAAGTGCGGTATCTACAATTACAGTCACTGTAGCAATAGAATCGGGACCAATACAGCCATTGGCATTAGCCACTTTTACAGTATAAACCGTATTCTTTTTAGGATTGGCAAATGTATTTTGATTATCTGAATGAAAGCCTCCAACATCTGAAGTCCAAATATAAGTTCCATTAGTACCAGCACCATCCGACCATAAATTCACAATTCCACCGGCACACAAAGTAGTGTCATTGCCAGCCACAGCATGCGGCAAGGGAAGCTTTTCGAAAATATGCACCAATTTAGTTTCGCACCCTGCTTCATTGGTTAACTCAACAATTACCGAATCACCTTCATTGGGTTTAGGAATAGAAATAGTTTTACCATATTGTTGTGTAGCAGGCCAGTAATATTTCACAAAACCCTCTGGTCCGGTAAGCTGCACAACATCATTTCCTTCACAATATCCATGAACAATAACATCTAAATAACCATAACCAGCATCAACATAAGCATAACCAAAGTGCCCTCCCCAGCCGCAATCTTCGGTAGAAAATTGAATGGTCATTGTTTGACCAATATAGGCCGACAAGTCAATTCCTACGGTAGTCCATTTCTTAAATCGAACATCATTGTTTTTAAACCAGGTGTCGGTGGCCGGCCCCGCAGTAACTTGGTAATATCCGCAAGGACCGGGAATTACAGTGCCGGTGCTGTCCATAATTCTAACTTCAAATTTCGGTTTATCGTTTTGTGGATGCCCAAATGGATCTTCTAGCACTACCGCATATTGGTAAATAAAATTTGCATTTTTTTGAGTAACCTTAAAGCTTCTCTTAATCAATTCTGCTTCGCTTCCAACGTTATCATTTCCCAAACGAACAGAAAACAATTTTCCCGTAGGAGCAACAACAGTGATAGAATCCAAAGTATTGATATCTGTACCTGATCCGCTTACCACCGTATGGCGGCCAGTAACAATACCGGGAATATTAATTCCGCCACCACAGCAAACTCCGGTTGCACCATCCCAATAATTGAGATTTCCGTCTTCAAAATCAATATTTTGCTTAAGCGATTGTGCGTTTACCGAAATGCATAGCAATATCAGAATAGCAGTAAAAAAAGAATGTAATTTATCCATATGTTAGTTGAGCGATGCGGCGAAAGTAAGTAATAAAACTTGCTTGAAAAAATTGAGATTGGTCAGAAAAGTTCAAAAAATTATCTCTTTCTTTACTTCAGTAAACAAATGGAATGAAAAATAGAATCTCCACTTTTATACTTTTTATTCTTTCTTTTTCTATGTTTTCTCAAAACATAGACATCAATTTATTGAAAGAAATAAATGTGAATAGAAATAAAAATTTAGATGGCACCTTTCTTTTTTTAACACACTCCGATATACCCGTTTGCCTAGTAGCGCCGCTTATTACAACAGGGATTGGCTTACTTAAAAAAGATTCAGCCTTAACAAGAAAGGGACTTTATATGAGTGCTACCTTTGTAGTAGCATCGGGCATTAGTGTTGTAATGAAATATGGTATAAATAGAGAACGTCCTTTTGTTACCTACCCCTTCATCGAAAAGATGACAGATGCTGGGAGCCCCTCCTTCCCTTCGGGCCACACCTCCAGCGCTTTTGCTGCAGCAACAAGTTTATCCTTGGCTTTTCCTAAATGGTACGTGATAGCTCCTTCGTTTATTTGGGCAAGTGGTGTAGGATACTCGCGAATGCATTTGGGAGTACATTACCCTAGCGATGTTTTGGCAGGTGCTATTATTGGCGCAGGTTCAGCTTATGTTTGTCACTACGCTAATAAATGGTTGGCAAAAAGAAAATGATGGATTCTTTAACAAACTTTTCTACTGAAAGATATATAGCAATTCTTTTGTTTGCTATTGCCCTTCCAATTATTGTGATTTTACCTTTATTGAATGATGGCGAAAGAACTGTAGGAACTTGTCTTTACAATAATCATAGAACATGGTCTTTAGTGCAAGTAGAACTAGGTAATAGCTTTTATGAAATCACAGTGCTTGATGCCCTTTATGAACCTGGTGAAAAAGTTAACATTGCTTACGACCCAAAAAACATAAACGACTACGTGGTACTTGGCTTTGCAGGAATTTATTTAAACAAATGGGGCGTGATTAGCGGCATGATCATATTTGTGAGTACTGCTTTATACTTTACTGCTCGCGACGACAAGTACGAAAAAGCTCAAAAGAACAAATGGACCTTTAAAAATCCGTGGAAAGGAAATCCGTTTATTAGAAATAGAAGAAAGTAGAAGCCTAAGCCTCTACTTCTTCAACAATGCTATTTTTAGCACCTCTCCTGCATTCTTCACATAATGAAACTTCAAATCCTTGATGTATTTCGGATTGATTTCTTTGATGTCTTTTTTGTTTTCTTCAGCCAAAATTATTTCAGTGATATTCGCTCTTTTCGCTGCGAGAATTTTTTCTTTAATTCCTCCCACAGGCAACACTCTACCACGCAAAGTTATTTCACCCGTCATGGCCAATTTGTGTTTTACTTTACGTTTTGAGAAAACAGAAGCCAATGCAGTTAACATGGTGATACCAGCCGATGGTCCGTCTTTCGGTGTGGCACCTTCAGGCACGTGAATATGCACATTCCAATTGTCGAACTCATCTTCATTGATACCATTCTCTTTCGCGTGAGATTTCAAATATTCTAAAGCCAATACAGCCGACTCTTTCATCACATCCCCCAAGTTACCTGTTAAAGTTAATTTGCCTTTTCCTTTGCTCAAACTTACTTCAATATACAAGATATCTCCACCTACTGCAGTCCAAGCCAAACCGGTAACCACGCCTACAAAATCATTGCCTTCGTATTTATCTTTCAATCTAGCTGGACCCAATATTTTTTGCAAACCAGCAACAGAAACAGCCTTATCTGTCTTCTTACCAATAACAATATTTTTGGCCTGATTGCGCACTACTTTTGCAATTTTCTTTTCTAGAGAACGAACGCCCGATTCACGAGTATAGCCTTCTATAATAGCCTGCAACACCTCATCACTAAACGTAATTTGATTGTCTTCTAAACCGTGTTCTTTCACCTGCTTAGGAACCAAATGTCTTTTAGAAATTTCAATCTTCTCTTCTTCGGTATAACCACTCACCTCAATAATTTCTAATCTATCACGCAACGCTGGCTGAATGGTACTTAATGAATTGGCAGTAGCCACAAAAAGCACTTTCGATAAATCGTAATCCATCTCCACGTAGTTGTCATAGAACTTTTCATTTTGCTCGGGATCTAAAATCTCTAACAAGGCCGATGAAGGATCACCATGAGAATCTCGGGTTACTTTATCAATTTCATCCAACACGAAAACCGGATTAGATGATTTAGATTTCTTCAAATTTTGAATCACTCTACCAGGCATCGCACCAATATATGTTCTGCGGTGGCCACGCATTTCGGCTTCATCACGAATACCGCCCAAACTCATTCTCACATATTTTCTGCCCAAAGCCTCCGCGATAGATTTACCCAAAGATGTTTTACCAACACCTGGGGGGCCGTACAAACAAAGAATTGGCGCTTTCATGTCTTTCTTCAACTTCAAAACAGCCAGGTGCTCTAAAATTCTTTCCTTCACCTCATCCATTCCAAAATGATCTCTATCTAAAATCTTTTTAGCTTTCTTCAAATTGAAATCGTCTTCGGTATATTCATTCCAAGGAAGTTCGGTTAACAAATCCAAATAGTTCAACGAAACAGAATACTCGGAAGCTTGTGGATTCATGCGCTGCAATTTTTGCATTTCTTTATCGAAATGATCTTGCACCTCTTTGCTCCACTTTTTAGATTTCGCCTTTTCTTTTATGGCCTCCACCTCGCGATCTGAGGAGTTTACGCCCAACTCTTCCTGAATCGTTTTCAATTGCTGATGCAAGAAATATTCGCGCTGCTGCTCATCGATTCCTGTTTTTACTTTCGACTGAATTTGATTTTTCAATTCCAGCATTTGCAATTCTTTGGTAAGGTGACCAAGCACTGCCGTTGCTCTTTCGGCTAAGTCGCCAATCTCTAACATCTTCTGCTTATCGGTAACAGCAAGATTCATGTTGGAAGCAACGAAGTTGATTAAGAAACTCGGACTCTCAATATTTTTTATGGCGAAGGCAGCATCACTAGGAATATGTGGCGATTGCTTAATAATTTGTAAAGCCAAATCTTTCAAGGAAGAAACAGTAGCGTTGAAATTTTTGTTGTTGTCTTTCGGCTTCACTTCAATGATACCTTGCACAGTTCCCACCATGTAAGGCTCTTCTTTCACCAACCCGGTAATTTCAATTCTCTTTTTACCTTGAATGATTACTGTAGTATTTCCATCGGGCATCCTCAAAACCTTCATGATTACCCCTACAGAACCCACCTTATTTAAATCATTGAAATGAGGCTCCTCTTGTGTATTGTCTTTTTGAGAAACTACCGCGATGATTTTGTCTTTGCGATAAGCCTCTTGTATCAGCTTAATCGATTTATCTCTTCCTACAGTGATTGGAATTACTACCCCCGGAAAAAGAACCGTATTCTTTAAAGGCAGCAAAGGCAATTCATTTGGAATGTTAAATGAGTTGATATTTTCATCATCATCGCTGGTTAACAAAGGGATGAACTCTGTCTCGTCATCCATTAAACTTTGCGCGATCATCGGTTGTATATTAAATTCGTCCATAATAAGTCAATTTGTCATTACATTACTTTCCCCTCACCTCAATTTCTAAATCAAAAGCGATTTTTTGCAGGGACATGTAATGTTTCAATGGATATGCCAAGAGGGAAATGCAGACAAGATGGCACAGAGATGTTAAAGCTCCAAAATTTTTCTCGCCAACTCCATCGATATCTTTTCCTGGCCTTCTGTTGTGCTAGCTCCCAAATGCGGAGTAACAGAAACATTAGGATGTTGCAGTAATTCGGCATTTACATTTGATGAAAAAACATCTAGTGCGGCTTTAGAAATCTTGCCTGATTTCAGTGCATTTAACAAGGCGCCTTCATCCAAATTGCTGCTACGCGATGTATTCACGAAAATCACTCCATTTTTCATCTTAGAAATCACTTCAGCAGTAACTACAGGATTATCGTGATGTGGAACATGTAAAGAAATAATATCAGAGTCTTGTAAGAATTCATCCAACGATGAAGTAGGAATTACAACATCTATCTTCTTCCCTCTAATCTCAAACTGCACACTCATCTCTGCGTTAGTTTTGTGGTAGGCCAAAACATTCATTCCAAACGACATGGCCAGGCGAACGACTTCAGTTCCAATTCTTCCTGTACCCCAAATACCAATTGTTTTTCCTTTGAGTTCGTGTCCCGATGAAAACTCCTTCTTCAAAGTCTTCACTTTAGAGATATCTTCTTTGATGAGTTGATTGCTAGCTGAAATAAAACGATGCATAGAAAGCAAATGCGCAAACACCATTTCGGCAACGGCAGTAGTTGAGCCCCCCGGAGTATTGAAAGCGACGATGCCATTTTCCTTACAGGCTACCTCGTCTACATTATCCATTCCTACTCCACCTCTACCAATGTATTTCAAAGTTTTACATGCTACTATCACCTGTCGGTTTACCTTGGTAGCACTGCGCACCAACAAAACACCTATATTATTTTCATTGATAAAACGAACCAATTCCTCACCTTCGTAATTCCCCTTAAAAAGCGAAAACCCTTTACTCTCCAGTAGTTTTAAACCACCAGAATGAAAAGAGTCGTTCACTAATATATTTTTGTTGAGCATCATAACAATTGAATATAAAACTAATGAAATTTTAACCACAGAGGCACAGAGATTTTTCACAGAGGATACAGAGCTGTTTTATAGTAAGTCCGCAAAGGCACTGCGTTTTACAGAGTTCACAGAGTGTAGTACCTGAAAATATTTTTTAGTAAGTCGCGCACTCTGTGAACTCTGTTAAGCAACGCGGCTCAATTTATTCTCCGTGCCCTCTGTGAAAAATCTCTGTGCCTCTGTGGTTAAAATATTAAACTTTGCCTTTCGCGAAATCTCTCATCGCGTCTACTAAAGCTTGTACGCTTTCAATTGGCATTGCGTTATAAATTGAAGCTCTAAATCCACCAACACTGCGGTGTCCTTTGATTCCACTCAACCCTCTACTTTCTGCTAGAGCTAAAAATTCTTTTTCTAACAATGCATCTTTCATCACAAAACATACATTCATTAAAGAGCGATCTTCTTTAGCAGCAGTGCCTACAAACAGCGGATTGCTGTCGATTTCATCGTAAAGAATTTTTGCTTTTTGCTCGTTCAACTTTTCAATAGCCGCAACTCCGCCCAGCTTCTTCAACCATTGCATGGTAAGCAAACAAGTGAAAATAGAAAAACATGGAGGTGTGTTGAACATTGATCCATTTTCGATATGCGTTTGGTAATCCATCATGGTAGGAATAGCTCTGCCTGTTTTACCAAAAATTCCTTTTTTAGCAATTACAATTACTACTCCGGCCGGACCGATATTCTTTTGTGCACCAGCGTAAATCAAATCGAACTTAGAAATGTCGATAACCTTACTCATAATATCAGAAGACATGTCGCAAATCAACGGTACACTTGTTTCAGGAAATGATTTGTACTGCGTTCCGTAAATAGTATTGTTACTTGTTAAATGCAGATAAGTCAGGTCTTTTGGTATATCATACCCTTTTGGAATAAAAGTAAAATTGGCATCTTTTGATGAAGCCAACTCAATAGGATTTCCATACAACTTAGCTTCTTTCATGGCTTTAGTGGCCCACACCCCTGTATTCACATAACCCGCCTTAGCGCCTTGTGGCAGCAAGTTTTGAGGAATCATGGTAAATTGCAAACTAGCACCGCCCTGCAAGAACATAACATCATAATCATCGGGAACATTCATCAACTCGCGAAAAATGGCGAAAGATTGAGCCATTACATCTTCAAATTCCGGACTGCGATGCGACATCTCAATGATAGACAAGCCGCTATTGTTGTATTCTATTACTGCCTCTGCCGCTTTTTGCATTACTTCCTTTGGAAGAATACTCGGACCACTACTAAAATTGTGAATGTGTTGTGCCATAAAAAAAATTGAGCGGTGAAATTACTAACTTTTTCTATTTTAGCAGCTCTTCACTCTACTTTTCCAACATTGAACTTCTAACATTAAACATTGAACAAATTACTATGCAGTACAGAAACTTTGGAAAATTAAATTGGAAAGTAAGTGAAATAGGCTACGGAATGTGGGGTATGGCTGGCTGGAGTGGCGGCGAAGACAAAGAAACCGAACTGGCTTTAGACAAATCGGTAGAATTGGGATGCAATTTTTTCGACACAGCTTTTGCCTACGGAGCAGGGAAAAGTGAAAACATACTGGCAGCCTTGCTTAAAAGACACAAAAGCAAAAGATTGTATACTGCCACCAAAATTCCACCCAAAAATCATCAGTGGCCCTCCATTAAAGGCTCGTCGATACAAGATGTTTTTCCTGCTCAACATATTATAGATTACACCGAAAAAAGTTTAAAAAATCTAGGTGTAGAAACGATTGATTTACAACAATTTCATGTTTGGGAAGATGCTTGGAGCATAGAAGAAGAATGGAAACTAGCCATTGAAAAACTTAAAAAGGAAGGTAAAATACAAGGCATGGGCATTAGCGTAAACCGCTGGGAACCTACCAATTGCATTAAAACTTTAGAAAGTGGACTAATAGAATCTATTCAGGTTATTTACAACCTATTCGATCAAAATCCCGAAGACGAGCTTTTTCCCTATTGCCAGCAAAACAACATTGCTGTTATTGCCCGAGTTCCTTTTGATGAAGGTTCATTAACAGGCACATTAACTAAAGATTCTTCATGGGAGAAAGGTGATTTTAGAAACCTCTATTTCTGCAAAGAAAACTTAATACCCACTATAGAAAGAGTAAATGCCCTTTCAAAAGAACTTCCTGCGAAAATCACCTTACCTGAATTAGCCTTGCGATTCATTAAGCACCACCCCGCTGTGAGCACCATGATTCCTGGTATGAGAAAAATCAGAAATGTTGAAAACAACATGAAAATCGGCTTCGACAAAAACGAGGTATTCATCAAGGAAATCCTCACTATGACTAAGAAACACAGATGGGACAGAATTCCAACATCATGGTCTCATTAACAGAGTTATCCACATGCTCTGTATAACTATCGGGATGTAATTGAAGCTGCAAAAATCAAAATGACTATATTTGCCTCAAATTCATAAAATGGCGAAAGTAAAATTTAACAATAAGGAGGCTGCATTCTTTGCTGCATTAAGAGAGAGAGTAGATGGCTACTTCAAGCAGAACAAGATTAGTCAAACAGGTAATTTCAAACTATATTCAAAAACCATCATTTTAGTATGCACCATCGTTGCATTCTACCTTCTTTTAATGTTTGATGAAGCTATTTTAGGCTTCGCATTAAACGGTTGGATTAAGGTTGCTATATGTATGCTATTTGGCGTAAACGTAGCTGCACTTGGATTTAATGTAATGCACGATGGTGCGCACGGAAGTTATTCTAGAATTAAATGGGTTAATGAAATCATGGGACACTCCCTAAATGTGTTGGGCGGTAGCGTAATGATGTGGAAACAAAAACACAATATCGCGCATCACACCTACACAAATATCGAAGGTCACGATGATGATATCGATGCAGGTTCTTTGATTCGTTTGCATAAAGACCAAAAGAAATTAAAGTTTCATAAATTCCAGCATATCTATGGCCTATTCTTATATGGCTTTATGTATGTGTATTGGGTATTTTATACCGACTATTACAAATATTTCAGCAAGCAAGTTTCCGACAATGTTCCATTGAGAAAAATGAAGTTTCATGAGCATTTAAATTTCTGGATTTCTAAAATTTTCAATTATACTTTCTTTATTGTATTACCTATCTGGCAAGTTGGCTTTGTTAACTTTCTTATTGGATACTTAATCATGGCTTTTACTAGTGGTGTAGTGCTTTCAGTTGTATTTCAGTTGGCACACATTGTAGAAGATGCACATTTCTTTGCTCCCGATAGTAAAGGTGTTACTGTTGTAGAGGCAGAATGGGCTGTTTACCAACTTAACACTACAGTTGACTTTGCTCCAAACAGCAAATTTTTAACTTGGTTGTTGGGCGGATTAAACTTCCAAGTTGAGCATCACTTATTTCCTAAAATTAGCCATATTCACTATCCTGAAATTAGAAAAATTGTTGCCCAAACTTGTAAAGATTTCAATATCGAATATCGTGTTTTCCCAACTATGTGGGATGCTTTTAAATCGCACATCACTTATTTGAAACAAGCAGGCAACGCTGCTTAAAGCAAATTCAAAATAAAGAAAAGGCGTCTGATGATTCAGACGCCTTTTTTATTTATAAATAATTTGTGAGAACAATTAATTCCTATTTTCTTTTCTTTGCATTTATCATAAACACTTGTGAACAAATGAAATTCAAATTTTTCTTATTTTTTCTTGCTGTTGCATCACTCAGCAAAGCCCAATCAACAAGTGATAGAATTAGAGACCCTAATGCCAAAAGCGCTGCCGAAAGCGACGAATTCGATATCACATGGTTAAAAGAAAGCGCACTTGATACCATCGTTAACAATCATTCAACTTTAATCACATTTAAAGACGGAAACAAACTAGATATTGTTTTTATTAAAAATGGTATGCACAACCGACCAATAGTTAATTTTACTATGTGCGCAGCTGTAATGAACGCTGGTAATCCAGGATACATTGCCAAAGCACGAATAAATCCATTACCAAGATTAAGCTTGGAAAGCACTTACCTCAATTTCCCAGTGATAGAAATGTACAACTACAATTCTCACTTCTTCATCAATTCAATTACCATATATCCTTACAAAAAAAAAGTATTTTTCTTCTTTCGATGCGGAAATTAAAGTGACCAAATTTATGCCCAAAAAGCGAAACACCAAGTACTTTATTGAAGCACAAGCTAAGCAAGAATTTAAGTTAGGAGCTCTATTCTCGTTAAATAAATTCAATCGCCAACTAATAAACTCAAACAAGGAATATTTGATAAATGGCGATGAAAATATACTTGAGGTGGGTGTAAGACTTAATTTCTACCACGATGTTCGACTTATTTCTGCCGCCAATCGAAGCCAAACTTTAGTAAATAAAAAAGAAACATTTTTAGATTTTAGTTTCTTACGATCCTTAAAACCAAGCGCACAAATTCCATATACAATTGTAATGGATGAATATGGTACAACTTACAAATACGTGAGAAATGGTTTAAAATTAGAATACGAATGCAATCATTACTTTAACACACGAACGGGAAAAAAAGCAATATGGGCTTACAATTGGGGATTTATAGGTGCTTTTTACCCTGGGTTAATCATCTACAGTGAATCGAGCGTAAAAGCCGACAAAAAAGGTTTTGCTTTCTTAATATTCAAATTCGGATTTACATTAGGATAAAAACAAAAAGCACACGTGTTTCCACGTGTGCTCCAACAACAAAATCCCAGCACCTATCTCACAACAACTTCTTTGTTAATTAACTTGTCATCTATCACAAATTGCAAGTGGTATATTCCTGTAGAAAAATCTTCCAAAGAAATATTGCCTGAAGAAGAAATCAACTCTTCTCGCATCAACTCTCCTAGTGCATTAAATACTCTCAACTTGAAGAACTGTTCATCGCTATTATTAATAGTGAAGTTTAAGATATCTATCACCGGATTTGGAAATACACTCAATTCAATATTTGTGTTTTCATTTAGCGAAGTAGATAAAACCTCACTAAAATTAATGTAGTTCAAATTGAAATATTCTGAATCGTATTTTACTTGCAATTGTTGTGTGCCCGACTGCAAATAGACCGAGGGAATAATTACCGAAGTATAGCTTTGCCATCCCCCCGTATTGGGCACTTGAATAGTGCCAGAAATATTTTGTCCGTTCATCTCCAAATGAAACATCTTACCACTCTCTGCAGTAGCCACTCTAACTTCAATATCGTAAAAATCGCTTTGTAAAACATTTACAGAATACGCCAGCCACTCTCCCGTTTGCGCCGAACCGATATTATATCCGCCACCTGCATCACTGCACGATTCTACATCTACATTATCGGTTCTCAATTGTGCAAATTGATTGCCGGCGCTCAGCTCATGATACGCCACACCTTCACCTCCTAAATCATAAAATTCAGCTTCAACTTTTCCGGGTAAATTGATAGGCGTACCCGAATATGGTTTTGCAATGGCACTGCCATACACCTCTAATTCAAACACAGAATATCCATATGCTGTATTGCGCGAACTGCATTGCACACGAATGTATCGAGCCTTACCACTAAGCGAAGCATGATCGTTCACCAAAGTGGAATTATTCACAATTGATTTTGCAGCACTAAAATTTTGTGCATCGCTAGAAAACTGAATGATATAGTTTTTTGCTGAAGCTGTTTCCCAAGTAATTTTCACTTGATGGATGTTGTATTCATCACCCAAATCAACCATAAAAAATTCGTTGTCGTTGTAGGTTGATGACCAACGGGTATTGTACAATCCATCTGTAATAGCCGATGCATTTGCCGCACTTATATCTGTGGATGAAACCTGCACATTCTTATTTTTCGCCAAATTATCGGGAACCAAATTTGCGTTGTTAGTGCCCATCACTTCGCCGATAGCTTGCAATAACGATTTTGCTCCAGACGCATCTTGCGTTAATTCCCAAATCATCACTCCGCCTGCATTTTGCTGAGCAAAGGTGCATTTCTGTTTGATGGTAGGTATGCCATTGTAGTAAATCACATTCGCGCCAGAACCTACTTGATCATTGTTCTCTGAACCTGGAAAAGTATTGGTAATTTCATTGAAGGTCCAAGCCCTTTGGTTATTACCCCAACCATATCCATAAAATGGCAAGCCAATTAACAATTTATTTGCGGCCACTCCTTTATTGCGAAAAGCATTGAAATCGTTCACTGCCATGGAATATGGAGAATGTTGTCCCGCACCAGTCCAACCCCCATAAGCATCATACGACATCAAGCCAATTAAATCGAAAGCTTGTGCGGCTGTATTGGTAACATTGTTTATAAACCAGCCGGCTAAGGCCGAAGTCATTAATTTGTTTTGTGCATGAAGTGCCGTGGCTAGTTTCAAAACAAAAGATTCGTATTGCGCTGCAGTAACGTAATTACCATCCAACACATTTCCTTCAATGTCAACATCTACTCCATCTAAATTATTGTTGATGCACAGTTGAGTTAAATTGTAAACGAAAGTATTGGTAAGATTGGTATTGCTTAAAATAGTGTGATACGTATTGGCATCTCCTGCTCCGCCGCAAATAGAAACCAACACTTTTACATTTTTGGCATGCGCAGTATTTACCACTGTTGCAGTACCGTTGGGCATGTAAATATTGGCATTGGCATCAGGGTTAACAAAGGCGATGTCAATATGCGTTAGAATGTTTAAATCGGCATTATTAATGGCATTTGGAAAATTATTGTAGGTGGGCATATAACCCACTACAAATTGATTGTTTTGAGCAACAAAAACTTTAGTAAGAAACAGTAGCGCAAAGAAAATTACATTTTTTGTCTTCATAGTTTTAAGTTTTAATAGGTATGTATTATAAGTAATGGGACACTAATCTCACTTCTCCCTTTTTTAAAGGGAGAGTGCGGAAATGCCAGTGAAGGGGGAAGAGGGATTTTAGTGATCGAGATAAATCCCTCTTGCCTTTCCCCACAAAGACCTACACACTCTCCCTTTAAAAAAGGGAGAAGTGAGATTAGTGTCCCATTTCCTAAAAAATAATTGTGTTTCATCTTTAATATTATTTTAAGTGAATAAAAACACTTCATCTATCGGGCGACTGATGAAGTGCCTGAGGTTTGTCATTTCAACACTACTAGGGATTGCATGACTACTTTTGAGGGAGAGGAAAATTTAATTTGATATATACCTTCACTTAAATTCTCAAGTGAAATTGAACCTATTTGATTTTGTGTTTTTTGCGAAAAGATGATTTGTCCGCACATCGAATAAACTTCTACTTGCGCCCCTTCTGCAAAATCACTCGACAATTGAAAATGTAATTCATTGCGACAGGGATTTGGAAATATTTTAGCATCTAACTTTGATGTGTTTTCACCTATATTGGTCGACAACAAATCGATTACCTCAATAAAATTCACATTGAATAATTCGCTATCCATCACCAATCGCAAATTTTGAGTACCTGCATTCAATTGAACCGATGGAACATTCACAGTTTGCCATGCCTGCCATCCTGCAGTATTTGGCACAGCAATGCTTCCACTAACATCTACTCCATTTATTTCTATGTGAAACGATTTGCCTCCCGAGGTAGCAGCCACCCTAAAGTTAAAATCGTAAAATCCTTGTTGTAAAACATTGATGGAATAATTGGTCCACTCTCCACTTTGAATTCCTGCTAAGTTAAATCCTCCGTTCACATCGGTGCATGCCTCAATATCTACGCCTTCATTTCTAAATGCTAAATGCGTATTACTTGCACTCAAATCATGGTATCCTACTCCTTCTCCACCTAAATCAAATTGTTCTGCCTCAATCACCCCTGGCACGTTATGCAAAGTACCATTGTAAGGCAAGGCCTTTGCTTTTCCATAGGCTTCAATTTCATAAATAGAATAGCCCCATTGCGTAGCTCTTTTTGTGCCAAAAATTCTTATGAAATTGGCTTCCAACTTTTGAAAAATAAACTTATTGTAGGTGCTGGTATTATTGTTCACATTCTGAATGGTAGTATAATTGTTGCCATCGCCAGAAACCTGAATTTGAAAGTCACTGGCATAAGCCGCCTCCCAGCGAATCTTGATACTGTCAAGCAAATAGGTGTAGCCCAAATCTATGCTTATCCATTCGTTATCGCTGTAATTCGACGACCATCTAGTTCCATAATTTCTATCGTTTACATTGCCTGAAACATTGTTACCTGCTTCGGTAGAAGAAACTGTAATTGCCTTATTGGTCGCCAAATTTTCTGGTGCTTTATTCTTACCCCAACCTGGCATTTCATCGCGAGTAATTACCTTTGGATTATTGTATACTTCTCTAATGAAAGCATCTGAATTGGTATTTTCACAGCTCAATCCTTTTTTGAGTCCGTATGACCAATTCATGAAAAAAGTATATTGCGGATAAGTATTGATGATTTGCGCACTCGGTAAATTAAAACACTCACCTATGGCAATTGGTTTTCCTCCAGCCGCAGTAAGTAAATTGTTGTAATATTCACTATTGTAATAAGCATCGGCATATACATCAAGAGCCATCACATCCCAATATTGATTACCGGGATTCCAATCCCAATAGTTGGTGGCACCTGCTATATCTTGAACATCTAAAATCCAAATCAAATTGTCTAAGCCCAAATCGTTGCTCATATAATCGTGCATCATTCTCCATAATGCTTTGGTGTTGGCAGCGCCTTGAGAATTCCACCAAAAAACGCCTTGATTTTGCTCATGGTAAGGACGCCAAAAAACTTCTACTCCCTTATTTTTGAGGTAGGTTAAATACTTTGATATTTCGTTTACCCTCGATTTCCATATGTTGTTCAAATTGCTTCCGTTGGTAAGCAATTCGGCAAATTGAGCCGAACTTAAGCTGCTTATCACTCCGGGATTCCAACCGCAAGTTGCGCCGCTGGTGGGCGGACAAGAATGCCACATCATTTGCACTACCGCTCCGGCATTCCATTGCTTTTCGGCCTCGTAGGTGATATCCCAACGGGGCTGACCATCGCCTACAAACAAGAAATCGGCACTGTATAAACCTGGATATTTTCCGGTGATAGAATATACTTGGTCGGTCCAATAACTCGCTCCGGTAGCACCACTTTGTCCGCACTCCAAATTCTTTTGATCGTTGTGTTGTCCCGACAAAATTTGTTTGCCCTGAATGCTATATAAAAAGTTAAGCGACTCGAATTTGGTTTGGGCCTGCCCCTTAAAATAGAGCAGCAAACCAATGGAAAAAAGGAGTAAAAGTGTTTTTAGTTTCATAGCAGTAGATTTTAATTAGTAATTGAGTTAGCCTAAGTTATCTCGATGCTAATCCACTGAATTACACTACAGTTAAATTGATTGAACTATAGTCTTATTTTGTTGAACTATAGTCCGCAACACATTGAATTTTGTACTTTTTTCCCCTTTTGCCCCTCAAATACCTTATATTTAGAAAAGAGGAAAACTACAAATGAGACTACTACTTTACCGAAGCCTTATACTATTTTCATGTTTGTTGATGGGCACCGTCTCGGCCCAAACACAACATCTCAAATTTTACAGCGAAGAAATTCTTGGAGAAGGAAAAGAAAACATATTTCAAGATTCCTATGGTTTTATTTGGATTGCCTCCTATGAAGGAGTAGAACGCTGGGATGGCAGCACCCTAAAAAAATACGAGTACAACCCTCATAATAACCGCAGCCTCTCCTCTAACATTTGCTATACTTTCTATGAAGACCATGCCCATAGATTGTGGGTGGGTAGTATTAACGGACTCAACCTTTACCACCGCGAAAAGGATGAATTTGAAAGATGCTCTTTAGCAGATAGCACTCTAAAAGTTCCCATTAACTCTATTAAAGAAGACAGTAAACATCAATTGTGGCTAGGAACCTCGGCAGGATTATGTCAATATGATGTATCATCGCAAAAAGGAAAATGGATTAAAGAATGTGGCTTTACCATCTTCCCTATCGTCATCGATGAAAACGATAAAATTTGGGCTGGTACTTTCTCTAACGGATTGCTAACCTACGATATAAAATCGAATAAAACCGATGTTCTCTTGCGCGAAACAGCCATAGGAATTAAATCGCTAATGATTGATGATAACAAAAACATTTGGCTGGGTACTTTCGAGCAAGGAATATTTAAAATCAACCCCAAAGGAGAAATACTAAGAAGCTTTCCTCAATTCAATAAAGCCAATGTGAAATGTATTTTTCAAGACCACGAGAAGAACATATGGGTAGGTTTAGAAGGTTTACCACTACAATATATGGCACATGGAAAAAACAATTTTGAAGAAATTAACCATCATGCAATTAACAACTACTTTAGGCTAAGCAACACCATCATCAATATTTGTGAAGACAGTTTTGGCAATCTTTGGTTCACCACCAAAGGCAATGGCGTGATGTACACCAACTTTCACAAAAACAAAATTAGCCTACATTTTAATAAGGCCGAAGTTAGCGGCGTCTCTAGAAGAAGCACCATCACATCGTTTTGCGAAGATGAGCAAGGCAATTTTTGGGTGGGTACAGAAGGCGGCTTAGGTTTCTACAACAGAAAAAATGAAAGCTATCAATTTATCACACAAGGCTTATCGAGCTTGCTCATTCAAGATGTGAAAATTGATAAAAACCAAAACCTATGGATAGCAACCTGGGGAGGTGGATTAATACAATACAACACCAAAAACCAAAGCACAAAAGCTTACGATGTAAATTGCAAAAACATCAAATCGATATGGATTGATGGCGATATTATTTGGATTGGATCGCATGGTGGCGGACTCGCTACCTTCAATATCAATACTAAGAAAACAGTGCTTATCAGTGAAGAACCCATTTGGATCAATCATCTTTTTAAAGATTCAAAAAACAGATTGTGGGTGAGCAGCTACAGCGGAATTTTACTTTTAGAAAACAACCAAAAAACCTTTTTTAAAGAAAATACAAAGGCTGGTAGTTTGGCCAACAACTCGGTAAACATGATTGCCGAAGATGCTAATCACAACATTTGGATTGTAAGTGAATCGGGCGGATTACAAAGGTTTGATGAAATCAGCCATTCCTTCACCCCTTCGCAAAAAGAACTTCCATTGTGTATTAAAAGTGTTGTATTCGACAATGAAAATAACGCATGGCTGGGTACCATCAAAGGATTAATTTGCTTCAACTTAAAAAACAAAACGCAAGAAAAATATGATGCTGCCGACGGATTTCAAGGCAACATCTACGTGCACAAAGCTTGCTTAAAAAGTAAAAACGGAGAACTGTTTTTTGGTGGCATGAATGGCTTCAATAATTTCTTCACCAAAAACTTAAAGCATCAGTTACCAGCAACCCAAATCTATTTGGGTGAATTTCAATATCAAGATAAAATAGAAATCAACGAAAGTGAATCGAACCTCAACATTAACTTTTCTGTTATCGATTTATACAATCCCACTCAGCTAAAAATAGCTTATCAAATAAAGGGATTAAATGATCAATGGATAGAAATAGGTGCACAAAAAATTATTACTCTTAACTACCTTCCGGCAGGAAATTACCATTTGCTTTTTAAGTATTCGTATGGAAATAATGAATGGAAAATCGCCGACAAAAAATTACAAATTCATGTACTGGCTCCTTTTTGGAAAAGCACTTGGTTCATCATCTCTGTGCTATTGCTCATTTCTGTTGCCGCCTATTTATATTACAAATCTATTCAACAAAAAAATGAATTGTTAGAAGAACAAATGGCCGAAAAAGAAGATGAATTATTGATTCAAAATGAAGCCATCGACCTTTATCAAATAGAACAAGAACGACAAGAAAATAAAATCATAGCTCAGCAAAATCAGCTTTTACATCAAGAACATATAACCATCGAAGGAGACGAAAATCTTGATAAAATAAAAGGAAAGAAAATACAGATACTCTTAGCGAACGAAGAAAATATTTCAATCGCACATTCTTTATTAGCGAAGCATTTAGAACTATTAGAAAATGAATTGGTAGCCGAAAATCTTCCCGATTTTATTCTCACCGATCAAAATGAAAAGGTAGTTGCGTTAAAGCGAAATACTGCTACCAGTCACTTACCAGTATTGCTCATTGTTGAGCAAAACAACAGCGAATTACCGTCTTTCTCTGATTTGGCCAACAAAACCATTTTAAAGAAAACGCTTAAAGAAAAACTTTGGCAAGAACTGGCCGAGCTCGATGAATACCAAAAAGAATTGCAAAACAAAATGCATCCTTCTTTTCAATTGTACAATGAAAGCGATAAAGAATTCTTCAATAAAATTGCCGAGATCATTGAACAACATTTTTCGGAACCCGATTTCAACCACGAAATACTGTGTGAACAACTTAACATCAGCAGAACGGTTTTGTACGCTAAAATTAAAAGCATTACCGGTTTAGGAGTTCATGAATTTATAAGAATGATTCGCTTGAAAAAAAGTGCCGAGCTGTTAATCGAAGGAAAACTTAATGTATCTCAAATTGCCTATCAGGTAGGCTTCAACAGCGTGTCGTATTTCATTAGGTGTTTCACTAAAGCGTACGGTGTATCACCCAAAGAATATGCAAGAGTAAAGAGGTGAGTCGCATCGTTCAATTTTTAGTCAAAATCTGCAACACCTTCTAATCTTCTAATATTATTTTAGGTCCTTCTCCCTTCCTCCCAGAAAAAGAAAAAATCTCCATAATTCACTTCCCTCTCGGCAGAGAGGGGTGAGTAAATGCCGGTGTGTAGGTGGGGAGATGGATTTTATTCTTTCATGTTTTATATTTGCTCCACCTAACTAAATTTTATGTCGAGCCATTATAACAAGCAATTAAAAAACTTTGCAAAATCTTTGCGTAAAGATTCCACTCCCACAGAAATAATAATCTGGTCAAAAATTTTGCGAAACAATCAAACAGGAGTTTCATTCTTAAGGCAACGTCCCATAGGAAATTACATCGCCGATTTTTTATGCAGAAAACTAAAATTAATCATTGAAATCGATGGATATTCGCACAATTTTAAAAATGAAGAAGATATAATTAGAGATACCAAACTACAAGAGCTTGGGTATACAACTTTGCGTTTTCATGATGAAAATATTATCACTGATTTAGATAATGTTGAAAGAACTATTCTTGCTGAAATTGACAAAAGAATAAACGTTATGAAGGAAGAATGAAATCCATCTCCCCGCCCATGCAAAGGCATTTACTCTCCCCTCTCCGCCGAGAGGGAGGTGAATTCTTACTAATAATTTTTGATTGATTCTTAAGCCCTACACTCCCTCTCGGCGGAGAGGGGTGCGATTTCGCTTGTGCGGTGGTGGGGAGATGGACTTCTTTGCTTCATGTAAATACAATTCCTACATAAGAAGTTTTGTTTAATCCATCTCCCCGCCCATGCACTGGCATTTACTCACCCCTCTCCGCCAAGAGGGAGGTGAATTCTCACTAATAATTTTTGATTGTTTCTTAAGCCCTACACTCCCTCTCGGCGGAGAGGGGTGCGATTTCGCTTGTGCGG
>CAYORT010000027.1:27353-39087 GCA_964406465.1 uncultured Chryseobacterium sp.
TGGTGGGGAGATGGATTATAATTTATACAAACGACTCAACAGCCAATCTGTAAGAATCCATACCAAAACCAACTATTACGCCTTTGCACTTCGCCGATAAAAAGGATTGATGTCTAAACTCTTCGCGTGCATAAGTATTGGAGATATGCACTTCTACAACCGGACAGCTAATAGCAGAAATGGCATCACGTATAGCAACCGAAGTGTGCGTATATGCCCCTGCATTGATAATAATACCATCAAAGTCAAAACCTACTTCATGAATCTTATTGATGATTTCTCCTTCAACATTCGATTGATAATAGGTCAATCCAACATTGTCGTATCTTTTTTTCAAGGTTTCAAAATATTCTTCAAACGATTGTGCACCGTAAATTCCGGGCTCACGTTTGCCTAATAAGTTTAAATTCGGACCGTTGATGATTAAAATTTTCATGAAGTAAATATAGTGCTCAATATTTAATGTTCAAAGTTCGACGTATATTTAACTAATTTTGAATTTCAAACAATAAATATTGAACAACTGGCTTGCATATACCAAAGGTTTTAAAGCATTTCTTCAATTAGAGAAATCTCTTTCTCCTAATTCTATTGAAGCTTATCTGCACGACATAGATAAACTTCAACAATACTTAGATTATGCTCAAATTAAAGCAATGCCCGATGAAATCAAACTACAACATTTGCGAGATTTCTTGAAATGGTCAACCGAATTGGGCATGAGCAGAAATACTCAAGCGCGCGTTATCTCGGGCATAAAAGCTTTCTTCAAGTTCCTCATCATGGAACAATACATTAAAGAAGACCCTACTCAGCTTTTAGAAGCACCCAAATTTGGAAGAAAACTTCCCGACACCTTATCTATTGAAGATATCGATGCGTTAATAGCAGCCATTGACTTAAGTAAGCCCGAAGGACAAAGAAACAAAGCCATCTTAGAAACGCTATACAGCTGCGGTTTACGTGTTAGTGAATTGGTGGGATTAAAAATTTCTGAGATGTACACCTCCGATGGTTTTATTAAAGTGACAGGTAAAGGAAGCAAAGAAAGATTGGTTCCTATTGGCGGCAAAGCATTAAGAGAAATATCGCGATATTTTGAAGATCGCGTACACCTTAATGTGCATCCTGATTCAAGAGATATTGTGTTTCTTAATCGAAGAGGAAAGAAACTCACAAGAGTAATGGTATTTACCATCATTAAACAACTTGCAGAAAAAATTAATCTTAAAAAAAGTATTTCGCCACACACCTTTCGCCATTCATTCGCCACACACCTTATTGAAGGAGGAGCCGATTTGCGTGCGGTGCAAGAAATGCTTGGTCACGCATCTATCACCACCACAGAAATTTACACGCACCTAGATAAACATTATTTGCGCGAAGCCATTATTCAATTTCACCCAAGAAGTTAGACTATTAATTTACCATTTAGTCTCTACTCATAAAAGAGAAATTCACTGCACCATACAAACCACTCATGCTGGTAGACGGAGTGCTAAGCACTATATCTCCCTGCTCATTTCTCCATTTTAATGGCGACAAATCAAGCGTATATCCTGCTTTAAATCCTACACTAATAAAACCTAAATTCACTCTGGTATCTACCTGTAGTAGTGCTCCCACCAACTTATTCTCAAAAGTTGAAGACATTGGGGCAGAAAACAAACTGGTAGTATTTGATGACGTACTCTGTTTTAATGTCATTTTACCGTAAGTAAAACCTGGCGAAACGTACATATCAAAATATTTGGTTTTAAATAGGTCGGCACCAAACAAGAAGTTCCATTGGTGTCCGGTTAAATCTAAATTATCTCCATTCATCAAAGTCTTGTTTTGAGGATTGAAATAATTGTACATTACCGACATAGCAAACTCATCATCACCGAAGGTGGTTCCTATTGAATAGAAGGTTAGCGGAGTTTTAAAGGAAAAACCAGGATTGGTTAATTCAACAGAAGAATTTAATCCGCTAAAATTTGCATAATGCTGTCCGTAAGAGAAATCTAAATGCATTCTAAAATCATCAGTACCATAACCAAATTCAAACTCATCATCCACCTCTAAAGTTTGTTCATTCGGATTCAATTTGTTTACAATTACATATTGAAATTTCTTCTTCATATCGTTTAAAGCAGCAGTGTCAGAAAAAACTTCAAACACCATTATTTGCTCATCTTTAGTAAAATCAACCAAGTTCTTCATGTAAGTCGAAGCCAAAGTAGTTTCGTCATGGTAATGATTGGTTCTTGGGTAATATGTCCCCACCGACAATACCGAATTTTCTATCAAAGGATTTTTTGACTTGTTGATTCTAGTCACCAACGACTCAAAATCATGTAAGCCGCACCACTCGCTTTGTTCGCTCATGCTCGTATGACATCTCCCAAAAGAGCCAATGAACTTTTGAGTAGGATGTTCTTTTACATATTTTTCAAAATTATCGAACATGTATTGCTCACGATAAATCCATTCTTGATAAGCATTATCGTTGCTAAAATCTCTCCACTTTTTATCGGCTTTCACGCCCTCTAAAACTATTTTAAACTCGCTATAGTTTTTTCCTAAATAAGCTTTGTACAAAGAATCATTTTTTTCAAAATCTTCCACTAAGATGGCCAGGGTACTTTCGCTTGAAAAATAGCGGGCTTCATAAATATTATTAGGAGTTTCTGAAGTTTCCGAATCCACAGCGGTTCGATAAACATTATCATAATACTTATCTAAGTACGCCACCAAGCCTTTTAAACTTTCAATATTTAAGCTAATTTGCTTTGGCACCTCTTTCCCATTAGGCAATAAGAAATTCAAATACTTCACCGCCGATGAGGTGGAGCGCTCCATATCGATGCCCACCACACTTATTTTATTCGCCGAATCTAAAGTTTGATTGAATTCATACAAATCTTTGTACAACTCCTGAAAGTCGAGAAAATAATAATTTTTAAAAGACTGAAAATAGGTAGAATCGCCCGTTTGTATGTAGTGATTTACCATCCAGCCAACGCTCGGACCGAACTCAAACATCAACACACGAACGCCTGCTTTTTGATGCAAATAGCGCAAAAACTGCATCTGCATTAATGAATTACTTTTTCTGTACGTGTGATCTTCACCTATGAAGAAAATCTTTTTAGTTTTTACAATAGAATCAAAGATGGCAAACGAACTAAAATCGCTTGTATCAATTGTTAATTGAGCGTGTTTACAAGTAACAGAATCAACTTTAACCTCATCACTCTTACTAAGAGCAAAAGCATTATTAAAACATGCCAACAGCAATGTATAGGCAAATACAAATCTCATAAAATGTTCTTTAATTATTCTAAATAAATGGCTTCCTTACCTTTCTCCAAACTTACGCGAATATGCTCTTGCAAAGTTGTTGAAATCGACAATCCAACATAATCAGCTTTAACAGGATATCTTGTATGATCTCTATCTACTAAAACCAAAATCTGAATTCGTTTTACTGGCTGATCTAAAAAATGATTAACCGCATAAATAATAGTCTTTCCCGAATTTATCACATCATCCACTACAATCACAATCTTATTGGCATACTGCGCCGGCGTAACTCCTTGCAATTGAATTTCTCGAGACAAGGGCTCGTCTTTATCCATTAAAATTTTAGCCAATATGATATTTACACTCGAAATGGCTTTTAACTCTTTGGCAATTCTTTCGGCTATTACATAACCGTATCCTTCAATACCGGCAATCACAATTTCTTTTTCATCGAACACATTTTCGTGCACCTGATGAATCAAACGATTGATCTTTTGCAATACTTTCTCTTTGCTTAAAACAACAGTGTTATTCTTTACCGGCATATCCTAAATATTTACTAGAGGTGAAATTAAAGAAACTTCCTCATATTTATCAATCTTATCTACATCAAGATGCAACATCCCTTCACCAGTATCTTCAATAATACTTACAAACTTTGCTCCCCACACAAACTCATCGGCGCGAAACGATTTCTTATCGTAAACCACTTGCGAAAACGATTCATCGAAAGCTTTCAACAATACAATTATTTCGGCATCGCTGGCTATTAAGAAACTCTTGGTTTTACCGTAAAACGGACTATTTTCATCTATAGGATGCACAATGGTCCAGCTTAACGGCATCAAATTAATTTTATTTCTTTCCAAAGTCAATGGCGCATATTTTCTCTTTCCTTCCTCTTTGTCTAACCATGTAAAAGTTAAATCTACTTGCAATTCAATCAAGTGATTGTTTCTTAGGTTTACCATTCTAAACATCACTCCTGCCCCATCTTGGTAAGGCGCAACCACCACATTTTTGCTGTAACGCATACGCACCGCTGGTCTCGAGAAGCGTCCGTACAATATACCTGTTGCCACAGCAAAACCCAAAACCCCTATAAATGCTTCTACCGAAGCTATAATTTTAGCGTGATCGCCCACCGGAGCAAAATAACCAAATCCAACCGTGGTAAGGGTTTGAGATGAAAAGTAAAAAGCATCCCAAAAATTACTCCAGGTGTCTCCTGCCGAAATAGAGGAGATCTGTTCAATGCCGCACATCAAATAAATAGCAGCGAAAAAAACATTCGATAAAATAAACAACGAAGTAATGACCAATGAAAACATCCACCACTTCATAGTAATTAATGAATGGTAAATATCGCTAATGGAAAAAAGCGGTATGCCGTCTCTTTTAACATTAAAAGAGCCATCTTTATTGATTAATCGGGAGCCCTTATTGAAAGACTTTTCGCCGAAACCAATATCATTCTGATTATTTTTCTTGTAAAATTTCACGACTTGAATATACTATAAATACTAATTACTTAAAATCTTCACCAATTCTGCCAAATCTTTATTAGGGGAACCTGCGCTTTCATGAACAATCTTCGATTTCATGTAGAAAGGCTCGCGGTAGCTCAACTTCTCAGAAATTTGCAATCGAAGCTCTTCCATACTTAAACTGGCCAGCAAAGGCCTATTGGCCGTAGCGCTTTTCAACCTCCCTAGAAGCATTTCGGGCTCTACTTTAAGGTAAACCGACTGTGCCGAAGCATTAATTAGTTCCATATTATTAAAGAAACAAGGTGTTCCACCGCCAGCCGAAACCAAAACATTATCCATAGCCAACAATTCCTTGAGGGCCACATGTTCAAGCTTACGAAAGTGGTCTTCCCCCTCTTTTTCAAAGATGGAAGAGATGGTTCGCCCCTCTTTTTGTTCGATATAGTCATCCATATCGATGAAAGAAAGTTGCAAATGAGAGGCTATTTTTTTGCCCAAAGTCGTTTTTCCCGATCCCATGAAGCCTATTAAGAATATTTTTTTCATTTTATTTGCCTGTAATACAAGGTGATGACAAATTTACGCTTAAAACTTTTTATTTTCCGAATAATGCCATTATATTTGCCCTCGCTTTTTCAAATTATGATTTCGTAGCTCAGCTGGTAGAGCATTTCACTTTTAATGAAGGGGTCCTGGGTTCAAATCCCAGCGAAATCACAAAAAGCAAATCCTTCGGGTCGATGACCCGGGGGATTTTTTATTTTATGCAAGTTCCTTTCTTCCAATTTCTCCTAAGCTACTAGTAAAATTTACTCCCGCATGAAATTGCAAGCTGGATGATGCGTGATGCGAACACCATTTGTTTGCCTGATACACATCAAAATCATATTTTAGAGCGAAGCTACTATCATGACACGATTACTTTTTTTTATATTATTTAGCAGCACTGCTTTTGCACAAGTGACAGTATCCATTGATAAATTCGATGCTCCAAATAGTTTTTACACTTCGTTTACACAGGGAAGCGGAAGCACAAATCTTAGTGCAAACAACATAGATTATGTAAGCGGCGCTGCTAGCTTGCAAATAAACTACACCTTTAACGCAGGCAGCAATTATTTCTTTACAGTTCTTAAAAACTACAGCACCACTGTGAAAGATTGGTCATTCAACACAACGGGTTTTTCGCTGCGACATAAAGGGGGAAACAATCAAAGCATTCTTAAATTCAGGTTGTGGGAAGACATCAACAGAAATGGCTCCAATGACAATGAAGATGAAGTATACATGTGTTCAACGGCAATAAATGCAGGTTCTTCCACATGGGTCACTTCAAATTTTGATCTAGCTAACTTCATCAAAATAACTGGCAACGGAAATGGCATTTTAGATTTAAATAGAATAAGAGCCTGGGATATCGTTATTGAAAACTCGGGTATTAATGCATCGAATGGAATTATATTACTTGATGAATTACTGTTAAACAGCAGCTACACTGCGCCAGCCGACAATGGGGCTAAATTAAGTGGTTCATTTGTTCAATTGTGGAATAGCGCAGGTTGTGCATGCGGACAGTGGACAACACAGCAATGGAAAGATGAATTTCAAAAAATGAAAGATGCCTGCATGACCACCTTTGTTGTGCAGTACAGTGTTTACAATGATTTATCATGGTACTCGCCCAGTAATATTTCAAATGTGTTGTATAAAGAAAATGCCTTAAATAAAATATTTGAAGCTGCCGAAGAAAAGGGAATTCAAGTTTACACAGGATTGTATTTCGATGAGCATTGGAATTCGGACAACAAATCATCTGGCTCCACTTATTTTACCTTGCTAAGTAAACACCAACAAGTCATTGACGAAATTTACGGTTTATTTGGAAATAGTATTGCCTTCAAAGGGTGGTATATTCCGCAAGAAATTAATGATTTAGAATGGCAAAATGAACCTCAAAAAACAATGCTCTTTAATTGGGTACAAAGTGTAGCCAGTTATGCACATTCAAAAGATCAGAATAAAAAAGTGATGATCGCCCCCTTCTTTAATTTATGGATACCTGCCGATCTGCTGGAAAATTGGTACAATGATTTTCTATCTACAGCAACAGATTTAGATCAGATTTTTCCTCAAGATGGCGTGGGTATCACGTTAAAAAATGTGTACTATGACGTGCCTCTTTTTTATGCAAAAATTAAAGAAGCCTGCGACAACCATGGTGTTGAATTTGGAGCCACCATAGAATCATTTCAACAGCTTAGCGGATGGCCTATCGACAACGGAAATTTTAGCGCTCAGTCGGCAAACATCAATCGCCTAAAATCACAATTATGGGAAGCACAACTTCACGTACCAGTCGAAATCATTCAATTTGAATGGGCTTATATGCAAGGTAATTTATATCAAGATTATTTATCGTATAGCAATTGCACCACAAACAATATCATAGAGAAAGAAAATGAAAGTCAGCTTTTTTCTCTTCAAAATGAAAAAGTATCATTTTTTTTAAATGTAAATGAAGTCACCATTTATGACGGCGTTGGTAATGAAATTTTGAAATACGGTGAAGTAAGCGAAGTTGATTTATCGAAATTTAGCAGTGGACTCTATCTGCTTAAATATGCTGTAGGCAAAGAAAAATTTACAGTGAAAATAATTAAGTGAAATTCATTTTTTGCGTCAAAAAATGGCAAAAAAAATCGGTTTACATAATTGAATGAATCAACTACGTAAACCGAAATAACTTAAGAATAAATTTTAGAACATTTTAAATCTTGTTCCTTTATGGCAATTAGATCCTTTAGCCAAGTACCCAAAATCGAAATTCAATTCTAATGTTACTACTGCAGAAACATTGTGTGCTGCCTGATATTTGAAACTTGTTAGAGATTCAACTGACGAAGGAGCATACACCGCATTTCCTGCTGAAGTTCTAAAGTTGGCATCAATGATATCATTCATGGTGTAAGCCAAACGAAATCCAAGATTCAGTCCAAACACATTTCCACCACCGATATATTGTCCGAAACCAAAAACCACATCATAATTGGTTTTCACAAACTGACTCATCACATCAGCACTTTTATATTCGGCACCTTTAACCATAGAAAATTGCGGTCCGATTTCGGTGTAGCCACCATTCTCACCATTGTATCTATACATAACAGGTATTTGAAAATACTTTAAATGTAATGTATTGGCAGTTCCTTTTACTGTATATGAATAATTAAATTGATTGAATAATGCCTCTCCTACAAGGGCGTGATTAGGATTGAAATTGATACCTAGTTTGCCTCCATAAAGTAAAGAGCCTGAATACTTATATCCGTAATCAAGATTATCGAAACTATTGGTATTAAAACATAATGATGGTCCGTAGCCTACCTTAGCGCCAAGGTCGAACCAAACTTGTGCATTCCCCATGAATGCAACAAAAACAAATGCGAGTGTAAAGATTTTTTTCATAAAATAATTAGTAGTTAATAATTCCTGGTGCTGCTCAAACAAACATAGCTAAGATATGTTACAACACAAGTAAAAAAAATAATGGCGTGCTTTTTTTTTTGCACGCCATTACCAACTAACTAAACTAAAAACCAATTACACTTTTGCTTTTTTCTTGCCGGTAACAATCTCTTCCAATTTCTCTCTATCGATATTTCTAAATACAAATTTATCGTCGAAAATATCTAGCATGATATGAGAACTTGGTTTGATATTTCCTCTCAAAATTTCTTTTGAAAGTTCGTTAAGCACATCTTTTTGAATTACACGTTTTAGCGGACGCGCTCCAAATTGCGGATCGTATCCTCTATCGGCCAATGCGTCGAGCGCGAATTCTGAAACTTCCATTGTTATGTTTTGATGCGCTAATTTTTCCTCTAATTGTTTCAACTGAATTTTCACAATAGAATGAATGTTCGATTTACTCAATGGAGAGAATAAAATTGTTTCATCAATTCTGTTTAAAAATTCGGGACGAATGGTTTGACGCAACAATTCCACCACTTGTACCTTGGTACTTTCCATCACTTTGGCTAAATTTTTATTTGCCAAATCTTCAAAATTAGCCTGAATGATGCTTGCACCTAAGTTAGATGTCATGATGATAATGGTATTTTTAAAGTTCACCACTCTACCTTTATTATCTGTCAATCTACCATCATCTAGCACCTGCAACAAGATATTGAAAGTATCGGGATGCGCTTTTTCAATTTCATCGAGAAGAACCACCGAATATGGTTTTCTTCTAACGGCCTCTGTTAACTGACCACCTTCTTCATAGCCCACATATCCCGGAGGTGCTCCTACCAAACGCGAAACACTGTGCTTCTCTTGGTATTCACTCATGTCGATGCGCACCATGGCATTTCTGTCGTTGAACAGATAATCTGATAAGGCTTTTGCCAATTCGGTTTTACCCACGCCAGTAGTTCCTAGGAAGATGAAAGAACCAATCGGCCGGTTGGCATCTTGCAAGCCAGCGCGATTTCTTCGCACAGCATCGGCAATAGCTTCTATGGCTTCTTCTTGTCCGATCACCGTTTTATGCAATTCATCTTCTAAATACAATAATTTTTGAATATCACTTTGCAACATTTTTTGAAGCGGGATACCCGTCCATTTGCTCACCACATCAGCAATCTCTTCGCTATCTACTTCCTCTTTAATCATTTTAGAGTTGGCCTGAAGCTCATGCAATTTTTTCTTACCCAATTCTAAAGCAGCTTCAGCCTCTTTAATTTTTCCGTAACGAATTTCGGCCACTAATCCGTAGTTACCAGCGCGTTCAGCTTGGTCGGCCTCGAGCTTTAAATTCTCTATATCTTCTTTAGCTTTTTGAATACTTTCTACCACACCTTTCTCCGATTCCCATTTCGCTTTGAGATTATTTCTTTGTTCGCCAAGGTTGGCCAATTCTTCTCCCAAACGATGCACCTTAGCATCATCACCTTCACGCTTTATGGCCTCGCGTTCAATTTCTAACTGCATTATTTTTCTTTCAATTTCATCCAGCTCTTCTGGTTTAGAATTGATTTCCATGCGCAATTTAGAAGCAGCCTCATCAATTAAATCAATGGCTTTATCGGGTAAAAATCTATCGGTGATATAGCGTTGTGATAGCTCTACCGCTGCGATGATGGCCTCATCTTTAATTTGAACCTTATGATGATTTTCGTATTTCTCTTTTAGTCCGCGCAAAATTGAAATAGCATCTTCAGTAGTAGGTTCATCCACCATCACCTTTTGAAAACGACGCTCGAGCGCTTTATCTTTTTCGAAATATTTTTGGTATTCGTTTAAAGTAGTAGCACCAATAGAACGCAATTCACCACGCGCTAAAGCAGGTTTTAAAATGTTGGCAGCATCCATGGCGCCTTCGCCACCACCGCCAGCACCAACAAGTGTATGAATTTCATCAATGAAGAGAATGATTTGTCCGTCGGCAGCAGTCACCTCCTTCACCACCGCTTTCAATCTCTCTTCAAATTCACCTTTATATTTTGCACCGGCAATGAGCGAACCCATATCCAATGAATACAAGGTTTTATCTTTTAAATTTTCGGGCACATCGCCATTGATTATTCTGTGCGCTATACCTTCGGCAATGGCCGTTTTACCAACACCAGGCTCACCAATCAATATCGGATTATTCTTGGTTCTTCTAGAAAGAATTTGAAGCACACGGCGAATCTCATCATCTCTACCAATAACAGGATCGAGCTTATTTTCTTTGGCAAGTTGATTTAAATTTTTGGCGTATTTATTCAATGAATTGTAGGTCTCTTCGGCATTTTGAGAAGTCACTCTTTCGCCTTTTCTCAATTCTAAAATAGCCTGTTTCAATTCATTTTCTTTAACACCCATATCTTTTAGCAGTTGGGCGGCAGAATCTTTAGTAGAAATGATACCCAAGAGCATGTGTTCTATGGAGACATACTCATCTTTAAACTCTTTAATGATGTTTTGTGCTTTGGTTAAAGCTTCGTTGGCATAGCGGCCAAGGTGCTGACCTTCACCACCAGAAACTTTAGGGTAGCCATCTACAATTTTATCTAAAGCTTGTTTGATGATGGTATCGTTAATCCCTAATTTTTTGAGAAGAAAAGGCGTTACGCTTTGGTCACTCTCAAAAATGCCTTTTAGTATATGTCCGATCTCAATTGCCTGGTTACCTTTCTCCATAGCAATTTGCTGAGCCTTTTGAATGGCTTCTTGCGATTTGATGGTGAAGTTATTTAAGTTCATATTTAATAGTGTTGAATTTTAAATTTTGAATGCTGAATTATTTCCAGTCATTCATCATTTAAAATTCAACATTCAAAATTAAATCCAAGTTGATTTATGCGCCAAAGTGGCCTGATTTTCATCAGTCAAATGCCATAAAGACGTGCGATATTAAAACAAGAATGCATATTTGGCGTATTGCAGAATAAAATGGCTTAATTGTTGGTAAAAATCATCTATAATTCTATTTATATGAAATCGATTTTAATTATTAGTTTATCATTTGTTCTACTAGCAGGATGTGCTAAATACAATGAGGAGCAAGGATGTTTCGAGCGCCCGTCGTACAAAGTTTGCGATGCCGTTGATGGTCCGCCAAGTGACTTGAATTTACAAATAAAGCTATTGGGAAGCTTTACCTATCCAGTTAAAATTAAGATCTACAATAGAAGTTTAACTGATGGCATAGGAACACTATACACCACTTTTACGCAGTACACCTATAATGAGACCTATTTATTGCCAGAAGGGAGATACACCGCCGAGTTAATTTACACCGATCAAACAACCTCTTTGAATGAATTTAGAGTTTACGTTGAAAAAGACACTTATTGTGATGGTGATTGTTACGAAAAACACAATGCTGTTTTAGAGATTCAAAAGCCTTTGCAGTAGTGTAAGCTACCCTTAATTTCGGGCCATTTATTAGTTGACTTCTAATTTACAAA
>CAYORT010000028.1:0-37966 GCA_964406465.1 uncultured Chryseobacterium sp.
CAAAGCATTAAGTTACAAAACACCAAACGATGTGTTGATGGAATTTGTAAATTAGAAGTCAACTAATAAATGGCCCGAAATTAAGGGTAGCTTACAATAGCAATTAGGCTTTTCGTCCGTAAGTTCCGAGAAAATAAATTTACTTTCTGCGATATGTTGAAGAATTTGATCTAAAATTTTTCCGGAGTCAGGGATTTCATCAACTCTAATAACATCAATATCAAATTCTTCAAATGTTGGCTTAATTACACCGTCATATGCCGAATCTAAAGCTTTATCTCCAAATTTCATTATGACGAAAACTTGATTTTTTTGAATCGCAAAACTTTTTTGAAGTAATGATGTGCTGTTTGCAGATGCATGAATAGATTTTACTTCATCAATTAGTTCTTTTGTACAATTGTATTGATCTGTTATTATGTCTATCTGTCCGTCGGAAATTTTGTTGGTTGTTTCAAAAAGTTTTAGTTCGGATACGTTTTTTAGATTTAAAATTATTTTGCGTTTTCGTAAATATATTATTTGACCATTAATAAATGGAATTAGTAATTCTTCAATAATTCTTTCTTTATCCCAGTTAATGAATTTCTGTGTTTGCTCTGCTCCATAGAGAATTTTAGCATGATATTTCATGGATATACTATTTGTTGGTATTGAAAACTAATTTCTTATATATCTTTTACCCCAACAAAACCCCCTTCAACTCCTCAAAACTATTCCCAATCAAAATCGCTTTTTTCTCGCGTTTTAAATAGTCTTGTAAGCGTTGAGGAATTTCTACTTTGGCGCCGATGGCTGGTTCAACTACATCGAGGAATTTGGCTGGGTGCGCGGTTTCTAAGAAGATACCTTGTCCGCCATTTTCATTCATCCATTTTTTCAAACCTGCATAACCAATTGCTCCGTGAGGATCCATCAAATATTTGAATTCGTTGTAAACAGTTTTCATGTTAACGCGAGAATCTTCGTCGCTGAAAGCATAGCCAGCCATGTCATTTTTGATGGCTTCTAGATTGTTGTTGTACAACTCTTGAATACGCGCAAAGTTACTTGGGTCACCAATGTCCATTGCGTTAGAAATGGTGCTCACGCTAGGGCGCGGACGGTATACTCCCGTTTGCAAATACTCTGGCACCACATCGTTTGCGTTGGTTGACGCAATGAATTTATTTACCGGTAAGCCCATTCTTTTGGCGAACATACCTGCTGTTAAGTTTCCAAAGTTTCCGCTAGGAATAGAGAAAGCCAAAGGTTTCTTTTTGTCTTGCAATTGCTCGTATGCCCAGAAATAATAGAAAGATTGTGGTAAAAATCTGGCAACGTTGATAGAGTTGGCAGAAGATAAATTCATTTTAGAACGAAGCTCGGCGTCGTTGAAAGCCAACTTCACCATTGCCTGACAATCATCGAAAGTACCATTCACTTCAAGGGCACGAATGTTTTGTCCCATTGTAGTGAGTTGTTTCTCTTGAATCTCACTTACTTTTCCTTTAGGATAAAGAATCACTACTTTAATTCCTTCAACTCCTAAGAATCCACTTGCTACAGCACTTCCTGTATCGCCTGATGTAGCTACTAATATGGTAACTTCTTTGTTTTCGTTGCGAACGAAATAACTTAAGTTTCTTGATAGATATCTTGCACCAACATCTTTGAAAGCGCAAGTTGGTCCGTGCCATAATTCCAATGAATAAACATCTTTTTCTACTTCAACAATTGGAAGCGGAAAGTTTAAAGTTTCTTCTACAATCTCTTGCAATTTGGCGTTCGGAATTTCACCATCTACAAAACGCTTAGCCACTTCGAAAGCGATTTCGTGTAATGGTTTTCCGTTGCCGATTAGTCCGCTTGGAAGCGTGTCGATTCTTTCTGGGAAGTATAAACCTTTATCAGGTGCTAATCCGCGAACTACTGCATCTTCGTAAGATACTGCGGGAGAGATTTTGTTGGTGCTGAAATACTTCATACTTGTTGTTTTTTTAACCACAGAGGCACAGAGACTTTTTCACAGAGGCCACAGAGGTATATATATTATTAAAATCGCAGAGGCACTTTGTTTAGCGGAGGTCACAGAGTGTAGTACTTGTGAGATGCACTAAGCCGATATGCTTGCACTTGTATTTATTAATCTTTTTATTCCTTGTTTTAAAAGTGTTACATTGAAGTTGATGATTAAACCCAATTCACAATTGCTTAGCTTCATATAAGTGAGCGTTTGTGAAATGTGGATTTCGTTTAATGATTCAACCGCTTTCAATTCTACAATAATTTTATTTTCAACTATTAAATCAATTCTATATCCTGTATCCACTGAGATTTCATCGTAAACCAATGGCATTTGTTTTTCAACCTCAACTTGCAATCCCGATTTTTTAAGTTCATGAACCAAACATTGGTGATAAGCTTTTTCAAGTAATCCTGGGCCCAGTGCTCTGTGAACTCTCATTGCGCAAGCAATAATCTCTGCGGATATGTTGTTCAGCTCTTTCATTTCCTCTGTTTCCTCTGTGAAAAAATCTCTGTGCCTCTGTGGTTAAAAAATTAATTATTGTGCGCCATTAGGATTCACTTTCGATAAGTGAATATTGTAATCAATTCCAAAGTTTTTGTACACATCACCCATCGCTTTCTTCACTTTTTCTGCAGTGGCTTTACCTTTGCTTAAGGCAAAAATACTCGGACCAGAACCAGATATAGAACAACCCAAAGCACCAGCTTTTAAGCTTTCTGTTTTCACTTGATCGAAGCCTGGAATCAACATCGAACGAATAGGTTCAACGATGACATCTTGTAAAGAACGACCGATTAATTCGTAATCTTCACGATACAATCCTGCTACCAATCCGCCAACATTTCCCCACTGAGTCACTGCTTTTTTCAAAGGAACAGAGATGCGCAAAACTTTGCGAGCATCAGATGTTTTCACTTCAATTTGAGGGTGAACTACAGTAGCGTATAAATCGTTGGGAGTATTTAATTTGATGATGTCTAAAGGAGAGTAAGAGCGAACCAAAGTGAAGCCCCCACAAAGAGCAGGAGCAACGTTATCGGCGTGAGCAGTGCCCGAAGCCAAACGTTCGCCTTCCATGGCGAATCTCACCAATTCTACATCGCTATAACCAGCCTTCAATAATTTATTTAAAGCAGCTACAGCACCAGCAGAACTTGCTGCGCTAGAACCAATACCACTTCCTGCTTTAATTCCTTTTTTGATGGTGATTTCTAAACCTTGCTCAACACCCATATCTTGCAACATTGCTTTGATAGCAACACCTGCAACGTTTTTATCGGGATGAGTAGGAAGATCTTCGGCACCAATCATTTTGTTGATGATGATTTCTTTGCCTGCTATTTTTTTAACTGTGACTTCGTCGCCCGGCTGCTCTAAAGCAAAACCTAAAACATCAAATCCGCAGCCCACGTTGGCAACGGTTGCCGGAGCGAAAACGGTAATACAATCACTTTCTTTTCCCATGATTAATCTCTATTTGCTACACGAATGATATCTGCGAAAACTCCGGCTGCAGTTACTTCAGCACCAGCACCAGCACCTTGAATTACCAATGGTTGTTGCGCATATCTATCGGTGTAGAAAGATACAATATTGTCTTTTCCTTGTAAGTTGTAGAATGGATGTGTGCTATCCACTGCTTCTAATTTCACGAAAGCAGTTTTACCATCGTAGCCACCAATCACGCGCAGTTTTTTACCAGCTGCGTGAGCATCGGCATACATCTTTTGGAAAGTAGCTTCGTGCTTGGTTAATTCAACGAAGAAATCGTCAACCGATTTAGCATCGAAACAGCTTTGAGGTAAGAAACTTTCCACTTTGATTTCGTCCATTTCCATGCGGTAGCCACTTTCGCGAATTAAGATAACAATCTTACGTTTCACATCTGTACCACTTAAATCGATACGAGGATCTGGTTCAGTGTAGCCTTCTTTTTGCGCCACTTTCACGATGTCGTGGAATTTCACTTTATCGTTGAAATTGTTGAAGATGAAGTTCAATGAACCCGAAACAACACCTTCAATTTTGTTTATTCTGTCGCCACTTGCAATCATGTCGTTCAATGTGCCGATAACAGGTAAGCCAGCGCCCACGTTGGTTTCGAACAAGAACATTGCACGGTGTTTAAGTGCTAATGATTTTAATTTTTTGTAGTTATCGTATTCAGATGAACAAGCTACTTTGTTGGCTGTAACAACAGAAACGCTGTTAGATAACAATTCGGCATAAACTCCGGCCACATCGTAATTGGCAGTAACATCAACGAATACAGAGTTTCTTAAATCTAAGTCTTTGATGGTAGCGATGAACTTTTTCATGTCGAAAGCTTCACCTTTAGCAGCGATATCTTCTTTCCAAGAATCAAGGCTGAGTCCGCTTTCGTCGCTCAACAACATTTTTTTGCTATTAGCTAAACCAACTACGTTAACGTCGATATGCGCATTTTTAAGCAATACGTCCTTTTGCTTTTTAATTTGCTCTACCAAAGTTCCACCCACGTTACCAACACCAACAAGGAAGATATTCAATTTTCTATTTTCCGATTCGAAATGGCGTTCGTGCAATACGTTCAACGCTTTTTTAACGTGAACTTTTTCAATCACCACCGATATATTTCTTTCTGAAGAACCTTGAGCGATAGCGCGAATACTCACACCGTTGCTACCCAAAGCACTCATCATTTTTCCTGATACACCCACTTGTCCGCTCATTTTCTCACCCACCAAAGCCACAATCGCCATATCTTTTTCCACCTTCAATTCATCGATTCTACCCAAAGAAATTTCGTATTCAAATTCTTTAGAAACCGCTTTTTGCGCTTTTTCTACACTAGCGTCGTCGATGGCTAAAGTGATAGAATGTTCGGAAGAAGATTGCGTAATTAAAATTACGTTAACGGCTTCTTTAGCCAAAGCGCCAAATAAACGAGAAGCGATACCAGGGATACCAATCATACCAGAACCACTTAAGCTTACCAACGAGATGTTCTCGATAGAGGTAATTCCTTTGATAGGTTGGTCGGTGTCGGCAGTCGGACAAATCAATGTGCCTTTGTCGTTTGGAGCAAAAGTATTTTTGATTAGCACCGAAATATTTTTCTTCAATACCGGTTGAATTGTAGGAGGGTAGATCACTTTAGCGCCGAAGTGAGAAAGTTCCATTGCTTCCAAATACGAGATTCTTTCGATAGGGAAAGCAGAAGGAACTTTGCGTGGGTCGGCAGTCATCATACCGCTTACGTCGGTCCATATTTCTAGCATTTCGGCATCCAAAGCAGCTGCGTAAATAGCAGCAGTATAATCGCTACCACCACGACCTAATGTAGTAGATTCGTTAGTCTCTGTAGAAGCTACAAAGCCCGGAGCGACATATAATTTTCCTTTTTTGAAAGCCTTTTTGATATTCTCGTTGGTCAACTCAAAATTAACGGCAGCATTACCGAAATTGCGGTTGGTCTTGATCAATTCTTTTGAATCTAATAATTCAGCTTCCATGGAGGTAGCAATGATCACAGACGAAAGTTGTTCACCAAAACCAACAATGAAATCGCTGGTTTTATTGGTTAGTTCACGAATTAAGAAAACACCGTTAAGGATATCTTCCAATTGGTTGAACATCACCTTTACGTTAGCGATCAAGCTGCTTTGTTTGTCGATGGACAACAATTCGCGAATGGCGATGAAGTGGCGATCTTCCAAATGGCGCACGATTTCTTGGTAAGATTCGTCGCCTTTTTCGGCCAATTTACTCGCCTCAATTAATTTGTTGGTAACACCACCAAGGGCCGAAACCACGCAAATAACGTCGTGTCTAGAGCTTTTGTCTTTAACAATAGCAGTTGTCTTTTTTATCGCATCTGCTGTGGCAACCGAAGTGCCTCCAAATTTTAAAACCTTCATGAATCGCAAATTTGAGCGAAAATAAGGAATTTGGATGGGTTTTCTATAAGAAATTGGAGGAAATTGTAGGGGCGAAAAATCTTTCGCCCTAACTACCAAAATGATTGGTAAAGGGCGAAAGATTTTTCGCCCCTACGAGTTAATCATTCAACTTCAAAACCGCCATAAATGCCGATTGTGGAATCTCTACGTTAGCGAACTGACGCATTCTCTTTTTACCTTCTTTTTGTTTTTCAAGAAGTTTACGTTTACGAGAAATGTCACCACCATAACATTTTGCTGTAACGTCTTTACGTAAAGCCTTAATGGTTTCACGAGAGATGATTTTAGCGCCAATGGCAGCCTGAATAGGAATTTCGAACTGCTGACGAGGAATCAATTCTTTCAATTTAGCACATATCTTTTTACCGAAGTTGTAGGCGTTGTCGGCGTGAATTAATGAAGACAAGGCATCTACTACTTCGCCATTCATCAATATGTCCATTTTTACCAGGTTACTTTGTTTATAGCCAGCCGGATTGTAATCGAAAGAGGCATATCCTTTTGAAATTGATTTCAAGCGATCGTAAAAGTCGAAAACGATTTCGGCCAATGGCATTTCAAAGCTAAGCTCCACGCGGTCGGTAGTGAGGTAAACCTGATTTTTCAAGAAGCCTCTTTTTTCTACAGCTAGGTTCATGATAGCACCAACGAACTCAGATTTTGTGATCACTTGCGCGCTAATGATAGGCTCTTCAACGAAATCGAGGTGATTAGGTGAAGGCAATTCAGTAGGGTTGTTCACCACAATTTTTTCACCTTTGGTGGTGTATGCGTAGTACGATACGTTGGGAACTGTAGTGATAACAGTCATGTTGAACTCACGTTCCAAACGCTCTTGAATAATCTCCATGTGCAACATTCCCAAGAAACCGCAACGGAAACCGAACCCAAGGGCTGCAGAAGATTCGAGTTCAAAGGTCAATGATGCATCGTTCAATTGCAGTCTTTCCATAGAGGCACGAAGTTCTTCGTAATCCTCTGTGTCTACAGGATAAATACCAGCGAATACCATTGGTTTCACATCTTCGAAACCTGCAATGGCTTCGGCGCATGGAAACTCTTTGTTGGTGATGGTATCACCCACCTTAACGTCTTTCGCTACTTTGATTCCCGAGATGATATAACCTACATCGCCTGTTTTTACCACATCGCGAGGTTCTTGATTCAATCTTAAAACACCAATTTCATCGGCAAAATATTCTTTACCAGTATTTACAAATTTAACAGGGTCACCTTTGCGAATTTCGCCGTTTACCACTTTGAAATATGCTTCTATACCGCGGAAAGAATTGTACAGTGAATCGAAAATAAGAGCTTGGAAAGGAGCCTTAGGATCTCCTTTAGGGGCAGGAACTCTGGTGATAATAGCCGCTAGGATATCCATCACACCTAAGCCAGTTTTACCAGATGCAGATAATATGGCATCTCTATCGCAACCCAGCAAGTCAACAATTTGGTCTTTTACCTCTTCTGGCATAGCGCTAGGAAGGTCGATTTTGTTCATGATTGGAATAATTTCCAAGTCATTGTCGAGAGCCAAATACAAGTTCGAAATTGTTTGGGCCTGAATACCCTGAGCCGCATCTACAATTAACAAAGCACCTTCACAAGCAGCGATAGAACGAGATACTTCGTAGGAGAAGTCAACGTGGCCGGGAGTGTCAATTAAGTTCAATACATATTTTTTGCCTTCATAGGTGTAATCCATTTGAATGGCGTGACTCTTAATGGTGATACCGCGCTCGCGCTCGATATCCATGTCATCAAGGGTTTGTGCGACCAAATTTCTTTTGTCGACAGTACCAGTATATTCAAGCAATCTATCGGCAAGAGTACTTTTACCGTGGTCGATGTGGGCGATAATGCAAAAATTTCTAATGTGTTCCATACTTCACTTTACAAGAGGGGCGAAAATACGAATTTTTGCGATTTATTACCGAATAAAGTATGTTTGCTCTACATTAAGAGCCAATGAAGTGAAAGTAATTGAACATTTAAATAGGGCGAAAGGGACTTTATTCTCTTTTGAAATTCTTCCTCCTTTGCGTGGTAAAGGAATTCAGGGTATTTACGATGGTATTGATCCATTGATTGAATTCAATCCTTCTTTCATTAATGTGACCTATCACCGAGAGGAATATGTGTACAAAAAAAGAGAGAAGGGTTTTTTAGAGAAAGTGGCGGTGAAGAAAAGACCTGGTACCGTTGGTATTTGTGCTGCTATTCAATACAAGTATAAAGTTGACGCAGTACCGCATTTAATTTGTGGCGGATTTAGCAAGGAAGAGACTGAAAATGCCTTGATTGATTTGTATTTTTTAGGCATCGATAACGTGCTGGCCTTAAGAGGCGATGCGTTGAAAGCTGATGGCGTTTTTATACCAGATCCAAACGGGCATCCACACGCCGTTGACTTAGTGAAGCAAGTGGTGCAATTAAACAATGGCAAGTACTTAGAAGAAGATTTAAAAAATCCAATTGCTACTAATTTTTGTATTGGTGTGGCCGGTTATCCCGAGAAACATTTCGAGAGTCCGAACCCAACCATGGATTTACAATATGTAAAAGATAAAGTAGATGCAGGAGCAGAATATATCGTTACTCAGTTGTTTTACGACAACCAAAAGTATTTCGAGTTTGTGGAGCGTTGCAGAGCTGCAGGTATTACTGTTCCTATTATTCCGGGCATTAAGCCGATTGCGAATTTGGGACACATTAAAATGTTACCGCGTACTTTCTTTATAGATTTTCCAGATGCATTGATGAAAGAATTATTGAAATGCACTACCGACGAAGAAGTGAAGAATCTTGGCGTAGAGTGGGGGATTCAGCAATGTAAAGAGTTGAAAGCAGCTGGAGTTCCAGCCTTGCATTTTTATACGATGGGGAAGAGCGAAGGGACTAAGAAGATTGTGAAGGAGGTGTTTTAAGGCATAGAAAAAGTTGAAAGGCAAAAGCCAGAAAAGACAATGAATTTAACTTAGTACAATAGTTCCTTCGGGGTACCTCAGTATGACAATCACCCTTAACAAGCTGTGCTTACCCAGTGTGTCATCCTGAGGTGCTCCGAAGGAACTATTGCCCTCAAGATCAAAAATATATGTAACATGTCAACAGCAATTTTTAAGAACATCAACATCAACTACAAAGTGCAAGGCACAGGAAAAACCAATGTAGTGTTGCTTCATGGTTTTTTAGAATCCTTAGAAATATGGAAGGAGTATAGTGCTGCTTTAGCAAAATCATTCACAGTAATTTCCATTGATTTATTGGGACACGGTAAATCGGAATGTGTGAGCTACATGCACACCATGGAAGAAATGGCCGAAGCGGTAGATGCAGTGCTTAAAGCGGAAGGTATTAGAAAAGCGGTATTTGTTGGCCATTCATTAGGTGGTTATGTTACTTTGGCTTTTGCCGATAAATATCCCGATAAGATGAAAGGATTGTGCATGTTTAATTCAACTGCTGCGCCGGATAGTGAAGCCAGAAAAGAAGATAGGTTGCGTGCTATTGATGTAGTAAAATACAATCATGAGATATTCGTGAATATGTCTATTCCTAATCTTTTTGCCGATCAAGAAAAGTACATGAAACAAATAGAGAAAGTGCTTAAAATAGCCATTAAAACGCCCAAACAAGGTATTATAGCAGCTATTAGCGGAATGCGTGAGCGAAAAAATAGAGAAATCATTTTGAAATTTGTGCCTTGTAAAACTTACTATATCATTGGTAAACACGATACCGTTGTTCCTTACGAAGTGGCTATAGAACAGGCGCTTTTGAATGATGAAGGCGCCTACTATTTATCGGAAGAAGGAAGTCATATGTGCTTTTATGAAGATGCACAGGCTTTTGTGCATTTGAAGAAGTTTATTGCTTCCTGCTAATCTTTATTACCCAAAAAAGCATTCCATCCTTGAGCCTTTAGCTCATGTTTAGAACCATCTTTAGCTACTAAATAATAACCATTGTCTTTAGGAGTAAAATGTCCGATTACCGTTACCAACGGATTGTTTTTCAACTTGTCATAATCGGCAAGAGGAACTGCGAAAAGAAGTTCGTAATCTTCGCCACCGCTTAAGGCAGCAACAGTTGGGTCAATACCAAATTCCATCGCACGCTCAAAGGTTTGAGGGTCTATTGGAATTTTCTCTTCGTATAATTCGATACCAAGCTTAGATTGGGTGCAAAGGTGGAAGATTTCTGAAGCTAAACCATCGGAAACATCAATCATTGCAGTAGGTTTAATCTTTAAATCTTTAAGCATTCTATACACATCGGCGCGAGGCTCGGGTTTTAGTTGACGTTCTAAAATGTAGTCGTTGCCTTCTAGTTCAGGTTGTACTTGCGGACTCTCAATAAAGATTTGTTTCTCTCTTTCTAGGATTTGTAAGCCCATATATGCACCACCTAAATCTCCACTAACTACCAATAAATTGGTTGCTTGGGCTCCATCGCGGTAAGTAATTTCATTGTCGTTGGCAACGCCAATAGCGGTAATGCTAATTACTAAGCCACTTCTTGAGGAAGTAGTGTCGCCGCCTACCAAATCAACTTTATAATTTTTGCACGCCAATAAAATACCTACATATAATTCTTCTACAGCCTCAGTAGAGAAACGATTGGAAAGAGCAATAGAAACCGTGATTTGTTTAGGTTCGGCATTCATAGCGTATATGTCGCTAAGGTTTACTGCCACCGCTTTATAGCCAAGGTGCTTTAGCGGTACATAAGATAAATCGAAATGAACTCCTTCCACCAACATATCGGTAGAAACTACGGTTCTTTTGCCTTCGCTATCGATAATAGCTGCGTCGTCACCAATCCCTTTTAGTGAAGATGTGTTTTCTAAAACAACATTTTTCTTAATCAAGTCTATGAGTCCGAATTCACCTAATTCAGAAAGCTCAGTGCGGTTATCTTTATTTTCAAACATGTTGCTAAAATTTAATTTAATGAGGATAAAATTTGAAGGGTTTTGCGCCATCTCATTTTTAAAAGCTTAGGGAAAAGAAGCTTAATAATAATATGAGAAACTTTTTGTAAACCAATTTTTTCGCAGAAAACAAGAAGTGCATTGATGCGATCTTTCTTTTTCAACAAGAAGTTCAGGATACTTAAATTTTCTTGTTGATTATAGAAAGAGTAAATATTTTGAATTTCTTTTATTCTTTTATCATCTCCACTTCCTGATTTATGATTTTCGTGTAAACGATAGGCTGATAAATATTTTGTGGTGAAAACGGAATCAATTCCTTTTTCTTTTGCTCTAATAAACCATTCCCAATCAAAACAGAAATGATATTCTTCATTTAGAGGGCCATTTAAATCCCAAGCTTTTTTTGTCCAAAAAGTTGAAGGTTGAATATAGAAGTCGTAATCTCTGATATCAAAGTTTCTGCTAGCATATTCAACATTTGAACCGTATGCTAAAGATGCATTTTCTTTAAAGTGAAAACAATTCCCTGCAAATATTTCTGCCTTGCTAATATCTACTTTTGAAGCAATGTAATGTAGAGTTCCCGGCATAAAATAATCATCTGAATTTAACCAACAAATTATGTCACCTGTGGCTTTTTGAAACCCTGAGTTTATCGCGTCGGCTTGTCCTTTGTCTTTACTGCTTTTCCAAAATGTAATTTGGTTTTCATATTTTTTTATTACGTCAACAGTATTATCAGAGCTTCCACCATCCATTATTATATATTCTAAATTAGGATAGTTTTGGCCAATGACAGATAAAATTGTTTCTTCAATAAATTGACCTTGGTTAAAGCTAGGGGTAATGACTGATATTTTGGGTAAAGTACTTTGCATTATTTCATTTTTACTGTCCAAATATTTTTTCCTGTTTCAATAAATTCATAATTGTTCATTCCCCATGAATTTTCATTTTGATAGGGGATATTTATTCCGTCATGTAATTGTTTGATTCGTTCATTGCTGCCATGTGTAGCATTTGCACCGTTGATTAGAGATTCTGGGTGATCTAGGTGGTAATGATGCCCCAAGGCAATTGGTTTTAAACCAAGATGCAAGAGCATTTTTAATCCATTGGAGTCGACACCGTTTCTTACATCAACAAGTCTTTCGTCATAACCGGTCATGTTATACCAGTTATCGCGATGCGTTAAAATAAAATTACCAACTACGCTTTCTAATGTGAAGGGAGCGGCTGCGCTGGCTAAAATAATTGATTTGTCATTCAAGTATTCTTCAGTAATTGACCTTCCGTCCCATTTAATATTTGTGTAATGGGTGCCATATATATTTCTCTTACTAAGCGCGTCAATTTTTACGTCGGGACCAATTAATACATCCGCATTGATGAGCATAATGTATTCGCCGGTGGCGTTTCTAATTCCCACATTTTTGGCAAAGTATTCTAAAATGGGAAACTTTACAGAACCTGCAATTTCTTTATGAACTTCATTGGGTACAATAAAAAATTTAGCATTTGGATATCTTTCTGCCATCCATAAGGTGTCACTGGCTTTATCTTCGAGCGGATTCCACTCAATGTAAATTAATTCTGAGTTTGGAAAACGAGATAGATTCCAGTCGATGGTGGTCTTTAGCCTAGCAGAAAAATCACCTCCGTAATTGTCGTTTCTACCCACCACTACGATAGAAATTGACTTCGCTTTTTCTTTAGGTGAAGAATCAAAGAATTTTTTAAGTTGCCAACGCTTTTTATTCAGGCTGTGCTTTAAAACTCTCATTCGCCATTCTATGGCATTATTTATTTTTTGAAACATGCTAAGGTGATTGAAGGTGCAAGGATACTCAATAATTTAAAACTATGCAATCTAAGGTGGGTGAGCTTCCCCGCTAAAACTACTGTATGTTTTTTAGAAAAGCTTCGAAATTATTGGCTTTACCTTCTTTTATTTCATTAATGGTTGATCGGGGAGTTGTTATGATGTTGAATATTTCCGATTCGTTTGTGCTGAAGATTACCAGTGAACTGTTTTGATAAAAATCGTGAAAAACTTCCTTGCCTGAATCACAAACTACAATTGAAGGTAAGTTGATTTGATAAGCTTCGCAAACTACTGATGAAATAGAGGTAAGGTGATAATCCATTTCCCATAAAAGCGAATACAATGGTGCTTCGGTGCTTAAGGTAATTTCAAAATTTTCACAAGACATTTCCTTCATTTGCCTTTTAAATTCAATAATGTAAGGTGCGTTGGTTGATTTTGGGTGATTTCTTATAAACCAAAAACAAGTGTCCTTTGTTTGTTGAATTAATTTGGGCAATTTTTCATCTACCAAATCACTAATGGTATAAAGTACTTTAATTTTATTTTTTTGTTTAAAGAGTGGCTGTAATTGAATGAAAGCGTCATTTACAAAAGAATCGGATCTTGTTTTCCAAAAAGTTAATGCATTTAAACCGTATTGATAAGCTTTATGGTTGTTTGTTTTTAATGCCCATTTATTTATCAAATCTGCTTGTTTGTCATCCCAAGAGAAAAAATAATTGGGAATTATCTCGTACCCCCCCATTGGCATTTTTCCTGCATATGAGTATATCGTTTGAGAATATACACCATGTTGCATTTCAATACTTTTTATACCTAGTTCATAACAAGCTAATGTTGATGCAAAAGATTCGTGATTGAAATAGGATGGGCAGATTACATACGAAGGTTCTAGTTGTTGGTATAACTTTTTAAGTTCATCTTTCAAAAATAATATCCAATCGGCTTGCTCACATATATATTGAGGGTTGAATACCGGACTAATTTTCGAATCGATTAGAAATTTCTCAAAATGAGTGAATAGGTCTTCCTTTTTTTTGTCGTTGTCTATTCCAAATAAGTTTAAAATTCGATGCTTAACTTTTTCTTTTTTCACCAGCATATCTGCCTTTTTTTTCAAAATATTTACATCGTGAGCTACGCTTAATGTGGGAGAATTTGGTGTGGTGGTGAAACTAAATTCAAGTACACAGAAATCATTAGTGTTTTTCACTGTTGAGAAAAAAGTATCTACTTGAGAATCGTAATAATAATCTTTTATTTTTCTATTTCTAAAAGTTGAAAAAGTGATGAAAATCTTGTTTGCTTTTGTGGGGATACTGTTGCGTATTTCGAAAACTTTAAGATCTTTTTTGTATTCTTTTTTTGCCGATTTATAGTTTTTAAAAGCCAAAATAATGTCCCCAAGTTTTTGTTTCCAAGATTTCTTCTCGTAAGGAGTTTTTAATGCTCCGCTGAAGTTAAGCATCATCTGAAAGTAAAAATCGGCTTTGATGAGCGGCCAAATTTTAATGCCCTTGTACATTAGTTCTTGCACGGGGAAATTATTTTCAACCGAACTAATATTATCTACAATGTTTTGATGCGAGTATTGATACATAACGGGGCAATAGAACTGTGAAAGTAGTGTTTTTTGGCAATATAAACAGACTTTCTACTTTTTCTAAGCCGTTGCAATTGCAAGACTTATTAGTTAAATTCGCTTGGTGAAAATAGTGATTGCAAATATAAATCAGGCGTATCAAAATTTAGAAAGTTTTCTTGCAAAAAAATTTGTATCAAATGTTTTTTTCATAAAAACGAAGGAGGGCTTGAGTGAGAGTGTGCTACAAGCAATTGAACCCGACTTCATATTTTTTCCGCATTGGTCTTATATCATTCCAGCATCTATTTATTCAAAATACAACTGTGTTGTTTTTCATATGACTGATTTACCGTATGGTAGAGGAGGGAGTCCGCTACAAAACCTTATTGTTCGCCAGCATAGCAGCACTATGTTGTCGGCATTGAAAGTGGCAGAAGGTATTGATACAGGCGATATTTATTTGAAAAAGGAATTAGATTTGGGCGGAACAGCTGCAGATATTTTTCAAAGAGCTGGTGAGTTGATGAAAGAGATGATTGTAGAAATTGTAGAAAAGAATATTCAACCCACACCACAAGAAGGAAAAGTAGTGATTTTTAAGCGTAGAAAACCCGAAGATGGCAATATTGAAAATTTACAGAGCGCTCAAGAAATTTACGATTTCATTAGGATGCTCGATGCCGACCATTATCCAAAAGCATTTTTAGAGACCAAATATTTTAGATTTGAATTTACTAAAGCCTCATTAGAATCAACCGATAATTTAAGTGCTCATGTTAGAATCATTAAGAAATAAAAAAATATTAGTAGTTGTTGCTCATCCCGATGATGAAGTATTGGGACTTGGAGCAACAGTTCACAAATTAACCAGCACTTACAACTGCCAAGTACGTGCAGTTATTTTGGGTGAAGGCATCACGTCTCGTTCCGACCAGCGCGATACTGAAAAATGGAGTAAGCAACTAGAAAAACATAGAAGTAATATACAGTCGTCTATCGAAGCAGTGGGCTACTCATCGGTAGGTATTTACGATTTTCCCGATAACCGTTTTGATGATGTAAATGTTTTGGATTTAGTGAAGGTGATTGAAAAGGAAAAATCAGAATTTAAGCCAGACGCTATTTTTACACATCATGGTGGAGACACCAATGTTGATCATCAACTTACTTTTCAGGCAGTAATTACTTCATGCCGACCAATGGAGCACGAAGGCGTAAAGACAATTGTTACTTTTGAAACTCCTTCCTCTACCGAGTGGCAAGCTTTCAATCATCCGCTTCCATTTATTCCCAACATGCACGTGGTGGTGAGCAAAGAAAATGTTGAAGCTAAAGTAAAAGCAATGGAGTCGTACGAATTTGAGAAACGTGCTTTTCCTCACCCACGCTCGCCAGAAGCACTTTTTATTTTATCGCAAAAAAGAGGTGTTGAGGTGGGGGCTCACTATGCTGAAGCATTTATGGTTATTAGAAGTATAAACTAATTGATGATGAGTCTTTCATACAGAGAGGCAAACCTTGCCGATGAAGATTTGTACTTGATTTGGGCCAATGATGATGAGGTGCGTAGCAATGCTTTCAATACACAAAAAATTAAAAGTGAAGACCATCATCGTTGGTTTGGCAAAAAGCTTCAAGATGGTGATGCTTTGATGTTGGTTTTTAGTGATCAGAATAATATCCCAGTCGGACAGGTAAGAATTGATAAAGGTGATTATTGGCAAGTAGATGTGAGTATCGATAAAAACCATAGAGGTAAAGGTTTTGGGGTACAGATGCTCAGGTTGAGTTTGATTGAGTTTTCTAAAAAATTTGGAAAAAATAATGCGATTTATTCGTTGATAAAAAAGCAAAATATTGCATCGGTACGAATCTTTGAAGAAGCTGGATTTGTAATAGATGCAAGTGAAGAGAATAAAGATTTTTATAAATATATTTTTGTGTCATAAAAGTTTAGCAAATGAAGGATATTCAAATTGGAAAATACACGGTAGGTAAAGGCCATTTACCTTTTGTTATCGCTGAAATGTCGGGTAATCATAATCAATCTTTAGAAAGAGGATTGCAAATTATTGAAGCGGCCGCTGCTACGGGTGCACACGCAGTGAAGTTGCAAACTTATACTCCCGACACCATGACCCTTAAAGGTGTTATAACCATTGAGGATAAAGAATCGCTGTGGTATGGAAGAGAGTTGTATGAGTTGTATCAAGAAGCCTATACTCCTTGGGAATGGCACGCTCCTTTATTCAAAAGAGCCAAAGAGTTGGGATTAGAAATTTTTAGCACTCCCTTTGATGAAACGGCGGTTGATTTTTTAGAGGAATTGGGGGTGAATGTGTATAAAATTGCTTCGTTTGAAAACACCGATTGGCCATTATTGAAAAAAGTAGCGCAAACAGGTAAGCCAGTCATTATGTCTACAGGGGCGGCTTCTATCGCCGATATATCGCAAGCTGTAGAGATATTGAGAAGCAATGGCTGCGAAGATTTAGTATTGTTGAAATGCACGAGTACTTATCCTGCAACACCCGAAAACACTAACTTAAACACCATTCCTCATTTACGAGATTTATACAATTGCCATGTTGGTTTATCTGATCATACTTTAGGTGTGGGTGTTTCTATTGCGGCTGTTGCGCTAGGCGCATGTGTCATAGAAAAGCATTTTACATTAAGTAGGGCAGAAGGGGGAGTGGATTCGGCATTCTCTATGGAACCCCATGAAATGAAAAGTTTGGTGGTTGAAAGCGAAAGAGCTTTTCTAGGTATGGGTAAAATTCAGTATGGTGTGCAAAAAGCCGAAACAAAAAGTTTAGTATACAAACGTTCGATTTACATAGCGGAAGACATTAAAGCTGGCGATAAATTCACGAAAGAAAATGTGCGCGTTATTCGTCCGGGCTTCGGCTTACACTCTAAATACTACGAAGGATTAATTGGCAAAACGGCCAAGGTTGATTTGAAAAAAGGTAAGCCATTGTCGTTTGATGATTTGATTTAAGTTGATGTCTAAAAGAACCATATATTTTCGCGCCGATGGCAATGGAAGCATTGGATTTGGCCACGTGATTAGGTCGTTGGCATTGGCAGATATGTTGAGGATTGATTTTGAATTGGTATTCATAGCCAAACAATCTTCACGCGTATTAGAAAAAGAGATTTTACAAGTGTGTCATCATGTAATTTGGATAGAAGATGGTTTAAACTTGTATCTTGAAGCAGAATTCTTACAACAGAAAATAACACCAAATTCAATTGCAGTAATTGATGGTTATAACTTCGATACAGCCTACCAGAAAGAATTTAAAAAGATGTTTTCAAGTTTAGTGGCTATTGATGACCTTCATCAATTTCCTTTTGTGGCAGATGTAATTGTTAACCAATCGGGCAAAGTAAGCCTTCAAGATTATAAGGTTGAAAATGATTTAATGCTTTGTTCGGGTTACGATTATTTGCTGTTAAGATCACCTTTCCTAAAGGCTGCACAAACAAAGAAACGCAAAGAAGATAATGGTGTTGTTTTCATTTGTTTTGGTGGTGCAGATGTACACAATATAACTATGAAAAGCGCTAAGGCTGCCCTTTTAAATAGTAGAGTCAAAGGAATTGAAATAGTGGTGTCAAGTACTTATCGCTTTCACGAAGAACTTGAAAAACTAAAAGAAGTTAGTGGAAAACCGATGAGAATTCACATGCAATTGAATGAAAATGAAATGTGCGAACTGATGAAGCAATGTTCTCTTGCTATCGCACCTTCAAGTAGTATTTCTCTTGAGTTGTGCTCGGTGGGCATAGGCTTGGTTTCTGGTTATTATGTGGATAATCAAGTTGATTTATACGAATTTGGACTAAGTAAAGGTGTGTTTGTAGGGGTAGGTGATTTTTGTGCTGTTTCAGAAGAAGAATTGGCAAATAGCTTATCTTCTAATGACTTGTTAGATTCGGTACATGCAGAACAAGAAAAATGGTTTAAGGGACAAAGTGCTGCCAATTTTCAGCAACTTTTTTTGTCCCTTAAATAATATCAATTAATTTATTTTAGTCACCTTATTTAAAAGATCAATCAATGTTTGATCGGTTAAATATTTGGTTTCCATTTTTCTGTTGATATTGGCAATGTCAGGGTTCTTGTCGAGATATTTAATTACTTCTTTCAAAGAAGATTCAATTTTATTTTCAGCAAAATAAGCTTCAATTTTATTGAACATTTCTAAATCCTCAGCATAATCTAAAGTAAGGCGGTAATCTCTAATCCACTGATCGGGCAAATTAATTTCGTTGATTTTAAAGTGCTCGGCATTGTTCACAAAATACCAGGTCATATATTCAGAGTAATCGGCATTTGGAAAATGTCTTTTCACCTTTTTTAGTGCCGCTACATTTATAACTTCCAAGTTAGTTCCAATAGAAGCAGCTTTGGCTCTGCTATAATCGGCACCAGTTTCAAAATGCGATTTTAAAATTGGTTGTAGAATCTCATCAGCCATGTAAGGCATATCGGCAGTAATTCTTACAATAACATCAATTTTAAGTTGGTCGATAATATCTAAATATCGTTTGATCACATCCATTGGATGACCTTTGTGAAATATTACCGAAGGAGAATAGGTATAGTTTTCTAATTCTGCATCTTCTTCAACATCTGATGTGGCTAAAATGGTGTGATTAACATTGGTGAATTTCATTGCACTTTTAATACAAAATTCAACAGAGCTTAAATCTCCAATTTTTAATAATGCTTTTTTTGTCAATCGAGAAGATTTTAATCGGCAAGCAATGATGGCCGCGATATTTGCTTTTTTAAAGTCTTCATTTTTGAGCGTTTCACCAGCTTTTTTGTCGGTTTGCAAAACATGCCAACTGTTGATGTATGAGGCTACTTCAGTCGTTCTTAATCCTGCTTGAGAACTTCTTTTGAATACGAAATCGGTTTCAAGATTAGGCGTTTTCCCTGCTTCCAAATCCCTATTTAAAACCGGAATTTGAATGGTTGAATTTAGGTAATTTGCTTCTTTCTCATTGATGTATTCTTGTTCTAAAAGCGAAGTGAATTTCTTTAGATTATTTAGGTATATTTTGTAACGATCAATAGTTAAACTAGAGTAGTGGTCGTATTCTGGTTTATTGCCCGATAAGCACACATGTTTTTCAATGATTTCGGCACCTTGCATTGCTGCGAAAACCGGTAAGATTAATGAGTCATCCGATGCCGCGTCGAGATGATCGGTGAAGCTAATTCTGTGTTTGAATGTATTTTTAAGAATGCCTATTTTATTTAATCCATTATCTTCTAAAGCTGTAGGATAACCTTGAAATCCTACTTGAAGAACGATCTCTTTCGGATTTAAACTTTTGGCAAAATCATCGATAATTCCTTGGATGTTATTTAACTCTAAACCAGAGATATTTAGCAAGACAATTTTATCTTTCAAATCAATTTTTTCGAATTGTTTGATGAGGTTTTTATTGTATAAAATTGAGGCTTGAAATTTTAAACCATGAATTGCATTCAAATTTTGATCAATTATTTTTAAGGAGTAATCATCAAAGGTATCAATCCATACATCAAATGATTTTGCACTCTCTGTAATGATTTCTTTCCATTTTTGCTCATCGAAAAACAACTTGATATACATGTCGTACCAAGAGAAATCGGGCAATGCGATTTGATCGTATTTGAAGGGTTGAAATTTTACTCCATCAATACCATCGGTATCTTTAAATTCTTGAATTAAATTTTTAAGGTAATTGAAATCACCTCCGTGCACGTTGGCAATTTCTATGATGTTGTAAGTTTTTGTCATGATTAATTATATTATTCTTACTGGTTTTCCAATAGATTGTAACTGTAATTTTATGTCGAGAGGAGTATATCTTGTAAAGTGAAAAATACTTGCAGAACCAACGGCTTCAACATTAGTGCTTTGAAATAGATCGTGGTAATGCTGCATTTTTCCTCCACCGCCAACAGCAATAACGGGTATTGATGTGAGTGCTAAAGCTTCAGTAACCAATTGTTCGTCGAAACCTTGCATCATGCCATCGTTATCAACGCTGGTAATGATAAATTCTCCTGCACCACATTTTTCCATTTGTTTAATGAAATCTTGTAGTGAAATGTCGATATTGAGTTTGTTGTGTATTTTATATCCTTCAGCACTTTTGTATGCATCTACAGAAATTGTGATGCATTGACTTCCAAAGAAATTTACAAATTGTTCGATCAATTTAGGATGCGTAAGTGCTTTGGTTTTAATTACCACTTTATCTGCGCCAATTTTTAGCAAATCATTAATGTCTTCAATGCTTTCGATGCCACCTCCAATAGCTACAGGCATGAAGCATTCCTTGATAACATCGCCAACAATTTTAAGATTGATTTTTCTTTTTTGCTCAGATGCAAAAATATCTAGAAACACCAATTCATCAACACCCCTACTGTTGTATACACGAGCAGCTTGCACAGGATTGCCAACCATTCTTGGATTCTTAAATTGCTTGGTTTTCACAAGTCCGAAACCATTAAAAGTCAATATGGGAATTATCCTTGTTTTAAGCATTGCTTTCAAAGAATGTTTTAAGAAGTTTTAGTCCGGCTTCCTGACTTTTTTCTGGATGAAATTGTGTGGCAAATATGTTTTCTTTTTGAATGCTAGCAACGAAACTTTCGCCGTAATCTACAGTAGCAGCTATAACATCTTTTTCTTCTGAATCAAAGTGATATCCATGAATAAAGTAGAAATCCTTGTCTTCAAGAGTTTTGAAATAAGTATGATTGAGGATATTCAAATTATTCCAGCCCATGTGCGGTACGCGAAATGGAATATTTTCTATTTTTCTTACAGTGCCTTTAATCCAGCCTAGTCCTTTGCAATCATTGGGTTCTGTGCCATGTTCGGCCAGCAGCTGCATGCCAAGACAAATGCCAAGAAATTTCTTTTTCTTTACAAGTACCTCGTGGTTTAAAATTTTGTCTAGTCCTTTTTGTTCAAGGTGTTTCATGCCTTGTTCAAAAGAGCCAACACCCGGTAGTAATATGAAATCGGCCTTTTCAATATCTGCTTGTTCTGCTGTAACTGCATTTTCAATTTTTAAAAAATTGAGTGCTTTTTGAACAGATGCAATGTTCCCCATGCCGTAGTCAATGATTGCTACCATCTGCTATTCTACCTCAAAGTTTCGAATTAAATTTCCGTCTTGGTCTCTTAAAAATTTTCCGTTTTCATCTTGTTTGAATAGAACCGGGTTAGTGAATGAATCAATGATATCATCAACTTCTTGTTTGGTCATTCCCGAATAATCGATGAAATCTTGAATTCCAATATGAGGGTATTTTCCATCGTATTGTTTCACCAATTTTAATGCTTCTTCGCGAGTTAAACGGTTGTTTCTAATGTCGATGCAAGCATGGTCTGTAGCTCTTGCAAATCCATATTTTACAAACTTAAGGTAGTCGTGTAAACTATGCATTTTTTCGTCGAGATTTTCGTAGTTGGTATAGGTGCCTTCAACCGGTCCGTCTTCTTTTACAGAAAAACCATGTTTCATTACTATTTCCAATTGTTTTCTTGCATCCCAGAAGAAATAATGCCCCAAGAAAATACCGGTAACCCCAACTCTATTGATGTCTTCATCACTAGGGTAGAAGTAGGGGGTTAAATCTTTTTCTGTTAAGCCATCAACGCCCACCATATCTTGAATTCTATTTCCAAGTAAGCCTCCAAACTCCTCAAGCCATCTTCTGTTGAGATGTTTATTTTGTATTTCGTCTATCGGGCCGCCATATTCTTGCTGCGGATTTTCTCCCCAAATGATAAGGGGTACATTAAATTTTACAGCAAAATGTACAGGTATCGTAAATATTCCAAGGTGGTTTGGCCACATTTCGTCTCCTACACGCTTGAATCCTTCAATTACCATGCTTTTATAGGCATTGTAATTCTTCTTGAAGTAAATGAGGTCGATGCCCATTTTTGAAATATTGTCTAGGTTTTTTTGCCCTAATTCTGTAATGTTTGTTGTTTCAAAGCAAACACACAATGGGTTTAAGCCGCATACCTCCTTCATGAAATAGGCTTGGTAGGTACTATCTTTTCCTCCACTCACTGGAATAAGGCAATCGTAGCCAGTTTCTCCTGGTTTCTTTTTGTAGTGTTCAATGATACTAAAGAAGTCTTTTTTTCTCTGTTCCCAGTCGATACCAACATTTTTTTGTTCAGCCGCTATACATGCTGAGCAAACACCTTGCTCATTGAAAAATAGATCAGGCTTAGTTTCTGGAAACAAACATTTTGTACAGTACTTAATTTTCATTGTATGATTAATTGTGAATTAAAAACTCTTTAATTTTTTGAATAACAAACGCTTGCTCTTCCTCCGTCAAAGTTGGAAACATAGGCAGACTTAAGCAATGTTGATAGTATTTTTCTGATACAGGTAATGAAATATTTTGTTGCAAACTTTTGTAGTAAGGCATGGTATGTACTGGGATGTAATGCACTTGCGTATAAATATTGTTCGCTCTTAAATGGTTGTACAATCCCAATCTATCCTCTACCTGAATGATGTATAGATGGAAAGCATGTCCGCTATCGTACTTCGGTAATTTTATTTGCTTGCCCATCGAAGTAAAAGCTAAATCGTATTTCTTCGCAATTTCTTTTCTTTTTTCCAATCCGTTATCCGCTCTTTGCAGCTGAGTAATACCCAGCGCTGCTTGCATATCGCTAATTCGGTAATTGTATCCCAAAGTCTGCATTTCATAATACCAACCACCATGATTTTCATGCAACAGATTGGCATCCTTGGTGATGCCGTGGGTTCTAAGCAAAATTAGCTTGTCATATAATTCTTTGCTGTTGGTCGTAATCATACCACCTTCACCAGTAGCAATATGCTTAACAGGGTGAAAGGAGAAGATAGCTAAATCGGCAAATTCGCCGTTGCCACATTTTTGTTTTTGATTTTTTGAATCAATAAAATATCCTCCAGGGGCATGACAAGCGTCTTCTATAATCCAAAGGTTGTATTCGTCTGCCAGTTTTTTTAATTCCTCAAGGTTGACTGCTTGTCCGGCAAAATCAACAGGAATTAAACCCTTCACACTACCTTTTGGTTGTGATTGAATTAACTCTCTAATTTTGTTGATGTCGATGAGGAAGCTCTCTGCATCGATATCGGCAAATAAAACATCACCACCGCAATATTTCACGCAATTGGCAGAAGCCGCAAAGGTGATAGGGGTAGTAATAACTTTATCCCCTTTTTTTACATCGAGTGCAAGAGCACATAAATGAAGAGCTGCTGTTCCGTTTGCTACGGCCACGGCATATTTTGCGCCGATATAATTGGCGAAAGCATTTTCGAATTCAGCGATTTTCGGACCCTGAGTAAGGAAATCCGATTGAAGTGTTTCAATTACTGCCTCAATATCACTTTGTGAAATATCTTGTTTTCCGTAGGGAATTGCTTTCATTACCACTAATTAAAATTAGGATCTACGTGCTCTTTGATAAGTTTTCTTAATGTCTCAGCATCAATCCATTCGGTGTTTTGATCGGAACTGTATCTAAAACCTTTTTCTACTGGTTTAGCTTTAAAATGCTCAATAAATTGTTTTAAATCCCAGTTGGTCACCTGAGGAAGAATAGCATAATATTTCCCTAGGTCGTATGTTGTAAAGGAGTCGGATTCGGTAATCATTTCTTCATGTAGTTTTTCACCCGGACGAATACCGATAATGTCCATTTTACATTCTGGTCCGATGGCCTTAGCCACTTCGGTAATCACGTATGATGGAATTTTAGGAACAAAGATTTCTCCTCCCCAAGCGGTTTCCATAGCATGTAAAACCATGTCAACTCCTTCTTGCAATGATATGTTGAAGCGAGTCATTTCGGGATTGGTGATGGTAAGCACGCCTTCTTTTCTTTTGTTGATGAAAAATGGAATTACAGAGCCGTTCGACCCCATTACATTGCCGTACCGAACAACAGAGAACTTAATATTATTCCAGCCCTTGATATTGTTAGCGGCTACGAACAGTTTATCTGAACAAAGTTTAGTAGCGCCATAGAGGTTGATAGGAGCAGCTGCTTTATCTGTCGACAACGCAACTACATTTTCTACTCCGGCTTCTAAACAAGCGGTAATTAAATTTTCGGCACCTAAAACATTGGTTTTTACACATTCCATAGGGTTGTATTCGGCAATGTGAATGTGTTTCATCGCCGCTGCATGTATAACATATTCAATACCTTTTAGTGCTGTTTTGAGGCGGTTAACATCTCTAATATCGCCAATGAAATATCTAAGTGCTTTGTATTTAGTATCAGGAAACTCCTGATTCATCTGAAATTGTTTTTGTTCATCTCTTGAGAAGATTACCAATCTTTTTACATCAGGCCATCTTTCCAAAATATTCTTAGTAAGGTGTTTTCCTAAAGACCCAGTTCCACCAGTAATTAGAACTGATTTTCCATTTAAATTAAGCATGCTCGTAATTAAAAGTTATACCAGCAAATATAGCACAATTAATAGGAAGAGAACAAATGCAACCGAAATACAGCAGTGATTGACTTTTAACTCTTTTGAAAATAATTGAAAATAGGTCAAAAATCATAGCCTAAAAGTGTAGGCTTTTTAAACAATAGGAGTATATTTAGGCCAAATTTCAAGATTAGATATAGAGCACAAAAAAAATGGCACATATGAGTTCTCGAAAAGTGATTATAATAGCCGAGGCTGGAGTTAACCACAATGGTGATATGAATTTGGCATTTCAGCTGATCGACGAAGCTGCAAAGGCTGGTGTTGATTACGTTAAGTTTCAAACCTTCAAATCAGAGAAGTTAGTGAGTAAAGTTGCTCCAAAGGCCGATTACCAAAATGCTAACATGAAGCAAAAGGGTGGTACTCAGCAAGAAATGCTTAAAAAGCTAGAATTAAGCGAGGAGCAACATTTACAATTGGTAGATTATTGTGCAAAAAAAAGGGTGAAGTTTATGTCGACGCCTTTCGATTTGGAAAGTGCCGACTTTTTGAATCAATTGAAAATGGATTACTTTAAAGTTTCATCGGGAGATATTACCAACTTACCTCTTCTGAAAAAGTTGGCCGGATTCAAGAAGAAAGTGATTTTTTCTACAGGTATGTGCACCATGAATGAAATTAAGGATGCCTTGCAAGCGCTATTGAATAATGGTTTGGAGAGAAAAGATATCACCATTTTACATTGTAATACCGAATATCCAACACCTTTTGTAGATGTGAACTTGAATGCGATGCAAACTATAGCAAAAGAGTTTGATGTAGAAGTGGGTTATTCTGATCATACTTTAGGTATTGAAGTGCCCATTGCCGCTGTGGCTTTAGGAGCTGGCATGATAGAAAAGCATTTTACCTTAGATAAAAACTTTGAAGGGCCTGATCACAAAGCCTCTTTAGACCCAGCAGAGCTAGTGGCGATGGTTAAAGCCATTCGTAATATAGAATTGGCTATGGGAGTTAGTGAGAAAAATCCTACCGACTCAGAGAAGAAAAATATGGCTATCGCGCGAAAAAGTATTCATATCGCAAAGTCTTTAAAAGCCGGTGAAGTAATTAAAGAGAGCGATATCGAGATGATGAGACCGGGGGATGGAATATCTCCAATGGATATGTACACTGTGATAGGTAAAAAAGTGAAGAAAGATGTAAATACAAGCTATAAATTATTGTGGGAAGATTTGCTATGAGAAACATTGCATTAATTGGTTATTCGGGACATGGCTTCGTGATCGAAGATACATTGAATTCGAAAGGTATAGAAGTTTTTGGGTATTTTGAAAATGAAGAGAAAAAGCAATTTTCATTGAAGTATTTGGGGCAAGAAAGCAACCAAGAATCATTGAATTGGCTTATGAATAATGATTTTATTGTGGCTATCGGTGCCAATACCATTAGAGCAAAAATTTACGATAAACTATTAGCTCACATCAACTATATCCCAAGTTCGGCAATTCATGCCAATGCAAGTATTTCTCGAAAGGCAGAATTGGGTGATTTTTTGCAAATACTTAACTCTGCAGTGGTTCAACCCTATGCCAAAATTGGCAATGGAACCATTTGCAACACTTCTTCTGTTATTGAACATGAATGTGTGGTGGGAGATTTTTGCCATATTTCATGTGGTGCTGTTTTGTGTGGGAATGTTACTGTTGGTAATAATAGCTTTATTGGAGCGAATGCAGTAATTAGGCAAGGAATTACCATAGGAAATAATGTGGTGGTGGGAGCAGGTTCGGTAGTTGTGAAAGATATTCCAGATAACATAGTTGTAATGGGCAATCCCGCCGAATAAGAAAAGAATGGAAAAGAATATCATTAAAACATCGGAAACTATTAAGAAGGCCTTGCAGCTTTTAAATGCACTTACTTATATGCAAAATGCTGAATTAGTTCTGTTGGTTCAAGATGAAAAGAAGAAAGTGGTTGGAACACTAACAGATGGAGATATTAGAAGAGGATTGATGCAACACTTTAATGTGGATACCAAAGTGGAGAAATTGATGAATCGTTCATTTCATTTTCTCATTAAAGACAAGTATACCATAACAGATATTAATGCTCTAAAAGCAAAAGGTATTTGGTCGGTGCCGGTGCTTACCAAAGAAATGAAGGTGTGCGAAATATTGAATTTACGTGTTCAAAAGAGCAAACTTCCATTAGATGCTTTAATTATGGCTGGTGGTAGAGGTCAGCGCCTAATGCCTCTCACCAAAAATGTTCCCAAGCCCATGTTAAAGGTAGGAGGAAAACCAATTATTGAAACCAACATAGACAGACTAATTAAGTACGGAATAGAAAACATTAATCTCAGTATTAATTATTTGGGAAATGTTATCGAATCTTATTTCGATAAAAAGGAAAAAAGTTGTCGGTTAAATTACGTGAAGGAAGGTGAGCCTCTTGGCACCATTGGTTCTATCACGCTGATTGATAAAATTGAAAATGATTATGTTTTATTGATGAATTCTGATTTGCTAACCGATATTGACTTTGAAGATATGTTCAATGAAATGTTGGTGAACAAAGCTGATATGATAGTGGCTTCTATTCCTCACCGTGTAGCAATTCCTTATGCTGTGTTTGAAACAGAAGGGAGAGAAATCATGAAGCTTACAGAGAAACCAACTTATACCTACCATTCGAATGCGGGAATTTATATTTTCAAAAAATCTTGCATTAAATATGTTCCTAAAAATGAGCATTTCAACGCCACAGATTTGTTGGAAAAAATGATAAAGAAGAAGCATAAAGTGGTGTATTACGATGTAGTGAGCTACTGGCTGGATATTGGGAGTCCGGAAGATTTTCAAAAAGCTCAAACCGATTATTTGCATTTAAATTTATGAGCGAAACCTTAGTTGTTATACCGGCCAGAGGTGGTTCAAAAGGAATTCCCTACAAGAATATTAAACTTTTGGGCGGTAAGCCGTTGATTCAATATTCCATTGATTTGGCTAGAGAAATTGCCAATGACGAACTTATTTGTGTAACAACAGATGACCAAAAAATCATTGAAGTTTGCGAATCGCTTAACCTGCATGTTCCTTTCGTTCGTCCAGCAGAACTAAGCACAGATGCTGCCGGTTCTTACGAAGTGTTGTTGCATGCTCTTGATTTTTATACCAAGCAAGGAAAAATTATAGATAAAATAATTTTACTGCAACCTACTTCTCCTTTTAGAACGATCCAACAATTGAAAGATGCTCTTGCTATGTGGAAGGAAGATTCTGAGTTGATCATTAGCGTGAAGAAAACAAAGGCAAACCCTTACTATTTGTTGATGGAAGAAAATGAAGACGGTTTTTTAGAAATATCTAAGAAAGCAGGCAATATAGCGCAACGACAAAGTGCTCCCGATGTGTTTGAAATTAATGGAGCTATATACATCATCAGCGCAAAGAAGCTTTTACAAGAAAAAACATTGCGCGATTTTAAAACCAAGAAATACGTGATGGATGAATTGAGTTCGGTGGATATAGATGAACCGCTCGATTGGTTGTTTGCAGAAACCATCATTAATAACGGATTATTTAAACCATGAACATAGGTATTATCACCACTTCTCGCGCCGATTTTGGTATTTACATTCCATTGCTACATCAAATTAAAAAGCAAGGACATCAATATTTCTTGTTTGTAGGAGGAATGCATACCTCAAACAAATTTGGTTTGTCTTATCAGCTCATAGAGAAGGATGGTTTTGAAATAGCTGAAAAGATTGATGGCTTAGTAGAGGAGGATTCTCAAGAGGGTACTGCTATATCTATGGCAAATACTTTAGCAGGCTATGGAAAAATATGGAGCAAATACAAAGATGTTTTAGATGTTGTATTTGTGCTTGGTGATAGATACGAGATGTTCGCAGCGGCTTCATCACTGGTGCCTTTTAACATACCCATTGCGCATTTGCATGGAGGCGAAACAACTTTAGGTGCTATCGATGATAAATTCAGACATGCCATTACCATGATTTCTGATTTTCATTTTCCTGCACATGAACTCAATGCGAAAAGAATTGCAGAAATGACTGGTTCTAGCAAAAATATTTTTAATGTTGGAGCACTGGGTATAGAAGGAATGTTGCAATTGCCAGGGCTTACTTTTGAAGCATTTTTTAATCAGTTCGATTTCGATATTTCTAATCCGTTTGTTTTAACCACCATTCATCCCGAAACAGTTGCGATAGAAGGAAATGAATTTTTTATTCAACAGTTTTTAAAAGCGGTAGATAAAATGGATTTACCGGTATTGTGTACTTTGCCCAATGCCGACCCAGCTGGTTCAATCATTAGAAAGGCATTGCTTAGCTATGAGGCACAAAATCCAAGTCGCTTGAAATGCTTTGAAAATCTTGGGCAAAAAGGATATTTTAGCGCAATGAAGCATTGCGCTTTGATGATAGGAAATACATCAAGTGGAATCATTGAAGCAGCTAGTTTTCATAAGTATGTTCTTAATCTTGGCGATCGTCAGAAAGGCAGATTGTGCGATGAAAATGTGGTTCATGTGCCATTTGAAAGGGAAGCAATTTTAAATGCGTATTCAAAGTACAGAGGTAAAGAAAGTACCAATGTAAATCCTTATGGAACAGGAGAAACATCAATTAAAATTTTAGATGCGCTAACGCAATGGCAGCGCAGTAAATCATAAAAGTACAGAAGAAGGAATGCAATCGATTAGTTTAATATCAGGAAAAAAGTATGAGATTCCAACGGAGTTAAACGACCGCGCGGGGATTGACGATTTTATAGCCAAAAATGCAGGAAAGAAAGTGGTTGTGGTGCAAGGATTGGGTTTTGTTGGCGCAGTGATGTCTTTTGTGGTGTCGAATGCGTTAACAGAAGAATATGCAGTAATTGGTATCGACTTACCTTCTGAAAATTCATACTGGAAAATTCAAAGCATTAATGAAGGAGTTTTACCCTTAAGTTCATCTGATAAAAAAGTGGAGCAATTCTTCTTTGCAGCAAAGAAGAAAGGGAACCTCTATGCTACTTTCGATTCTTATGCTTACTCGAAAGCAGATGTAGTAGTGGTGGATATCAATCTTGATGTGAAGAAAGAACAAGGTGAGCAAAATGAATTGTTAGATTATTCGGTGAATCTTAATTCTTTCAAAGCTGCCATCTCTTCAATTGCTAAAAATTGTAAGGAAGATTTATTGCTATTGGTAGAAACGACAGTACCTCCAGGCACTTGCAAGCATGTTGTTAAGCCTTTGTTTGAAGAGGAGTTTGCAAAGCGTGGTTTAACGCCGAAATACTATATCGGACATTCGTATGAAAGAGTGATGCCCGGACCAAATTATATCGATTCAATTCAGAATTTTTATCGTGTTTATTCGGGAATCAATGAAGAGAGTGCCAATGCGGTGGAGCTTTTCTTGAAAACAATCATTAAAACCGATCAATATCCACTCACTCGTTTACACTCAACCACCGCTACCGAGATGGCAAAAGTGATGGAAAATTCTTTTAGGGCAATGAACATTGCTTTTATAGAAGAATGGGGCCAGTTTGCGGAAGAAGCAGAAGTGAACTTATACGAGGTGGTGAATGCCATAAGAATGCGTCCAACACATAAAAATATTATGCTTCCAGGTTTAGGTGTTGGTGGTTATTGCTTAACCAAAGATCCTTTGTTGGCCAGCTGGTCGAAACAAGAAATATTTAAAAGTAAGTCGGGTTTACCGCAAAGTGAAACAGCTGTAAAAATTAATGATAGAATGCCTTTGCATTCTTTCAACTTAATACAAAAGCATTTTAAAAATAATTTAGCTGGAAAGAAAATCTTGTTTTTAGGCGTATCTTATCTAAGTGATGTAGGCGATACTCGCTACACTCCTGTTGAATTACTTTACGACAATTTGATGGCCTCTAAAGCAGAAATTGCTTTGCATGATTCTTATGTAAACTATTGGCAAGAAAAGGATTTGGTAGTAGAAAAAGATGTGGCTAAAGCATTGAATGCTAAGTTTGATGCGATTTTATTCAGCACCATGCACTCTGAATATCTATCAAATGCCATTATTGAAAAGCATTTGCTGGAAAATCCTCAAACGGTTGTTTTCGATTTGTGGGGAATGTTGAACACTACCGAATTGAAAAAGAAAAATATAATCAATAAAATAATTGTAACTGGACGCGGAGACTTATGAAGAAAAAAGTATTGTTAATTGGAGGAGCTGGATTTATCGGACTCAGAATTGCTAATTTTTTAGCAGCCAATAGAGATTATGAAATTCACATCATCGATAATTTCTTTAGAGGAAAGCAAGATGAGTATTTGTTAGCGCTAGTAGAAAAATACAACCTAAAAGTAATTTCTGCCGATTGCACCGTGCCTACCGCATTTGATGTGTTGGATAAAGATTACGATTATGTATATATGTTGGCTTCTGTGGTGGGGGTGAAGTACACAGAAGAAATTCCAAATGAATTGATTCGTATCAATACAGCTCTTATTTACAATACTCTTGAGTGGATTAAACACACGAAATGCAAAAAAGTATTGTTCACTTCTACCAGCGAATGTTATGCTGGAACAATAGAATCGTTTGGCTATAAAATTCCAACGCCAGAAGATGTGCCTCTATGTATTCAAGATATTACGCATCCTCGATTTACATATGCTGTAACGAAAATGCTAGGTGAATCGGGCTTTATGAACTATTCAAAAGTTTATGGTTTCGAGTGTACTATCGTGAGATATCACAATGTGTATGGAGAAAGAATGGGCTTTAAACACGTTATTCCTCAAGTAACACAGCGATTCTTACAGAATGAACAGCCTTTCAAAGTTTACGGAAGCGACCAAACAAGATCTTTCAATTTCATTGATGATGCTGTGCAAGGTACAGTATTGGCAATGGAGAAACCAAATACCAATGGTGAGATTTTCCATATCGGTGATGATGCCGATGAAATCACCATTGAAGAACTGGTAAGATACATGGGCGAAATAATGGGCTATAAGGGTGAATACGATTGCGTGCCTGCTCCATCAGGTTCTGTTTCACGTCGTTGTCCGGATGTTAGCAAAGCAAGAAAAGTATTGGGCTACGAGCCTAAAACAAATTGGAAAGAAGGCGTTAAAAAAACAATGGATTGGTATGTTGAATACATCAATTCAGGCAAACTAGTATTTGAATAATTATGAGTCAGGAATTTATACCATTAAGCGTTCCTAATTTATCGGGAAATGAATTGAAGTATGTAACAGAAACAGTGGTTGCCGAATGGGTTTCTTCTGTGGGATCTTATGTAGATAAATTCGAAAAAAACTTTGCCGAATACATTGGCACTAAATACGCTATTGCGGTGGTTAACGGTACATCTGCTTTGCATATTTCACTAATTGTTTCAGGTGTTGAACAGAATGATGAGGTGTTGGTTCCCGACTTAACTTTTGTTGCGCCGGCCAACGCGGTGAAGTATTGTAAAGCTATTCCTGTTTTCATTGATTCTAATTGGGAAACCATGGGCATGGATCCTCAATTGGTGATTGATTTTATTAATAATCAAACCGAATTTGTGAATGGCTTTTCGGTAAATAAAAAAACCGGAAATAAAGTAAAAGCCATCATTCCAATGCATGCTTTGGGCTATCCAATGGATATGGATCAAATCATCGGTTTATGCCAAGAAAGAAATATCAAAATTATTGAAGATGCTACCGAGAGTTTGGGCAGTGAATATAAAGGTAAAAAGACAGGGAACTTTAGTGATCTAGCTTGTTTTAGCTTTAATGGTAATAAGATTATTACTACCGGTGGTGGTGGAATGATAGTGACCAACAATGAGCAATATGCTAAAAGAGCCAAGCACATTAGCACAACAGCTAAAACCGATGGGGTTTACTATGATCATGATGAGGTAGGCTACAACTACCGTATGGTGAATGTTTTGGCAGCTATTGGTGTGGCGCAATTGGAGAGAATAGACGAATTTGTGGCTATTAAAAGAAAGAATTTAAGTTTGTATAAAGAACTTATTGGCGATCATCCATATTTCTACATTCACGAAGAACAAGCCCACAGCAAATCGAATTATTGGATGTATTCTTTGGTTCTTAAAGACGCTTGCCCCTTCACCATTCACGAGCTTATTCAAAAATTTGCTGCAGAGAAAATTCAGGTTCGTCCGATTTGGAAACTGATGCACAGTTTACCAATGTACAATGAAACGCAATACATCAGCACTGGAGTAGCAGAATCATTGTATGCGAAAGTAATTAGCATACCTTGTTCAACCAACTTAACTATAGCTCAAATAAAGAGGATTGTAAATCTACTTAAATCGTTTAAATGAATAATGCCGATTTTGAGGAAATACTAAGAGTTGAAAAGTGTTGTCAGAGCAGTTCTTTTAAATACCAAGGGGTGTATTTGTGGCCTTTTATTAGAGTTATTTTAGGATATAATGAAGATTTACAATTTGCCAAGTTAAATTCTGCAGTTTTTCCTGCTAAAAAAAATAGATTTCAATACCTAATTAATTCTTGGAATTGTTTGAAAGAAAAGGTGAATTCTAAACCAAGAAAAAACAATTATACTAGATTACAGCAAAAGGATGTAATGTTTATCAGCTTTGATAAAAATTCCTACAACACTCTATATCAATACAAGGAGGATAAATGGTATTCTTTTTTACAAAAAAGTCTAAACGAAGAGAATGTTTCTTTTAATCAGTGTTTTGTCAATATAGACTCTGGCAATTTGGAACTTTGGTCGAAGGAACAATCCTTTTATTATTATGAAAATATAAACAGAAGAATAAGAAAAAAAAAGGTAATTGACAGTTTTTTATCTGCGATAGATTTAAAGGAGCGCTTGTTAGAGGAATGTGCCGAATTAAAAAAAATATATCAAATCTTGGGAGAGTCAAAATTAGGAATTACAATTTCTCCGGGGGCACTCACTTATAGGCTAGAAAGTATTGTCTGTCAAATTAAGGTTTACTCTGAAATTCTCGTTAAAAGCAGACCCAAAATAGTTTTTTTTAATGCTTTTTACAGCGATACGTTTATGGCCTTAGTTTATGCGGCTAATTTTTTGGGAATAAAAACAGTAGATGTTCAACACGGTGTGATTGGTCCGAATCATTTTGCATATATAGCTTGGGATAATTGTTTTCTAGAAAATGTGATATTTCCTATACCAAAATTTTGTTTTACATGGAATGATACTGATACAAAATATATAAATGAAGGATCATCCAAAATTACAAAAGCTATTACTTTTGGTAATTTGAGTAAAGTTTTAAAAACGACCAATATCAAAGAAAAAATTGAGGGATCTATTTTGGTAACATCAGGATATAAATATATTCCAGAGGATCTTATGAAATTAATGAATTCAAGACATGAAATTACTTGGTTTTTTCGATTGCATCCTCGATACACTGATCAATCAAAAATTGAATATTACCGGGAAAAATTTTTGCCCCACATCAATATTCAAGAGGCAAAGGAAGAACCTTTAGATCATCTTTTAAGTTTATGTGAGTTTCATTTGACAGAGGAGTCTGCGGTGGCTTGGGATGCATATGAAATGGGGGTAGCTAACATCATAATAGGAGAGAGTGGTAAAGATATTTTTCGAGAAAACATTAAAATAAAAAACGGATTTTACTTTTATGAATTTGAAAACAATAATTTTTTAAAGTTCATTGAAAAAATAAGAGAGGAGAGTGGAAATAATAAAAAAGTTGAACAATTAATTGACGTGAGGCTAATGTTGAAGGAGTTTGTAAATGAGAAAAAATAAATTATGTTTGAACCTTATTAAGGAATGTTAGTGTGTGATTAATTTGATATTTTCCGATGCCGCTTTTAACAGAGATAAAACAAAAAGAAGTTTCAAAGCTTTATAACCTTCCAATGGAAGTTAGGTTTTGTAAAAAATGTACAATTTCTAATCAACGACCAAGAATAAGTTTTGATGAAAATGGAGTTTGTTCGGCGTGTAATTATGCCGAATTTAAACAAAAGTCAATAGACTGGACCGCCAGAGAGAAGGAATTGATGGATTTATGCAATCGATTTAGAAAGGGTAATGGTCAATTTGATGTAATTGTACCTTGCAGTGGTGGTAAAGATTCTGCTTTTATTGCACATGATCTTAAGCATAAGTATGGTATGAACCCATTAACTGTAACTTGGGCACCTCATATTTATACAGAAATAGGTTTTCAGAATTTGCAGAATATGATTCGTGTTGGAGATCTTTACAACATTTGTGGTTCTGCACCTGGTTTTACTCATAAAAAACTTACGAAATTGTCTTTCGAAGTTCTTGGAGATCCTTTTCAACCTTTCATTTATGGCCAAACTAATTTTCCTATGCAGATGGCAAAAAATTTCAATATCCCTTTAATCATGTATGGTGAGAATGGAGAAGTTGAATATGGAGGAGATATGAAAAATGCGTTTAAAGCTACCCGAGATTACAAAGCTGACCATGTTAAGCATTATTTTTCAGGTCTCGCTCCTGAGGATTTAGTGAAATATGGAATTAACATTAAAGATATTGAGCCTTATGTAGCACCGCGTGTAGATGATTTGGATAAAATTGGCCTAGAAATTCATTTTTATGGCTATTACAAAAAGTGGGTTCCTCAAGAAAATTATTATTACTGTGTAGAAAACACAGGATTTAAAGCAAATCCTGAACGAATTGAAGGAACTTATCAAAAGTACGCCGGACTAGATGATCAAATTGATGGGTTCCATTATTATTTGGCTTATATCAAATTCTGCTTAGGTCGTGCTACATCTGATACGGCTCACGAAATTAGAGACGGACATCTTACTAGAGAAGAAGGGGTAGCTCTAGTTAGTAGATTTGATGGTGAATTTCCTCTTAAGTACTACAAAACTTTTTTAAACTATATAGATATTAACGAAGAGGAATTCAATATTGTAATTGATTCATGGCGATCACCACATCTTTGGAAAAAGATAAACGGTGAGTGGAAGCAGAATTATAAGGTAGACGGCAAGGGACTTTTACAATAAATAAATTTAATTATTTGTAATAGAACGCTCTATTATTTTCTTAAAGTTTTTGAGTAGTAACAGTCCTGCTTTTCCGCTTTTTTCTGGATGAAATTGTATCCCGTAAATGTTATTGTTTTTTATTATTGAGCAGTATTCATGTCCGCTGTAAGTGGTGTTGCATATTGCGTTTTCTGATTTGTAGGGAAGCACATAGTTTGAATGAACAAAATAGAAGTACTCATCATCGGAAAGACCATCTAGTAAAGTGTCTTTCTGAAGAATTTTAGTACTATTCCAAGCAATTTGAGGTATTTTTAATAATGTATTGTTTTTTTCTTTTGGGAATCGAAGCACTTCACCTTTTATAATGCCTAATCCTTTTGTCAAAATAAATTCATCACTTTGGTCCATTAAAATTTGCATTCCTAAGCAAATGCCTAACATTGGTTTCCCTGAGTTAGCAAATTCGAGAAGCACCTCTATTAAATTTTGATTTTGCAATTTTTCCATTGCGGTTGGGAAAGCTCCCACTCCAGGTAAAATAATGGCATCGGCTTTTATGATATCTTCTTTTGATTCTGATATTAGCGCTTCTATACCGCATTCTTTGCATGCATGAAGAATACTAAATAAGTTCCCCATGTGATAATCAACAACTACAACTTTCATGTTATTTTATTTTCCTAATTTTTCCTGATTTCTCAAATAATTTAGATTTGATAGATGGGATGTTATCAGTTTGAAAAAGCTTAGATGTCCCCATTTTTTTTATAAAATCTATGTTTCCTTCTGAAAAACCATCTTTATCATTGTAAAGGTTTAATGCACAGTCGTAATGAAGGATAGAAGCCATTGCGGCACCACTACATTCTGTATTTAAAACTACTTCTTCGATATCTTGATATTTTCCGGCACCTCCATTAGCAATCACTTGCATTCTAGCTTCTTGAAGCACTAATTTGATAAGTTCTAAGTCATAAGATTCGCCGGTACCTTCTTTATCAACTGAAGTGATAATAATTTCTCCTACCCCTAATTCATTAAGTTGATTAACCCATTTTTTTATTTCCATTCCGGTTTGCTCTCTTCCATTGTCTATAAAAGCATGGTAAACTCCTTCTGCTTGTTTAATAGCTTCTATAGTTACAACAATAGTAGAAGAACCAAACATTTTAACTGCTTTTTCTATAAAGGAAGGGTTTTTTATTGCAGCGGTATTTATACTTACTCGGTCTGCTCCTGCACGTAAAACTTCTGTAATATCAGCCGTATTCCTAATACCTCCTCCAACGGTAAGAGGTATGTGTATTTGCTTTGCTACTTTAGAAATAATGTTTTGAAGTGAATTTCTTTCATACAGGCTAGCTACTACATCCATGAAAATTAATTCGTCGGCGCCTTGTTCGTAATAATATTCTGCAAAATACTCTGGTTTTCCTAGCACTCGTAAGCCTTCTAAATGAATGCCTTTTACTAAATTGGGGCCTTTAATATCAAGTCGGGGTATAATTCGTTTGCACTCCATTCTAATTTGTAATTTTGAGCAAATCTATCTTATTGAGTTTAATTTAGAAAATCACTGTTGAAAATACTTACATTTGGTTGAAATATAATCCTTATAATATGTTGAGAGAGGCTAAATATGGTTTGCCACAGGTAGTTAAATTTTGTAAAAAGTGCGTAATGTCAAATCAACGTCCTTCTTCAGTGCCGGAATTTAAAAATGTGATTTCTGCTAAAAAGCCAACATTAGCTATTGATGAAGACGGTATTTGTGATGCTTGTAAGACAGCTGAAATGAAGAATAGAATTGATTGGAAAAAAAGAGAAGATGAGTTGATTAAGTTATTAGACAAACACAGAAGTAAAGACGGTTCTTATGATTGCTTAGTTCCTGGGAGCGGGGGTAAAGATAGTGCAATGCAAGCCCACATTCTAAAATACAAGTATGGTATGAATCCATTAACTTGTACTTGGCCTCCAATTATGTATACTGATTATGGTTACAAGAACTGGAAAGCATGGATAGATAGTGGTTTTGATAACATTACGTATATGTAAATGCCGACCAAATTGACCAGTCTACGCCGACGCAAAATGACCATCCATT
>CAYORT010000029.1:0-37921 GCA_964406465.1 uncultured Chryseobacterium sp.
GCGAAAGCAACAATCTCATCAAATTTTTTGGTGATTTCAGCTTTGCTCATTCCTAGAATGGCGCCATTTAAAAACACATTTTCTCTTCCGCTCAACTCGGGATGAAAACCAGTACCCACCTCTAACAAACTGGCGATTCTGCCATCAATGGTGATGCGCCCTTTGGTAGGTGCAACGATTCTGCTCAATACTTTAAGTAAGGTAGATTTACCCGCACCATTTCTACCAATCACTCCCACTCTATCACCTTGTTTAACATCAAAAGACACATCGTTCAATGCCCAAAACAACTCATCACTTTTACTTAAGCCCTTGTCTTTGGCTTTTAAAAATCCAGCAATCTCATCACGCAAAGTAGAATAGCTTTGCTTGTTCTGATGTTTCAGAAGGTAGCTTTTGCTAAGGTTTTCAACTTTTATGATAGTATCGCTCATATTAAATTACGTCGGCAAAATGTTGTTCTGTTTTACGGAAATACCAAACTCCTAAGATTAAGAATAGGATGCTGATACCTATTGAAATCAAGAATCCTGGAAGGTACAATGTTGTTTGTCCGCCTAAAATACACCATCTAAATCCGTCTATCACTCCCACCATTGGATTCAACGAATAAATGAATTTTAAAAATTGAGGAACAGATGGATGATTATAAATCATTTCGCTACTAAAGGCAATGGGCGAAACGTACAAACCAAACTGCACAATGAAAGGAATCACATATCTAAAATCTCTGTATTTCACATTCAAGGCAGCAATATACAAGCCTGTTCCCATAGATGTTATAAAGGCCAGCATGAAAAAAAGCGGAAGTAGTAAAATTTTGATATCAGGTAAAAACTGATAGTACGCCATAATACCAATCAAGATCACAAATGAGATTAAAAAATCGATTACGCAAACGATAACGGTACTCACAGGAATGATTAATCGAGGAAAATAAACTTTGGTGAGTAAATTAGAATTAGCTACTAAAGAGTTGCTCGCTTCACTAAATGAAGTAGAAAAAAACTGCCAAGGTAAGGTTGCAGCACATACCAGCAATAAGCGCGGAACGCCCGTTGGTAAAGAAGAGTCGAACAACCATCCTAAGAATGCCATCACGCCGATTGTGAGTAGCGGACGAATAACGCTCCACGCAATTCCAATCGCCGTTTGCTTATATCTCACAAGGATATCGCGCCATGCTAAAAAATAGAAAAGCCCCCGGTAATTCCAGAGGTCTTTCCAATAGTTAGCATTTTCTAACTCAGGTTCTATGACGATGCGATGTTTGTTCATCTCATTGTTCGATTTCTATTTAGCGTATCCTACAGCTCTAACTTCTCTAATAACAGTTACCTTAACTTGTCCGGGATAAGTCATATCGGTTTGAATTTGCTGTGAAATATCGAAAGCCAGTTTTTCTGCATCTTTATCGCTTACCTTTTCGCTTTCAACCACTACGCGTAATTCTCTACCTGCTTGAATAGCGTATGTTTTTTGTACACCAGGGTAAGAAAGCGCCAAGCCTTCTAACTCGTGAATACGTTTGATATACGATTCTAATATTTCTCTACGAGCACCAGGGCGCGCACCAGAAATGGCATCACACACCTGAACGATTGGAGAGATCATCGACGTCATTTCAATTTCGTCGTGGTGAGCTCCAATAGCATTGCACACTTCAGGTCTCTCTTTAAACTTAACAGCGATGTTCATACCCAAAATAGCATGCGGCAATTCTGGCTCTTCATCAGGCACTTTACCTATATCGTGCAACAATCCGGCTCTCTTCGCCAATTTAGGATCTAAGCCCAACTCAGCAGCCATGATAGCACACATATTAGCAACCTCTCTACTGTGTTGCAATAAGTTTTGTCCGTAAGAAGAACGGTATTTCATTCTACCTACCATTCTAATCAACTCAGGATGTAAGCCATGAATACCTAAATCAATAGCAGTTCTTTTACCTATCTCAACAATCTCATCTTCTAAGCTCTTTTTCACTTTAGCTACTACTTCCTCAATTCTTGCCGGGTGAATTCTACCATCGGTTACCAATTGATGTAAAGCCAAGCGCGCCAACTCTCTTCTCACTGGGTCGAAGCATGAAAGGATAATTGCCTCTGGGGTATCATCCACAATGATTTCCACTCCGGTTGCAGCTTCCAAAGCGCGAATGTTTCTACCTTCTCTACCGATGATTCTACCTTTAATCTCATCTGATTCGATATGAAAAACCGACACAGCATTATCAATAGCTACCTCGGTAGACATACGCTGAATGGTTTGAATAATGATCTTTTTAGCTTCTTTGTTGGCTGTAATTTTAGCCTCTTCAATGCTGGTTTGAATAAACTCCATCGCATTCGTTTTAGCTTCTGCTTTCAAGGCATCCACCAATTGTTCTTTCGCTTTATCGGCAGTGATGCCCGCCATAGCTTCAAGTTGTTCAACCTGACGCTTGTGTAATTTATCTACTTCACTTTCCTTCTTCTTCAACAACTCCAATTGCGAATTCAATTTCTCTCTGCCTATCTCAACATCCTTCTCTAACTTTTTGATTTCGTTTTGCTTTTGGTTAAGCGTATTTTCTCTTTGGTTTAAAGAATTCTCTTTTTGTTGCGCTTTTTGATTTCTTTCGTTGATCGCCTTTTCATGTTCGGTCTTCAATTGAAAAAACTTCTCTTTGGCTTGTAAAATCTTATCGCTTTTGATTCTTTCACCTTCCTTCTCTGCATTTTCAATGATAGATTTAGCCTTACCATTGTTGCTTTTATTGATGAGCACATAGCTCACCCCAGCTCCAGCTGCGGCTCCTACTACCCCTAATATTATACTTACTGCTTCCATATTTACTTATTTATAAAAAAAATGCACCAATCTATGCCGCCTTTTTGCGAATCTAGATTGGTGCGAATATACTTAATTGTTGTTCAATGTTTAAAGTTCATTGTTCAAAGTTAGCTAACATTGAACTGTGAACTGCATACTATAAACCGTTTAACTGCTACTTATCTTTCAGATAGTCGGAAACAAACTTCTCTAACTCCTCTAACTTTTCCGCTACCGACTCATCTTCAACCGCGGGTTTTGCTTCTAGCTTTAACTTCTCTACCACAAATTGTAAGGCACACATGGCCAACACATCTTGCTTATCTTTCACCGCATAAGCTTTCTCAAACTCCTTAATCTTTTGTTCTATTAACTTCGCCGCTTTCTGCACCAAATCCTGATCATCTCCCGATATTTTCATGGGATAATCTCTGTTGGCGATGTTTACTTTAATAGATACAGATGACATTTTTAACCATTTGTAAGAGCAATACACTTATCAATTTCACGCACCAATTCATTAATTTTTAATTTCAACTCATTCTTACCAATTTCATCATTGGATAAGCTTTTCGCCAAACTTAAAACCTTAATTTTTTCCTCAAGCTCAAGTTTCTTCTTGGTAGATTGTTTTAACTCATCTCGTAAGGCTTCATTCTCTTCCTTGATTCGTTTTAAATCTTCGCCATTCTTCTTATTGAGAATAATCAATTTCTCCACCTTTGAGTGTAAACTTGTTATTGTCAATGAAATACTTTTGGCCATACCTCTTGCTTGATGCTCACAAATCTAATCTTGCTTGGCCAATTAAACAAATTATTGGGGAATTAATACGCAAACTCCTAAAAACAAACAGTTTATACCTTACCGTAGGGGCGAGCTGCCGCTCGCCAGCTATTCCTCCAAACTACATTCGGGCCAGCTGCAGCTCGCCCCCACACAACTCGGTTAATATTTTTTTGATGTTACACAAAAACTATTACTTAAATTCGCATCCTAAATTTTTTCGTCATGGTAATCAAAACAAAAAAATATCAGCTAGAACAAGGTAAATACATCAGCGTGGCAATGGGTATGCTATTGAGAAAAGAATGGTGGTATGGCTTCGCTCCTCTGGCTATTATTTCTCTTGCTTTTATTACCAATTATTTCTGGACTTTCTTAATCATTGGACTTTTAGTAGCCATTGTATACTTGCTGTTTTGGTTGATTCAATTTGCCGGATTAACACAACACGAAATGGGCAAAATGATGTTTTACAATGTTTTTTATGAGATAGATGGCAAACAAATTTTAATGAAATTTGATGCTCAACGCGGTATGCCTCTCGACTGGAAAATGCTTAAAAAAGTGGTGAAAACCAAAGAAGCGTATATCTTCTCTTTCTCTAAAGCTCAGTTCTTCTATTTGCCTTTCGATATCTTTAGAACCGAGAACGACATCAAGTTTTTAGAGGCTATCTTGCAAAGAAAAAATCTTCTTTAATCTTTTCTCTTGTCGCTAAAAGACAATAAATCTATTGGCTATATTTTAGCCATCTCTGCGGCTATTATCTTTTCTTCGAAGGCTGTTTTTGTTAAACTGGCTTATCAATATGATGCCGACACGCTTAGTGTGCTGGTACTTAGAATGGGCTTTGCACTACCCATTTATATTTTCATTCATCTTTACAGAAGTAAATCCGATGATAAAATAGACATCTCTAAAAAAGATTGGCTGCTCATGATCACCATGGGCATTATTGGCTATTACCTGTCGAGTTACCTCGATTTCCTCGGATTGCAATACATCACCGCTAATTTAGAAAGACTACTTCTCTTCATCTACCCTACGCTCACCACCATTTTGGCAGCCATCATCCTCAAACAAAAAATAACTTCTAGAAAATGGCTGGCCATCGCCGTTTGCTATGCAGGTATCTTCGTTTCCTTTTACCAACAAGATGCTAGCGACGAAAGCAAAGACTTATGGCTAGGCGTTTTCCTTGTTTTTATGAGTGCACTCACCTATTCTTTTTACCTTATTGGAAGCGATAAATTGATTCCCAAATATGGCGCAGCTCGCTTCACCACCTACATCATGATTATATCATGTATTGTAGTGTTGCTGCATTTCTTCGCCCAAATGCCTCCTAAGTTTTTTCAATTCGATTGGCAGGTGTATGCTATCGGACTCACCCTCGCTATTTTCTGCACAGTGCTGCCAACCTACATGGTGGGTGAAGCTATTAAAAGATTGGGAGCCTCTACCACCTCTATACTTTCATCGGCGGGTCCGGTTTCCGTGATCTTCCTTTCCATGTTTGTGTTGGGTGAAAGTGTTACCATTTTTCATTTGATAGGTACCGCCATCGTTATTTTTGGTATCTCCTTAATCAAGTAGACGCAAAGCTCAATTCCTTTTAGTATTATTGATAAACTTTTTAATTTTTCGTCATGCCAGAAACTTTTAAAACTGTGCTAGAATCAGAGGTTCTCCTTTCAGAACTTATGCTTCCCTCCAACTCCAACTTTAGAGGAAATATACACGGAGGTTATGTTTTGTCGCTAATGGATAAAATTGCATTTGCCTGCGCTTCAAAACATTCAAAACACTATTGTGTAACGGCTTCTGTTGATACCGTTGATTTTTTAAATCCCATAGGCATTGGCGAATTGTTAACCATGAAAGCATGCATCAACTACGTTGGCAAAAGCTCAATGGTAGTAGGCATTAGAGTGGAAACTGAAAACATTCAAACTGGAGAAAAGAAACATTGCAACTCTTCTTATTTTACCATGGTGGCTAAAGATGAAAAGGGACAAAATGCAACGGTGCCCGGACTCATACTACGCACCGAGAACGAAAAAAGAAGATTTATCAAAAGTTTGCGCCGACTAGAACAGCGCAAAATGAAAAATGCCGAATTCACCGCTGCAGCCTTCAACTCGGCCAATTACATAGAAGAATTTAAAAAACACAACGTAAAAATCATCGACTAATGCCGCACCATCAACCCATCGTAAAATTCATTAGAGAAGGCGATACCGGATTTGTTTCCTACAAAGACAAAGAAGTAGAGATTTCTTTTAAACTGAATGTAGAATACGGACAAGAAGAGTGCGTGGCTATGATAAAAGTACCCGGAGAAAGAGACTGGGAACACCTTACCCAATTAGAGCTCAACGAAAAACAAAAAACCCTTGAAATTATTGGCGAAGCAGCCCTTAAACAACTTAAATTCGCCAAGGTTTATTTGATTAGAACCAAATCACTGGATATTTTTTCAGAATAAATGTATCTTTACTGCATGTCGGAAAAAAGAATTGCAGTTTTTGCAGGTACCTTCGACCCCATCACCCTGGGGCACGTGGATATTGTGAAAAGAGGTTTGTCTCTTTTCGATGAGATTATTGTAGCCATCGGCCACAATTCTTCGAAGCAAGGTTTTTTCCCTCTTGAAAAACGAGAAGAATGGATTAATAAAATCTTTCAAAATGAAAGCAAAGTAAGGGTTAAATCGTACGAAGGATTAACCATTAACTTTTGTAAATCGGTAAATGCCAAATTCATTTTGAGAGGCTTGCGTGATGGTAAAGATTTCGAATATGAAAGGAGTCTGGGCATGATGAATCACGCCATCGCCAACGATATTGAAACCATCTACTTGGTAACAGAACCTAAATACTCGGCAATAAATTCAATCATTATTCGTGATATATTGAAACACGGAGGTGACGCCAGCCAATTTTTACCTAAAGAAGTGAGTGCAGATGTATAGACTGTTAAACATACTCCTATTGCTGATCAGCGCTAATATCTTCGCTGCTGAAGTGACTCTAAAAGGCATTGGCCCTACCTACCCTAATCAAAAATTTAGAATCGATATCGTTACCGATTTTCTTACCAAAAAGAAAGAAGCAGTATACGCAGGCATAACCGATGAAAAAGGAAACTTCTCGGCTTTCTTCGATGTGAAAGACGTGAAAATGATTTTCATCGACTTTGGTAAGGCTAAACGCACCATGTTTGTTGAACCTGGCAAATCGTACGAAATAGCCATCTCTCCCCTAAGCAAACAAATTGCTAAAGAAGAAGGTTTGTTGGCTAAAGAGGTATACCCTGTTGCTATCAAAGAAAAAGATTCCTCTGAATTAAACAACTTGATTCAAGAGCTAGATACGCGTGTTGCTCGATTCTTTTTGCTGTATGGTGACACTTTGACAACATCTGGCGGACAGCAAAAAATTTCGAAGTTCATTACGCGATTAGAGAAATACAACAAGTACGAAAATCCTTATTTCAAACAATATCTTAAATATACCATAGGCACTTTCGAAAGCATGCTTTACAAAGCACATCCCGAAAAAATTAGAGCAAAGTATTTCTTAACGCAGCCAATGGATTTAAACAATATTCAGTACTGCGGATTGTTACAAAACATGTTTAGAGGTTATCTTAAATATGAAGTAGCCTTAGACGATAGCAAGAATATCATTGCCATGATGAATGCGCGTCAGTATCGTGAAGCGCTAAAACAACTTTCTCCCGGTAATCCTTACAACGACGATTTAACCAATTTGATATTGGCATACAGCTGCTTGGAAATTCAAAACAATCCGGCCTACAACACCAAATCAACAGAAGTTATTTTAGATTCTATAATCAGAGGAACATCCAACGCGCAGGTTAGAGCAGTAGCCGAGAATGTGAAATCGAAAATCTTCCAATTACAGCCTGGCACTGTGGCTCCCGAAATTGTGTTGTTGGATAGCGCCAACAATGAATTTAAATTGAGCGAGCACAAGGGCAAATACATCTATATCTCTTTCTTCAAATCTTACGACAATAGTTACGCTGAGGAATTGAAAGTTTTAGGTTTCTTGCAAGAAAGATACAAAGACAAACTTGAGATAGTGAGCATCTCTACAGATTACGACAGCAAGCAGTTTGAGAAATTTTTAGATACACACAATTACCCTTGGACTTTCCTACACTACCAAAAAAGTGAAGAGCTGTTGATGAACTACCACATTGAAGATGTAAGAACAGAAAACTACGAAAGAAATCAATTGGTGAAATGGATTTTAATCTCACCAGACGGAAAGATTGTTTATTGTCCGGCTAAAAGCCCTACCCAAGGTTTCGAATATCAATTAAAGAGATTGATAGAAGGTTAGATTTCACCTTCTTTTAGTCCCTCTCCCCCCACTCTTCTTACCCGAATTTCCACCACCATTTTTTGGCTTATCGGTACTTCTACCTCCACCCGATTTGCGCGCATAACGATCGTTTCTATTGGCATCTAAATGCGAGAAACGAGAGGGTGATTTAGATTTGGGAGTGCTTTTCTTTTTAGGAGAATTTGAGTGTTGCTTACGAGATTCTTCTTTCTGTTTTCGCGGCGCTTCAGATGATGAATGTTCAATCATTTTGTAAATCGATTGCATCTCACTAGGATTCAATTCTCGCCAGTCACCCAGCGGAATTCCTTTCAACGTTATGTTCATGATGCGCACACGCTCGAGCTTGGTTACTTCGTAGCCAAAATGTTCGGCCATACGGCGAATCTGACGGTTTAAACCTTGCACCAAAACGATGCGAAAAACATTGGCTGCCTCTTGAGTGATTTTACATTTTTTGGTCATTACGCCAAGCATTGGAACTCCGTTCGACATTCCTTCAATCACAGCATCGGTTAAAGGTTTATTTACCGTTACCACATACTCTTTTTCGTGCTTGTTACCGGCACGTAAAATCTTATTCACAAGGTCACCATTATTGGTTAAAAAAATCAATCCTTGCGAATCTTTATCTAACCTACCAATAGGAAAAATTCGTTTGCTGTGATTTACAAACTGAACGATATTATCGCGCACACCTGCTTCTGATGTAGACGTAACACCTACCGGCTTGTTCAAAGCAATAAACACTTGATCTTCATGAGCGCGCGGCTCTAATTCGTGTCCGTTCACCCTCACCACATCACCTGCCCTCACCTGATCGCCAATAACGGCGCGTTTTCCATTAATAAAAACCACTCCTCGCTCAATAAAACGATCGGCCTCACGGCGCGAACAGAGTCCGCTTTCACTAATAAATTTATTCAATCTAATATCAGGTGATTTCATGTTTTCTTATTTAATCAAGTTCATGATTTCACTTAAATCGGGAACCAAAATAATTTCTGTTCTTCTATTTTTAGATCTTCCTTCGGGTGTGTCGTTGGTAGCAATGGGATGAAACTCACCTTTACCAGAAGAAGTTAATCTAGCAGGAGAAACTTTATTGTCGATTAATATTCTAACCACAGAACTAGCGCGATAAGTGCTCAAATCCCAATTGTCTCGATACACAGCTGTTTTGATAGGTAAGTTATCGGTATGACCTTCAACGGAAATTTCAAAAGTGGTATCATTTTTTAATACCGCAGCCAATTTTTGTAAGGCTTCAATACCGCGCGCTTCAACGTCGGCACTTCCCGATTTAAACAACAATTTATCGAGCAATGAAACATACAATTTGCCGTCTTTCATCTCTACTGTCAGTTCTGATGGAGAGAAGTCAATTAAGGCTTTTTTGATAGACGAAAACAAGTTGTCTAACATCGCCTGACGCTCTGCCAACAAGTTTTCTAGCTGATCAACTTTCTTTTGTTTTTCTTCAAGTTCCAATCCTTTCTTTGCTAAAGTTTCGCTTAATTTGGCCAACTCTTCGCCAGTAGATTTTTTTAAGAAATCGTATGTTTTTTTAAGGTCGTAAAACTCTTGTTCAGTATCGGCCAATTTCTTCTTTTCAGCCCTTAACAACTTACCCAAAGTGGTAGTATCTTTTTGCAAAGTTTTGCTTTGAGCACACAAAGAATCTCTTTCATGCAAAGATGTTTTGTAGCGCTTGGTGTACATTTTTTGCGTAAGCGGTTTATCTTGAACCGCAGAATCACAGGCTTTATGCGGAGCGCATGAAGCAATAAAAGCAACAGCAATAATTAGCAATACATTTTTCATATACATATATTTTCATCGAATGTACGCTATATAAAACAAGAAAAAGTGCCGCATTGCAGCACTTTTTCAAATTGTAATTGTTTAAAAGGTGCGCTGCCTACCCCTAAGCAACACACCCAATTTTGATCGAATTAATTTTTAATCACCTGAACATTTTGTGTTCCGCTGATTGAATTAATTTTCACAAAATAAATACCTGATTTTAAGTCATCGCCAAACACTAATTTCGATCCATTAAAAGAAAGCGATTGAATCATTTTACCTGTAACATCATACAATTCAACTGATCGCACTTCACTAGCTTCTTTCAAATCGATGGTAAAATTTGCCGAGCTAGGATTTGGATAAATGGCGGCCAAATCATGTTCTAAATTATTCACTGTAGTACAAGGATCTAACAACACTTTAACAGCCTGACGGCCACAACCGCCCGAGCCCGAACCAGTGCTTAATGTTAGGTTGTAAAATCCAGGGTACAACGCATTATCTGGTCCCCAGCTAGCCAATCCATAATTAATTTTACCTAAGCCAGCTATGGTGTACGGATAAGTAGCTGATGCTGCATCATACCAAAAACTATGATTGCTTCCTCTCATGGTTAATTTATATCCTTGTCCGGCTGGCACTGAAATACCAATTGGCACTCTCAATACTTTTTCGGTACCCGCTAAAACTGTATATGATTTACTACCTATTAGCACATTGTTTTTTGAATAAACACTGAACAATAAATTTTTATTGGTAGCTGTAAAGTCGCTATACACCAAAATAGAGTCGATGGTAACATTCACATCAAAATCAACGCTCAATGAATCTCCATCGGTGGCAAAATTAGCATACCATCCTTTAGTATAAGTTTGATCTGTAACATCGTTTAGAGGGTATTTCGGACCAAGAACTTTGGTTTCTCCACCCAATCCTTCCACATAAAAATCTTTGGTTGCATTTACCGTTGTTGTGTAGGTAGAACCAGTGTACAAAGAAGAACCTCCCGTTGATGCAGCATACCAATTATAGGGTCCGCCCGGAGTAGTAACTTTAATTGTAGCAAGCTCTGCAGTTGTACAAACAGTATCACCAACCGTAGCTAACAATGCGTTTACAGTTACATTTACTTCATCGAATTTAGGACAACCATTGTTGGTAACAACAACTTTGTATTTTCCTGCAAGCGCAGTGCTATAGGTTGAATTTGTAGCGCCGCCAATCAACACATCATCTTTGTACCAAGCGTAGGTGATACCTGCACCTGGAGTAATATTTGAATTTAACACAACCGAAGTTCCACAGGTAATAACATCAGCGCCCAAAGCTGGCGCAGTAGCTGTACATAAATAGGGCTGCATTGCTGTGTACATACAATTGAGCAAGCTGTATTGATCTTCTCTATCGGCATCTAAATCCCAACACCAAATACCCGCTCCGTTGTATGTATTCATGATAAGATTGGTTTTAGATTGAATCATCGCACAAGAATTATAATCGTATCCACCATTAATACCATCGGCATCATTGTAATAGGTTGCTGGATTAGAAGCAGAAATAGCATCCCAGTTGACACCAGACCCATTGTCGGAATAAAAAGGAATTCCCAACACCAACTTACTTGTTGGCACTCCTTTGCTGGTGAAATCACCTCCGCATATAGGAGATGGCTTAGTTAAGCCCGATGACCATTTTTTAATTACATATTCGGCAGTTGTGACCGTAGAATGATGATTAGGATCGCAAACACAACATGATCCTTGCGCATCAAACGCCATCAAATAAACATAATCAACATTATTAAAAATTGAAGAATTTACAGCATACCCTCCATCATCAAACAACCCCACTCCCACCGCAATACTCAACTCAATGGTTCTACCTTCAGAAACACCAACGGTGTTTAGTTTAGTTCTTAGTGCCGACATAAACGTTTCGAAGTTGGTTTTGTCACCCGAGCTTGGAAACTCCCAATCGATATTAACACCATCCAAATCAAAACGAGCCACCAACGACGCCAAACTATCAATCATCTTTGATCGGTAACCAGCGTTAGCCATTGTTGCTGAAAATCCATATGAACCGCCGGCTCCCCCTACCGACAAGTGAATTTTCACTCCCGACGCACGTGCTTTAGCCGCTAAGGGCTTCATCACCGACAACACTCTGCTGCCAGCACCATTAACCACTACATCGTTGTAAGAACCATCTTTAGAATAGAGCACACCTGTGGTGTTAGGAAAAACGAAAGCGTAAAAAATATCGGTTAGCTTGGTATATTGAACATTGTTCACCCCAACAGTTGAGTAATCGGGATAGAACCCTGCCACCTTTTTATTTTGGGCATAAATGCATAGCGAACTCAAAAATATAAGCAGCGCTAGTAAAGTTTTTTTCATATTGTTTTTGTTTTAGATGTTTTAGAGTAACTCAAACTTAACATATCGAAATGCTTTTTTTTAGTAAAAATCGACATGTCCATAAAATGTCCATATCCTTTATTTGCTCACATTTCACAGAATTAAGGTTGTGCATTTTTAAAAAGTCCCTACAAATAAAGGCCGCATGATTTTTCTATGTATTTTAGCGTAATGAGTAATTACAAGTGCGTACTTTTCGATTGCGATGGTGTTTTGGTAGATACAGAAACAACATCTTTTAGAGTTTTTGGTGAAGTATTAAGTGACCTTGGCTATGAAGCACCCATCGCAAAAATGGCTGTAGACTTTTCGGGCACCTCTTTGGGCGCTTGTATGCGTCATGTTGAAAAACTGTTCGACATGAAATTACCCGATAATTTTGAAGCAGTATTTAGAGAGCGCTCTTTTGAGGCCTTCAAAAAAGAAGTTACTCCCATTCCCGGCATCCATGAATTGTTGGAAGATTTCCCTCTTCCTTTTTGCACCGCGTCGAGCGCACAAAAAGCAAAAATTATTTTAAACCTTACCACCGCCAAACTGATTCATCATTTTGAAGGCAAAATTTATAGCGCTTACGAAATTCAACAGTGGAAACCAGAGCCAGGAGTATTTTTGTGGGCAGCCAAGGAAATGGGCTTCACTCCCGATGAATGCTTGGTGGTTGAAGATAGTTTTTCGGGACTGACTGCTGCGCGTGCAGGCGGATTTAAGGCCATTGGTTATGCGCCAAAAGAACATAATGTGAAACTATTGCAACCGATGAACGTTCCGCTAATTAGTGACATTCGCGAAGTAAAAAACTTCTTAAAAAATTAAGCATGGAAACTGTATTCGAAAAAACACCTAAGAGCACAAAGACAATTCAGTTTCAGGATTGCGATATGTTCGGACATTTAAACAACGGACGATTCATCGATTATTTTCTAAATGCCCGTGAAGACCATTTGGTGAACTTCTATGACTTAGATATCTTCTCGATGACCCGACAAAAAGGCGTAGCATGGTTTGTAGGCAAGCATGAAATAGTTTACAGAAAACCAGCAAATCTTCGCGAAGAAGTGCTTATCACCTCAGAAGTAATCAACTTTGTAGATAAATCTATCACCGTTGAAATGGTGATGTATGATAAAGACCAAACGCATGTAAAGGCGGTGTTGCGTTCTACATTCGTTCACATCAACCTCAAAACACTAAAAGCAACTTCGCATGATGAAGAGCTGACTAAACTCCTTAATGGCGTGCTGATTAAAAGACCTATTATTGATGTGTTTGAGAGAGCTATGGAGATTGAGAAATCAATCGCAAAATAATTTCAATTCTATTTTTTAAACTATGTACTTCCGGGTGTGGGTTTCCCTCTCGGCGGAGAGGGGTGTGTAAAAGCCTGTGAAGTGGCAGGGAGATGGATTAATTATTATAAGTCCATCTCCCTGCAGCCGCACAAGCAAAATCACACCCCTCTCCGCCGAGAGGGAAACCCACACCCGGAAGTATATTCAACGGAAGATTACTTAATCAGCAATTTCAAACTGTCGTTTTCTTTTTGAAGTGCTTTATTAATTCCAGATAAACGATTAGATTCAGCTTGTTGCGCGACCCTTGTCAATTCAATCTTATTATACAGCCCTAAAATATTTATATACTTCTCATTACAAGCCTTCAACTCCTCACAATCACACTTCTTACTATTCAAAGCAGATGAAAAAACAAGAAACAAAGCAACAGAAAGCGAAAGCACTAAAATATATTTCATAATAAATTCTTTATTTATAAATCGCCTTCTTCGCGCTCAACAAAGTATTCATCATCAACGACGCAACGGTCATCAAACCTACTCCACCTGGAACAGGCGTGATGTAAGAACATTTAGGAGCTACTTCATCAAACTTAACATCTCCTTTAATAGCGAAGCCACTTTTCTTAGATGCATCGGCAACGCGAGTGATACCTACGTCGATTACAACTGCGCCATCTTTTACCATATCGGCAGTAACGAATTCGGCTTTGCCTAAAGCCACAATTAATATATCTGCAGAACGAGTGAATGAAGCAATATCTTTTGTTTTGCTGTGACAAACAGTAACCGTAGCGTTGGCAAATTTACCCGATTGCGACATCAAGATGCTCATTGGTCGGCCCACGATATTGCTTCTACCAATCACCACACAATGTTTTCCTTGGGTATCAATGTTGTACTTCTCCAACATTTGCACAACGCCCCAAGGTGTTGCAGAGATATAAGATGGTTGTCCTAAAGTCATTCTCCCCACATTCACTGGATGAAATCCATCAACATCTTTTTGAGGCAAAATCGCCTTTGTCACATTCTCTTCGTTGATGTGTTTTGGAAGTGGCAATTGAACGATAAATCCGTCGATATCGGCATCTTCATTTAAGCCGTGAATAATTTCCATTAACTGTTCTTCGGTGGTGGTAGCCTCCAAACGAATCAAAGTAGATTTAAATCCAACCTCTTCGCAAGAGCGCACTTTACTTGCCACATATGTTTCGCTAGCACCATCGTTACCCACTAGCACTGCTGCCAGGTGAGGAATTTTTCCGCCAGATGCCTTTAGCTTTTCTACTTCAATTTTGATTTCGGCTTTTACTTCAGCCGATGTCTTTTTACCATCGAGTAATATCATAATTCTTAATTCTTAATTTTTAATTTTCAATTCTTAATTATTTAAAACTAGCGCAATTAAAAATTAAGAATTAAAAATTCATAATTCTGCTAACCCATTCCAGGGAAATTCTTCATCATTTTCATCATGTTTTGTTTGTTCGACATCATCTTCATCATCTTTGATGTATCTTCAAACTGCTTGATGAGTTTATTTACTTCTTGAATATTGGTACCACTACCTGCTGCAATTCTTTTTCTTCTGCTGCCGCTTAGGATAGACGGATTTAATTTCTCTTTGGGAGTCATACTTTGTATGATAGCCTCAATAGATTTAAAGGCGTTGTCATCGATATCTACATTTTTCAAAGCCTTACCCACTCCAGGAATCATACCCATCAAATCTTTCATGTTACCCATTTTTTTGATTTGCTGAATTTGGTCGTAGAAATCGTTGAAGTTGAATTCATTTTTGTGAATTTTCTTCTGCAATTTTCTAGCTTCTTCCTCATTGAAATGTTCTTGCGCACGCTCTACCAAACTCACCACGTCACCCATACCCAAGATACGGTCGGCCATACGTTTTGGATAAAACACATCCAATGCATCCATCTTCTCACCAGTACCCACAAATTTAATGGGCTTGTCAACCACTTCGCGAATAGATAAAGCCGCACCACCACGTGTATCACCATCTAATTTGGTTAAAACTACTCCGTCGAAATCTAATCTATCGTTGAATGCTTTCGCTGTATTCACTGCATCTTGTCCGGTCATCGAATCCACCACAAACAAAATCTCGCCCGGATTCACCGCTGCCTTTACATTGGCAATTTCATTCATCATCGCCTCATCCACCGCCAATCGTCCGGCAGTATCTATAATCACTACATTATGTCCTTTCGACTTAGCGTGCTCAATAGCTGCTTTAGCAATGGCAACAGGATCTTTGCTATCTCTGTTGGTAAACACAGCACATTCTACTTGCGCACCTAACACTTCAAGCTGGTCGATTGCAGCCGGACGGTAAACGTCGCCTGCCACCAACAAAGGATTTTTACCCTTTTTCTTTTTTAGGTAGTTGGCAAACTTACCTGTGAAAGTAGTTTTACCCGACCCTTGCAAACCTGCAATTAATATGATGGCTGGAGAGCCTTTAAGATTGATATCTGTTTCATCACCGCCCATCAAGGCTGCCAATTCATCGTGAACAATTTTCACCATCAATTGGTTAGGAGAGATAGAGGTCAATACGTTTTGCCCCAAAGCTTTCTCCTTCACTCTATCGGTAAACTCTTTAGCTACTTTAAAGCTAACGTCGGCATCTAACAAAGCGCGACGCACTTCTTTAAGCGTTTCGGCAACGTTAATTTCTGTAATATGGCCTTGTCCCTTAAGAACCTTAAACGCCCTTTCTAACTTATCTGATAAACTATCGAACATATGTAAAAAATTGAAGGGCTAAAAATAGGCAAATTGTTTGTAAAAATTGATATTATTGCACCTTTAAAATATTTACTATGGCAAATACAGAGGTGAAGAAATCATGGGTAACTCCAAGTTTTAATATTGAAGATCTTACGGCAACTGAAAGAGCTAGCAAAACCTTGTCTGCTCTGTCAGAAATTACGATTGCATACCACACATAAAATCTAGATTTACAAAAAGGGTGAGCAGCTGGCGCCGTTCACCCTTTCCAATCATCCTACATCCAATTTAAATTTTTCTCTGTTTACCCATTACCTGGTAGAACTTACCATTTTTGTATTCGAATTTTCCTAGTTCCTCAATGTACTCCTGTGTTTGAGCATCTTCATTAAAATCGCGATAAGTTTCTTTGTACAAAAAAGACTTCTCTCTAGCGTTGTAAAACAAGTAATGGCTGGCAGCGTCTCTTTCCTCACTGAAGAATTCTTCTTCATTTTGATAAAAATCATTGATAGACTGCAAGGCGTAAACATCTGCTGTATCGTATGCCAATTGCGACTCATCGGCGAATATTTGCATGGGTATCAATTCCAATGAATCACCCACCAGTTTGCAATGAACAGCCTTTTTGCTATTAATTATCTCTTCGCGAGCGCCCTCTGCAGACTCATCGGTGAGCAAAAAATATTCACCATCGTTTACTTTCTCAAAACTCACCACTGTGGCCAACAATTCAAAATTCGTAGTGAGCGCCTTTTTACCTAAAAAAACCTTCTTCTTTTTCTCTTGCGACACTACTTTTAGGAGTCCGTCTGATGAAATTCTTTCCACATTTTCGACTTCAACCTTAGTGGGAGCAATGGCTAAATTTTTCACTATAAGCTCTTTACTTTCTATCTTTTTAGGAATAGAGCAAGAAACGGGGTCGAAAAAACCACCCCCTTTATTATCTGAATTACATGCATAAAAGCTTCCTGTGGTAAGCGCTGCTAGAAAAAGAATTTTAGAGTTCATCTGTTTTAAATTTGATGAACCAAAGATGATATCAAAAATTTAGTTGGTGAGACTAAAACCATTAAGCGACGTCAGCCAATTATTAATCGTTGCAATTGAGCAATTATTTGAAAAGGGCTAAATAATTTCAACTATTTTATAATCCACTCCGTTAAACCTCACCTGCTCACCAACAGCACACCCAATAAGCTTTTGAGCGATGGGCGCTTTAGGAGAAACAGCAAAATAATCTTGTTGATCAATAGTAATTTTACCAGCACTAATGGCTATAAAAAACAAACCTCTATTGGTTTTTATCAAGCTACCTAGGTGAGCTTTCGCATTGGCTTTTTGCAAACTTATTTTCTCCACCGCCTGCACCATATCTTGAGCTTGCAGCAATTGCTCTCCAGCCTTTTCTTGCTCCAGATGCAGCATTGCCCTGCCGGTTTCATGTTTATCACCTGCGGTGCTTTTAGAATCAGAATTCACAGAATCGTTCAATTCATTCAAATTCTCTTGAATAGCTTGAAGTTTGTCGTGTGCAAAAACTTTGCAGGCTTGTAGCAGTTTTTCTTTGATATCCATCAATCCAATTTCACCAATTCTACATCAAAAATCAAAGTCGATTTTGCTGGAATTACCGGCGGATAACCAGCTTCACCATAGGCCAAATCGTAAGGAATCACCAATCGAAATTTCGAACCTTCCTTCATCAACAATATGCCTTCGTCCCACCCTTTAATCACTCTACCAATACCAACGTTAAAGGTAAAGTACTCATCTCTCTGAACAGAAGAATCGAAAATACTTCCATCTTGCAAATAACCAGTATAATGAACCGAAACTTTAGAACCTTTTGCTGGGGCTTTTCCGTTTCCTTCCTTCACCACAAAGTATTCTAATCCCGAACTTGTCTTCTGCGAGGCTATACCTTCAACTTTATATGGAACCGCAACAATAGGCGCTTGATAATCGAGCACTATCACATCGAAAATCAAAGTTGAATTTGCTGGAATTTTTCCTGCAGCACGATTGCCATAGCCCATGGAGGCTGGAATTATCAAACGAGCAGTATCTCCAACACTGAGCATTGCAATTCCTTCATCCCATCCTTGAATAACCATTCCTTTACCAATCACAGTTTTAAATGGCACCCCTCTCGATACCGAAGCATCAAACTGAGTCATATTGGTTAGATATCCAGAATAATGAATGTAAACAGACCCTCCTTTTTTAACTTGAGCTCCCTTGCCTTTACCCGCCACAATAACTTTTAAGCCATTGCTACCACTAATAGTATCTTTGAGCTGGGCTGCAACGAGTGGAGATTGTAAAGCCGGACAAACCTTCACATTTTTCAACTCGATTTCATAAGTTATGATGGAATCGGCTGCGCTTTCTGGAAAAGTATCGGTAGTGGTAAAAGCCAATTTCTTAGGCATTTTAAATATACCCTTCTCTCCCACTTTCAACAATTTTACAGCTTCTACCAAGCCTTTAGCGGCGAAAGTAGAACCAACTACAAACTTGCGTGTTGTATTTTTAGGTGTTTTGTAAAAAACCTTTTTATCGTTGTACATGCCTTTGTATACAATTTCAACCAGCTCACCATTGGCTACTGCTGCACCGTTGGTTTTCTTTACAATGCTGTATTCTATTCCCGATTCGGTTTTGTTAAGCACCTTTTTTTTGGCTGGCATAAAAGCCATAGCCACACAAATAACTATCGAAAAAACAACAATCTTCTTCATCTTTTATCAATTTACTTTTAAAACTTCAACCTCATAATAAACCGGAGTATTAGGAGGAACGATACCTGTGGAAGACCCCGAGCTTCCATAGGCTAAGGATGATGGAATGACCAATCCAATTACATCTCCTTCATTCATGAGCGCCAAGGCTTCTTCGATACCAGGAATCACCTGCATCTCCTGCCCGTATATCATGTCTTGCGGCGTGCCTTTCAAATGTGTTGAATTGAACTCGCGACCATCAAAAAACTTACCTCTATACTGCAAATATAATGTCTTTCCATAAGTTACTTTTTTATCGCTTTGTACATCTTTCACAAAGAAGTAAGACAAGCCCGAATTACTCACAGTTACCGGTAATTTCTTCTCGGCAATATAATCTTGTATGCGTTGCATTTCGGTATGCGCCGATGTATCCATTCTCGATTGAGAAATTCTTTGGTAGAATTCATTTTTCTTTTTCTGATAAGCCAAATCAGATAAGATTTCCAACACTTTTACTTGCACTTTAATCTTGCCTTCGCCCACCGTAGAGGGCACCGATTGCTGCATATACGTTTCGTAAAACGGCTTTGGATCGAGCAAGAAATCTACCTTATCACCCACCTTCATCATGAGCAAACCTTCTTCTAAATTTCCATTTTTTACCGCCTTAATGATGTGTACCAACATACGAGAAGAATACACCATAGAATCTTCATCATTCTTTACTTCATAGGCAAAGCGAACATAATCGTCTTCCTCGGCCACTTCTCCATCACCTATCTCTAAAAAGCTGTACAACAAACCCGATTTGGTTTGCGCATAATTATCGGGAATATCGCTGCAAGCGAATAAAAAAAGCAAAGCCGACACAAAAGCTAAATACCTCATTCCTTGCTTACTTTCATGATTTTTATATCGTAAATCACTGTAGCCAGCGACGGTATTTTTTCCATGTCGCCCAACAGGCCATGGGCTCTATGTGATGGAATCAAAATCAAAGCTTTATCACCTTGATGCATGAATTCTAAGGCTTCTTGTAAGCCCGATTCTATATCGGCTTTACCCACTTGAAATTCAAGCGGACCGGTTTCTTTGGTGGAGTAACAAAGCTGTCCGTCAATGAGCGAAATATCGAACATCGCCGAAACGTAATTCATTTTTTCAATCTTGGTAGCTTCTTTAATTTTCGACTTTTCATACACCACAAAATACACTCCGGTGCCCGTCTTTTGGGCCACCAAACCTCTGCGTTTAAAGTAATTTTCAATATCTTGTTCTTCACGCAAAGTCTTCACTTTATTGCTGTTCTCTAAGATGGTTTTTAACTCTGCTTTGGTATATTCAGAATTGTCTTTTTCCTCTTCTCCACAAGAAATAGAAACGGCACTAAGCGTTAAAACAAGCACTATGCTATTTAAGTAATTCAGCTTCATATTCAGGCAAAACATCTTTTAGTTTTTGAATGGTTTTCTCCAACCCTTCACTACTCACACCACCGGCAGCATTGATGTGTCCGCCACCACTAAAATATTTACGAGCCAAAGCATTCACATCAAACGTACCTTTAGAACGGAAGGAAATCTTCACCAAGTCTTTGTCTTCGCGAAAGAAAGCAGAAAACACAATATCTTTAACCCCAAGCGGATAGTTTACAATTCCTTCTGAATCACCTTTTTGAATATTGAAAGTTTGGTGATCTTTTTTAGTGACTTTAATGATGGCCATTTTGTATTGCGACAATACTTCCATAGTATCTAAGCAGTGGCCCACCAGCTTCAACCTATCCATACTTTGGTTATCGTACACCAATTGATGAATGTGCGCATTGTTGGCTCCAGCATAAATCAATTCGCTTATCACTCGATGCGTTTGGGCGGTGGTTGAAGGAAACTTAAAAGATCCGGTATCTGTCATGATACCCACATAGAGCGCCGCCGCCGCACCTGCATCAAGCAGTTTTTTTTGTCCGAGTGCCTCTATAATCTCAAAAACCATTTGAGAAGTGGAACAAGCCGTAACATCAGAGAAGGTTATATCTGGAAAGCTTTCTGGCTGTTGGTGGTGATCAATCAACACCTTTTTTCCTTTGGCTTTGGCAATTAAATCTCCCGTTTCATCAATACGCTGAAGTGCATTGAAATCTAAACAAAAAATCAAATCGGCAGCCGCTACCTCTTCCTTCACTTTATCGGGATGTTGAGAATACATCAAAATATCTTTGGCTCCTTCAATCCATGCAATGAAATCGGGATATTCATTGGGGGTAGAAACCACCACCTCGTGCCCCATATTCTTTAAAAATCTTCCCCACCCAATGGCAGAACCAATGGCATCACCATCGGGATTTTTATGACTCACCACGAAAATCTTCTTTCTACCCTGAAGTAGCTCACTTAACTGCTGTATCAATTGCTTGTCCAAAACTTATATTTTTTAAGGGTTCTAAGATAAAACTTATTCGCTTTTAATTTCCATTATTTTACCATCTCTGTTCCACTGCAAAAACTCTTGCTTGGCCAAAGGGTAAAGTTGTTTACTAAAGGAGGTATCTAAAGATTTTTTCATGCTTAATGATTTAAGCACTTTTTTGGCTTTCAAACTGCTTTTTTGAATGAACAAAGTATCCTCTTTCTTATGAGCCACTTTGTACCAAGTGATCATATAATCTTCATCGCGTAACTCAATAACATCATTAACTTTGGCAACTTTGTAATAATTTTCAAATTCTTCTTTTTCTTCTTGAATAGAAACAACAGTGAGAATAAGAAGCAAAAGGAAAAAAGCACTGCCAATAAAATAATAAGGAGAAGTTTTAGATTGGCTCTTTAGACTTTCAAAAGTGTATTGCAATGATTGCGGCAACTCCTTAATCTCATGCACCTCTCCACAAGCCAAGCATTTGCAGCTCCCCGTTTTGCCAAGCGGAAATACCGGAATCCAATAAACTCGAAAATAGCGCTGATAAACAGTTAGTTCCAAACTATTGGTGCTCGAACAATCCATACAAGCATCAAATACCAATTCTGATTTTATGGCTTTTTTCTTTACTGCGTGAATAAATAACATAGGAAACAATGTTGTGCTAAGATAACCAAATTACTCCCTTTTTTCTTGTGTTTAATCTTTCTATCATTTATGTTTGTATATAACCCATTTCGAAAATGAGCGGAAACAGAACCTTTACGATGATAAAACCAGAGGCGGTAGCTAAAGGTTATATTGGAAAAATAATCGATCATATTATTGGCGGCGGATTCAAGATTGTGGCGATGAAATACGTTCACCTTACGTTGAAACAAGCCGAAGATTTCTACGCTGTTCATAAGGGTAAAGGCTTTTATGAGGATTTGACTAAGTATATGAGTGCCGGACCAATAGTGGTTATCGCGCTTGAAAAAGAAAATGCTGTGGCCGACTTCAGAGCACTGATTGGTTCTACCGATCCTAACGAAGCCAATGAAGGAACTATTCGCAAGCGCTTTGCTGAATCAAAATCTAAAAATGCTGTACATGGCAGTGATTCAGATGAAAATGCCCAAATAGAAATCAATTTTCATTTTAAGAAAGAGGAGATTGTAGGGTAATTACTCCTTCACCATTTTTCTAGTAATCCATTCCCCATTATCGCCATACACTCTAAGGAAGTACATTCCAGAGGAAACGCCTTCCAAATCTTCTAAGCCGAAGATTAGGTATTGATTGGCTTGCACCGATTTGCTTTGATTACAAATTTCTTTGCCGTTAACATCTAAGAGGATGAATTTCACATCCTGAGTCTTAGCCGAATACAACTCTATACCAATGTAATTTGTGAATGGATTAGTGCGCAATGACATAAGGAACGTTTGTCCGTAAGTATACTCATCACCCGGTTTCGCCTGCATATAAATCTTCATGAAATCGGGAATACCAAAACCAAGTAAGGAATCGGGAGCATTGAACTGACTAGCACTTTTTTCAATTTCATTTTTTAATTCCCAATTTTTTAAATCGGGAAAAGCTTGCCAATAACAAGCAGCCAAACCTGCTACAAGAGGTGCTGAAAAAGACGTTCCCGAGGAGGCCTTGTACGAATTTGAACCATAACCCAAAACGGTAAATTTACCTTGAGCACTAACATTTGGTTTTACATCACCATCATAACTCGGTCCGGTTGAACTAAAAAACGCATAATTCCTATTAGCATCAACAGCACCAACGGCTAAAACACTATCGCCATCGGCTGGCGCAGCAATGTAATGCCATTGTTCATCCCCTTCATTACCTGCACTAGCCACCACTAAAATTCCTTTTGCAAAAAGCATGTTTGCCGCTTGAGTGACCAAAGTTGTTTTTCCATCCATTTCAGCATAGCTATGATTGGTGGTGGTATCATCGAAAGTAGTATATCCTAAAGAAGATGTGACGACATCAACTCCAATACTATCGGCCATCTCAGCTGCCATCAACCAGTTGTATTCTTCCAACAAAGTTTCAGATGTTGCATCTTCAGTAAGAAAAAGATGATAGTTGGCTTCGGGTGCAGCACCAAACATATGCGCATCGTTTGAGCCCAACACCGATAATACCGCCGCACCATGTCCGCTTTTCTCGAAAACAGAAAAGTTGTTATCTATAAAATTGAATGTGCTTTTTATCCTTCCTTGAGCCTCTAGCGTTACTACAGCTGTATATTCTTTTGGGAAACCAGCATCGAAAACCGCTATATCCATCGATTGCCCTCTGTACCCTCGTTCGTGCAAAAAATTACCATTGAGCATAGAAATTTGATTCAATGATTTTCCATAAGGTTTGGCATACCACTCGGGGTCTTCATTGGCGAACTTTTGGTTGGTTTTTAGCGTTGCCGATTTATACTGCGTAAAATAGGTGGCCGATGAAACGAAGGGCAAGGCTCTAATGGCCGATAGCATGCTCGTATCTTCGGTTTCAATAAGCACAGAATTTCGCCATTTAGAATGCTTTGCCACAACCACCCCTTGGGCAGCCACATCCTTTATGTAATTGGTATCTACAGGAAAATCTAAATAGTCAACCTCAACCTCCCTTTTGACTTTCTTTTGCAACGATGCATCACTTAAAAAATCATTGGGAGAAGACAAAGAGAAGGAGGCTCCTTTATCTTTAAATTTAACTTCGAAATAATAGTTTTGAGAATAGCAGAAAGCAGTTGAAAGCAGCAACAAAAGAGCAACTATCTTTTTAGTTGTTTCCATGCGAAACATAGCGCCATTCGTAAATTACACCTTTTTGGATTTCATCCATGATATTGATGTTAGAGGAAAGATTCTGACTCTCTACATCAATCACTTTTTTGTACACTAAACCTACATTTCTGGCAAATATTTCTTTGTAGAATTGCTTGCTTATTTTGGTCTCCACATCTCTTTGCAATACAACAGCTGTAGAATCAAAAACCACATTATTAATGGTAGCCTTGCTATCTGGCGATTGAACCACATAATTCCATTCACCTTCATCCTTTTTATAATTGAATGCATTACCATTCCATGTTGCACCCTCACTCACAGGAAATTTCAATCGTGAATATCGAATACTCTCCTCCACTCTTTCGAATCTATCTTTCAACTTGGTAACATACCAAACATCGCTCAATACCCAAGGTAAAGTATTGATGTTTACGTTCTTCATGTAGTACCTCTTATAACGTTTGTATTCGTATGAAGTATTATTCAGTAAATCGGTAAATGAATTGCCAATTTCTTCTTTAAGCTGTAAATGAAAAGTATCTGATGTTTTAGTAAAGTAGTTGAAATGAATTGAATCTACATCATAAACGATGTAACTGCCGGTTTTTAACGGAACATAATTATAGCCAAAATCTACCGATGTGGAGGCATCTTTTTTACACGCTGCGAAGAATAACACAGCAGCGCAGAGAGAAACTAAAACTTCTCTTCTCTTAACAACTGACCTTTTGTGAAAAACTTCCATGTACCTGTTTTTTTGCCTTTGTTATACTCACCTTCTACCTTAAGTGTGCCATCAAGCTCGTATTCCTTATATGTACCTTGCAGCTGGTTGAAATGATAATTTTCTTCACGCACCACTTTACCTGCTTGGTAAACCTTTTTCACTCCTTCACGCATACCTAAAGTGTAGGTAATGCTTGAATCTATCGCACCCGAAAAACCATAATAATTCCACTCACCTGTTTTCTTATTTCTAAGGAATTTACCTTCTCTTTGTATAGTACCAGACTCATAATAATGAGAATAGTTGCTTGTAAAATCGGTATTAAATGTCTCTTTACTTCTTAAAACAGTCTCCGATGTGTCCCAATAAGAAATTCTAGGCTCTGTGGTAAATACCATCTCTCCCATCTCATAAACCTCCCTTTTATCTTGCTTTCCATTCATGGTGTAGTAAACCCATTCACCATTTTTCACGCCGTTTTTATACTTTCCATTGGCTACAATAGATCCATTGGGAAAATAAGTTGTAAAAGTACCTTCGGGCTTTTCGTTCTTGTAGTTACCTTCTTTTTTGATTTTTCCGTTTTCGAACCATTCTTTTACCGTACCTTCTTTTTTGCCCATGGCGTAGGTTTCTAAAGACGAAACAATTCCATTTTTGAAATACAATTTCCATTCGCCATTTTTTGCTCCTAGCTTATATGATTCCTCAGATACCAATACGCTATCTTCTGCGTAATACCTCCATAAACTATCCTTTTTCTTGTCGTTATAAAGTCCTTGAGCCATCACCACTCCATTAGGATAATACAAAAATGCCGCAGCCTTTTTTCCACCAGGATGATAATTCAATTGAGCTTCTAGCTTACCGTTCTTTTCGTAATAATATTTGAATTGTCCGCTTGGCACCCCATGTACAAAAGTACCTTCAAACTTTGTTTTACCGTTTTTATATTTCTCTACCCAAGCACCATGCTTCTTACCTTTTTCGTCGGTTTGATTGATATTGGCTTGAGGCTGAGCAAGCATTTGCAAGCTGCAAATCATGGTAAAAACTAAGATCAAATTCTTCATGCTGATAAATTTGTTGGAAGGTAAACAATTTTTGTTCCGAAGATTACCGCCCCATTTCTAATTTTATTAACGCCGAATTGTAAATTCGTTACAATACTTTCTCTAATTCGTAATGATTGCGATGAGGAGAATTTCTCGAAACCAACTCGGCAATAAAGCCAGCCAAGAAGAATTGCACCCCTAAAATCATGGCTACCAATCCGAAATAAAACGAAGGTCTGTCGGTAATAACAGAAAATTCAGAGAACATTTTCACCCCCCACAAGTAGGTGATAAAAAGGAAACCGAAAGCAAACATTAAAGTACCTAATGCACCAAACAAATGCATTGGTTTTTTACCAAATTTAGAGACGAACATGATAGACAACAAGTCGAGAAAACCAAACAAGAATCGCTCTAAACCAAACTTTGTTACCCCGTACTTACGTTCGCGGTGTTGCACCACTTTTTCGCCTATTTTTCTAAATCCCGACCATTTAGCTATTACCGGGATATAACGATGCATCTCGCCATAAACTTCAATGGCTTTAACTACCTCAACCTTGTATGCTTTTAATCCGCAATTGAAATCGTGTAAATAAATACCACTCATCTTGCGCGTAGCCCAATTGAACAATTTCGTTGGAACAGTCTTACTGATGGGGTCATATCTTTTTTTCTTCCAGCCCGACACCAAATCAAAGCCATCTTCAAGAATCATTTTTCTCAATTCAGGGATTTCATCCGGACTATCCTGCAAATCGGCATCCATAGTGATGACTACCTTACCATTACAGCGTTCGAAGCCAGTTTGCAAGGCAGCCGATTTACCGTAATTTCTTCTAAATTTTATGCCTCGCACATTAGCATCGGCAGCACACAACTCTTCAATAACATTCCAAGAACTATCTCTACTTCCATCGTCAACAAAAACCACCTCATACGACAACTTGTTTTCAAGCATCACCTTTACGATCCATGCATGAAGCTCTCTAAGAGACTCCTCCTCATTATAAAGCGGTATTACTATAGATATATCTTGCATTACTCTTTAATCTTATTTTTAAAAATAGTTTTTTCCTTTCTAAGTAAAAAACCAAATACCAACGAACATAGAAAGCCAAAAATTGCCATGGTAAAACAATTGGCCATCATCACTAAAAAAGGAGAGCGAAAACCTTGATACACCATTGCTTGCTCCTCTGCCGTAAACTTTTGTCCGGTATACATATCGCGCATCAATTTATCTAACACTTCATCAGAAGCAAAATGTATCAATAAAAAACTAACAAAACCCATTATCACTCCGGCCGCAATCCCTGTATTGGTACCCAAACGCAAAGCCTCGGGCAAAGACAAATAGCCCTCATTCACCTTGTCTCTAAAATACTTCATAAAGAGGTACATGCTTAGAATGATGATTGCTAGCTTCACCAAATTGACGATCTCAGGCTGAAAAGGCAAAATATAAAACATCATTTCTGCAAACACCACTAGCAATCCCCAAATGAGTCCGAAATTCAATGAATATTTTAATACCGTTGGCATGCGGCGAAAATAATAAAACTTTGCGGTTTATTATCAGCCCTTTAGCTAGAAGTTGAATATTTGGTAATGAAAATTCAACTTTTTTTCTATTTTTGTGCGGGGTAAGTCTTGTGCGACCAGCTCCTGCTGAACTCCCCCAGGTCTGGAAGGAAGCAAGGGCAGGTGGTTGAGCGGTGCGACGCAAGTAGCTTACCCTACTTTTTTTTGGGGGTGGTCTGCTTTAAAAAAACAAATAATTTAAAAGTATGAAAAGAAACTTCGACCACATGAGAACGATTACATTAGTTGCATTCCTTCTTATTTCGTTTGCCTTTGCAAATGCACAAGCTCCTGCTAACAAAAACCACGACGATGATTATGACGCTCCTTTTCGCATGTTTCAAGGCGGATTAAGCGGAGCTTACAACAACATGATCAACAAGTATGGAATCAATGGTAGATTCTATTTCAATATTAATACGAAAACATATCTCGGACCAGAATTCACTTACTATTTCCCTAACAACACTACTAACGCTGAATACTTTTTTGAGGTGAACCTTACCAGAAATATTGTTCCTATAGGAAGAGTAAATTTCTATGGTTTAACGGGTGCAACCTGGAGATTTGGAGATATGCAGCCAGTTATAGACAATACTCAAAATTTTCAAGGCATTAACCTTGGTTTTGGTATGAACTGGAGAAAAGACCATTGGTCATGGTTCATCACAGAAAAGCTAACAAGTAAAGATGCCAATTTATGGTTAACAGCAGGCGTGGCATATTATTTCGACATACCAGCTTTAGCGCGCTTAACCAACATTTACAACCTCAATAAGAGAACCCGAAAAGAATAAAACTTTGAACTTCGAGAAAAGCATAACGAAAGAAAAAATTGCCGAACTACCTCTTTACAGTTACGACGGCAAGGTGGTGATTCTCGATGACAAAAAACATATCGCTCAGGCCTTTGAAGAGCTTTCTAAAGAAAGCATTATTGGAATTGACAGCGAAACAAAACCTTGCTTTAAGAAGGGACAATACAACTACACCGCATTGGTTCAATTGGCAACTGCTTCAACAGTTTATTTACTTAAACCTCAAAAAACAGGATTGCCAATTGAATTTGTGCAGCTCCTAGAAAACAAAGAAATTATCAAAGTTGGCATCGCTATCAGTCAGGACTTAACCGACCTAAGAAAGTTCAAACCTTTCAAAGAGAAGTCAATGATAGACCTCAATAATTTGTGCTCGCAACTTGGTTTTCAAAATATTGGTGCAAAAAACTTAAGTGGTATTTTTTTAGGCTATAGAATTAGTAAATCGCAACAAACATCTAACTGGGAACAAGACCCTCTCACCCATGCACAAGTGCTTTACGCAGCTACAGACGCATGGATATGCAGAGAGATTTTAACTAAGATGATGGAGAGTGGATTGTATAAAAAGGAGCACTAAGCCTCACAAATTATTTATTCGATTTAATGATTTCAATTTTTTACATGGACGACTTTAGGGGAAGTTTACAGCGTAGCACCTAGAATTGGACAAGTTAATCTTATACGTTAGTTTGAAAAATGAAAATACATCGATTTTACATACTAATATCTTTTTATATTCTTTTGTTTTCTAAATTAGAAGCTAAAGAAGAGGATAGGGTAAAATTGAATAGTTTTAATTTTGAATTAGGAGGTTCAGGTGGGAGTTATTCATTTAACTATGATAGACTAATTCCTTTAAATAGTAAGCTGACTTTGAATTTGGGAATTGGGCTCTCTCCTCAACTTACACATGGATTATGGGCATTTACTTTAATGCCAACCACGTTTGTTAATTCAATACTGTATTATAAATTAAGAGAGAGGAAATCTCTTTTATTTGGACTTGGTTTTAGTGCGATTTATGGTAATGATGTATTAATGTATGGAAATAGCTATTATGCAGCCATTAGCAGCTATTTAGGTTATAGATATGATTTTAAGAACCAAAAATATTATGTTACCGCATCGTTTTCACCATGGATTTTTGATAATGGATATGTAACAAATTCCTTAGTCTTTGAGCCATGGATAAGTGTTAGTTATGGTTATAAGTTTAACAAAATCGAACGTCGTAATATCTATCCAAAAGAAGATAGCGCAAAAATTAACTCCATTTCGGGAAGTATCGGTATTGTAAACTACAAGGCTCGCTTGCAATATGAAAGAGGATATAAAGAACATTCTTCGAATGGACTTATGCTGACTTGTTTTTTCGGAGAATTTCCGGGCATTAAATTGGACGCATTTACCCGTCAATACCACAAAAAACAAAGTAACACTGAAGGTTTCTTTTTACAAGAAAAAATTGGTGTAGGATATTTATTTAGTGGAATGTATGATGAACATGAAGAAAACATTTCTGGAATTACTGTTGGAGGAGGTGTTGCAGGTGGATACAAATTAATGATAGGAAATCATTTGAATGTAGAAGCTATTTTAGGTGCACAATATTACATCGCACCAATTGTTGGTAAAAATACTCAAGTTATGTACGGACAAGAAAATCAAAAAGAATGGTGGTACAGTACTACCGGAATACCCCTTGATTTTCAATTTAAATTTGGTTGGCAATATTAACTTAACACCTTAAACAAATGAAATACAATTTCTTTCTTCTACTCGCTTTCCTTACTCTTTTGTTTTCATGCAAAACCGAAACATGCTATGATTGTCAATGTCAGGATGTGAACGGAAAAAAAATAGCTGATGGCCCAACGATATGCGGTGATAGCGATGCGGAAGTTAAACAGAAAATAGAGCAGCAGTATTATGATCCTAATTGTAATGATTCAACGGGGGTCATGTCTTGCAAAGCGAAGTAGTTAATTTTATTAGCGACAGCGCCCTGATCTATTTTTTAGGCCTTCTTACTTTTTTAAATGTGAAATTTATTCACGTTTTCTTCTCTATTTTCTTAATAAATTTATCACCGCCAGAAGGGCGACCTGTTTTGGCATTCCCCCTAATTTGTTTCACTATCTCTTCATCCATTTTTTCCTTTATAGAAATAAAGGACAGATTATTATTTTCCATTCATTTACTTTCTTTTTAAGGCCTTCCATTTTTTCTAAAAGTATTTTTTCCTGAAAGCTTTTCTATTCTATTCATTAAGAAAGTAGAGCCAGCCACCACATTGCTTCAATTTTCACATCTTTCTTTTTCATTGGGGTTTGTACTTTTTCAAAGATAAAATCATCTTGATACTTAGTCACATAAAAAAAGGGCATGAGTTTTATAAACCCATGCCCTGCCATACAATTAAAAATATCTACTTCATCTGACTTAGAGTAATAAGCGCTTGATTGATATATTGATCGTGAATCAATGATTCATGAAAATTTTTCAATCTATCTTTCAATGCTTTATCTGATTCTATCTTTAATTTTTCATCTTTTAAGTAGTCGGCATGCACCGTATTTAAAGCCTTTACGGTTGCCTCCATTTTTTCGCTACTCGCCTTTAAAGCCTTCATATCACGTTCAAAGTCGGTGTATTTTAAACTTTGCAATGTGTTCTTCTCTTCCTTTCTAACCAACTCCAAATGCGAATTCAACAACTTGAAGTATGTGGTAGTATCTAATCTATTTTTAGCCGATGATTGCAAAAACTTGTAATTAGGTTCGGGAGTGTAGGTATTGTATTTCGACTTCTTGATTTTAGTCCAAGGCATTGCAAAATCTTCTTCTCTTTCGCCCAATTTCATTCCCGAATACAAATCGGGCATAATGATATCGGGCACCACTCCTTTAAGCTGAGTAGATCCACCGTTGATTCTAAAGAATTTTGATTGTGTAATTTTTATGGAGCCTAGCTCTCCATCACCTACCGACTGATTTAGCGCAGATTTGAACTGATTCAAATCGTAAATTCTTTGCACGCTTCCTTTTCCAAAAGTAGATTCGGTACCCATAATCACTCCACGATGATAATCTTGAATTGCAGCAGCAAAAATTTCTGATGCAGATGCACTAAATCCGTTCACCAAAACTATCAATGGTTTAGCATCTAAAATTCTATTGTCGGGATCCTCAAGAACATGCGACTTCTTATCTTGATCATCAACCAAAACTACCGGCCCGCTTGCGATGAAAATTCCCACCATTTTTCTCACCTCTTCCAATGATCCACCACCATTGTTTCGAAGATCGATGATGGTTCCAGCAATGTCGTTAACAGATAAACGCTGCACTTCTTTCAGCACATCTTCGGCAGCAAACCTTCCTTTTTCATCATTGAAATCGGCATAAAATCCGGGAAGATTGATATAACCATACTTCATCATATCTCCATCACGAGTTAAAATGGCCGACTTAGCATAGGTCTCTTCTAAAACCACTACATCTCTAATGATTGGAATAATTTTAACAGTACCATCAACTTTCTTAACTGTGAGACGAACTTCAGTGCCTTTTGGTCCGCGAATCATACTTACCACTTTATCCAATCGCATGTCGGCAACATCTACCGGTTTATCGACACCTTGCGCCACCTCTAAAATTAAATCTCCTGCTTCTAACTCGCCTTGTTTCCATGATGCGCTACCTGTAACAATCGCAGTAACTTTAACATATCCATCTTTCTCTTGTAATGTAGCGCCAATTCCTTCTAAACGACCTGTCATATGAATATCAAAATCCTTTTTTTCTACTGGAGCAAAGTAGTTGGTATGTGGGTCGTAAACGCTCATTAAAGCATTAACATATAATGAAAATTGCTCGGTAGCATCAACTTGTTTTAAGCTTTTGCTCCATTCTTCATAGCTCTTCAACACTTTTTCTCTCGCTTCTTTCTCTAATTCGGCATCAGATTTTTTAACCTTAACGGAGTCACTAGAAGATCTTTCCTTCAAGTTGTAGTAACGCGATAAAACCTGATATTTCAATAATTTTCTCCACAATTCCTTGCGCTCTGCCTCATTGGCAGGATAAGTTCTTTTTTCCTCATCGGTTTGTACCGACTCTTCCACAGAAAAATCAAAAGGGGTGTTTAGAATTTCTTTGTAGATAGGCTCAATCTCAGCTTCTCTTTTGTTGATAATGTTTTGTGCTTCTGTATAAAACTCAAGCGCTGTACCTTCGTTAATTTCATCATCAATAGATTGTTTGTATTTGCTTAATTGTTCAACATCACTGGCCAACAACACTCTTTTAGAGCGATCAATGGTTTTTAAATACTGATTGAAAGCTTTTTCTGAGTATGCATCATTGATCTTAACGTTTAGATAATGACCATTTTTTGTAACGTTAAACACATATTCTAAAATTGCCTGCTCCTTTGTTTTTTTCTCTTTTGGTTGTAAAATATAAAATCCAAAAATTCCAAGAGCCGCCACAATGGCCAACACCGTTAACTTTATTTTCATAAGCATATCAAATTCTTTTTTAAAGATTCATCTAAGATATTCTAAAAAAATACATATCAAACCGGGTACCTATTAATTTTATTTAAAGGAGTTGTAATAAAATAAAAAAGCGGCCCTTGGGGTAAGGCCGCTTTAGGAAGCAAGAAACTATTAATCTTTCTTCAATTCATACTTGAAATACAAGGGGCCAGATTCACTCCCAAGAGACCATACTTGAGTACTCCTTTTGTTGGTAATAACTTTAAAAGTCATTTTTGAACTGCCCTGCACTATTTGCAAGCTATCGCCATTGGCTAGCACTTTCCAGGTAAATGCTTTTTCTGGAGAACTATCCGATTCCTTAGAGGTACCCGATCCATCTTTACCGAAAGTGATAGTGGCTGTTAAATCGGTCTTTTCAGTGGTATTACCCGACATCACAGAGGTCATTTTAGTGTATTTCCATGTTTCACCATCTAAATGATTTTCTAACGATGCCTCTTTTGAACAAGATGCAATAAAAAGGCCTGTGCAGCCCAATAGGAAAAAGGAGATTCTTTTCATAGTTGTAGATTTTGTAGTTAATATGAACGTTAGAGCACCATCACTTTTAAATGTTACAGCGCCATTTAATTTTTATTTCTGTTTATTGTTTTTAATATATTAGCAGGCTAATCGAAAAATTAATATGATTGTTGTTGCCGATATGGGTTCTACAAAAACCGACTGGAGCTTTGTAGATGCCTCAAAAAAAGTTTTTAAAGTAAACACCAAAGGGTTCAACCCTTACTTTTATACTACAGAGGAAATTGTAGAAATACTTAAGCCCGAATTTTCGAAAGAGTCATTCGACTGGAACGCTATCACAAATGTATATTTCTATGGCGCAGGATGCTCGAGTAAAGACAAACAGCGCATTGTAAGTGATGCGTTGAAGCCTTTCTTCCCCAAAGCCGACCTATTTATCTCACACGACTTACTAGCTTCGGCACGCGCTATTTGTGGAAGAAACAAAGGTATTGCTTGCATTTTAGGTACAGGCGCCAACACTTGTTTGTATGACGGTGAGCAAGTGGTAGCGAACAATCCGAGTTTAGGTTTTTTGCTTGGAGACGAAGGTAGCGGTGGAGATTTAGGTAGAGAATTGATCAAGTATTATCAGTACGGAGAATTGCCAAAAGAGATTGAGCAAAAATTCGAATCGCAGTACAACATGAACCGTCAGAAATTACTCGACGAAGTTTACAGCACCAAGCATCCAAATGCCTATTGCGCTGCTTACAGCACTTTCGTTAATGAAAACAAAAGTAATTCGGTGATCAAAAGAATGATCGAAGAAAGAATGGAAGAATTCTTCAAGCGCCATGTCACCAAATACGAAGAACACCAAAATATACCCATCAATTTCGTTGGCTCTATTGCGCACTATTTCGAAAGTAATTTGAAAACAGTGGCAGCAAAATTTGGTTGCACTGTTGGCATCATAGTAAAAAATCCTGTTGATTTACTAATCGCTTATCACACCAACTAATGGCATTTGCATTTCACCACGATAAAGACGAATATTTCAAACAGCAAAAAGACAATGCTGCCGAATTCATACATCCGTTTGTTGAGCCTTTTGTGCACATTAATTCATCACTAAAAGTATTAGAAATTGGATGTGCTGAAGGCGGAGTGCTTTGTTCTTTCTTAGAAAAAGGCGCTAAAGGTGTAGGAATTGAATTGTTGCAAGCTCGATTAGATTTGGCCAATCATTATTTATCGGCGCAAATTCCGAGTGATCAATTTACACTCATCAATAAAAACATTTATGATATTGATCCATCTAAAGATTTGCCATTTCTTTTTGACTTGGTGATTTTAAAAGATGTAATCGAACATATTCCGCATCAAGAAAAAGTACTTGCCGAGATGACCAAATTGTTGGCTCCTGGAGGCAAGATATTTTTCGGATTTCCACCTTGGCAAATGCCTTTTGGCGGACACCAACAAATTTGCGAAAGCAAGATTTTGCATCTTCTTCCCTACTTTCATTTGCTGCCTCGCTTCATGTACAAAGCGGTGCTTAAAATGTTTGGTGAAAAAGACTCTACAATAGAAGAATTGATGGATATCAAATCCACCGGTATTTCGTTGGAAAGATTCGAAAGAATTGTAAATGAAACAGGATACAAAATAGTAAACAAGAAATTGTATTTGATCAATCCTATTTACAAGTACAAATTTAAGTTGAAACCGCGCAAACAGTTTGGTATCATAAGCGCTATTCCTTATTTAAGAAATTACTGTACCACTTGCGGGTATTACTTGATTGAAAGAAAATAAAAAAATCATCAGCCAGTGGGCGGATGATTTTTTTTATCATTAACGAAAGATCCCCTAAAACTTATATACAGCAGCAGCACCAATAGTTAGCTGCGAACTTCTAGTGAACGCGCCATTTTCATCTTCAAATTGTTTATTGCCATACTGATCGAAACGCAGCTCTTGCTTCAACACCAAATGATCGTTTTGTAAAGAAAATTTACCTGTTAAAGTATACGACTGAACTTGAGTATTTCCTATATACTGAATACCTTGCGTGTTATCGAGGTATTCGGCCCGAAAACCCATTGAAAATAAACTGGTAAATACACAATTGCTATACAATGCAATACCGCCCCAATTTTGCATGCCGAGCCCCAACTGATGAAAACCTCCAACAGTGGCATTCACACCAAAATAAAATCGGTCATTCATTTGATAATTCACTACCAAGTCTAACATTTGCTTAAAGGAATTCAAGCTGTCAACACTATTGAAGGAAGATCTTGTAACCTCATTTCCTCCTATATAATTGACATAAAAAGTAGATTTTGAATTGGGCATGAATTTGAATTGACTCACCACTGTCTTAAAATGATTGTTATCGTATAGATTATCCCAATTGTTAACCAAGCCCAACATCACTGCAAACTTTTCGTGAACAAGATAATCGGCCTTAACACCCACATGATAAAATGGACCGTTATTGAATAAGTTCGATAATGAGTAATTGAAATTTACTGGCGCATCAATTACTTCATAACCGATGTGCGTACCAAACTGACCAGCCGTAAAAGTGAGTTTATCTGTGGCCGAAAAACTAAGATATGCCTGCTTTATAGCCAATGCGGATGTGGTGCCAAGCGGACCAACAAGATTTCCATAATTACCTAAATCGGCATGCGGACCAAAGGCAATATCGGCAACCAAACTTGATTTTTTGTACGCATAAGAAATTTTAGTTTCTACTAATCCCAATTGAAACTGCTCCGACCTTTGATCAAAAGCCCTGGCAAAACCAGAGACACCTGTATTATTTCCCGACAATGGTTTATTAAGATTGTGGAAATAATTCACATCGGTATATCCCGATAATGTTAGTTTTCCCATATCAGATTCTTCTTGAGAAAAAAGTGAATTGATTGAAAGTAATGCGATGAACAACGTGATAATTTTCTTTTTCATTTTACACATAGTTTAAGCTTGCCGTGTTTTTTTCACAGCGATTAAAAAATTAGATTAAGTGAATAAAAACCACTCGTGATAGGTGAAATCACGAGTGGTGTATTTAGCAGTTACAACATCTCCCCATGCTGTGAAATATCCAAGCCCTGCTCTTCAGATTCCTCGGTAACACGCAATGGAATAATTTTATTGGTGATTTTATACAAAGCAAACGCTCCGAAAAAAGTGAAGGCAGAAACCAAAAGTAAGGCTGCCATTGATAGCATAAAATCTTCTGTTCCGCCGTAAATCAAACCTTTATCTTTCGCGAAAACGGCTGTACAAATCATTCCCATGATTCCTCCAACACCATGACAGGCGAAGACATCTAAAGTGTCATCAATTTTCTTCAAGGCATTCCAATTCACCATAAGATTTGATACCACTGCCGACACAAATCCGATAAAAATAGCTTGCGGTATAGTAACAAAACCTGCTGCTGGCGTGATGGCTACCAAGCCCACCACGGCACCAATACAGGCACCTAGTGCCGATACTTTTCTACCATTAATTCTATCGAAGAAAATCCATGTCAACATTGCAATTGCCGATGCAGTATTGGTAGTAGCAAACGACATCGCCGCTGTTCCGTTGGCAGCCAAAGCAGAACCTGCATTGAAACCAAACCATCCGAACCACAACATCCCTGTTCCTAAAATCACAAAGGGAATGTTGGTAGGTATATGCTCGGCCAACTTTCTTTTACCCAAAACAATTGCACCAGCCAAGGCAGCAAAACCAGCCGACATATGCACTACAGTACCTCCCGCGAAATCCAATACGTGAAATTTAGTAAGCAACAACCCTTCTGGATGCCATACCATATGACAAAGTGGAGCATATATCAACAAGCTAAACAAACAGATGAAAAGCAAGTAAGAAATAAAACGCACTCTTTCGGCAAATGAACCCGTGATTAAGGCCGGAGTGATGATGGCAAATTTCAATTGAAACATGGCAAACAACACAAAAGGAATCGATGTTGCCATTACAGAATGAGGCGCAGCGCCTACGTTATCGAACATAAAGAATGTTTTAGGATTACCTATAATTCCCCAGCCATTCACATCATCCCCAAAGGCCAAACTGAATCCTACAAACACCCAAATGATACTCACCACCCCCAAACAAATTAAGCTTTGAAGCATTGTGGAAATAACACTTTTTGCTCCAACCATTCCGCCGTAGAAATATGATAATCCAGGAGTCATCAACAACACCAAACACGATGCTGTGAGCATCCATGCTACATCGGCAGTTACAATGGAATCAGAAGACGAAGGTGCAGAAGGCTTAGCAAAGAAATCCCAAAACAGAGCAAACACACTTATGGCAACAATTAGGAAAAAGGAAACAACCCATCTTTTTTCTATTTTCATGATATTAGTTTTTAAGTTTTAAGTGAAATTTATTTAGGCGTACGCCAATGATTTTTTTGATTTAGAGGCAGCAGGAAGTTTCGCAGTTTTAACAGTTTTGATAATTCTAGCAGCAACTTTGTAAG
>CAYORT010000030.1:0-28130 GCA_964406465.1 uncultured Chryseobacterium sp.
CGGTACCATCGGCCACGTTGACCACGGCAAAACAACATTAACTGCCGCAATTACAAAAGTGTTATCAGACCTAGGTCTATGCGCAGCGAGAAATTTTGACTCTATTGATAACGCTCCTGAGGAAAAGGAGAGAGGTATCACTATCAATACTTCTCACGTTGAGTATGAAACAGCTACAAGACACTACGCACACGTAGATTGTCCTGGTCACGCGGATTACGTTAAAAACATGGTTACTGGTGCCGCTCAAATGGACGGAGCTATCTTGGTAGTTGCTGCTACTGACGGACCAATGCCACAAACTCGTGAGCACATCCTTCTTGCTCGTCAGGTAGGTGTACCTAAAATCGTTGTATTCATGAACAAAGTGGATATGGTTGATGATCCTGAGTTATTAGAGTTAGTAGAAATCGAAATCAGAGAATTATTGTCATTCTATAGCTTCGAAGGTGATTCTATTTCAGTTATTCAAGGTTCTGCACTTGGTGCATTGAACGGTGAGCCGAAATGGGTTGATACAGTTAAAGCTTTGATGGATGCTGTAGATAAAGATATTCCAGTTCCTCCACGTGAGGTTGAAAAACCTTTCTTGATGCCAGTTGAGGACGTGTTCTCAATCACTGGTCGTGGTACTGTTGCTACTGGTAGAATCGAAACTGGTGTTATCAATGTTGGTGACGAGGTTGAGATCATGGGTATGCAAGAAGGCAAAAAAACATCTACTATTACAGGTGTTGAGATGTTTAGAAAATTATTGGATAGAGGTGAAGCTGGTGACAACGTAGGTCTACTTTTAAGAGGTATCGATAAAGAAGGTATCAAAAGAGGTATGGTTATGGCGAAACCAGGATCAATCACTCCACACAAAAAATTCAAAGCTGAGGTTTACGTATTGAAAAAAGAGGAAGGCGGACGTCACACTCCATTCCACAACAAATACAGACCACAGTTCTACCTAAGAACTACTGACGTAACTGGTGAGATTTCATTACCAGAAGGACGTGAGATGGTTATGCCTGGTGACAACGTTACTATCACTGTTGATTTGATCATGCCAGTTGCCTTGAACAAAGGTTTACGTTTCGCGATCAGAGAAGGTGGAAGAACTGTTGGTGCTGGTCAAGTACTAGAGATCTTAGACTAATAAACTGACCTTACTCAAAGGACTGAAGCTATCCCGATTTTCGGGATAGCTTTTAGTGTCCTTAAAAAGTTGGGCCTTTACGGGAGTAGCTCAATTGGCAGAGCGTAGGTCTCCAAAACCTGAGGTTGTGAGTTCGATTCTCCCCTCCCGTGCATAAAATAAAAGAAGATGAAAGCATATTTGGCAGACATATATAACGAATTGGTTTACAAAGTTTCTTGGCCTACTTGGAAAGAAATTCAAAGTACAGCTTTGTTGGTGTTGGCAGGTGTGGCAATATTTTCATTATTGATTTTCGGAATGGATTTCATTTTGAACTTTTTATCAGATTTCGTTTACTAGTAATTATTGAAGTATGGCAGAAGCAAAAACAAATAACGAATTGGTGCTGAAGTGGTATGTGGTACGCTCAATAAGCGGAAAAGAGAACAAGGTGCGTGAATATATCGAGAATGAGATTCGTGCTTTGGGATTAAGTGACTATGTTAAGCAGATATTAATTCCTACTGAGAAGGTTTACCAAATCAGAAAAGGAAAAAAGATAAGCAAAGAAAGAAACTTCTTTCCTGGCTACATTTTGATTGAGGCTGCTCTTACAGGAGAGGTTCCTCACGCAATTAAAAATGTAACTGGTGTAATTGGTTTCTTAGGCGATAAAAATGGCGCTCCAGTGCCGCTTAGATTATCTGAGGTGAACAGAATTCTAGGAAAAGTGGATGAGTTGGCTGAGTCCAATGAAGAAATTAGTATTCCTTTCATCGTAGGAGAAACCGTTAAGGTAATTGATGGCCCGTTCAACAGCTTCTCGGGTGTTATCGAAGAAATCAACGAAGAAAAGAAAAAATTGAAAGTAATGGTGAAGATTTTCGGAAGAAAAACTCCATTAGAATTATCTTTCATGCAAGTAGAAAAAGAGTAATTGACAATTTAAAAAGAACAAAATGGCAAAGGAAATTACAGCGATAGTTAAATTGCAAGTAAGAGGTGGAGCTGCTAACCCAGCACCTCCAATTGGTCCGGCTTTAGGTGCTAAAGGTGTTAACATCATGGAGTTCTGTAAGCAATTTAATGCTAGAACTCAAGATAGACCAGGAAAATTGCTTCCAGCAGTGATTACTGTTTATTCAGATCGTTCATTCGATTTCATCATCAAACAACCTCCAGTATCTGCGCAATTGAAAGATCTTTCTAAAGTTAAAGAAGGTTCTGCTCAACCAAACAGAGTTAAAGTTGGTAAAGTAACTTGGGCTCAAGTTGAAGAAATCGCGAAAGATAAAATTGTAGATATGAACTGTTTCTCTTTAGAATCAGCAATGTCTATGGTTGCTGGTACTGCAAGAAGTATGGGTATCACAGTTGAAGGAGAATCTCCTTTAAAAAAGTAATTAAGTAGAATTATTAATAATTAGTTTGTTTTATGGCAAAGTTGACGAAGAATCAGAAGATGGCGCAGGCCAAATTTGACAACACTAAATCTTACTCTTTAGCAGAAGCTGCTAAAATTGTAAAGGAGATCACTTACACGAAGTTTGATGCTTCTGTGGATTTGAACATCCGTTTAGGAGTTGACCCTCGTAAAGCAAATCAGATGGTTAGAGGTATTGTTACTCTTCCTCACGGTACAGGTAAAGTAGTTAGAGCTTTGGTTCTATGTACTCCTGATAAAGTGAAAGAGGCGTTAGATGCAGGTGCTGATTATGCTGGTTTGGACGAGTATATTGAGAAAATTAAAGGTGGTTGGACCGATATCGATGTGATTATCACCATGCCATCTGTAATGGGTAAAGTAGGTGCTCTAGGTAAAGTGCTTGGACCACGTGGTTTAATGCCTAACCCTAAAGCTGGAACAGTAACCATGGAAATTGGTAAAGCTGTTACAGATATTAAGGGTGGTAAAATCGACTTTAAAGTAGATAAAAGTGGTATCATCCACGCTTCAATTGGTAAAGTTTCTTTCGATGCAGCTAAAATTGCTGAGAATGCAAACGAATTAATTTCAACTATCGTGAAATTGAAACCAACTGCAGCTAAAGGTGTTTATTTGAAGAGCGTAACGCTTTCAAGCACTATGAGCCCTGGTATCGCCGTAGAAGCTAACGCTTTTATGAATTAATAACGTCTGTTACGCGCCTTTATATAAATTAAAAACTCATGACAAGAGAAGAGAAAAATCAGGTAATCCAAAATCTGAAAGGTCAGTTAGAAGCAAATCCTAACTTTTACCTTACGGATATGTCTGAGATGACTGTTGAAGCTACCAATAGCTTACGCCGTCTTTTTCATGAACAAGGCATTAGAATTCAAGTTGTGAAAAATTCATTGCTTAAGAAAGCAATGGAGCAAGCTGAGGGAAGAGATTTCCAGGAGCTAATTGGCACATTGAAGGGTTCTACTGCTATTTTGTATACTGAATCAGGAAGTGCTCCTGCTAAGTTGATCAAAACGTTCAGAAAGAAAAATCCTAAGCCGCTTGTAAAAGCAGCTTTTGTAGAGGAATGTGCTTACATCGGTGATCAATTAGATGCACTTGCTTCCATCAAGTCTAAAAATGATCTCATCGCTGATGTTATTGCGTTGCTTCAATCACCTGCGAAAAATGTGGTTGGTGCTCTACAATCAGGAGGCAATAAGCTTTCAGGTATAGTTAAAACGTTATCAGAAAGACCAGAGTAATTAAAAATTAATTAACTAAGTATTTAAATTTAAATTCAAATAATCATGGCAGATTTAAAAGCGTTTGCTGAGCAATTAGTAAACTTGACAGTAAAAGAAGTAAATGAATTAGCACAAATCTTAAAAGATGAGTACGGTATCGAGCCAGCTGCTGCTGCGGTTGCAGTTGCTGCTGTAGGTGGTGCTGGAGGTGGCGAAGCTGCTGCTGAAAAATCTACTTTCGATGTAATCTTGAAATCAGGTGGTGCGGCTAAATTAGGTGTAGTGAAAATCGTAAAAGAAATCACTGGACTTGGTTTGAAAGAAGCTAAAGATCTTGTTGATCAAGCTCCGAAACCAGTAAAAGAAGGTCTTAGCAAAGCTGATGCTGAAGCGTTAAAAGCTCAGTTAGTAGAAGCTGGTGCTGAAGTTGAGTTGAAGTAATTCAATTCTCTTTAAAACTTAAAGGTTTAGTCTGTCCCGACAGTATGTCGGGATCAGACTAAGCCCTTTGTGCTATGTGAGCGTTCTCTTAGTATTAACTCTATAAATTCAAGATCCTTGGCAACAAAAGCAATTACAGAAAGACATAGTTTTGCCTCTGGCAAACGTCCGGAATATCCCGATTTCCTAGATATACAAATAGAGTCCTTTAGAAACTTTTTCCAACTGGAAACTACTCCTGAGAGCAGAGAAGACGAAGGTTTATTCAAAGTGTTCAGTGAGAATTTCCCAATCAGTGATTCAAGAAATCAATTTGTATTGGAATTTTTGGATTATTTCATTGACCCTCCAAGATATACAATTGAAGAATGTATTGAAAGAGGTTTAACTTATAGCTTACCGCTTAAAGCGAAATTGAAGTTATACTGTACAGACGAAGAGCACGAAGATTTTGAAACTATCGTTCAGGATGTATATTTGGGAACTATCCCTTATATGACTCCAAAAGGGACGTTTATTATCAATGGTGCTGAAAGAGTAGTTGTTTCTCAATTACATCGTTCACCAGGGGTTTTCTTCGGTCAAAGCCGCCACGCAAATGGCACTAAACTTTATTCTGCTAGAATTATCCCATTTAAAGGTTCTTGGATTGAATTTGCTACCGACATCAACAATGTGATGTACGCATACATTGATCGTAAGAAAAAATTACCTGTTACCACTTTATTAAGAGCTATCGGATACGAAGGAGATAAAGATATCTTGGCGATATTCGGGTTAGCTGATGAGATCAAAGTAAACAAAGTAAATCTTAAGAAGGTTGTTGGCCGTAAATTGGCTGCAAGAATTTTGAGAAGCTGGGTTGAAGATTTCGTGGATGAGGATACCGGCGAGGTTGTTTCTATCGAAAGAAACGAGGTAATTATTGATCGTGAAACTATTTTAGAAGATGATCATATCGACCAAATCGTTGATTCTGGTTCAAAAAGCATCTTGTTGCACAAACAAGATACTTCTGTAGTTGATTTCGAAATCATCTATAATACATTACAAAAAGATACTTCTAACTCAGAGAAAGAAGCTGTAGAGCAAATCTACCGTGTGTTAAGAAACGCTGAACCGCCAGATTTAGAAACTGCGCGTGGTGTTATCGACAAATTATTCTTCTCTGATACAAGATATGATTTGGGCGAAGTAGGTCGCTACAGAATCAATAAAAAATTAGGATTGAATATTCCTGATGATGTGAAAGTATTGACGAAAGAAGATATTATCGCCATCATTAAGTATTTGATTCAATTGATCAATGCTAAAACCGATATCGACGATATCGACCACTTATCTAATCGTCGTGTTAGAACAGTAGGTGAGCAGTTGTACGCTCAATTCGGTGTAGGTTTAGCAAGAATGGCTAGAACAATTCGTGAGCGTATGAACGTACGTGACAACGAGGTGTTTACAGCAACCGACTTGATCAATGCAAAAACATTGTCATCTGTGATCAACTCGTTCTTCGGAACAAACCAGTTGTCTCAATTTATGGATCAAACCAACCCATTGTCGGAGATTACGCACAAGCGTCGTCTATCAGCACTCGGGCCAGGTGGTTTATCTAGAGAAAGAGCAGGTTTCGAGGTTCGTGACGTTCACTTTACACACTACGGACGTTTATGTACAATTGAAACGCCAGAGGGTCCAAACATCGGTTTGATTTCTTCATTGTGCGTTTATGCAAAAATCAACCGTTTAGGTTTTATCGAAACTCCATACAGAGTAGTGGAAAAAGGTAAGGCTAATTTCGATGAGTTTAAATATTACAGTGCTGAAGAAGAGGAAGGTAAATTGATTGCTCAAGCTACTGAAGCTGTGAACGATAAAGGTGCCTTTGTAAGCAAAGCTGTTAAAGCTCGTTTGGATGCAGATTATCCGGTAATTGCTCCCGAGCAAGTACAATTGATGGATATCGCACCAAATCAAATTGCTTCAATTGCCGCTTCATTGATTCCTTTCTTAGAGCATGATGATGCGAACCGTGCCTTAATGGGATCTAACATGATGCGTCAAGCTGTTCCTCTATTGTCGCCTCAAGCGCCAATCGTTGGTACTGGTTTAGAGAAAGATGTAGCTAAAGATTCACGCGTTTTAATTAATGCTGAAGGTTCTGGAACTGTTGAGTACGTGGATGCTGAAGAAATCAGAATCCGTTACAACAGAACTGATGAAGATAGATTGGTAAGCTTCGAAGATGATTTGAAATCTTACAAATTAACTAAGTTCAAAAAAACCAACCAAAGTACTTGTATGAACTTGAAACCTATCGTTAAGAAAGGTGACAAAGTTTCTAAAGGTCAAGTATTGTGCGAAGGTTATGCAACAGAAGGTGGTGAGTTGGCTTTGGGTATCAACCTTAAAGTTGCCTTCATGCCTTGGAAAGGATATAACTTCGAGGATGCGATTGTTATTTCTGAGAGAGTTGCAAGAGAAGATTTATATACATCTGTTCACATCGAAGAGTTTGTAATGCATGTTCGTGATACGAAAAGAGGTATGGAAGAATTAACTTCTGATATCCCTAACGTATCTGAAGAGGCCACAAAAGACTTGGATGAGAATGGTATGATTAGAATTGGTGCTCAAATAAAGGAAGGTGATATCTTAATTGGTAAAATCACTCCTAAAGGTGAAACAGATCCAACTCCTGAAGAAAAACTCTTGAGAGCTATCTTTGGTGATAAAGCTGGTGATGTTAAAGATGCATCGTTAAAAGTTCCACCTTCAATGACAGGTGTTGTTATCGACAAAAAATTATTCTCTCGTGCTGTTAAAGACAGAAAAGCTAGAACAGAAGAGAAAGCAATTTTGACTAAAGTTGATGAAGAACACAGAAAGAAATTGTTGGAGTTAAGAGCTGTTTTCTTTGAGAAATTAATGACCTTGATCGATGGAAAAGCATCTGCAGGGGTATTCAACAACTACAAAGAAGAAATCGTTCCTAAAGGAAGTAAATTCACTAAAAAAGTGATTGCCGATATCGACTACGATGTGGTTAATCCTTTAAACTGGACTGCAGATAAGAAAACCAACGATTTAGTGAAGAGATTGATTCACAATTTCAACATTCAATCAAGTGACTTGTTAGGATACTACAAACGTAAGAAGTTTACCATCACTGTTGGTGATGAGCTTCCTGCAGGTATCTTGCAATTGGCTAAAGTTTACATCGCACAAAAACGTAAGTTGAAAGTGGGTGATAAAATGGCTGGTCGTCACGGTAACAAAGGTATTGTAGCAAGAATCGTTAGAGATGAGGATATGCCATTCTTAGAAGATGGAACGCCGGTAGATATCGTATTGAATCCACTAGGGGTACCTTCAAGGATGAACTTAGGACAGATTTACGAGACTGTTTTGGCTTGGGCCGGACAAAAACTTGGAATGAAGTTCGCAACGCCGATTTTCGATGGTGCTTCAACTGATACCATCACAGAATACACTAAAAAAGCAGGTATCCCAGTAAATGGAGAAACTTACTTATTTGACGGTGGAACAGGTGAGCGTTTTGATAAGCCAGCAACTGTTGGTATTATCTACATGCTGAAATTAGGTCACATGGTTGACGATAAGATGCATGCGAGATCAATCGGACCATACTCACTTATTACACAACAACCATTGGGTGGTAAAGCTCAGTTTGGTGGTCAAAGATTTGGTGAGATGGAGGTTTGGGCACTTGAAGCGTTTGGTGCTGCTAATATCCTTCAGGAAATATTGACTGTTAAGTCGGATGACGTGGTAGGTAGAGCAAAAGCTTATGAAGCTATTGTTAAAGGTGAGCCAATGCCAGAGCCGGGAATCCCTGAATCATTCAACGTATTGTTGCATGAGTTAAGAGGTTTAGGTTTGAACATTACTCTTGATTAATCCGATTTAAGAAACAGATTGTTGAATTTTATAATTAATAAAATACATGGCATTTAGAAAAAACAACAAGGTCGCTCCAAAATTTGACAAGATTACCATTAGTCTTGCGTCACCAGAAATGATCCTTGAAAGATCAAGTGGTGAGGTTTTAAAGCCAGAGACCATTAACTATCGTACTTACAAACCAGAAAGAGATGGTTTGTTTTGCGAGAGAATTTTTGGTCCGGTTAAAGACTGGGAGTGCCATTGCGGTAAATACAAAAGAATTCGTTATAAAGGAATTGTTTGCGACCGCTGTGGTGTTGAAGTAACTGAGAAAAAAGTACGTAGAGAGAGAATGGGGCATATCCAATTGGTTGTTCCTGTTGCTCACATCTGGTATTTCCGTTCTCTTCCAAACAAAATAGGTTACTTGTTAGGTTTACCTACTAAGAAACTCGACATGGTAATTTACTATGAGAGATATGTGGTAGTGAATCCTGGTGGAGCTACTAAAAAAAGTGGTGAAGAGTTAGCAGTAATGGATTTCTTGACTGAAGAGGAATACTTAGATATCTTGGATACTCTTCCGAAAGAAAATCAATACCTAGACAACACAGACCCTAATAAGTTTGTAGCGTTAATGGGTGCTGAAGCGTTGTATGAATTATTGAAAAGAGCTGATTTAGATGCTATGTCGTATGATTTACGTCACCGCGCTAACACAGAAACTTCTCAACAAAGAAAGAACGACGCATTAAAAAGATTACAAGTAGTAGAGGCTTTCCGTGCTTCTGCTAAAAATATCGAAAACCGTCCTGAGTGGATGATTGTGAAAGTTGTTCCGGTGATTCCACCAGAATTACGTCCGCTTGTACCTCTTGATGGTGGTCGTTTCGCGACTTCCGATTTAAATGACTTGTACAGACGTGTTATTATCCGTAACAACCGTTTGAAAAGATTGATCGAAATCAAAGCTCCTGAAGTAATCTTACGTAACGAAAAACGTATGTTGCAAGAGGCTGTTGATTCATTATTCGACAACTCAAGAAAAGCGAATGCAGTGAAGACTGAAGCCAACAGAGCTTTAAAATCTTTATCTGATAGCTTGAAAGGTAAATCTGGTCGTTTCCGTCAGAACTTATTAGGTAAAAGGGTTGACTACTCTGCGCGTTCTGTAATCATAGTTGGTCCAACTTTGAAATTACATGAGTGTGGATTGCCAAAAGACATGGCAGCTGAGCTTTACAAACCGTTCATCATTCGTAAAATGATTGAAAGAGGTATTGTGAAAACAGTTAAATCGGCTAAGAAAATTGTTGATAGAAAAGATGCTGTTGTTTGGGATATTTTAGAAAACGTATTGAAAGGACATCCAGTGCTTTTAAACCGTGCCCCAACATTACATAGAATGGGTATCCAAGCTTTCCAACCTAAGTTGATTGAAGGTAAAGCTATCCAATTGCACCCATTAGTATGTTCTGCATTCAACGCCGATTTCGACGGTGACCAGATGGCGGTGCATTTACCACTTGGTAATGCTGCGATTTTGGAAGCTCAAATGTTGATGTTGGCATCTCACAATATCTTGAACCCTGCGAATGGTGAGCCTATTACGGTACCATCTCAAGACATGGTTCTTGGTTTGTATTACATCTCTAAGGGAAGAAAATCTACAGGTAAAAACGATAAAGTAAAAGGTGAAGGTCTTACTTTCTACAGTGCTGAAGAAGTAATCATTGCGTACAATGAAGGTAAAGCTGATTTGCACGCTTGGATTAAAGTTAAGACTACTGTTAGAAAAGACGAGCAATTAGTTACTGAATTGGTTGAAACAACTGTAGGTCGAGTATTATTCAATGAGGTTGTGCCAGCTGAAGTTGGATTCATCAACAAATTATTGACTAAAAAAGATTTAAGAAATATCATTTCTCACGTATTGAAAATTACAGGAATGGCTAAAACAGCTGAGTTCTTGGATAATATCAAAAATCTTGGTTTCTATCACGCATTTAAAGGAGGTTTATCTTTCCGTTTAAGTGACGTTATTATTCCAGATGAGAAAGATTCATTAGTGAAGAAAGCTGCTGAACAAGTAGAAGAGATTCAGAACAACTACAACATGGGATTCATCACCAATAACGAACGTTATAATCAGGTGATTGATATCTGGGGTAGAGCAAATACAAGATTAACAAGCCATTTGATGGATCAGTTGAAAAACGATCAACATGGTTTCAACTCTGTATTTATGATGTTCGACTCTGGTGCGAGGGGTTCTAAAGAGCAGATTCGTCAGTTATCAGGTATGAGAGGTTTGATGGCTAAACCGCAAAAATCGGGAGCTACCACACAATCGATTATCGAGAACCCGATTCTATCGAACTTTAAGGAAGGTCTTTCGATTTTGGAGTACTTTATTTCAACCCACGGTGCGCGTAAAGGTTTGGCCGATACGGCTCTTAAAACTGCCGATGCTGGTTACTTAACAAGAAGATTAGTTGACGTTGCGCAAGACGTAATCATCAACGAAGAAGATTGTGGTACTTTAAGAGGTTTAGAAATGACAGCCTTGAAGAAAGATGATGAGGTTGTAGAATCTTTAAGAAGTAGAATTTTAGGTAGAACTTCAGTTCACGATTTATATCATCCACAAACTGGCGAGTTAATCGTTGGTTCTGGTGAAGAAATCAATGAGTCTGCATCTGATATCATCGAAGCATCTCCAATTGAGATGGTTGAGATTCGTTCGGTGCTTACTTGCGAAAGCGAGCGTGGAGTATGTGCTAAATGCTACGGAAGAAATCTTGCAAAAGGTAAGAAAGTTCAAATAGGTGAGGCAGTAGGTGTAATTGCAGCACAGTCAATTGGTGAGCCAGGTACTCAGTTAACATTGAGAACCTTCCACGTTGGGGGTACTGCATCAACCATCACTACCGATTCTAAAAACATTGTTAAATACGATGGTATACTTGAGGTTGATGAGTTGAGAACCGTTAAGAGCAAAAACGAAGAAGGTGAAGAAATTGAGATGGTGATTGGTCGTTCAGCTGAGATGAGAGTTGTAGATGAAAAAACTAAGATTGTTTTAACTACTAACTTAATTCCTTACGGTGCTAAATTGTTCATCAAACCTGGCAAAAAAGTTAAGAAAGGTGATGTAGTAGCTGAATGGGATCCATACAATGCGATTATCCTTTCTGAATTTGAAGGTAAAATTCAATTCGAACATATTGAAGAAGGTGTTACTTACCGTGTAGAAGCCGATGAGCAAACTGGTTTTGAAGAGAAAGTAATCGTTGAGAGTCGTGATAAAAAGAAATCTCCTACAATCCACGTATTGAAAGGAAAAGACATTATCAAAACTTACAACTTACCAGTAGGTGCACACATCAATGTTGAAGAAGGTGCGAAAATTAAACCAGGTGATATTTTAGCAAAAATTCCTCGTGCTGCCGGTAAAGGTGGGGATATCACGGGAGGTTTGCCAAGAATTACCGAACTTTTCGAAGCACGTAACCCATCTAATCCAGCCGTAGTTGCTGAGGTTGACGGTATCGTTTCTTTCGGTAAAGTGAAAAGAGGTAACAGAGAGATCGTTGTTGAGGCTAAATCTGGTGAAATTAGAAAATACTTAGTACCACTTTCTAAACACATTTTAGTACAAGAGAACGATTATATTAAAGCAGGTATGCCTTTATCTGAGGGTGCAATCACTCCGATTGATATCTTAAGAATTAAAGGACCTACTCAAGTTCAAGAATACTTGGTGAATGAGATTCAAGAGGTTTATCGTATGCAAGGTGTACCTATCAACGATAAACACTTCGAGGTAATTGTTCGTCAGATGATGAGAAAAGTAGAAATCGTTGACCCAGGAGATACAAGATTCTTAGAGAAAGAAATTGCTAACAAGCTTGATTTCAACAAAGAGAATGACTGGATTTTCGGTAAAATGATTGTTACTGATGCTGGTGAGTCGGATACTTTGAAAGCCGGACAAATCATTTCTGTAAGAAAATTGCGTGATGAGAACTCTAAGCTTAAGAGAATGGATAAGAAATTAGTTGCTGCTCGTGAAGCAATTGCAGCTACTTCTAACACCATCTTACAAGGTATTACAAGAGCATCTCTTCAAACAAAATCGTTCATCTCTGCTGCATCTTTCCAAGAGACAACTAAAGTATTAAACGAAGCTGCTGTAAGCGGTAAAATTGACTACTTAGAAGGATTGAAAGAGAATGTAATTGTTGGACACAAAATTCCAGCAGGTACAGGTATGAGAGAATACAATGGCATTGTTGTTGGCGCGCAAGCTGATTACGATGATATCGTAGACGCTAAATCTAAAAAAGAGTTAGAGCAAGCTTAGTTTTTAAGTATGGCTGAAGAGTTAAAAAATAACCAATTGAATATCGAACTCAGCGAGGAAATCGCTGAGGGCGAATATTCAAATTTGGCTATCATTACGCATTCTACTTCTGAGTTTGTGATTGATTTCATTCGCGTTATGCCGAGTGTTCCAAAAGCAAGAGTGAAAAGTAGAGTAATCATGACTCCGCAGCATGCTAAAAGATTGATGAAGGCTTTGGCAGAGAATATAGCAAAGTTTGAGTCGCAAAATGGTGTTATCAAAGACATCGAAGCCGTAAATATTCCTATGAATTTTGGCGGTCCAATCGCTCAAGCATAGCTAATCAACAAGAAAATGAATCCCCAATTGATTAAAATCAGTTGGGGATTTTTCTTTTTATCGTTTTTTATTGCACAGATGTTCTGTTTACATTAACTTTATTTTTCCCAACAGTTTTAGTGAATAAAAGAACTAACGATGAAGACTTTAATTAAGAATTGCCTATATTTTGGTGAGGCTAAGAAATTTGTGAAGGGCCATGTTTTATTGGATGAAATACAAGTTTTAGATGTTTATGCAACAGATGCTCCTGCTGTTGGTGCTGATGTGAAGGTAATTGATGCTAAAGGTCAGTACCTAATTCCTGGGTATGTAGATTTACAAGTTAATGGAGGTAAAAATTCATTTTTCAATAGCGATGTGTCGGTTGATTGTGCAGAGCGCATTTATTGGTCGCATCAAAAGTATGGTACGCAATATATGTTTCCTACTTTAATTACTGCGCCACATGAAAAAATAATTAAATCTATAGAAGTTATTCGCGAAGAAATGGCCAACAATCCTGGTGTTTTAGGGATGCACCTAGAAGGGCCGTTTTTGAATCCCGATAGAAAGGGCGGACATGATTTGTCCTTGATTCGCAAACCAAAAGATTACGAGTTAGACGAAATTATTGAGAAAGGAAAAGGAGTAATTAAGAAGATTACAATTGCACCAGAGCGATTTAAACGTGAACAGGTAGAGAAGTTGTTGAAGAACGGATTTATTGTAGCTGCAGGGCACAGTGATGCTACCTACGAGCAAGCAAAAGAGTTTTTCTCATGGGGAGTTCAGGCCGCAACGCATTTGTACAACGCCATGTCGCAATACAGAAAAGAAGCTGCAGGTTTGGTAGGAGCCTTATTAGATACCGATGGTATTTATGTTGGGGTTATTAATGATGGTGTTCATTCTAATTTTAATTCTGTAAAGGTAGCATACAAGGTAATGAGAGGAAGATTGTACTTCGTATCTGATGCTAGTTTTATTGACCAAGCAATAGAAGAGTTCTACTTTGAAGGAAATAAGATTGTGACCAAAAATGGTCAGGCTTACACCGAGGCAGGTGCCCTTGCTGGTTCGGTAATTACTATGCAAGATTCATTAAAAAATGCAGTAGAAAAGGTTGGTATTCCATTAGAGGACGCAGTTTTGATGACTTCTTACATTCCGGCAGAAATGTTGGGATTACAAGACAAGTTAGGTGTAATTAAGAAAGGGTCTTCTTCTAAGTTGAATATGTTAGATAAGGATTTAAATTATATAGCGATTACCAGTACTAAAGAACTTGTACAGGCTTAATTGATAGGTTTCTATTCTTCTTTTTTACACGCAGCTAAATGCTTTTCTAAACCTTGCTTTCGGTGTTTTATTTTCTCTTTTACTTCTGCAGATCTTTGTAGTTCTCTTTCGCAAAATTCGAAATAAAAAGCCTTGCATTTCTTCACTCTTAAAGCTTCTGCTTTTCTTTCTTTTTTATTCCATTCTTCAGCTTTTTCAATGTTTTTAAGTGAAATCTCTAGATTTTTTAAATCATTTTCAAGCAGTTTTTTTCTTGTCGCAATCTCTACTAATCTCTCATTATCAAGTTCAATGAATTTGTTTCTACTTGCTTGTAATTTTTCATTTAAAGCAGCCGCATTAACCATAGAATCGTTGGCGCTTTCATACAACTTTTGATATAAATCGAAAGAGGCGTATAGATTTTTACGCAGGTTGAGATTGTAATTCTCAATTCTCTTGCTTTTTGCACTTTCAGAGCTGTAATTTTTATTGATAATTTGGATTAGAGAGTCGCTTGTGGTAGATAAACGATTTTCTTGTTTTTCTAATGAATCGAGATAGTATTTTAAGTGCCAATTGAAAAAGCTTCGGTAAAAAACCTTTTGAAATATGGTGTTCGATATTTGTGCTGTAACGCTTGTGCATTCAGTACTTAATGCATTTGAGTTGGAGCTGTAATTGAGTTTTTTCTCGTCTTGTAGCTTATCATTTAAGAAAATGATTTTCTCATTGTTCGCATTTATCTTTTTTTGAATTCCATCGACTTTTTTGGTTTGAAATTTTTTACCGGCCACCGGGGCTTTTTTCTCATTAATTTGTTGAATTTCAACCTTAATTTTGGCCGACTCTTGATCAAGTTTGATCATTTCGTTTCTAATACTATTAATATGCGTAGATAAAGATTTCTTGCGCTTTTCATTAAGTTTAGTGAGATTATCCATTGCCTTTAGACTTTCGCCAGAATACTTTTCGTTTTTTTTCACTCGAACGTCTCTTTCTTTTACGGTGATTTTATCATAATTATCAAGGTCATTCAAACATCCCTGAATTTCGATTAAACACGAGTCGTATATAGTGACTTTCTTACTGTTGCTGATGTTTCTAGGGTAAGTCTCCACAAAAACTTGTACAGCATGTCGAAGTTTACCTTCGGCTGGGGTTTGGAAGTTTTTAGGATTGTATTGATGTGCCTTTTTTGTCTTTTCTAGCACTCGCTGCGGTTCTTCCATTTCCTCGTACTTAGCGATATCGGCATCGTAAGAGGAGAACTTACCTTTCCCTTCTTTCACGAATTTTTTGATTTCGGCAGAGTCTTTTTCAAATACTTCAACGGGTACAGTGTATTCCATCAGTTGCCACCAATCATTCACAGGTAGGTGATCTATGATGAGAAAGGAAGGTTCTGCAAATAGATATTTATAATTGGTTTTTTCAACAAACTTGCGTTTTTCTTTAAATGGAAAACCCAGGTAAACAGAAAGGTAGCGCTGAAACATTCTAGGCTTTAACTCAATATTTCCAGCAGCCCATGTAAGATCTACTAAATACCATTTTCCATTTATTTGCACAGCATTCCACGCATGATCTTCGCGCACTAAAATATCTCCCGGTTCGTAGTTCCCTGCCTTGCTATAGCCAGTAACTACGTAAGATCTTACTCCAACTTGATCGCACATATCTTTGAAGAGATTACTGTAGCCTTCGCAAATGGCCTTTCTCTTTTTTAATACATCGCTAGATTTTTGTTTTTTGAAATGTCCTTTTTCATACATCTTAACATCGTAATCGATGTTTTTTGTAATCCATAAGGCAATGGCTTTGGCTTTTTCTTCATCATTTTTAAGGCTGTCGCACAGTTTTCGTGCAAGTATTTTGTAAGATGAAGTATAAGTTTTAGGGAGAGTGTCTACTGCTTTGGAAACCTTGATAAATGTGGAATCTTGGCTGAATCCTTTAATTGTGAAAAATATAAAAAATATCAGCCAAAATCCCCTCATTCTTATTTCGCTAGAGCCTCAATAATATCGTGCTTAGTAATCATGCGATAATCGTTATTTCTAACCTTTACCAACATGGCGCTAGCCGACTTACCAATAGTTTTAAGAATGGCATCCAATTCAGTAGAAGCCTCAATGATTTGGAAAGGTTCTTTCATTAACTCGTGTACCTTCTTCGTTTGAGCTTTTGCGTCTTTGATGATTTCACTAAAAATATCTGATTCGCTTATAGATCCAACGAAATCTCCTTTATCATTGATAACAGGAACTTGTGAGATATTGTGTTGAGTTATTTTTTTAATGGCATCGGTTACTTTATCACTTTCTTTTACAGTGATTAAAGAAGCCTTATGATTTTTCACTAAGTCGGCTGCTGTTACTTTCTCTTTGTCTAAGAAACCGCGCTCACGCATCCAATCGTCGTTGAAAATTTTACCAATATATCTGCTACCATGATCGTGCATGATCAATACTACTAAATCGGTAGGCTTCAAAGAATCTTTCATTTGGATGAGGCCTTGCACTACCGAGCCAGCAGAGTTCCCTAAAAACATTCCCTCTTCGCGAGCAATACGGCGGCACATCAACATACCATCTTTATCGGTTACTTTTTCAAATCTATCAATGATTTTAAAGTCGACATTGGCAGGTAAAATATCTTCACCAAAACCTTCAGTTAAGTAAGAGTATATCTCGTTTTCGTCGAAGATTCCTGTCTCATGGTATTTCTTAAATACAGAACCGTAGGTATCGATACCCCAAATTTTGATGTTAGGATTTTTCTCTTTTAGGAACTTAGCTGTTCCAGAGATAGTACCACCTGTTCCTACGCAAACCACTAAATGCGTGATTTTACCTTCTGTTTGTTCCCAAATTTCCGGTCCGGTTGATAGGTAATGCGCTTTAGAATTTGAAGGGTTATCGTATTGATTAGGGTAGAAGCTGTTGGGAATATCCTGACTCAATTTCTTTGCTACAGAATAGTAAGAGCGGGGGTCATCGGGTGTTACGTTAGTAGGAGTAACAACAACTTCAGCGCCCATGGCACGAAGGGTGTCCATTTTTTCTTTCGATTGTTTGTCGGGCATGGTACAAATAAGTTTGTAGCCTTTCACCACGGCCGCAATGGCCAAGCCCATTCCTGTATTTCCACTGGTACATTCAATGATGGTTCCACCTGGTTTTAATCGCCCATCTTTTTCGGCATCTTCTACCATTTGTAGTGCCATTCTGTCTTTCACCGAGTTACCAGGATTGAAAGTTTCAACCTTAGCTAATATGGTTCCTGGCACGCCAGCTACCACTTTATTTAATTTTACCATTGGCGTATTACCAATAGTTTCTAGAATATTATTGTACCACATAGGAGATAGTTTGATGTAAAGATAAAAGATTTGCTTAATTAAACCTGATGGCTTTCACTGGATCAATCTTCGCCACAAAAAAAGAAGGAATAATTAACATTACAATGCAGGTGATGATAGTGACGATATTGATGGCGAGAATGTGAAAAAGATTAAGATTTACGGGCATTGTATCTAAGTAGTAGGCGGTTTTGTCGAGAGGAATGATACCTGTGTACATTTGCAGTAGGCACAATCCAATACCGAAGAAATTACCGTAAAATAACCCTCTTCCGATAAGAAACATACTTTGGTACATAAAGACTTTTCTGATTTTCGAATTTACCATTCCAAATCCTTTAAGTAATCCTATCATTTGTGTCTTTTCTAGAATTAAAATGAGCAAGGAAGAAGACATGTTGATAATAGAAATAATAAGAATGATAATGATGATGATAACAATATAGGTGTTGAGATAGTCGAGCCAATTCATCATAGAAGGGAAACGAGCGTACAAACTTTCTACCTTTAAGTCGGAGTCGATGAAGAAGTAATCATCGAAAATTTTGTCGGCTTTTCGCTGCATTAAATCGGCATCATGGGTAAATAAATTCTGAGTTTTATTGTTTAAATCTTCATCGGCAACAAAAACCTCGAAACCACCCACTTTGCTTTTTCCCCAAGCATTTATTTTTTGAATGTGTTGTAGATCAATCAATACAAATTTTTCGTCCACTTCGGCCATCATCCCGGTTTCATAAATGCCCTTTACAAAGAAGGGATATCTTTTGTGCCTGTACTGCATAAAATCGTCTTCATTGTCTTCCTCTTCTTTGGTTTTGGTGACAAAATGCACAATGAATTTACTGCCAATTTTTAAGTGAAGATTTTGCGCTATTTTCTTGGAAATGATAGCATCTTTGGTGGTAGAGGTATCGCTAATTTTAAGCACATTTCCCTCCACCATATTGCTTTTAAAATTTTCCCAATCGTAGTCGCTGCCAACACCTTTTAAAATCACCCCTTGCATATTATCTTTCGTTTTGATGATGCCGGGTTTGGTGGCAAAAGCTTGAATATGTTTAAATTCTGGGTCGGTTTTTAAATTTGGGTAGAATTTTTGCTTGGCATCAATGGGAGTGTTTTCGAAAGAAAAATCTCCTTCGTCGGAAGAAATAACAAGATCTGAGCTAAATGCAGATATTTTGTTTTTCACTTCCTTTTGAAAACCTGTAGTAACGGCAAAAGTTAAAATCATCACCGCAACGCCAATGGATATGCCGATAATGGCTATATTCGCTATCGATTTGGTAAGCGATGACTGATGCTTTTTGCCCAGTATTATTCGTTTTGCTATGAAAAATTCGAGATTCACTATCAACAAATGTAAGAATTCATGCTAAGGAAAATATCTCTTTTTATATTAAGTGCACTTATTTTTAGTTCTTGCGCGGCGCAAGTACCTGCTAGCAAAGAGGTTTATGGTAATCGGCCTTCGGCAACGCTTATTACAAATACAGCGTTTCAGTTGGGAATTGAAAGAACCCAAGAGTATCTGCCACTTTTGCAAGGCAAAAGGGTAGGCGTTGTCACCAATCAAACCGGTGAAATAAGAGGAAAACATTTGTTGGATACTTTATTGGGTATGAAGGTGAATGTGGTGTGTGTGCTCGCTCCTGAGCACGGATTTCGTGGTAATGCTGATGCAGGGGCACATGTGAATGATAGCGTAGATGTAAAAACCGGAGTGAAGATTTTATCCATCTATGGCAAAAAGAAGAAGCCTTCAAAGGAGATAATGAATTCGTTGGATATTGTGGTCTTTGATATGCAAGATGTTGGTGCACGTTTTTATACATATATTTCTACCTTGCATTATGTGATGCAAGCCTGCGCAGAAAATGGAAAAAAACTCATTGTTTTAGATAGACCAAATCCTAATGGACACTATGTTGATGGTCCGATGAACGACACCACTTCCTTTATTGGAATGCACCCTATACCTGTTGTTCACGGAATGACAATTGGTGAATACGCGCAGATGATTAATGGCGAAGGCTGGTTGGGCAACAATTTAAAATGCGATTTAAAAGTAATTGCCATGCAAAATTATAACCACCAAATGAAATACAATTTGCCTGTTCATCCATCACCCAACTTAGCTACGATGAAAGCGATTTATTTGTATCCTTCGATATGTTTCTTTGAAGGAACGGTGATGAGCGTGGGTAGGGGTACCGACTTTGCTTTTGAGGTATATGGCAATCCGCATTACAACGACACTTCTTTTACATTTACTCCAAGAAGTATTAAGGGCAAAAGTATGGAGCCACCTTTGAAAGGAGAGAAATGTTACGGAAAGGATTTGCGTGTTTTGAATGAGGATAGCATTAGGGCAAAAGGATTGGATTTGTCTTATTTGATTGATGCTTACAAAAATACCAAAGTGAAAGATTTCTTTAGTTTAAAAACACATTTCGATTTGTGTGCTGGTTCTTCTTTACTAAGAAAACAAATTTTATCGGGAATGACAGAGGCAGAGATTAAGGCTACGTGGCAACCCGGACTAGCGAAGTTCAAGGAGATGAGAAAGAAGTATTTGATTTATGAGTAATCAAGGATAATTGATAGGCTCAAGAGCTTCGAATTTCTTAATGAGTAATTTTTTCTTTTTGCCATTTTTATGGTAAATAATTAAGGCCTCACCTTTAAAATTTCTGACGGGTTTTTCTGTTTTTTCTTGTTTAATAGTGTCGGCTCCAAAGTCGGGAAGAGCGCAAGGGTAGTAGCTTTCCTTAAAAAATAGTTTGATTGCTTTAATGTTGTTTTCTGTTGTTTTAAAGTAATGAGGCTGCCCCATATCAGTTTTAGATAAATGTGCTGCGTAGCCTATGCCGTTTACATAAAAACTATCGATAACAATTGAATCTTTTGCTTTATAACTCAAAAGTATATTGTAGTAGTTGCCTTTGAAGCCGGGAATCCCGCCAGTCCATGATTGCTTGGTTGCTTTGATCGCTTTTAACTGACCAAATAAAGACATGCTAGTTAAGCAAAGTGCAATGAATAGCAAAGATTTTTTCATGCTTAAAATTAGTCAAAAATGTTGCCACTCCTAATTACTAATTAGGTTTATAAGCTATTAAGTCTTAGCTTTACCTACATTTTAGCAGAAACCAGTTCTGTATAGTTAGTTCAACTTTAAGATTACCACCCTTATTTTTCTTCTACTAATCTCTCGCTTCAGCTGAAAATTAATAACGTTTGAAAAGCATTAAGTTGTTAGACAGAGAGCAACGTAGGGTTTGAGCAGGCATAACAACTTAAAGAATGAATAATACATTTAGTTCTCGTGGACGCGCTAGTCGTGCGCCACAAAACGGCAATTTTCGCCGTACACAAAGCAAAAGCAATCAAAAAGAAAGTACTCTCGACAACAGAAGTTTCGTGAAGAAAGCAACACCTAAAGAAGAGGTGAAGTATGTTTCCGAAAGAAAAATAGTTGATTTACCAATTCACGAAAGCATCATTCAAAATCTTCTAAAGAAAGGATACGAAAGACCATCTGAAATTCAAGATAAAACCATTGAGGCGTTATTGAAAGGTGTAGATTTATTAGGTATTGCTCAAACAGGCACTGGTAAAACAGCTGCGTTTTTAGTGCCTATCATTCAGCATTTGATGAATCACAAACCAGCTTTTCAAGTATTGATTGTAACACCTACCAGAGAGTTGGCCTTGCAAATTCAAGATGAGTTTAAAAGCATAAGCGCTGGATTGAATTTATATAGCGAATGTTTTATAGGAGGGACAAGCGTGAATAAAGACCGCCAGTTGTTGCGACAACCATCACATGTAATCATTGGAACTGTTGGAAGATTAATGGATTTGGCCAATCAAAAAGCTTTGTATTTTGAAGATTTTTCGGCTTTGGTTCTTGATGAATTCGACCGATTATTGGATATGGGATTCTCGCATGAAATAGAAAAAATGGTGAAAGCCATGACACACCGAAAACAAACCATGTTGTTTTCAGCAACCTATGAGAAGAATCAAAAAGCATTGATCCAATCAATATTAACCAATCCTCTTGAAGTGCGCGTTAGTTCGGGCAATGCAAGTGCCGATCATGTAGATCAAGATATCATTGAAGTGAAACCGAATGAAGATAAAATGGAGATATTGATTTCCATGCTGAAAGACGAATCATTTGAAAGAGTTATCGTATTTGCCGAAACAAAAAGAGGCGTGAGTAAGGTGTGTAAAGCCTTAAATAGCGCTGGTATTCGTGCCGATGAGATCCATGGAAATAAATCTCAAAATTACAGAGTACAAGCGTTAGATAAATTCAAAAGCAATCGTATTCAGGTATTGGTGGCAACCGATGTAGCTGCAAGAGGTATTGATGTATCTAATGTTTCGCATGTGATTAATTACCAAAAACCAAAAAACATCGACAGCTATATTCACCGTGTAGGAAGAACCGGAAGAGCGGGCAACAGTGGTAAAGCTTTCACATTTATAAACTAAAATCAAAACAATGGCAAAGTCGAACAATAGTTTCATTAAAAAACAAAAGGCCGATCAACGCGTGAAGAAACGCAAAGAGAAGATGAGTAGAATTGAACAAAAACGTTCAGAAGGCAATAAGTCTACTTCCTTCGATGATATGATAATGTATGTTGATGCCAATGGGCAATTTACCAAAGAAAAGCCCTTGCCACCAAGTGCGAATGAAGAAGAAAAATAGAGAGAAAACAGAAGTTAAAAGCTTCTGTTTTTTCGTTTTTAGCAATTCTTAAAATATTGGATTTTAGCTGAAGGATTTTATTCCTTATTTTGCACGTAAACTTTTGATTATGGCTACTAAAAATTCACGACGAAGTTTTTTACGAAGGTTATCGATAGCAGCTGGAGCAGCAGCGGCGGCGCCTTTTTTGGGATTTGCCAATATTTTAAAAGAAGATGATAATTCAACCAACAACGATATGAATCCAATAAAAAATATTAAACCCTTAGGTTTCCAATGGGAAACTGCAGATCCATTTCTTTTTTGTGTACATCACGAAGATGCATTTCCAAAAGGAAATGAAATGATGGGGCCTAGTAGCGAACATTTTAAGGGCCGACATATGGGCGATGACTTTATTATTAAGGATGGTTTTAGAATGTATCACGGAAAAACAGTTCCTGGATTTCCAGGCCATCCTCATCGTGGATTTGAAACCATCACGGTTGTAAGAAAAGGAATTGTAGATCATGCCGATTCACTTGGCGCGGCGGGGAGATATGGTGATGGGGATGTGCAGTGGATGACAGCAGGAAAAGGTGTACAACACTCTGAGATGTTTCCTTTGATTAAGTCAGATCAAGAAAACCCAATGGAGCTTTTTCAAATATGGCTTAATTTACCCAAAGCCAATAAAATGGTAGAGCCTCATTTTAAAATGCTGTGGCGAGATGTAATTCCAAATCATCAGCATGTTGACAGCAACAATAAGAAAACAAATGTGGAAGTGATAGCGGGAGTTTTATTTGATAAAAAGGCGGCAACTCCACCTCCAAATTCGTGGGCTGCAGATGATAAAAATGAAGTGGCAGTTTGGAATATCAAGATGGAAGCTGGTGCAACATTTACCTTGCCTAAAGCATCCCAAGGGGTGAATAGAAATATTTACTTCTATGAAGGAAGCTCTCTTAAATTGGCTTCTCAAGATATTACTAAGTACAGCGCTGTTGAGCTAGTTTCACATGTAGAAGTTGTTCTACAAGCTGGTTCAGAAGAAGTAAGTATTTTGGTTTTACAAGGAAAACCGATCAATGAGCCTGTTATTCAATACGGACCATTCGTGATGAATACCAAGCAAGAGATTCAACAAGCTTTTGAAGACTATCACGCAACGCAATTTGGTGGATGGCCTTGGCCGCGTTACGACCAAGTTCATGACAGAAGCAAAACTAGATTTGCCAAGCATGCTAATGGAGTAGTGGAAGTGAAGGAAAGTTAGATCTGATATAAATCAATTTTTCTAAAAGCCCTTTCAATGCAAGAAGGTCAAAAGGACGGCTTTTTGTTGATTTGCTTTGCACAAGTAATTTCGATACTTTCGGCCCTGTTAGTATTAATGTTATAGATATGTCGGCTATTAGTAAATTAAAAAACACATCTCTTTGGAAATTTGCGGTAAAGGTTAGGTATGCCAAGTTTCGTTTACCAAGCAGACAGGTGCTTATTTATAAGTTTAAAACGAGTTATGCATGGATGTGGTTGATGCGACTTAAGTATTATCGACCTCAGAAAGGATATGCAGAAATTCAATTGTCTCCAAGAGCTGAAAAGTGGTTGAAGCAATTTGCCGAAGATGGAGTAGTGGTGATTGATGAATTTGCAGATATAGCCCAATACATCAATGAGGAATATATCAGTAAACCCGATAATAAATATTTTGTAGAAGATTGGTTCAATCAAAGATGTATTGATACAGGAGTTTCCTTCAGTAAAATCATCTCCCTGAAAGATCCAAAACTAGACAAGCTACTTTTTCATGAAGACATGTTTAGCATGTTAAATAAGCATTATAAACGTCAGGCATTTTACAGAGACTTTCCCGAGATTAGAATTAATCAATATGTTGAGGGAAAAAACACTCCAGATATCTCTACTTTGATGCATATTGATACCGGTTTAGATCAAGTTACCTTTATGCTTTTGCTAAATGATTTAACGGAAGACGATACTCATATGGAGGTTGCTTTGAAATCTTGTCAGATGAAACATCGCAATGCCGATAGATATCAAATTGAAAAAGCTGAGATTGAGAAGAATTTTGAGATGATGCAATGTGTAGGAAAAGCTGGTACATTGTTTTTATTTAGAGGGGGGTTAACTTACCACAGAGCAGTAAATAAATCTGGAACAACCCGCAAAATGCTACATTGTAATTTTACTACGGGTCACCATATTAATCCTAAGAAAACAGAGGATTATAGCAAAGAAACATTTCTGAATAGCAAACCATTTTACATCAAGAAAATGGTGGAAAAATTACAAACAGCAAAATAACTCAATGTTTGTTAGCGCTTAACCCTGTTACAGGTTAGGCGTTAACCAATTTCGATTTTAGCATTTGATTTACTTGTTGCAAGAGGGTAATTGATGCTTCGATTTCTTCCTTTTTAATCGCAACACTTTCAATGTTGAATCCAAAAGGAATATTCTTTTCAATACAGTAATTCGACAAGATATCTGCAATTTCTACACAAAGATCGATAGAGTCTTCTAAGATGTTCTCCGACTTAAGTAATCTAGCTTTGTGTTCTTCTTTGATGTGAATTCCCAACCACTCTAAAAAGCCTAAAATTTTTGTTGAACCACAAGTACTTAAAGTGAAAATTACTGTTGGTGCTTGCTCTCCATTTTTCGCACAACTTTGTGCTAAAGCTTCTAGCATTTGCATGCTGTAATCTTCATTAAACACACATTGCGTAACGAAATACGAAACGCCACTTTTTATTTTGTCAAGCATTCTTTGATCTTCATCTTTCAAAACGATGTGGCGTTCTGGAATTGAGATGGCACCAACAACAGAGCTTTCTTTGTATTTCGACCAAAGGGCGTAAGCTTGCGATAATGTGCTTTTGGGTTTATAATCAGGTGAGGGAATTCCTACTAAAACCGGATGTGCTTTTCTTTCGTGCAGATTTTTGAACCAATCACTTAATTCGTTTTCGGTGTAAATTCCAGCCGGACGGTAAATGATTTTTTCAACTGCTAATTCGCTCAAATGATCGTTCACAAAAGCCAGAGGGTCAAGAGCAGGTTGAAAAGGGAAGGGACGTTCTTCTTTGGTTCTTGTAGATTCATCTTGCACATCATAAACAATCAATGCGTCGATTGGAAGAGCTTTCACTCGCTCAATTGTTCTTTTAGCCGATTCTACTACTTTTTCAGAAGGAGTTATTTTTTTTGGCGGAGTAATTCCGTAAACCAATATTCCCGATTCTCTGTTCTTTATTTTTTGTAAAAACATCTCTAATCTGCGCTTTTTGTTTTCTTATTATTTGAGCAAAAATAGTGATTTGTATTCTTACTGAATACTTACCAATTGTACTTTGAAAATCAAGGTGGCAAAAGGAGGAATACTTCCGCCAGCACCTCTTTCACCATATGCTAGGTTGTATGGTATATACAATTCAATTTCACCGCCTTCGTTGATGTACTGCAATCCTTCAGTCCATCCTGTAATCACTTGATTAAGTCCGAAAGTAGCTGTTTGTCCGCGCTGAAAACTACTATCGAAAATTTCACCGTTGATTAATTTTCCTTCATAATGAACAGTAACTGTATCGCTGGCTTTTGGATAAGCACCTTTTCCTTCTTTGGTTACTTTGTATTGTAAGCCAGAAGCGGATGTTTTAACCCCTTCTTTGTTTTTATTTGATTCTAAGAAAGCAAGACCTTCAGTAGCATGAATTTCTTGTTCTTTTTTTGATTCTTCTAGTTTTTTTTGTTGCATCTCTGCAATCAATTTGTCTAGTAAATCTTGTAATTCAGCCTCATCGAAAAGTGAAGGAGCGTCATTAAACACATCTGCGAAAGCTTTTCCTACAAATTCAGCATCTACTGTTTCAATACCATCGTTTCTTAAGCCTGCAGCCACCATTCTCCCTAAAGCGTAGCTTGTTTTTTGTTGTTCGTTTGATTTTGACATTTGCTATATTTTAAGGGCGCAAGGTAGTGATTTTAATATTTATTTTTTTGAATTTTTAAATATTTGGTAAGCCTTCTAAGCGTTATCTTGTGCGCATGAAAAGAATCACAAATTACATTAAAAGCAAACATGGTAATTTTTGTTTGCGACGAGAACCTGTTGAATTTCCCATGTCGTTTCACGATTCTATTTATCAGGTGAATGAAAATCATTGGAATGAAGTACAAAGCATCAACAGCAATTTATACCTCAGTTACTCTTATCTAAAAGCTTTAGAAGATTCTCAGTCAAATATTTCTTTTCGATATATTTTGTTTTACAAAAACAACAAACCTGTGGCAATTGCCTATGTGCAAGTGCTAGAAGTAAGATTGTCGGAAAGTGTGAAAGATGCTATTTGCGCTCCACTCAATTTTGGTAAAGAATTGTTGGGTGGTAAAGAATCGAAATTTTTTGTGTGCGGCAATGTTTTTTCTTCGGGGGAAAACGGCTTTGCATACACCACTAGTTTATCGCAAGAGGAAGCTTATAAAGCTTTGATGACAGGATTGTATCGTTTACGCCGCGCAGAAAAAGTGCTGGGTGAAGTGTCGTCGGTAATATTGAAAGAGTTTTGGGAAAAGAACTATGATACTTTATCAGTGATTAAAAAATACGATTATCGCGATTTTGAGATTGAACCCAACTTGATAATGAAAATCAATTCTGATTGGAATACACTCGATGATTACATCGACGACATCACCAAAAAATACAGAAAGAAATACAAGGAAGTGATGAAGAAATCGGAAGCAATAGTTTGTAAAGATTTAAATGCAGCCGATATTCTTTTTTATTCAGAAAAGATCAAAGAATTGTTTGATGCGGTACATGAAAAAGCCGATTTTAAATTCGGACACTTCGATGCATCGGGCTTTCACGATATGAAGAAAAGTTTGGGCGAACAATTTATTTTTAAGGCTTATTTTTTAAATGATGAAATGTTGGGCTTTGCGGCTCTTTTCAATAACTCTGGAGTGTTAGATGCAAATTATGTTGGATTAAATTACGAGCTCAATACAACGCATTGTATTTACCACCGAATGTTGTTTGATTTTGTGCAAGTGGCCATGGATAAAAAATGTTCAGAATTGCATTACGGTAGAACCGCCAGTGAAATAAAATCATCTATTGGTGCTGTGCCGGTGAACATGAAAATATTTATCCGACATAGAAATACGCTGAGTAATAAATTGATAAAGCCTTTGTTGAAATTGATTCAGCCAAGTCCGTTTGAACAACGAAATCCTTTTAAGGAAGGAGTGTTGGCGGTAGAGAATTAAAATAGTAAAGCTCAATTGCAGTTTGTGCAATTGAGCTTTTACTTTTTATTTTTTGAGATTAGTTGTGTTTAATTACTTTGAAATTTTCACTTCTGTTTTCTCCAATCACGCATATAAAGTAAACACCATCCTGCCAATTGTTTCCTAAGGTGATTTCACTATTTTGAGAGAAATAACTTTGTTCAATTAATTTCCCATCTATACTATAAACTTTCACAGCAACCTCACTGTTTTGCGTGTTTAAAAATAGTACATCGTTAAACGGATTTGGGTACGCTAGCCAATTGCTGTTTTCTTTTGCGCTTGCCACACTTGTTGTAAAGGAAGTCGTAGGTGCGGGGCTATCGGTACAGGCTATTTTGATGGCGATTCCATCATTTTGTGCCGTTGTGTTTTTTAAGATGGTACCAGTTTTATTTGTTTTAACGTTAAATTGATTGCCGAAGCAAAAGCCAGTAACATAAACGGTATTTTGTGCATCGATAGCTAAGTTAGAGGCGATTTCGCTTTGAGCAGTATTTATGTTGGCCGCTCCCCAATAAGTTGACCATTCGGTAGCCAGCGTATTGATATTTAGTTTGGCAATTGCAAGATCATGATAATAACCTGTAGGCTTCCCTGAAAGTTGGCCATTTAAAAGTTGAATTTATAAAAACGAATA
>CAYORT010000031.1:0-25746 GCA_964406465.1 uncultured Chryseobacterium sp.
TCCCTCTTAGAGAAGAGGGGTGCGAAAAGGCCAAGCGGGCTGCAGGGAGATGGACCATATCAATCAAAATTCGAAATCACCTTACTCTCCAAATTCAACAATTTTTCTCTTTCTTTCATCTCAAAAATTATAGTGCGTTCAACATTTTCCAAATTCTGCATTACTTCTTCATCATGAAAACGCAAAGTTTTATATCCCATTTTTTCCAATTCAATATCTCGCTGAATGTCTTGTTCGTGTTTATAATTGTGCGAATAACCATCTAATTCTATAAGCAACTTTAATTTTCTGCACATGAAGTCGGTAATGAATTTTCCAATTGGTCGCTGACGTAAAAATGGATAACCAGTTTTGCATTCTTTTAAAACATTTGTCCACAGAATAATTTCAGTTAAAGTAGAATCTGTGCGCAAATTTTGAGCAAAACCTTTAAGGCTTTTGTTGTAAAAACTGTGTGACATAAATTTAGTTAGGTGAGGCGAAAATATAAAAACTTTGGTAATCCATCTCCCTGCCCTCTTCTCTAAGAGGGATAGTTAGTAGCCCACACCCTAAAAATCATTTCCGGTTAATGCGTGACTCTCGAGAATGGAGACGCTAATCAATCCCTCTTAGAGAAGAGGGTAGGGAGATGGACCACCATAAACAAATTTTCCTTATTTTCACCCCATGCTCAACACCATAAAAAAACCAATTATCATCTTCACTGCTTTGCTTAGCTACATTGTTTTGCAAAGTATATGGTGGTTGAGAAATACTTGGAATTTATATCAAGAGATTTATGGCGGACAAGCACTGCAACGAAAGCTATATATGTTGATAGGTGAAGGCGTTGTTTTTCTTATCATTTTAGGACTAGGTTTTTTTGTTATTTATCGTGCCATCAAAAAAGAAATGGCCTTGAGTGCTCAGCAAAAAAATTTCTTGATGGCCATTACGCATGAACTTAAAACACCCATTGCGTCTATTAAATTATTACTTCAAACTATTTCCTCTAGAAAGCTCGAACAAACACAAATTCAAGATTTATCGAAGAAGGCCATCGATGATGCCGACCGTCTCAATCAATTAGTAGAAAATATTTTGATTGCCACTAAAATTGATGAACGTTTGTATTTGCTAAACAAAGAAGAATTATCACTCAATAAGTTGATTGAAAAACTAATTTCCAATTCTGCATTTCAAAAAAATCACTCTATTAATTTCACAGTAAAAAATCCAGAAGAAATTCTACTTCATGCCGACTCTAGCAGTATGATTTCTATCATATCTAACCTTCTAGAAAACGCCATTAAGTATTCGCCCGAAGGAAGCGAAATTAAAATTGAATTGATAGAAGAAAATAACTTCATTAAACTTTCTGTTTTCGATGTAGGTGAAGGAATTCCCGACGAAGAGAAAGAAAATATTTTCAAGAAATTTTACCGTATTGGTAACGAAAATACGAGAAAGAAAAAGGGTACTGGTCTCGGACTCTTTATCGTGAAAAATTTAGTGCTCTTGCACAATGGCTCTATTGAAGTGAAAAATAATTCACCTAAAGGGACTATATTTGTGCTTCAATTTCCGAAAAATTAAATTCAAAATATTATGTCGAAAAAAGTTGCTCTTATTATCATGGATGGCTGGGGAAAAGGTGATAAAACCAAGTCAGATGCTATCTTCAATGCAAACACTCCTTTCGTTGATTCATTATACAGCAAACCCAATTCAGAATTAATTACCAGCGGAGAAGAAGTTGGTTTGCCTGAAGGTCAAATGGGTAACTCAGAAGTGGGTCACCTTAACATTGGTGCAGGAAGAATTGTGTACCAAGATTTAGTAAGAATTAATGTGGCAGTTCGCGACAAATCATTTTTCTCTAATCCGGTTTTGAAAGCAGCTTTTAAAGAAGCAAAAGACAAAAATAAAGCCGTTCACTTTTTAGGTTTGATTTCTGAAGGTGGCGTCCATTCTTCACAAAAACACTTGTATGCTTTGTGCGATATGGCTAAAGCTGAAGGTTGCAACAACGTATTTATTCATGCTTTTACCGACGGACGCGATGTTGATCCAAAAAGCGGATTAGGTTATGTAGAAGAACTGCAAGCTTACATCAAAAACACCACTGCGAAAATCGCTTCATTGTGCGGAAGATATTATTCTATGGATCGCGACAAACGTTGGGATCGTGTTAAATTGGCTTACGATTTATTGGTGCACGGAACAGGCGCTCATTATGCCGATCCAGTAGCAGCAATGAAAGATTCATATGCTAAAAATGAAACAGATGAGTTTGTTAAACCGGTTGTAATTACCAACGCAGAAGGTCAACCAACTGCTGTGATTAAAGAAGGTGATGTGGTGATTTGCTTTAACTTCCGCACCGACCGTTGTAGAGAAATTACTCAAGCATTATCTCAAGAAGATTTCCACGAACAAAACATGTACAAAATGCCTTTGTATTATGTAACTATGGCCCGCTACGATGAATCGTTCAAAGGCGTTCACGTGATTTACGAAAAAGACAATCTTACCATGACTATGGGGGAGGCTTTAGAGAAAGCAGGTAAAAAACAAATTCGCGCTGCCGAAACAGAAAAATATCCTCACGTTACTTTCTTCTTCTCTGGCGGTAGAGAAGAACCTTTCAAAGGTGAAACAAGAATCATGGCAGCTTCTCCTAAAGTAGCAACCTACGATTTACAACCAGAAATGAGTGCTTATGAATTAACCGATAAAGTTTGTGCTCAATTGGAAAAAGGCGAAGATGATTTCCTTTGCTTAAACTTCGCTAACCCTGATATGGTGGGCCACACCGGCGTTTACGACGCTGTTGTAAAAGCAGTTGAAACTGTAGATTCATGTGTTAAACGTGTTGTTGAAACAGGCACTAAACAAGGATTTTCTTTCATCATCATCGCCGATCATGGTAATGCAGATTACGTGATTAACGAAGATGGTTCACCAAATACTGCACACACTACCAATCCAGTTCCATGCTTCTTAATCGACAACGATTACAAAGCCATTAAAAATGGAAAACTAGGCGATATCGCGCCTACTATTTTGAAGATGATGGGGGTGGAGATTCCGGGGGATATGACTGGGGAGGTGTTGGTGTAATCTTGCTTTTTATGAATAAGCTTAAATTTTTTGTAATCATTGCATTATCAGCCTTGGTTGTTTTTGGTTGTGGTTGGTCTGAAGATGAAAAGAAAGAATTTCAGGCTAAATGTGCGGAAGGAGTAAGTTTTTTTGAATTTAATTCTATTGATTTGTATGGGTTTAACAAAAACGAAATCGATACTATTAAAATGGTAGAATTAGATTCGTCTTCTGCTAGCGATACCATTGAAATTTATTCTGACTCTTTAGGACGAAATAATTATCATATTTCTCCTTCAGTAAAGCTGAAATTTGGTTGCACTTATCACTTTTACATAGATTCTGTAAAACATGTCGTTAGCGATATAGAAATGGTAATGCATCCTACTTTCACGATGTTTGAAGAAAACTATGAATGTGCTTTTATGTTTAAAACAGATGGGCTGGAAGAATTTCATTCGTTAGAATTTCATAAAGATATATTTTCTAAATAGCCCCTGCCTCACCTGCTTCGATTAGGCTGCATTTTCTTTTGCCTAAGCGATTCTTCCACTCTCCGAGCCTTTGGCTCATTTTCTTTTTAAAGTAAAGCGTGGCGAAGCCTCTAGAATGCGAAGACCGCTTAGGCAAAAGAAGCCTAAGCGGAGCTGTGTGTTTATAAATCCTTAATATCCTTTAATCCTTTTAAATCAAGGTTCAGATTTCCGGATTTTAATCAGTTTAGAAAATAAAAAATAGAAATTTCTTAACAAAACACTTAGCAGCGTTAATTATTTGCCTACTTTTGCTGCCACTCATAAAAGAATCAAATGACTGCTGTTAAAGAGATTAAAGACGTTGTTACCATCCTGTTTGCAGGAGATTCGGGCGACGGTATTCAGCTAACAGGCGGACAGTTCACAGATACTGCTGCCTTGCTGGGTAATGATATTAGTACATTTCCTAACTTCCCTGCGGAGATACGTGCTCCAATAGGTACTGTTGCTGGGGTGTCGGGCTTCCAGTTGAACTTCGGTAGCGTGGAGATTTTCACTCCCGGAGATCAATGTGATGTGTTAGTGGTGATGAACGCCGCTGCATTGAAAGTGAATTTGAAAAACCTTAAGAAAGGTGGTGTGATCATCGCCAATAGTGCTGGTTTCGATAAAAAGAATCTTCGTTTGGCTAAGATGGACGAAGAATATACACTTCAAAGCGACAAAAAATTAGAAGGATATAAAGTGCACGAAGTTGATGTTACTAAATTAACTCGTGAGACTTTAGAAAGTTCGGGCTTGGGTACCAAGGCTGTCGATCGTTCTAAAAATATGTTCGTGCTTGGTTTCTTGTACTGGATGTATGATCGCTCTTTGAGCAATACTATCGAATTTATTGAGACTAAATTCAAAGGAAAACAAGAGTTAATCGATACCAATATCAAAGTGTTGAAAGCAGGTTACCACTACGGTGAAACATGCGAGGCATTCCCAACTCAAATTGTGGTTAAAGCTGCCCACATTGAGAAAGGTACTTACAGAAATGTTATTGGTAACCAAGCTGCGGCCATTGGTTTAATTGCTGCTGCACAGAAAGCCGGATTGGAATTGTTCTACGGAACGTATCCTATTACTCCAGCTTCTGATATTTTACATACGCTTTCTCGTCACAAAAATTTCGACGTTAAAACGTATCAAGCGGAAGACGAAATTGCAGCCATTTGTTCTGCTATTGGTGCTTCTTACGCTGGTGCATTGGGTGTAACGGCGTCATCTGGTCCGGGTATCGCCCTTAAAGGTGAAGCTATCGGCTTGGCTGTTTCATTGGAGTTGCCATTAGTGATTGTGAATGTACAGCGTGGCGGACCGTCAACTGGTTTGCCAACCAAAACAGAGCAATCAGATTTATTGCAAGCGATGTACGGTAGAAATGGAGAAGCTCCTGTGCCTATCATTGCTGCGCAATCTCCAACCGATTGTTTCGATGCAGTGTACGAAGCATGTAAAATTGCTGTTGAACATGTTACTCCGGTTTTCTTCTTGTCTGATGGTTACATCGCCAATGGTTCTGAACCTTGGAAAGTATTAACCAGTGATGAGTTGCCGGCAATCAATGTTGAGTTCGCTGCACCTCGTGAAGAATCAGGTGCTCCTTTCTTGGCATACCAAAGAAATGAGAAAGGTGCTCGTCCGTGGGCTATACCTGGTACAAAAGGTTTAGCGCATAGAATCGGTGGAATCGAGAAAGATAGCGTAACTGGTAATATTTCTTACGATCCAGATAACCATGAATTGATGACGAAATTGCGTCAGGCTAAAGTGGATAAAATTGCCGATTATCTTCCAGAGCAAAAACTAGACAATGGAACGGTAGACGATAAATTGTTGATTTTAAGCTGGGGTTCTACTTACGGTGTGGTGAAAACTGCAGTGAGAGATTTAAGAGCTGAAGGTATTTCTGTAGCGCATGCACACGTTCGTTACATGAATCCACTTCCTAAAAACTTAGGTGATTTGTTGAAGAAATTCGATAAGATTTTAATGCCTGAAATGAATAACGGACAGTTTGTAAGAATCATTCGCGATAAGTATTTGGTGCCTGCAATTCCTTTCAATAAAATTCAAGGATTGCCTTTCTTCACCAAAGAAATTGTAGAAAAAGTTAAAGAAGTATTAAAATAAGTTCAAAGTTTAAAGTTCAATGTTCAAGGTTAGCTGACTTTGAACATTGAACATTGAACATTAAACATTAAATTATGGCACAAGAAACTATTATAAAAACAAAGCCTAAAGCGCAAGATTACGCTACCGATCAAGATGCGAGATGGTGCCCGGGTTGTGGTGACTACTCTATTTTGAAACAAGTACAAAGCGTATTTGCCGAGCTTGAAGCTGATAAAGACAATTCGGTATTCATCTCTGGAATCGGATGTTCTTCTCGTTTTCCATATTACATGAATACCTATGGTATGCATAGCATCCACGGTCGTGCTCCGGCTTTTGCTGCTGGTTTAAGATCTATCAATCCAAGCTTGAATACATGGGTAATCTCTGGTGATGGTGATTCATTATCAATTGGTGGTAACCACTTTATTCATGCGTTGAGAAGAAATTTCAATATCAGATATTTGTTGTTCAACAACCAGATTTACGGTTTAACAAAAGGACAATATTCACCAACTTCTGAAAAAGGAAAAGTGACCAAATCAACGCCTTACGGTTCTGTTGATCATCCTTTCAATCCTTTGGCTTTAAGTATGGGTGCCGATGCTACTTTTGTTGCTCGTTCTATGGACCGTGACCCTAAGCACATGCGTGCTGTATTGTTGCGTGCGCAACAGCACAAAGGAACGGCTATGATTGAGATCTACCAAAACTGTAATATCTTCAACGACGGAGCATTTTTCACTTTCACAGAGAAAGAAACCAAAGGCGATACAGTTCTTTTCTTAGAGCAAGGTAAACCATTGATTTTTGGTGCAAACAACGATAAAGGAATTAAGCTAGATGGCTTCACTCCTAAAGTTGTAAATGTTGCCGATGTTTCTGCCGATGAATTGTGGGTACATGATGAAACAGATAGAGTAAAAGCAGGTATTTTAACTCGTTTCTTTGATGATCCTTCTAAAGAAGGTGCATTGCCTCGTCCGTTCGGTATTTTCTATGTTGAACAAAGAGCAACCTACGAATCTGAAATGATTGAACAAGTAAACAAAACAAAAGCGGCTAAAGAAGCCGATTTAAATGCCTTGTTGAAAGGAAGCAATACTTGGGAGATTAAGTAAGAGTATATGATAAATAGAAAAGCCGACCATCAAATGATAGGTCGGCTTTTTTTATGTCTTCGTGGATTCAGCTGTTTTTTACCCCAACAAAATCTTCATCGTTTGTGCCGATGTTGTTCCATCTCCATAAGGATTTACAGCATTAGCAACACTAGTGTAATAAGCTTTATCATCAATTAATTTGATTGTTTCTTTCACTATCACCTCTGTGTTTGTACCTACCAATTTCGCTGTTCCTGCATCAACTCCCTCGCTGCGTTCGGTTACTTCGCGTAATACTAAAACTGGTTTTCCTAAGCTTGGTGCTTCTTCTTGAATGCCACCTGAATCGGTTAAAACCAGATACGATTTATTCAACAACCAAATGAGGTAAGGATAATCTAATGGCGTAATTAATTTGATATTTTTTTCTGTAAGATATTTGTGTGCGTTTTCTTTGATGTTCGGATTTAAGTGCACCGGATACACGATTTCCATATCGGGATATCTCTTGGCAATTTGATTCACCGCATTGCAAATGTGCTTGAATGGCTCACCAAAACTTTCTCTACGGTGACAAGTTAGCAAGATGATTTTTTTATTGAAATCAATGCCTTCAAAATGTTTAAAGAATACATTTTGATCCAATGATTCCACTTTTTTGATTCCCGCTAAAAGCGCATCAATAACAGTGTTTCCAACAATGTGAATGTTTTTTGTTATGCCTTCAGCGCGAAGATTGTCGGCTGATTTTGGTGTGGGACAAAAATGCCATTCTGCAATTCTCGAGGTTAAGATTCTGTTCATCTCCTCGGGAAAAGGGGAGTAGATGTCGCCACTTCTCAATCCGGCTTCAATATGCACCACTTTTATTTTTTGATAAAATGCAGCCATTGCGCCAGCCATTACCGTCGTGGTATCGCCTTGAACAAAAACATAATCGAATTGTTCTTTCAATAAAATATCGTTGGTGATTTTTGTGATTAAATCTGCAGTGAGTTTTGGTAAAGTTTGTCCGGGCGACATGATGTTTAAATCATAATCGGGAGTAATTTCAAAGAAATGCAAAACCTGATCGAGCATTTCGCGGTGTTGAGCCGTAACTCCTACTTTAACTGTACAATTTTTATGTTTTTTAAACTCTGTAATCAGCGGAGCCAATTTGATGGCTTCAGGTCTTGTTCCAAAAAGGAAGAGAATATTTTTCATTAGTATCTTCTATTTTTTAAATTCTGTGATATAATTTTTTTATTCGAGCCAAAAAAAATATAATCGGGATTTGAATGGTCAATGACATACAAAAATTCTTTATTGCTTGGTAGGTAAAGCGAAAGCATATTTATATCATGCCAACTATCACAATATATTACACCATTTTTTTCTCCTTCTTTTAAAATGTTTTTTGCAATTTCTGGATAGGGATTTGCTTCTCTATATCTAGGGATGTCTGTATAAAATCCAGCAACAGAAACCGACTGAATAATTAGTTGTAAAATAATTAATGTAACACCAATTTTTTTGTTCAATTGAAAAATAGAAAAAAGAGCTATACTGTATAATATGATGAAATGTGGAGCGGCAAAATTTGAGTACACAGCTTGAAAAGAAATCGTGTACCCATCACTAAAGGCTTGAAAAAGAGCAAAGAAAGTGTGAGTTAGAAAAATTAGCAAAAACAAAGAACCTTTTTTAAAATCAATTGTTTTTTTCAAAAAGACAAAGATGATTACACTTATAGGGAATATAAGCATGAATGCAATTTGCCTAACTCTAAAAAATGCTTGAAAAAAATTGCCCATTTCTTGGAGCCACAATTGTAGGATTCCAGTAATAATATTTTGCGTTGTTGGAGGAACTACGTAGGTATTGTTGGGTTCGAACATTTTTTGGTAAAAATTTATTTTTTGAAATTTCATAATTTCTAATCCTTCTAATCCGCCATTTAACATCCAAAACATGAAAATAGAAGAGGTAATTAATCCCCCCATAAAAAGGTATTTCCAACTTTCTTTTTTTCGTAAAAAAATAACAGCATAGATGGCATGCCCAAGAAAAATTACTCCCGTTAAGTAGTGAGATAGAAGAGCAAGCCCAGCTGAAACGCCATATAGAAGAACTTTAAAGAGTGGTTTATTAATCTTTTCATCAAATACGAATTTCCAATAAATCACAGTAGCAGTAAGCGTGAAAAATATTCCCATTGAATAACCTCTTGCCTCATTTGAATAGGCAATTGACAGGGCATTAGTTGAAAAAAGAAGCAGGGTTAATATGGCGGTTTGTGCACCAAATCTTTTTAATGAGAATAAGAATATTAAAATTAATGTTGCCATGCTAAATAAGAACGAAATTAGTCGCGCCGACAAATCACTTGTACCAAATATATTAGTCCAAAGATGCAGTAATATATTATATGCAACGCTATTGCCATTATCTTGCACAGTACTTTGAATTACGTTCGCGAATGTATTTTTTGCAACAATTTTTGAATGGGTAATTGAATCAGAAGATTGGTAGGTAGTTGGACTAATTCCTTGTGCAATTAGAATTGATGTTTTTTCATCAGACCATATTCCATGACTGGAAATTTGAAGTAGCCTTAGAGTAAGCGCCAATGAGAAAATTAAAAATACAATTGTTTTATTCGAATTACTTAGAGAAAGCATGTTTCAATATCAGTTTCAGCGTTTGCTTGATGGTTTTGCTTACATTCATTTTACTGTCGCCAATTTTTCTATCGTACCTTAAAATCATGGGCATTTCATGAACTATAGCACCTGTTTTTCCCATTTTAATGATGATTTCTGCCATGCATGCAAAACCTTGCTCTTCTATTAATTTATCGCCGTATTTGGTATTTACTCTTTTAAGCATTTCTACTTTGTAAGCACGAAAACCACAAGTAAAATCGCGAACGCCTTTTATTGGAATGAAGACCCTAAACATCATGCCCGCAGCCCATCCTGTAAACTCTCTAAACTTTGTTAAGCCGTAAACTCTTGATCCTGGTTGAAAACGAGAGGCAATCACAACATCACTACCTTCATTCACTTGTTTAATCATTCTTTCAATAAGCATCGGGTTGTGACTGTCGTCGCCATCTAAGGCTACCACGATGTCATTATCAGTTAGTCCTTCAGCAGCGGCTCTTAAACCTTCTCTCATGGCATTTGCTAAACCTTTATTTGGCTGCACGTCAACTACTGTTTTTGAAATTGACATTTTGAAATCTTTGGCAACGCCAACAGTATTGTCTTTACTTCCATCGTTTACAACTACCACCCCTAAGTCAATGTAAGGAATTTGTGCAGCTAGTGTTTCTATGCGGGAAAGTAAATTAGGGAGGTTTTGTTCTTCGTTGTAACACGGAAGTAAAATTCTAACTTTTTGCTTCATGATTTTTTTTTTGATAGTCGTAAAGATAAAAAAGAATTTGAGAAAATTACGCCAAGTATTTTCCTACAATAGGCATTCTTCTGCCCATTCCAAATGCTTTTTGTGAAATCCTTAATATAGGTGGAGTTTGCTGACGCTTATACTCGGTGGAGTTCACCATTTTTAGAACTCGTTTTACTGTAGCACTATCAAAACCTTGTGTGATGATGTTGTTCGGACCTTTTCTCAACTCAATATATTGATAGAGGATTTGGTCTAAAACATCGTATTCGGGTAGCGAATCACTATCTTTTTGTCCGGGACGCAATTCTGCAGATGGAGCCTTTTCGATGCTATTGAGTGGAATTATTTCTTTATCGCGATTGATATAGCGCGCCAAATCATAAACTTCTAATTTGTACAAATCGCCTAAAATGGATAATCCACCATTCATATCGCCATACAATGTTCCGTAGCCAACAGAAGCTTCACTTTTATTGGTGGTGTTAAGCAAAATGTGTCCGAATTTATTAGAAACCGCCATCAACAAAGTACCTCTAATTCTTGCCTGTAAATTTTCTTCTGCCAGGTTGAATGGCAGGTTTTGAAAAAGTGGCGCCAATTGCTCGCTGAATGCAGAGAACAAGGGCTCAATTTCTATTAGATGTTGTTCGGCATTTAAATTTGCTGCTAGTTTTCTGGCATCGCTTATTGAATGGTCGGAAGAAAATTGAGAAGGCATTAAAACACCCATCACATTTTCGCTACCTAATGCTTCGGCCGCCATAGCAAAAACAACTGCCGAGTCGATGCCGCCCGATAAGCCCACTAGTGCTTTCTTGAAGCCCAATTTGCTGAAGTAATCTTTGATGCCGCTGATTAATGCATCGTGAATTAAAGCAGTTTTCGATTTTTCAACTTGAGTTTTTTGAGCGCTAAGCACTGTTGTGTCAACAACGTCAAAATCTTCAGAGAAATATTTTAATTCATTTTGAATTTCACCTTTAGCATTGATGAAAATCGAGCCTCCATCAAAAATAAGTTCTGTTTGCGCACCCACATGATTGCAGTAAACTATGGGTAATTGATACTTTTGGAAACTGGCGTGAAGAACTTTTTTACGATCTTTCTCCTGATTGTAATTGAAGGGTGATGCGGCAATGTTAACGATGAGTGATGGCTTTAATTTCGCCAATTCTTCCATTGGGTCAATCTCATACAATTGCTCGGTGATATTCCATAAATCTTCGCAAATGCTAAGTGCAATTTTTTCACCTTTAAAATCTAGTAAATGAAAATTGCGATTGGGCTCAAAGTATCGATATTCATCAAAAATATCATAATTGGGAAGCAGTGTTTTATGGAAAACATCGGCTACTTTTCCTTCGTGTAAAAAGTAAGCCGAGTTGTATAATTTTTTACCCCTTTGATTGTTGTTTCTGGTAGGCGCACCAACAATTGCTGCTACTTTGTGGCAATGTTGAGCAATAAGCCGAATGTTTTTTTCGCATTCTGCAATGAACTCCTCAAACTCTAAGAAATCTCTAGGAGGATATCCACAAATGGCCAGCTCAGAAAATACAATGAGGTCTGCTTTTTCCTGCTCAGCTTTTTGTATTGCCGAAATTATTTTTGAAGTATTGGCTTCAAAATTTCCAACATGATAATTAAGCTGAGCAAGGGCTATCTTCATTTCTAGAAAAGAATACCAGCGTTTAAGGTTACGTAATTGCTCATTACATTTTGAGCCAATTTGTTGTTGATGTTTCCGTTGGTGTATAGGTTATCGGAAGTACTATGCAAAGTGCTTAAAAATCCGCTAACATATTGAACACCTACAGTTAAAGCAGTACTTCCAGATAAACTATATTCGATACCTAAGCCACCAAAAACAGAAGCTCTAAAGAAGTTGGCGTCGTTAACAGTCATTTTTTCATTGCCTCCCGAGAAGGTAGATTCTGTATTTCCAATTTTGTAGGTGTTTTTAGTTGCGCTTGCATTTACACGTAAACTTGGCAATAAACCAACCTGAGCCCAGTAAGTAATAGCGCCAATTTCATTGGTTTTTAATTTCAATCCTAATGGAATATCAACACTTTGGAAAGAATATTTTCTTGAAATCATTTCATATTCAACTTTTTCAATGGTCAAATTCACCACGGTATTGGTGTCGTTTGCAAAACCTACTGTGCTTGAATGCCAAGAAATTCCTGCTCCGGTTAAGAAACTTACCGAATTGGTCAATCTTTTTTCGATTTGAAGGTTTAATCCGTACTGAACGCCAGCCGACTTATAATTTATTTGAGAGTTATTCGATTTCAACCAAGCACCACCTAAATTTCCAGTTAAACCAATTCTCCATTTTTGAGGTGTTGTACTAATAGTGGTAGTTGTTGTGCTTGTTTGTGCGTTGGCAAGGTTTAACGATAATGTTAAAAGGGCGAAAGAAAGTAGCTTTTTCATGCTTTACATTTTTAAGTTTAAGTATTTTGAATAACCATCCATTGATGAATAGATATTTTATATTTTTGAATCCTGATGAACAATTGAAACAAAACTAATAATTTTTGCTGTGAAGTCAATTTATTCAAAATTCATACCTTTTTTACTGTTGGTCTTTTTCTCTTGTGAAGATAATCCCCTTAAGGTAGAAGTAAAGACGCCCGATGAGCCCATTAAAATTAAAAGATTCGATCAAGATGTTTTTAAAATAAATCGCGCCAACGTTGATAAGGAGAAGTATAACTTGGCAAAGAATTATCCCATGTTTTTTCAGGTTGACGACAATAATCCTAAACTGATTATGCAGTTGTTGGAGTATATCGAAGCACCTCTCGATCAGGAATTGCATCAAGAAGTTGACAAGAAATACAAAGATTTATCTCTGCTCGAAGGTCAGCTTACCGAAGGCTTTTCCTACTATCAGCATTATTTCCCCAAAGAAAAAACTCCCGATTTTTACGCTTACATCTCCTCACTTTTGGCTTTTGAAAAGCCCATCATTTGGGAAGATAGCGCCAATTTTATGATTATTTGCTTGGATATGTATTTGGGTTCAGGGTACAAACCATATTACATGCAGCCACTAAACTTGTATCAGTACCAAACTTACAAGATGCAAGAGAAATTCATTCCTGTTGATGTGTTTCAAACCATTGCCCGCACTAAGTATGAGAACTTAGAATACGAAGGAAAAACAATGATAGAAAAAATGATTTCTGAAGGTAAAGTACAGTACTTTGTTAATGCTATGCTGCCATCTACAGAAGATTCGACCCGCTTGAAATATACATCTAAACAAATGGAGTGGGCTAAAAATAGTGAGCTAGGTGTTTGGCGATATTTTGTAGATAAAAAATTCTTGCATTCGGAAGATTATGTAGTGTATAAAAAATACTTGGAAGACGGACCGTTCTTTCGAGCTGAAGAGCCTGATTCTCCGGGCAGAATTGGAGTTTACATTGGTTATAAAATCGTTAAATCATATATGGAAAACAACAAAGTAAGTTTAGATGAATTGATGAAAGACAAAAACTTGCTTAAAATTTTCCAAAAATCTAAATACAAACCCGATTAGTCATGGCTAAAAAAAATACACTCACTTTCACCGTTGAATTAGACGAAAACAATTTGCCCATCAATATTGAATGGAATGGGGAAGATAGCGCAAAAGAGAAGATTAAAGCATTGATGATTTCTGTTTACGACAGCAAAGAGCAGGTGGCTAAACGCGTTGATTTATGGACCAAAGACATGTACATTGAAGAAATGAAATTGTTTTATTTCCAAACCTTAATGACAATGGCCGATGGTTTTGAGCGCTCTACAGGAGAGAATGAAATGGCAGCCGAGATGAGAGCTTTCGGAAAGGAATTCGGTAAAAAGGGTGGAGTAGTGAAATAGTGTATAAGGTGAAAAGTACGCACCCCAAAGACATAATTTCTGAACTAACGAAGTTGGCCGATCCTGCTTTTATCGAGAAGCAGAAGTATTTCGGAATTGATGCAAAAAAAGCGCTGGGTATTTGTATTCCGCTTCTTCGCAGCTTCGCCAAGAAATATAAAAACAATCACGAATTAGCGCTCCAACTTTGGCAAAGTGAAATTCATGAAGTGAAAATTTTAGCCATCTTAATTGCCGATCCAAAGCAAGTTACCGAAGAAATGATGGAGGAGTGGATAAAAGATTTTTATTCTTGGGATTTGGTAGATGGTGCTTGTTCTGCTTTATTTTGCAAGCATCCTTTGGCGTATATTAAAGCAGAAGAGTGGACACAACGCGAGCGCGAATACGAGAAAAGAACTGGTTATTCTTTGATGGCCTATTTAGCGGTGCACGATAAGAAGGCTAAAGACGAAAAGCTTAGTGCCTTTTTTCCTCTTATTGAGTGGGGTGCCGATGATGATAGGAATTTCGTTAAAAAAGCCGTGAATTGGGCACTTCGTCAAATTGGAAAACGAAATTTTAACTTGAATACTCAAGCAATTGAATGTGGTGAGAGAATCAAACTGCAAAATAGTAAAAGTGCTAAGTGGATTGCCAGCGACGCATTGCGAGAGTTGAGAAATGAGAAGATTGTGACGAGGGTGAATAATAAAAAGTAGAGGTATTGGGTAATTTAATAAAATCAATTAGATTTAGTTTGTGCAAGACGACAGTTCCTTCGGGGTACCTCAGGATGACAACCATAGTTTTGATGGGTGTTGTATGTCATCCTGAGGTACCCCGAAGGAACTATTGCCCTACACTGTTTCAACACAATTTTTGATATTCATGAACCCTATCTACTCCATACTCCATACTTTAGTGCGCATTACACTTCCTTTGTATTACCGCAAAATTCATGTGACCGGAGTAGAAAATTTTCCGAAAGACAAGCCTGTTTTACTGGCGGTAAATCATCAAAATGCTTTTCTCGATGGTGTTTTAGTGGCCTATAAACTCGATAAACAATTGTTTTTTCTGGCGCGTTCAGATGCTTTTAAAGGAAAGCTAGCCGCTAAGATTTTAAAGTCGATGAACCTCGTGCCAATCTACAGAAAACAAGATGGTACCGGCGTAGAAAATAATGCCGAAATCTTTAAGTGGTGCTACAAAACTTTAGAAGAAAATAAACCTGTTTTAATTTTTCCAGAAGGTACTTGTGAGCCGCACAAACACATGTTTCCTTTAAAAAAAGGCATGGCGCGCATCGCCTTGGGTGCTGTAGAATCTTTTCCTAATCTCGATTTGCAGGTGGTTCCCGTTGCGCTTAATTACGAAGATCATATGGCTTTTCGATCGAAGGTGTGGGTGGATTTCGGACAGCCAATTTCGGTGCAAAAGGTGGTGAACGAATGCTCTACTTCGGGCGATAGAGTGAAAACGCTTACTCAGCTGGTGGAGGCAGAGTTGCGCACCATGGTGCTTCATATAGAGAAAGAAAACTATCACGAAGAGCATGAAGTTGTCATGCACAATTTGGAAGTAAATCAACCTCAATCGGGTAAAGAACTGGTGGATTTATCAAAATTGAAGAGCAAAAGCAATCAGCCTAAACCTAAAACGGAAGAGCATATTTTAGGAAAAATTTTGTCTTTCCCATTTTTGCTTGTGCACCGCCCCTTGTACTATTTGATAGATTATATGGCCGCTAAAGCCACAGGAAAAGATGAGTTTTTTCCTTCAGTGAAATATGCCTTACTCACCTTAACTTTTCCTTTTTATTGGCTTGTACTCGCGTTTGCTTTAGGTGGAATATTGGGCGTTTCTCTCTTAGGTGTTTGCCTTCTATGGTGGGCTTTCCCAGCAACTGCCTGGGTGGGCATGATGCTAAAAGGGGTATAATTACTATATTTACCCAATATGATTTCAACGTTAATTATTGTCGTTTTTGTGGTGGGCTATTTGGCTATTGCCTTAGAGCACCCTATTAAAATTGATAAAGCTGCAAGTGCACTTTTAACCGGAGTTGGTTGCTGGGCTTTGTATGCTTTCACAGGTGTTGCTCACGAAACTGTTGAACACGGTTTGCTTCATCATGTCTACGAAATTTCTAGTATTCTCTTTTTCTTGATGGGAGCAATGACTGTTGTAGAATTGGTGGATGCGCACGAAGGATTTGCTGTGATTACCGATAAAATTACCACCAACAACAAAGTAAAATTACTGTGGATTATTTCTTTTATCACCTTCTTTTTATCTGCAGCTCTCGATAACCTAACCACATCAATTGTAATGGTTTCTTTATTGCGAAAATTAGTTCAAGATAAACCAACCAGATGGTTGTATGTTGGCGTTGTGGTGATTGCTGCAAATGCAGGTGGGGCATGGTCTCCAATTGGTGATGTTACAACAACGATGTTGTGGACCGGACAGCAACTACCCGATGTGGGAGCGTTTATGATGAATCTTATTTTGCCTAGTTTGGTGTGTGTGCTCGTTCCCCTTTTAGTGCTCAGTTTTTCTATGAAGGGCAATTTGCAAAATGCAATTGTTTCGGTTGATGATGAACACAAGGTAGAACCAACCTCTCGATTCGAACGAAATTTGATATTTTTTGTGGGTATAGGCGGACTCATTTTTGTTCCGATTTTTAAAACCATTACCCATTTGCCTCCTTTCATGGGCATGATGTTTAGTTTGGCTGCCATTTGGATAGCCACTGAAATCATCCATCGCAAGAAAAATCACGAAGAAAAAGGCAGGTATTCTGTGGTGTCTACATTGCAAAGAATTGATACTGCTTCTGTGCTTTTCTTCTTGGGTATTTTATTGGCCGTTGCTTCTTTGCAAGAGGTTGGTCACCTTAAAACTTTAGCACAATTGTTAAACGATACTTTGGGCAATATCTACATCATCAACGTTGCCATTGGCTTGCTTTCTTCCATTATTGACAACGTTCCTCTTGTAGCGGCTGCACAAGGCATGTATGATGTTGCTCCAGTTGGAGATTTCGCTGCCAATGGTCAGTTTTGGCAATTCTTGGCTTATTGCGCCGGCACAGGCGGAAGCTGCTTAATCATTGGTTCTGCGGCGGGTGTAGCGGTAATGGGATTGGAAAAGATTGACTTCGTTTGGTATCTCAAGAAAATAAGTTGGTTGGCCCTTATTGGCTATTTTGCAGGAGCTGCAGTATATGTGCTTTTGCACGTGTAAGTGTCAATAAGTTAAAACACTAGCGGTTTTATTCTCTTTTTTCTATTTCTATTTTTAAGCTGTAATAATTTGTCCGCAAGGTCGTTTGTGAAAAAACATCGTTTATGGAAGTTCAAGTAGAAGTATCGCACGCAAAAAGTGATAGACGCGCTGGAATCATCGCCGCTATTGTGATTCATGCCGTGATAATTTTAGTTTTGATATGGGCTGTTTTGCCGAAAACTGATCCGCCTTTGGAGGAGTTGGGCGGACAAGGGATGGAGATTGGTTTGGGAGAAGGCATTGAAGGTGCAGGTGCTGCTGGTTCTCAAGGTGGTGGCGAGCCTCAGTTGGCACAAAATGCCGCTACGGTGACAGACGAGCAAAATACCGACCCTAATTCACCCGATGAAATGATTAGCAATACTGCAGAAGATCCAATCAAGGTGACACCTAAAACAAATTCTACAAAACCAAAAACAACAACCACAACAAAAAGCAATAAAACAAATACATCTACCACCAATACAGCAACCACTCCACCTAAAAATCCTTTTGACGGCATGTTGAATAACGGTCAGAATGACGGTGGTACAGGAAATTCATCAAGCGGAAGTGGCTCGGGAAGTGGAACAGCTGGAAATGGACCGGGTGCCAAAGGAACTGGAAATGCTGCATCAACCGGCGGAGGTGGAAAAGCTAAGTACTTGAAATCCTTAAACATTAAGGCTAAAGATCAGCACAATTGCTATCAAGGTGGTAATTCAACTCAGCATGTAAGAGTTACTGTAGATAAATATGGACGAGTTAAATCTGCAGTTGGTAACGGTCCGAAAACCATTGGTAGCAAAGACGAATGTTTCAAAAGAAAGGCCGAGCAATATGTAAAAGACAATTACATTTATGATGAATGTAGCACTTGCACAAAAGACAGAACAGCTGATGAAATGGTGCCTTTGGTTTCAACCGATCAGTAGATAATTGGCCCTCTTCTTAAAAAATTGTGATAAAAAACATTCCGTAGGCCTTTCATATCTTCGCTTTCCTTAGTACATTCGCACTAATGAGCGCAGCCTCCTTACATATAGATAAAACCTTAGCAGAATTATTATACAATCACAATTGTGTGATCATTCCTGGCTTTGGTGCTTTGGTAGGGAATCGTGCTGCAGCCTATTTGGATGAAAACAAGAACACTTTTTATCCGCCTTACAAAAAGTTGGTATTCAATTCTCAATTGCAAATGAACGATGGTTTATTGGTGCAAGGATTGGTTAAGGCAACCTCGCTCTCTTTTGAAGAGGTAAATGCTCAACTTGAATCTGTGGTGAAGCACTGGCAGTTGGAGCTTAGAAGAGGTAAAGAGATTTCTTTAGTTGGTGTAGGTGTCTTCAAAAGAACGAAGGATAAAAGTATAGCTTTTCATCAAGATTTTTCGGTGAATTTTTTACCCGAATCTTTTGGTTTACAAGCCATTCATGTTGTTGCTCTTCAAAAAGGAAACATCAAGGAAAAGATTACCCGTCAGATCATCGACAGTTCAATTCCTTCTGCTAAGAAAGATAGAATGACTGCAATGCAAGTTGCAGCAGCTATAGTGGTGCCGGTTTTGGCTGCAAGTGCCTTGTTCTTATCTCTTAATTTAGGTAAGGAGCAAACTACCACCATGAGTTGGAATCCTTTTGCCAGCAATACCGAAGCCGAGGTAAAACCTGCTGTTCATCCCGATATTGTTATTAATCTTTCTGCACAACAAATCGATTCGAACGATGAGTTGTTGGCGATGTACACTAAAAAAGCGGTAGAACAAAATTCAGAAAAAGAGCAGGCTTCTATTGATTCTAATTTGGTGGTAAAGAAAACGCCAATTCTTAAGTCGGTGGCTAATGATACAGCAAAATATCACGTAATTGCCGGCTGTTTTGCAGTGGAAGAGAACGCCATCAATTTTGTTGAGCAAATTAAGTCGGCAGGTTTCGACGCACACATCGCTGGAAAAACCACCAACGGATTAATTAGAGTGGCTTACGGGTCGTACAACTCTCGTGAAGAAGCCATTCAAGCTTTAGCCGATGCAAGAGCTAAGCACAGCAGAGAAGCTTGGTTGGCAGAATAGTAGCATTAATCCACTCTCACCTGATACACAAAAGGTTCAATCTTTTTAATTTGCACAGATCTTTTTAGTGAACCAATCTTATTGCTTGAATTGAATTTAAGTTTACTTTCAAAAGTACCTTTTGGTGCGTTTTTGATGGTTTCAGCAATAGATTTCATAGTGATGGCAAAACCTGCTCTCTCTTTATCGGCTTCTTTACCCGAAATCATTCCTATGATATTTCCTTTGTCATCGAATAGCGGTCCGCCACTATTGCCATGATTGATAGCCAATGACACTCTGCACGAGCTGCTATCGCCTTTAAAGCCCAAGCGCGAACTCATCACACCTTCTTCAAATACTATGTTTTCTGAAGGATATCCTAGGGTGAAAATCTTCTCACCTAAATCGCATTTTTTGCCGCTAAAAGCATAGGGAACAATACCTTGACTTTTAAAGTTTTTGTCGCTTATTTTTAAAACAGCAATGTCTTTTTTCTTGTCCATATAGATGACCCTTGCCGAAAAGATATCTCCCAGTGAATTTTCTACTAATATTTTGTCGGCATCTTCAACGATATGCTTGGCAGTTACAAGATATCCTTTAGAAGATACCATAAAGGCAGTGCCTGAAATAGAAGTTTGAATTTTTTCTTTTTCACGCGGCGTAACAATTGGAATTTCCATTCGATCTTTCTTGGCCGTCATTTCAAAACTTGATTCATTGCTATTTTGCACCAGCATATAGCTTAGAACACCTATAGAAAGGAGTAATGCAATAGATGCGGCAACTTTGAAGAAGGTAAATCTTTGAGCTATAGAAATAACTTTCCCTGTTTTAGGAATATCTTGATGAAAAACATCTAGTTTTTTCTTCAAATCACTTCTGTTTTTCATGGTGTTGAACACACTAAATACTTTTCTGTATTCTTCCACTTGAATAGCTAGATTAGGCTCTTGGGCAATTCTTTGCTCAAAGCTACTTTTTTCTTCAGCCGACATCTTGTCGCTAAGAAATCGCTCTATTATTTCTGGTAATTTGTCTTCCATATTATTGAATAAAAAAGATTCTTTTTAAGCGAACCAAGCACTTGTATTTTTGGTTCTTAGCGTTGTCGGGATTGGTATAACCAAACTTCTCGCATATATCTTGCATAGAGGCATTATGGATGTAAAAATCGCTGATGATGGTGTTGCAAGGTTCTCCTAGTTTCACCAGTGCTTTTTGCATTTGAGCGATGTTTTCTTCTTGTTCATCTATTTCGCTAAAATCAACATCTGCAGTGCTTCCTACACTTTCGTTTTCTTCAATTTTTCCAACAAATTTTGATTTGTGCACTAGCTTTTTAAGCCATTGTCGGCGACAAACCGAGTACAAAAAAGTTTTAATGGCGCAAGTGAGTTCAAAATGATCGCTTCTTATTTTCTCATAGAACACCATTACACCTTCTTGATAAACATCTTTTGCGTCGTCTTCTGTGCCATTATTGGTAACAATGAACTGACGAATCATAGCGTAATTCGAAACATACAAATGCTGCAAAGCCTTGTTGTCGTTGTTGCGAATTCCTTGTATTAACTCAGCATCGGAATATCTCATTTGGTGTAAGATTTAAGGCCTAAGGTATAATGTTCATTTTATACTTTGAACTTTATACCATGCACCTATTAAAGGTAACCCAAGCGTAAAAAAATATTTTTTTATTGTGGGTAGGAGGGGTAAATATAGGATTATCTAGTTTGGATTATTCTGTTTTTCAATTGCGTACTTCTGGGTGTGGGATTCCCTCTCGGCGGAGAGGGGTGCGATTTTGCTTGTGCGGCTGCAGGGAGATGGACTTACAATGTAACGATCCATCTCCCTCCCATTTCACAGGCCTTTCCCCACCCCTCTTCTCTAAGAGGGAATCCCGCACCCGGAAGTACGCTCCTAAAAAATATTTTCTATCCCTCGGGTTACCTTCTTAATCTCTGAGGTATCAAGTTAAAAATCAATATTTATGAAAAACACAATTAAAAGCGGATTATTTGTTGCGATAGCAGCAATTTCCTTAGTAGCATGCGATCCAAAAACTGAAGAAGGTAAAACAGAACCAGTAAATTCGGAGGTTAAAACGGCGGAAATCGACACCAACAAGGCGAAAACGGAAACCCCTGTTTCAACTGAAGCTAAGACAGAAGAAGGTGCAAAGACTAATCCTTAGTTAATGCATTTTATTTTTCTTGAAAAAGGCGCAGAGATGCGCCTTTTTTTTACCCAGTTCGTCATTACGAAAATTTTGTACTCAGAATTGAAGCAAACTCATTTTCGATTTTATATAAAAATAGATTAGTTTAGTTCATTAAATTTCAAATGAATAGCAAATATCAAATACAAGCAGAAACCAAAGTATTTAATTCGTTGAATGATTCCATTTGTCATCTAAGAGTTTTTGATTCAGATGATGATAGATATGATCGAACAACACTTTTATCAGTAAATGTTAATTCGGACAAGATAATTACAATAAGAGTTGATTGGTGTAATATGTCAGGTATTGAGACAGAGTTTAAAACTTTACTAATTCCTGAAACAGAAAAATTATTTTTCGGTGCAAGATTTTTCTGGGGAGTTATTGATTTAAAAGAAGTTAGATTAATGGTGCAGAAAAATTGTCAAGTTTTTTGGAATTTTGAAAGATATTTAAATGCGGTAGTTGTTATTTCTGAATTGGCTGCTGAATCTTATGATTTGAGTGTAAATAAAATTGATGAGGTATCTGTAGAACCTCCTTTTGAAGTTGAATATTTTAATGATAAAATTGAATTTACTAGTGCGATTTTTGGTTTGCAAAAGCTCAAATTAAATTATTAGATTTTCACCTATAACTTCCCTCTATCTTTAAATATCAAAATTTTCCCTTTTTCATTTCATTTTTTTCTTACTTTTGCCCCTCATGTTTTTAAACGAAAAACATATTGCAAACAAATTACCTTCCTTTACTGGGTCTAGTAGACCGAGTAGCAGGCCCCTTGGGGTATAGTGCTTACATAGCCTCCCTGGTGGATGGCCGTTCGTCAACCGACGGAAAGATTAACAATCAATTAATTTATTAAGCTTAATTTTTAAGGAAATGGCAATTGAAGTTATAGTAGCAACTGAAGATCATGTTAAATATGCGCAGACCATCTGCACCATGATTGAAGAAGCTGCCAAAAAACGTGGAACCGGTATTGCAAAAAGAGATCCTGAATATGTGAAATCGAAAATGATGGAAGGTAAAGCCATCATTGCTGTAGATAAAGAAGAGAACTCTGAAAAAGTAGTAGGTTTCTGCTACATAGAAACCTGGAGTCACAACAAATATGTAGCTAACTCGGGTTTGATTGTAGATGAAAACTACCGTCAGCACGGCTTGGCAAAACAAATCAAATACAAAGCTTTTGAGCTTTCTCGTACCAAATATCCAGATGCAAAATTGTTTGGTTTGACTACCTCTTTACCTGTAATGAAAATCAATACAGAGTTGGGTTATAGGCCTGCAACTTTTGCTGAGTTAACCGATGATGACGCTTTTTGGAAAGGCTGTCAGAGCTGCGTTAACTACGACATTCTTACCCGCACCAATCGCAAGATGTGCTTGTGTACTGGTATGTTGATGGATCCGAACGAAAAGAAAAAGAACGACGATAATAACACTGATAAGAAATAAATTATGGCAACAAAAAAAGTGGTTTTGGCATTTAGTGGTGGTTTAGATACCAGCTACTGCGTTAAATATTTGTCTGATAAAGGCTATGAAGTGCACTCGGCTTTGGTAGATACTGGTGGTTTTTCGGCAGAAGAGTTGAAGAAAATTGAAGATCGTGCTAAATATTTGGGGGTTGCATCGCACACCACTTTAAATCTTCACGACAGATTTTACAACGAGTGTATCAAGTTCTTGATTTATGGAAATATCTTGAAGAACAATACTTATCCTTTGAGCGTTTCTGCGGAGCGTATTTTTCAAGCGGTTGCCATTGCCGAATATTCTAAATCTATTGGTGCAAAAGCTATTGCGCACGGTAGCACTGGTGCGGGTAACGACCAAGTTCGTTTCGACATGGCTTTCGCGATTATTTGTCCGGATGTAGAAATCATCACACCAATTCGAGACGAAAAATTGTCTCGTCAGGAAGAAATCGATTATTTGAAAAAACACGGTATCGAAGGAAACTACGAAAAAGCAATGTATTCTATCAACCAAGGTATTTGGGGAACAAGTGTGGGTGGTAAAGAGACTTTAACTTCTAAGGGATATTTGCCTGAAGATGCTTGGCCTACTCAAATTACCAAATCGGGCGAAGAAGTGATTGAAATCGAATTCAAAAACGGTGAGCCCGTGGGTGTAAATGGTACTAGCTACAAATCTGTAGATGCTATTCGTAAAATACAAGAAATTGCTGCTCCTTACGGAGTTGGAAGAGATATTCATGTGGGTGATACCATAATTGGAATTAAGGGTAGAGTTGGCTTTGAAGCTGCAGCTCCTTTAATCATTATCAAAGCGCATCACTTGCTAGAGAAACATACATTAACCAAATGGCAAATGTACTGGAAAGAGCAGTTGGCTAACTGGTACGGTACTTTGTTGCACGAAGGTCAGTACCTAGACCCTGTGATGAGAAATATTGAGTCTTTTTTAGCTGATACTCAAAAAACGGTAACAGGTAAAGCTTATGTTCATCTTTCTCCACGAAATTTCTATTTACAAGGTATTGAATCGAAATTTGATTTGATGGCTTCAAAAGCCGGACAATACGGTGAAATGAACAATTCATGGAGCGGTAACGATGTTAGAGGTTTCTCTAAAATCGCTGCAATGCAAAATATTATTTACTATAAAGTAAACGAACAGTAATTAATTCTTAATTCTCAATGCTTAATTTTTAATTAAGAACTAAGAATTAGAAATTCAAAATTTATGAAATACACAGTTGGTATAGCTGGAGGTGCAGGTTACACAGGTGGAGAATTGCTTCGTTTGTTATTGCATCATCCAAACGTTGAGATAAAATTTGTACACAGCACCAGTAACGCTGGCAACAAATTGTACGCTGTACACAGCGATTTGCTGGGTGATACAGAAATGACATTCAGCAGTGAATTACAAGATGTTGATGCTTTGTTTTTGTGTTTGCCTCATGGTAAATCGAAAGATTTTGTGCGCGACAATAACATCGCTGATTCTACTAAAATCATTGATCTAAGCACCGATTTCCGTCACAGCTTTAAAGATGTAAATCGCGATTTTCAAGGTTTTGTTTACGGCTTGCCTGAATTCCAAAGAGAAGAGATTAAGAAGGCGAAAAGAATTGCGAATCCGGGTTGTTTTGCAACTGCTATTCAAATGGCGTTGTTGCCACTGGCGGCTAGCAAAAGTTTAACTGGTGCAGTCCACATTAGCGCAATTACAGGTTCTACAGGAGCGGGTAGAGGTTTAGCCGATACCACGCATTTTAGCTGGAGGGAAGGAAATATTTCTGTGTACAAACAATTTTCTCATCAGCATTTGAATGAGATAAAAGCTACACTTCAAAAATTACAAAACGGATTCAACGAAGCAGTAAACTTTATTCCTTACCGCGGAAATTTTGCGAGAGGTATTTTAGCTTCTGTTTACACTCCGTTTAAAGGCACTGCAGAAGAGGCTTTGAAGATGTATGCTGACTATTATAAATCTCATCCTTTTGTGCATATCGTGCAAAAAGATTTAGATATGAAACAGGTGGTAGCAACCAACAAATGCTTCTTGCAAGTAGAAGTAATAGACGGACAAATTTTGGTGCAAAGCTGTATCGATAATTTGTTGAAAGGTGCTTCGGGACAAGCAGTGCAGAACTTTAATTTGGTTTTTGGTTTACCAGAAACCGCAGGATTGAATTTGAAATCTATAGGGTATTAATTGGTTTAAGGTTTAAAGATTAAGGTCTAAAATTGGCTGACCTTAATTTTATACCTTATACTTTAAACTTTAAATTAACAATGAAATTATTCGACGTATATCCTCTTTTTAACATCGAACCAGTAAAGGCTCAAGGCTCTTATGTTTTCGATAAAGACGAAAAAAAATATTTAGATTTTTATGGCGGACATGCCGTAATTTCTATCGGACACACACATCCTCATTACGTGAAAAGAATTGAATCGCAGTTGGAAAATATTGCTTTCTATTCTAACTCAGTAGTGATCTCTATTCAAAAAGAATTGGCTGAGAAATTAGGGAATGCATCGGGCTATCCCGATTACAATTTGTTTTTGATTAACTCGGGTGCAGAGGCTTGTGAAAATGCTTTGAAATTGGCTTCTTTCC
>CAYORT010000032.1:0-24568 GCA_964406465.1 uncultured Chryseobacterium sp.
ACCAAACAACATCATGCTGGTATCACTCACCAGAAGTTTCTCAATTTTAAGTGATGGATACACCCCTTCATCTGATGAAGGAGGAAATACCATGACCAATGACTTGATGAACAAAGTGCTGGTGGAAGATGCAATAGTAACGGTAAGTTATTCAAATAATATTGATACGCTTTACATGCTTGCTCCGGGTATGTACGCCAGCCTTACAACACCACAATACAAAGATGTAGAATACACCATACACGCCATCGATAAATCGCACAACTTAGAAATAACAGCAACCGAAAAAATGCTGTCGCAAGTGGAATTTAACAGTGCAGAATTTGTTTACGAAGAGGGAATACTAAACTTCAAATTTTCTTTCGATGATCCATCTGAAATCAATTACTACATGTTGAATATCTTTCGCAAAAATGGAAATGGGAATACCGATCCTAACAAAGTAGACATCAACACCTTCTTGTCAAATGGTAATGCATATATAGGAGGAGATGTATTCACCGATTTAAACTTTAATGGCACAACAACGGCTGCAAAAATAAAGCTTAGCAATTACGTTCCTGCCGCAACCCAAGATACCATGATTGTTACCATTTCAAACATTAGCATAGGTTACTTCAACTACTTATCGGTAAGAAATAAAGTAAACAACAATATAATGAGTCAGGTTTTCAACGAACCCATCAACTACCCCACTAATGTTCAAAACGGTTTAGGATTTTTCTCAACCCATTTTCCAGATACCAAAGTTTTAATTTTACCAGTGAAGCTTTAATGAAAAATGAGATTTAAAAAAATCATCATCATCGTAAAAACAACAACTGCAAAAGAAATATCAAGCCTTTTCATAGTAGTAGGATTTAATTAGTATCAAGTTCGAAAAAAGAAAGACGTACAAGTGAATAAAAAATTAAAATAATAGCGATTGACAAAAAAACCGGTTGTTATTGCTAACAACCGGTAGCCAAATTCAAAACCCTACTACTAATTTTGAATCAGCACTTTTTGAGTAGACCCCTCTACTTTGATGATGTACAAACCACCCGATAGTTGTGACACATCGATAATGCCGTTTGCCTCAACATTTTGCTCTAGCACCAATTTGCCCAAGTCATCAAAGATTTTCACCGTTTGCGTTTGAGTTCCATTGAAATGCAAAACATTGCTTGCCGGATTAGGATAAATCAAATTAGCATTGGTGCTCAATAGTTCCTCTTCGCCTGTAGTTAAGCAAGAATTGAAAATAGTTGAGTAGTTATTGGCAAATGAATAACCATTAATTAAATCCATGTTAATTGACCATGTTGCTAAGCCATGTAAATCGGGGTAACCTCCAGCCTTTGATAAAGTGTAAGCACCAGGTTGCGGCCCCTCACCACGTAGGTAAGCCAAGGCCGCACTGACTGCTGCAGGAGAAAAATACCCGCTCGCTGCTGCACCAGACGCTGGTAAACAAACTGCTATTTGTGAAGGTGACATTCCATTGTAAACTCCCTTTCCATTAGCACAAGTAAATCCTTTAATCAAGGCATCTATTTGACTCACGATAAAATCGGGCGAAGATGGCGGATACAAAACTCCATCTAAACCATACATTGGTCCGCCAGTATTGTACAACTGCACCATCAATAAATCTATGTCATCTCTTAAGGCTTCAATCATTGGTAAATAAGCAACACCATAAGTCGATGCTAAGTAAGGTGAGAGTCCGCCAGAAGAATAAGCCACCTCAGGCACCATAGTTAAAATCATCTTTTTGTTATATGTTATCTGGTACCATGCCAACAATTCTTCAATTGCTTCAATCATCAATCGAATATGAGGTTCGGGATTGGTAATAGTGCCGCCATTGACTTGACGCAAATAAACAGGTCTTTCTAAGTCTATATCGATGCCATCTAAACCATAAGAACTTATTACATCCATCACCTTTGCAACAAAAATATTCTTCTCATTGGTAGAATTTAGTTTAAAAGATCCCAATCCACCACCAATACTTATCAATACTTTTTTTCCTTGTGCTTGCACAAAGGGAATATCTTGACGCAATTTATTGTCGTTGATGGCATAAAAAGACAAAGCATTTACGTTATTATTATCGGCCACTCCATCGCCTCCACCAGCTTCTAAAAACGACAAACAAAAAACATTGTATGCCGGATTAACATTTGCCAAAGGAATATAAGAACCCCAACTGGTTTGATAATAGCCTACCAAAACATTGCAAGGCAATTGAGCTTTAAGATGGACTGAAATTGAGACAAATAATAGAAACAGAAGAGTTAATTTTTCACGTAAATAATTTTTCATAAGACTTAGGTTTGGTTATAGTCAAAAATGCCTTCTTTTCGTTGCTTGAAAAAAACAATAAAAGAAGAAATTAGTGACTTAATACAAAACCGTAACTGTACCTATGCGTTGATTTACCTGATCTTTCGCGTTCTCTTTGTTGGTGCTGTATGTAATTTTGTACACATAAACATCTTGTTGCACCGTATGGCCATTGTAAGTACCATTCCAACCAACATTCATGTCTTTTGAACTAAAAATTAATTCGCCCCAACGATTGAAAACCAACATCTCAAAATTATCTATGTACTTTCCTTCGGCCTTAAAGATTGCATTATTTTGATCTCCATTTAGAGTAATTGCGTTAGGCACAAAGAAAGAACTTTCACAATAATCTACCAAGGTTATTTTATCGCTTACAGAGCAAACATCTTGCGTTATGGTTAATGAATAAGTGCCACCTTTATTTGCAATTATTTGAGCAGCTGAGCTACCGTCGTTCCACAAATATTTGTAAGCATTATTGGGAGTAAAAGTACCACGAATATTCACCCCATTTTTTTCTTCTTCAAAGCAATACACCAACTTCTGATTTTGATCGAATAGTGTTTGAGGAAGATCTATCACATTCACATACACTCTATCGGTATCTTTACAATTAAAATTATTTACAATTACTTGGTACCACGATGAACTACCCGCAATGATTCCTTGAGTTTTTTCACCATTGCTCCATTGGTAATTCATGTTTGCATTGCCGGCATCAATCAAAATAGATTGCCCCTCACAGATACTCACACTATCTTTTCCATTCATCAAATTAACCACAGGCATTTTATTAAACTTAACATTGATAGTGTCGTGATCAACACAATTATTGGCATCGGTAACAATTAAAGAATAATTGCCAGTGTTAGCCACAACAATGTTATTTTGATTGCTTCCTGTACTCCACAAATATTGATTGCCAGGCGCTACAACATTTGAATTTAAAGTAACTACATCGCCTTCACAGCGCACTATATCATCACCCAAATCAACCACAGGATTTTGAAATTCTGTCACCACTGCGTCCATGGTATCTTTACAATTTTTGGAAGAAGTTACAATCACAGAATAAGTTCCACCCCTGTTGACTTTAAGTGTTGGATCGGTAACGTTACCAGTCCACAAATAAGTGTAGGTATTTCCTAAATTTTTACCAATTACTACCTCTTGCTGTGAACAGATACTTGTTGCAGGAACGATTGATGACAAGTCGGGTTTAGGATTTACCGTCACCACAACATTATCATCTCCAGTGCAGCCCAGTCCGTTGTCGATATTTAAGGTAAAAGTACCTGCCGTTTTCACAGCTATTTGAGGGCTAGTTTCTCCTGTACTCCACAAGAAATTAAAGCCGGTTGATGATGCGTAGCTAGAACTCAAAACAATACTTTCGCCATCACACATGCTGCTATCTGGAGCAGCAGTAATTTGCAGCGGCAACTTTGATTTTATGCTCACCGCAAAATTATCTTTTCCTTTACAGCCATAGGCATCGCTAATCTCTACCCAACCACTCACGGCGGCATTAAGGCTAGCCAAAGTAAGGCTGTTTTGCGTAGTGTTGTTGTGCCACAAATAAGTGTACGGACCATTGCCATTATTGAACGAAGATGCATCGAAAGTTAAAGTGTTGTTAGGACAAACAACAGTATCTCTAAGAACATTTGGAGTAGGCAAAGCAATAACATTTACTTTGATAGAATCGACATTTTTACATTGATTTGCATCAGTTACTTGCAATGAGAAATTTCCATTTTGATTCACCGAAATTTGTGAAGTTGTAGCATTCGTATTCCACTTGAATGTCCAACCTGCTTGTGCATTCTGCAAGCCAATATTAGTGCTTGCTCCAGCACAAATATTTTTATCGGCACCTAAATCAAAAACAGGTAAAGCATTTACTGTAAGCTGCATGCTATCGCTTCCGCTACAACCATTTCCATCATTTACAACAACGCCGTAAATACCCGAATTTTTTGCCGTTATAGTGCTTGCAGTAGCACCCGTATTCCAAGAAATTGTGTAATTGTTTGATGAATATTGCGCATCTAGAATTATGGAATCACCGGCACAAATTGCTTTGTCATTTAACTGCACCAAAAGGTTGTTGCTTTCTTTCACAAAAATACTATCGCTGCCTTTACAGCCTTTACCATCGGTGGCGGTTACCTTATACCAACCTTCTTGATTAGCAGTAATTGAAGAACTAGTGGACACTTGCGTACCAGTCCATGCATAAGTATAATTTCCATCACCACCGCTATAGTTGGCTTGAAGAGTTACGTTGTTGCCTGTGCAAATTTGTATAGTATCATTTGCAAAAGACACATTGAGCGCTGGCGCTAAACTCACCATCACGGTATCTCTATTTTTACAACCTAACTGACTCGTTAACTCCAACACATAGTGTCCGTCCTTTGTGACGGTTAAAGTAGACCCCGTTTCTTGATTTGGCAACCACAAAGAACTTCCTTGCGAACCATTATTGCTTAACACAATTGAAGAGCCTGCACATAAAGTTTGATCGGTGCCAAGATTAACAACAGGTTTATTTTCAATAGCAACATTGATGGTATCTGAACCTGCACAACCCGAAGCGCTCATCACTCCCACCATATAGGTGCCAGCAGTATTTACAGTGATTTGCGGCGTATTTAAGTTACCAGGCATCCACAAATAAGAAGTGAAGTTATTTCCCGCACTTAGCACTAAACTAGCGCCTGCGCATAAAGTGGTGTCTTTACCTACATTTACTTTAACCGCAGTAGATGTGGTGATATTAATGGTATCACTCACTTTACATCCCGTAGCATTGTTTGCTGTTACAAAATATTTACCTGGTAATACAGTAGTTAAAGTAGCTGTTGTAGCGCCATTGTTCCATAAGTAAGAAGTATATCCTGCACCAGCATTGAGAGTGATACTTGCTCCAGCACATAACGCTGTGTCATTTCCCAAATTAATCAAAGGAATTGGTACAACAGTAATCTTGGCATTGCCCTTTCCTATGTCGAAACATTTACCACTTACCACACTATCAACTGTATAATCAACATTGGTATTGGCATAAAAAGAATAGATAGTATCGGTGGCATCCACCACTTTTTGAACGCCATTATTTTTCAAGTAAATTTTAAAAGGAGCTTTACCTGTTAGCTTAACAGAAATTTTTGCTGAGTCTCCGTTACAAATTGATTTGGTTCCAGAAATGGTAGCCGTTGGTTTGGTGCATGAATCGTTACAAAATTCGATTTTGTCGTTGAGCACAGTGTCACACGGACCGCTACTTACTTTAACCAGAGCATAAATACCTTTAGGCACAGTTGCAGAAAGTACAGTATACGTTGAAGTTGAAATATTATTTATCGTTTTCAAAGCACCATTAGCATCGAGATATTGTATGCTCCATGGAGCAGTGCCACCAGTAAATTTAATTTTAAGATCGCCACCCTTTTGGCAATCGCTTTGACACTTACCTACATCGGTTTTATCCCAATGTGCATTTGGTCGAGTTTTCTTTGGAACAACAACACTTGCTTTATGACAATTTAAAAAGATACCACCACTGTTATCGGTAATACTTAAAATTTTGTATTCGCCAGGTTCTGAAACAACAATTACATCGGTAGGATTTGTAACTCCCGATTTCTGATAAATAACGCCATTGGGACCTTGCACGGTATAGGTGAAAGGAGCTGCGCCAAAAAGATTAACATAGAGTTCTGTTTTTTCACCCTGACAAATAGCACCTTTAAAATAATTTAGATTGGCTGTTGGTGAAGGACAAGCCGATGCAAAGTAAGTTTCACCAAAACCTTTTTCGGCGCTGTAAGCTGGAAAAGCAAGGACAATAGCATCTATCACCGGACCTAAATCTTCGTAGTTTACACATGCTACAAAAACAGTATCGTAATCATAGTTGTAAATTTTTGTTTTGGTGATACACTTTGTTACATCGCTGCACTTATCAACTTTACCCGACACCAAACACACTTCTGTGGTATCAATCTTTTTGAGTACCACTTTCATTCGCAACTTATCAAATTCCTTTTGCACTTCGTTTTTCACGAAATTCACATCGGCATGCCAAAAAACGCGAGCAGCTTCGTCGATATACGACGAAATATCACTCCAATAAAAACATTCATTGTAGCATCCTAAATTTTGGTAATGCGCAGGCTTTGCAGGATTAGCGCTACCCCAATTCACTTTAGCATCATTTGAAACCAAACTAGGCGCTACAGCCCAATCATCACCCAACTGAATTAAGTTGTTACGCATTCTTTCACCATAAGATAAACCAGGTGTTGCATTTAAAGGCACCAAGGTTCCTATTACATTTGAATTGCTTAAATAAGCAGCGCGTTGTGTAGTAAATACATTTTTTAAAATGTTACCAGCCCCTTCACTTCCATCGTGGTAAGCGTAAGCCAACACCTCTTCTGCTACAAATGGATCGGCGGCCTTATTAAAAAAATCGATAGGATTATAACAAAACTTCTTTTCCCAGTAAACAAAAGAAGTGTAATCGTACATAGCTTTTGAAAGGCATGCTGTTACGAAATTACCTCCATTAATTATTGAATTGTAATCGAGCGGATGGGCTGGATTGTTATATAAATCGGGATAAAATTGTTGAAGTTGAGACCAGCCAGGAGGTAATATTTGAAAACAACCACCCGACACCGAACCCGCTCTAAAATTTAATTTATTGGCACCACCTGCAGGAACAAAAGCTGCATCGCAGCCCATTCTACCTTCAATCATAGACTGAGCAAAGACATAGTTGATAGAAGTGATTTCGGCACCAACCATATTGGTAAATAAACGATGAGTATGCGCGGCAGCGAGAGCCCATGACTTGCGATTGGTAGGAACCAAAACTTCGGCTTTATCTAAATTTCCTGGACCGCTCCACTCAGCAATTAAAGCTTGTCCCAAACACAACTTTTTTGGGGAGGAGATGAAACAATCTTTACTAAACTGATATTTCCAAGGGTTGGCGTTATAGGATTTAGGAATAAATTTAGGATCGCTCACAATCACTTTTACAGTATCGTTAGAAGGAGTTAAACCATAAGGAGGAAGCACAAAATTGCCCGAATAAGTCCCGCCCCAAACAGAAACAGTTTTGCATGAATTGGGACCGGGCAACTCCCAAGATTGAAAGTTAAAGGTCACTTGATTGCCAGAAATGGTGGCTGATGGACCACCGAAAGCAGTTATTCCCGGCCAAAAAAACTTGATATTGCCAGGCATCGCTTGATTTGAATTGTTGCACAATACCATCGATCCATTAATCTCACCAGTATTAGGAATGGGCGTAAGTTTCATATCGATAGTAAACTTTTGCGCCAGTATAGAAGTCGATAACAATAAGCAAATTAATAGCAATCTCATAGTTCGGTAGTTTAGGAATACTTCAAATAAACACTTTTGAGAAAGGCTATACGAAACAAAAAATTAAAAAAATAACGATTCAAGAGCGCAAAAAAAAAGCACTTCCGCTTGGGGTCACGGAAGTGCTTAATTGGCTCACCAAAAACTTAGGGGAGAAGCTTAAGGTTAGCACTTAACTACTACTACTTTATCAAAACGAGTTGAATTGATGCAACAAAAAAAAGAATAAACGAAAGCTTAGAAAAAACAAAATCATTTGATTTTCACGATTTGAACAAAGCAAAAAAGTCAGTCCGAAGACTGACTTTCCAATAAATAAATTCTTCATATCACTCAACAATGACGAGCTTTTGAACCAACACTTTATCGCTATCTAAAATTTGAATAAAATAATTACCCTGCGGTAAATTTGAAATATCAATTTGAGAATCTATGGCCGATAATTTTGACTCGTATACCAATACTCCGCTTTCATTATAGATGTAAATAGGTAAATTCTCTTTAGAAATAATGTTCACCTTTTGCATAGAAGGATTTGGATATACCTTAAAAAGATGCGTTTCGTTCTCACTAACACTTGTTTGATTTAAAACAGTAAAATGAATTTCAGGAGTCCATTCTGAAGAATCCACAGCATTATAAGCTTTAACCTTCACATAATAATCACTCGAAGGAGGTAATGAACTTAAACCAACAGTAACATTGTTAAAGTGAGGATAATTGATATTAAAATTCGTTGTTAAGTAGATATAAATAGGCGAAATAAAAACACTGGTGCTTCCAACCTGCACCTGGTACTGATTAGTACCACCTATATTTTTAAATATAAGAACTGTAGAGGCCAAACTGCTAAAAGCAAAATTATTGGTTGGTTGGATAATTAGTGGAAAAGCCCTGGTAGTGAAAACATAGGTAGAAGACCACTCGGTAGTATCACTTGCATTTCTGCCTCGAACCCTCCAGTACTGTTTGGTGCCGTAATACAAATTGTAAATTACCTTTTCTACGGTATCTGTGCTGTTAAGCGAAGAATAATCGCTGGTTCCAACAGAATCTTTTAGCAAGGGTGAGTTAAAAAACGGAGTGGTATCCACCTGCACATCATAGTACTGCATATTGGCAACAGGATGAAAAGCAAAAGTCAACTTCACCGCTTGGGTATCAATACTGTTGTGAGGATACAAAATTATTGGCGCGCTGGCACTACCTAATACATAAAGCATGAGCATGCCTAGTAACAATTGTAATTTCTTCATAGTCGTTTCCCTGTAGTTTACTTAAATATATAAAGATGGGTGGCGTAACACAAACAAAAAAAAGCAAAAATTAGCGATTGGTGAATTTTATCGTTGCAGCGACACATTGTTTCCTATTGATTTAATCTGTACTTTTTGGATAAATATTTCAAATATGAGTGAGAAAGATCATTTGTTTGCACTAATTCATAGTTTAAAGAACACCGAGAAATCTTATTTCAAAAAGATAAAGGCTGCCTTTGGTAACTCAGATTCGTCGCTAATTCAATTGTTTGACGCCATTCAAAAAGTCGACAAATACGACGAAGAAACCATATCGAAAAGCTTAGGTAAAGATTCTTACCGTGAATTTATTTCTGCCAAAAAATATGTGCTATTCAACGAAATTCTTGACATTCTAAACTACATGAAAAGCAAGACCGAAGAAGGGGTTTGGCAAATCAATCGTTTGGTAGGACACGCACTTATATTAAAGGAAAAAATGCTTTATGAAGAGGCTTTAAAAACATTGGGCAAAGCACAAAAAATTGCGATTGAAAACGACTTCTTCTCGAAACAACTCGAAATAAATCAGCAATGCATTGAAGTGCTGCATCAACAAAGTGCCATGCTTGAACAAATGAAAAAAATGTATGAAGACGACAACGACCCCTTCTTAATTTTAAACTACGTGGTGAGCGGTGGATTGTATTACGCCATGAATAGTGATATGGAAGGATATCGTTCTTTCCATCAAAAGCTTGATGAAGGATTCTCTGTGCTCATCGACAAAACAAATTTTAGCAAAGAATTGATGGATGTTAAACATCAGCAGTTTTGTTACCACTTTGAATAAAAAGAATTTAAAAAGGCCTACCAGATTGCAAATTTCATCGACGGCCAATACGACCTTCGTTCTTACAAAAACACACGCATCACCGAGAAGATTTTAAAACTATTGTGTGCATATGAGATGGAGGAAGATGAATTGATACGCGCCGAAATACGTGCTATAAAATACTTACAAAAAGGTGTAAATGATATGTTGGTTGCCGACATTGCGGTTTTCAATCTATTGGAGCGACTCTCGAAAGCCAACACCAAGGAAGCAATTAAAATTTCCTTACAACAGTACCTCGACAATTGCGATAAGATTGAACATGAGGGGAAATACAGTTTTTTAATTGATGGTTTCGGATTTAACCTATGGGTAAAAGCAAAACTTAACAAAGAAAGTTTCTTCGATTTGAAATTCAATCAAATTGCAGATGTGATGAAATAAAAATCCCCCGTTTTAACGGGGGACCTTCTTAAGCTTCTATCTCGGCAATCGATTTTTTAATAATCTCCACACATTCCAAAATTTGTGCTTCACTAATGATTAGCGGCGGCGCAAATCGAATAATATCGCCATGAGTTGGTTTAGCCAATAAACCGTTGTCGCGCATTTTTAAACATACATCCCAAGCTTCTTTTCCATTCTTTGGTTTTATTACTATAGCATTGAGCAAACCTTTACCTCTTACCAAGGTGATCATCTCCGATTTGATGGCTCTCAATTCTTTTCTCAACAACTCACCCAGTACTTCTGATTTTTCTGCCAATTTCTCGTCTCTCACCACCGAAAGTGCAGCCATGGCCACTTTACAAGCCAAAGGATTTCCACCAAAAGTAGAGCCATGTTCACCTGGATGAATCACATCCATAATATCGTGAGAAGTTAAAACACAAGAAACAGGGTATACTCCCCCACTTACTGCTTTACCCAATATTAAAATATCTGGTTTTACACCTTCATGATCACAAGCAATCATTTTACCGGTACGTGCAATACCAGTTTGAACCTCATCGGCTACAAACAAAACATTGTTGGCTTTGCACAAAGCATATGATTTAGCTAAAAATCCGTCTTCAGGCACATATACTCCGGCCTCACCTTGAATAGGCTCAACAATAAAGGCAGCAACATTAGGGTCTTTCAACTCCTTCTCTAAAGCCGCCAAATCGTTGTATGGTATAGAGCTGATGCCCGGCGTGAATGGTCCGAAATTCTTAGTAGCATCAGGATCATTGCTAGCACTTATAATTGTAATGGTTCTACCATGAAAGTTATTCTCGCAAAAGATGATTCTAGCCTTATTGCTAGGAATACCTTTTTTCTCGTAACCCCATTTTCTTGATATTTTAAGAGCAGTCTCTACAGCTTCGGCCCCTGTATTCATTGGCAAAACCTTATCGAAACCAAAATATTCGGTAATGAATTTAGAGAATTCCCAAAACACGTCGTTATGGAAAGCGCGAGAGGTAAGCGACAATTTTTGGGCTTGTTCAACCAAAGCCGACACAATTTTAGGGTGTGAATGTCCCTGATTTACGGCAGAATAAGCCGATAGAAAGTCGAAATATCTCTTTCCTTCCACATCCCACACAAAAACACCTTCCCCTTTAGAAAGCACAACTGGCAAGGGATGATAGTTGTGTGCACTATATTTTCCTTCCTCTTCAATGATAAAATTGCTGCGACTAATTGCTGTTTCTGCCATAACTGTAAAATTTTAACAAAAGTAGTAAAAGCGTCTCATAGTTTTTACTTTCCACATCTTTACTTATTTTTGCCCACTTCTATAAAATTAAATAGCGTGTCAGAAAAGCAATTTCATAGTTTCGGGAAGTTTGATTTAGAGCTAGGAGGCTACTTACCAGAGCTTACCTTGGCCTATCATACTTACGGTAAAATGAATACGGACCAATCAAATGTGATTTGGGTCTGTCACGCTTTAACGGCAAATAGCGACCCTTCGGTTTGGTGGGATGGATTGGTTGGAAAAGGGAAACTTTTCGACCCAGAGAAGTATTTTATTGTTTGTGCCAACATCATTGGTTCATGCTACGGCTCTACTGGTCCGCTATCTGTTAACCCAGAAACCGGCAAACCCTATTACTATTCATTTCCCGATGTTACCATTCGTGACATTGTAAAAAGCTTCATTTTATTGAGAAAGAAGTTGGGTATCGAAAAAATTAAACTAGGTATTGGTGGTTCATGTGGTGGATATCAAATTATGGAATGGGCAATGATGGAACCACAGGTGATGGAGAATCAATGTATTTTGTGTTCTTCACCTAAGGAAGCGCCGTGGGGAGTAGCCATTCATACAGCACATCGTTCTGCCATTGAGCTAGACCCAACTTGGGGAATAGAAACCGCTCATGCTGGTATTGAAGGTATGAAACGTGCTCGCCAAATTGGCTTATTGTTTTACAGAAACCACGAGGCTTACAATATTCGTCAGAAAGAAGAAAGCGAAAATAAAACCGAGGAATTTAAGGTGAGTTCTTATCTTAAATATCAAGGTGAAAAATTAGCCAAAAGATTCAATGCTATTTCGTACCATAAATTAACGAAAGTGTTGGATACACATAATATTGCTCGCGGCCGTTTCGATACTATTGAAGAGGCACTGGCATCTATTGGTCAGCGTACTCTAATTATTGGTATCCATAGCGATTTATTGTGTCCAATTAGCGAACAAGAACACATGAACGAACACATTCCCGATTGCGAATATCAGGAGATTGAATCGTTGTACGGACACGACGGATTCCTTATTGAAAATGAGGAAATAAGCAAGGCCATTAGAAATCGATTTGAGTTTATTTCTTAGAAAATACTTCCTTAACAAGCACTTGGCCACTAACTAACTTCTCCCTTTTTTAAAGGGAGAGTGTGTAAAGGTCTTAAGAGTGAAGGCAAGAGGGATTTTATGAATTTGAAATCCCTCTTACCCCAGCACATGCAATTCCGCACTCTCCCTTTAAAAAAGGGAGAAGTTAGTTAGTGACCCATTCTCCTTAAAAATATCCGTTCCTCCCCAAGATTTTTCTTATATTAGCCTCACATCAATGAAAATCAAAATTGCCATACTATTCCTACTCCTATGCAGCAGTGTATTGGTGGCGCAGCGCATACCTTGCGACAAGATAAAACCCCTAAAAATATTGGCCGAAGAGCCTATCGCATCGGTACCCAATGTGACTCAGTTCTTTTGGTTTGATGTAGATACCTCCTTTTATGATATGCGCTTTGCGGTGGATAGTGCTTGTCATATTGAGTACGATCTTTACGAATATACAGCCTATTGCTCGACCAAAGATTCGATAGTGCCAAAAGCTGGAATCACCACTTACGACAAGGTTTTATCTACTGAAGAAATTTTAAACGGACAATGTTTTTGTGAGGCCTGCAGCAAGCAACACCGCATTCAACTTGAGCACAACAAGCGTTTTGTGGTAGCCATTAAAAGTGATTGTGATAGTATTTTGGTAGACACTCGAATCACCGATGATATCTTGGCCTTAGCGAAAGAAAGTAAGCTGAAATGGTATCAAAAAAAATACAAAAAGGGCGATAAACTGGTACTCAACAACATCTTGTTTCAGGCCAATTCAACCTCATTGCTTAGCAGATCAAAAACCGAGTTGAATAGCTTGGCTTATCTGCTGCAAAACAATCCCAATATCAAGATTAGAATCGACGGACACGTGAACGCACCTGGCGAGAAAAATACCGATTACAACTTAAAATTATCTGAGGGAAGAGCTAAAGCAATTTATGATTTCCTAATCAAAAGTGGTATTGATGCCTCACGCCTCAGTTACAAAGGATTTGGCAACACACAAATGATTTATCCTAATGCAAAAACCGAAATGGAAATGAAGGTAAACCGCAGGGTGGAGATATTAATTTTATAAATTGTATAATGTTGAAAGTATAAGGTATAAAATTGAAAACTGCACCTTAAACTTTAGCCCTTAAACTTTAAACCAAAACATGCTTCCTTTTTTCCAAAGAGTTATAGTTAGAGAGAGTGCCCGTTTGATGAAAAAAATCAAACGAGAAAGTGGTTCTACCGATAGTGCCGATGTTAGTAAACAAGCCCTTCACCGTGTTGTTTCCATCACCTATATCATCAAAGGTTTGGTGTTGATCACCCTAGGAATTTTTGCAGCTGCCTTCGGCTTAAAAGGATTTTTGCTACCTTCTCATTTTGTAGATGGTGGCGTTACAGGTATCTCACTTTTGCTACAAGCACATTTTAAAGTTTCTCTTTCGTGGTTCATCGTGCTCATCAACATTCCATTTATTTTATTGGCCTTTACACAAGTAGGTAAACGCTTCGCCATTAGAAGTATCACCTCTATTGTTGGCTTGGCTATAGTGGTGGCTTTGGTTGATTTTCCATTGATCACCAAAGACAAATTGTTGGTTGCTGTTTTTGGCGGATTCTTTTTGGGCGCGGGAATCGGACTATCAATGAGAGGTGGTGCGGTACTCGACGGAACAGAAATTTTGGCTATTTACATCAGTAGAAAAATTGGATTAACTATTGGCGATGTTATCATATTATTCAACGTAGTTATCTTTTTAGTTGCGGCTTACATTCTAAAAATCGAATACGCCCTCTACTCCATGCTCACCTATTTCATTGCTTCTAAAACAGTTGATTTTATTGTGGAAGGTATGGAGGAATACATTGGTGTTACCATCATATCTAACAAACATGAAGAAATAAGAAAAATGCTGGTAGACGATATGGGCCGTGGAGTTACCATTTACCAAGGCAGCGGAGGCTACAATGCCAATGGCCACAATAAAACTTATCAAGTTATTTACACCATTGTTACACGTTTAGAGATGTCGAGATTGCGCAAAGAACTAGATGAAATAGACCCCAATGCTTTTATGGTGACTACAGGTGTAAAGGATATTAAGGGTGGAATGATTAAGAGAAAAGGTGGGAAGAAATAGTAACTTCCAAACAAAATTGCATTGTATTCAAAACCAATTGATATGAGAATAGCACTACTCATTTTTGCTTCTGCTATCATTTTTCTTTCCTTCTCTAAAAAGGAAAAAGAAGATCCGTTTTTTTATAATAATATTGAGAAGGGGATGTGTTTGATACCGGGGGGAAGTATGAATAATGATACTTTTTGCGTTAAAAAATGTGGATTGACATTTGAATGTCCAATTCAAAAGCTAAATGTAGATAGCTTCTATTTATGCAATCATGAAGTAAGTAATTTAGAATATCGAGAGTTTATTAATTCAGTGAGAAAAGATAGTGGCGACCTTTACAAAAAATTCCTTCCAGATACTTCGTTATGGAATGACGCACTTACCTATGGACAAGAATACATAGAGTGGTATTTCCGACATCCTGCGTACAACAATTACCCAGTAGTGGGAATAACCCATGAACAGGCAAAAGCATATTGTGCTTGGCTTACTAAAAAATATATGGGAAACGAAAAAAGAAAGTTTAAAAATGTAGTTTTTAAATTGCCGACCATTAATCAATGGACGTATGCTGCAAAGGGAGGAGTTGAAGCTCTAATTCCATTCAAAAATGGAAAATTAACTGATACAAAAGGGGAATATCAAGCTTCGTTTAGAAGTATTGATCAGCTCAATATTAAAGATAATATCATCACTTATAGTTGCCAACATAAACAAGCCACTTCATGGTTTACATTGAAATTAACTTGTTCTAATATTCAAATAGTTCCCCTACCAGTATTTTCAAATCCTAAAAGCCATTACAAGCTTTACAACCTCGCAGGCAACGTTGAAGAATACGTATCCGAAAAAGGAATCACCAAAGGTGGTGGATGGAAAGACACCGGATATTTTTTACAAAATTGTGTGGGTCAAACATACGATTCAACCAATGCTGTTTCTACAGATAGAGGGTTTAGAGTGGCAATGGAAATTGTGAAGTAATTTTACCCAACTCATTTTTCGGTTATATACTTCCGGGTGTGGGACTCCCTCTCGGAGGAGAGGGGTGCGACTTTGCTGGTGCGGTTGCAGGGAGATGGATTCACAATACTTAATCCATCTCCCTCCCACTTCACAGGCCTTTCCTCACCCCTCTCCTCCGAGAGGGAGTCCCACACCCGGAAATCCACACCGAATTAACTACCACTCTTAATTTTATGTTTCGGGTTTAAACCTTATTTTCGCACCGTGAACTGTGAACTAAAAACTGTGAACTAAAAATGAAATATTCAAAAGCGTTTATCCATACAGAAAGAACCATCAACGATAAGTTAGATGCAACAAGTCATAAATTAAGTATTCAAGCCGGATTGATTCAACAGGTTTCGGCAGGTTTGTATGATTTCTTGCCGCTCGGACACAAAGTTTTATCGAAAATAGAAAGTGTAATTCGTGAAGAATTAAACGCGATAGATTGCCAGGAAATCTCGATGCCCATCGTTCAACCAAAAGAATTGTGGGTAGAATCGGGTCGTTGGAACGTTTACGGAAAAGAAATGTTGAAATTTCACAACCGCGACGAAAGAGAATTTTGTTTCGGTCCAACACACGAAGAAGTAGTTATCGATTTAGTACGCACCAAAGTAACATCATACAAACAATTTCCTTTTACACTTTACCAAATTGGAAGAAAGTTTCGCGATGAAATGCGCCCTAAAAATGGATTGTTACGCGGTAAAGAATTCATGATGAAAGATGCCTACAGTTTCCACACATCGAATGAAGATTTAGATAGAGAATACAACGCTTTGCGCACCGCTTACTTCAATATTTTTAATCGCTTAGGATTGAAAGTTATTGGTATACCAGCCGACCCAGGAGAAATTGGTGGTGATGGTAGCGAAGAGATTGTAGCATTTTCAAAATTTGGTGAAGATTATTTCATCGAAGAAAATGGCGTTGCTACCAAAATTGAAGAAAATGAAGTAGAAAAATATTCGGCTACACACGAAGTGTATCGCGGTATTGAGGTGGGACACATCTTCAAACTAGGCACCAAATATTCATCTGCCATGAACTTCAATTTCGTGAACAGAGAAGGAAAAAAAGAACCTGTTATTATGGGTTGCTACGGTATTGGTGTGAGTAGAATTGTAAACGCCATTTTAGAGCAAAACAACGACGAAAAAGGAATCAAATGGCCAGTGGCTGTTGCACCTTACGTATTGTCGATTATTCCTTTAAAATACCAAGGTTCTGAATTTGAAGCGGTGGCTTTAGAATTAGAAAAAGCTTTTGAAAAAGCAGGCGTTTCAACTTTAGTTGACGACCGCGATATGGGCATGGGCGCTAAAATTAAAGACAGCGATTTAATTGGTGTTCCATTTAAAATCATCTTAGGAAAACGTTTTAGCGAAGCCAAAGAATTCGAATTGGAATTTAGAGCAACTGGCGAGAAGAAAGTATTGGTGTATAAAGGAGAAGAGACGGTGAAAGAGATATTGGAGTTGATTAAATAATTGTAGGGGCGAAAAATCTTTCGCCCTTTTTTTTTGTAAATAAAATATAATTAGTGATGCAATGAGGGCGAAAAATCTTTCGCCCCTACGTGCAACGCGATAATTTTCTCACACTCCTCTGCCCTATTGTAAACCATTAGGTGTCCTCCTCCCTCAATCACCTCATTCGCTTTCACATATTTAAAAGGCAAAACATGGTCGTTTGTGCCATGAATATGAATCACATTGGGCGGTACAATTTCATTTTTCCAAAAAGGCAAGGTACGCACTGCCCATAACACAAAATTGGGTGATGCATCTTTTAGTAGATTTTTAACAAGTGTTTTGTCGTCTTCACTTTCAGCACCAATTAATTTGTAAAAAATTGCACCTCCTACTTTTAAAAATCTTCTTCTAAATAACTTTGGAATGCGCAAGGCAGCAGCCAAACGAATGGACAAAGGAAACTCTTTGTGGGTTTTACAAGATGAAATCAAAATCACCTTTTCCAATTTTTTGATTTTCGCAATTTCCACAGCAATCATTCCTCCCATCGATAATCCAATTAAAATTGCATCCTCTTCAACAATCTTCTTACTCATCTTTTGCGCATACGATTCAATGGTTTCACCATGCTCTGGGTCGAACCAAGATAAATGAATCACTTTACAATGGGATAAATGCAACTTAGAGAAAACTCTTTCATCGGCACCTAAACCAGATATAAAGTAAACACATTGCTTCATTGAGTAAAGGTAAATAAGCAAAACGAGCTATTAGAAAATAGGAGATAATTTTTTACTTTCAACCTTTAACTACTATTTATGGAAAATCAAGAAACTACTACAACAGAAAAAAAATCACCTTGGAAAGATTTTGGATACGCAGCATTGATGTTTGCTGTAGGTATCGGACTCTATTTCTTTTTCGATTATTTAGAAACAGAGGGTGAAGGGGCAAGAATGAACGCCATCATTGTTCTACTTTACGAATTACTAGGTAAAACAGGAGTGCTGTTAACATTTTGTGGTTTAGGAATCATCTTCCTATTGTTGGGCTTAAATACGCTTAGAAAGAACAAAGCACAATAGTCTTTTTCCTGACAAATCACATCTTTTTCTCTGACCAATGTCTTATTTAAGGTTTACTTTGTGTTGTAACATTGTGTATAAATTATTCAATTATGGAAAAGCACAATTTAACACACGAATTCCCTCAGTATCAAGAGAAGATTCAACAACTTAAGGTAGAAAATGCTCATTTTAAAAAGTTAGCTAATGAGTATGATGAGGCGAACCATGCGGTGCATAGAATTGAAAGTGGTGCAGAGGTGACTACCGATGATCATTTAAATGAATTAAGAAAACAACGCGTTCGTTTGAAAGATGAGTTGTATCAAATGCTAAATAACTAGTATTAGTGAAGGCATGAAGTGAAAATTATCTATTTTTACTTCATGCCTTATATTCTTCATATAGATACCACTACTAAACTTTGCTCGGTTGCTCTTGCAAAAGATGGTGTTTTACTTTGTGTTAAAGAAGAATACGACGAGCAATACTCTCATGCCGAAAAGTTAAATCTCTTTATTGAGGAAGCGCTCAAAGAAGAACAAATTACCCTAAAAGATTTAAGCGCCGTTGCGGTGAGTAAGGGTCCGGGCAGTTACACCGGCCTACGCATTGGCGTATCCACAGCAAAAGGCCTGTGCTACGGCCTAAACATTCCATTAATATCTACCGAAACATTATTAAACCTCGCTTACGCTTGTCGCGAAAAAAACAACAAGCAAATGCAAGGAGGAGACATTCTAATTCCTATGCTCGATGCGCGCCGCATGGAAGTGTATTCGCAAATTTTCGATTCTCAATTGAACAATATCAGAGCAATAAAGGCCGAAATTATAGATGAAAATTCGTTCAATGAGTACACGCAACAGCAAATATATCTTTTTGGTGATGGCGCCATGAAATGTGCGGAAATACTGAACAAAGGCAATATTCATATCATTGAAAATATTCATCCTTCAGCACAATACATGATTACCTTTGCGCATCAAAAATTTGTGTCGAATGATTTCGAAAACCTAGCCTACTTTGAGCCATTCTACCTCAAAGACTTCGTGGCTGGTCCTTCAAAAAACAAATAATTTTTCTCTATTGTAACTTTTAGATTTTGTTTGGCTCTTACCAATACAAAAGAATCGGTTTGTATGTAAACCGTAATTAGATCCTTTTGAAATAAAATGTAGTAGTAGTTCTGTTTTCATAACGAAAGGCCAACCTTACCCCAAAGGTTGGTCTTTCTATTTCTTGGTAAAATGAACAGTTTCAGAAAGAGAATTTTGAGCTAGTACTCTTACAAAGTAGTTTCCGGTCGACAAGTCCAATTCAGATAAAACAACTGAGTTTCCGCCTTCCACAAAAGAAGACTCCTTGCTAAACACCACTTTACCTAAAGCATCAAATACCTCAATCTTTGCATTTCCTGCAGAGGGCATTTCAAAGTTTAGAATTGCGTTTTCTTCCATCGGATTAGGGTACATTGCCAATTGCAGCAAAGCATTTCCTGTAACGTAATCTACAACCGCTACATCAGAAAACTGAGTTGTTCCATCACTGTCAACTTCTTTGATTCTATAGTAGTTTAAACCTCTAGCAGGAGATTCATCAACGAATGAATAGTTGATTAAAGAATTGCTATAACCTGCAGCTTCCAATGATGAAATTGTCTCGAAATTTACACCATCTACCGAACGCTGAATTTCGAAATATGCCGAATTTACCTCACTGGCTGTTTGCCAATTTAAATCGACATTCGCACCATTTTTTTCTGCAGAAAAATAAGTTAAATCAACCGGCAACAAATCTGATGACCCAAAGGCATACCATTGCGTGTTACTTGCCGAAGCGTTGGCATCTGTAGATACCCCAAGAGTAAAACCAGTTGCAGTTAATGCAGTAATTTGGGTAGTAGAATTTGCACCTGCAAAGGTGTATGAATTGTTACTCGCCATCACAGAAGTTTTATACCAACTTGTGGCATTGGGAGCAATCCCCTGGTCTTTTGCTATTAGGAAAACAGGATTACTTAAAGATGGCGATGAAGGTGTTTCGGTATGTGTTGCTGCAGTACCAGTATAAAAACCAGTGCTTCCAACATTAAAAGATACATAATGATAGGTCTCGGTTGTAGAAGCATAGGCGTGCACAGAAAAGCCTGTAGATGAGTAGGCATCTAAATACTCCTTATGCCAATCTACCGCACCAGTTCCATCCATCTTAAATACATTTGATGTGCTTCCTTTCATGCTCATTTGCGAATAATTTGGCCAAGTTGAAGAAGCAGGCATTGCCCAAACCATATATGGCTCATATCCTAACGTAATACTTTGTGTTGATCCTGTACCCGTAAATGTACCTACCGAAACAGCAGTTGCGGCAAAGGCTACATAATAATAAGTTGCAGAGCTGGTATTAGCATCAGCTGAATTGGTACCAACAGTAAATTGGCCCGAAGCCATTGCAGTAATATAATTTGAAACAAGAGCGCCAGATCCATTTAATTTTACTTTCCCTCCCATGGTGCTCGTTCCAATAAATGCAGTTGCAGAACCTACCTTTTGCACAAGTACCGCTACAGGTGTAAAACCTAAACCGGTAATATTTTGGGCAGTACCACCGTTTCCTGTGTAAGTACCAACAGCAATTTTCACAGCACTCAGTTTTTGAGGCAAAATTGATAGAAATAAAATAATAGCGATAACTTTTACTGACTTTGCAAAAGCGCAAGAGTAAAATAAAGACAAGAAGTTAGAGGGTCTCTCAACCCCAATAGCAGTAGTATTCATAAGTAGTAACGTAGCAGTTTAATCCCCTGTAATCGCAAATGCGTGGCGAAAGTACAACTTTACTCCAATAACGCGCAAGAAAAATTTATAAAATGTTGAAAACTACTTCGTTACTGTGACAGCAGATGTGGAAACGGTATTGCTTTGATTGCCCGCTCTGTCTTTTACATAAATAGAAAAAGTAGCGCTTTCAGAATTCACCCCATCTGTGATTCCTGTGTTGGGCATGGCTATTGAGAGCTTTCCTTGAATGGCTATCGTTGAACCTGTAGGAGCTAGCTGTTGGACACGAAATTGGTAAATTACCCCATTTCTGTTGTCGGTTACAAACATATTCTTAACATCTGCTGTATTCTCCCCTAAATCGCCATCATTGTCTTTATAAGAAATGGTGATGGTAGCAGTTTGCTGTCCCACTTGCAGCGTGCTTGGTGTAATAGATATAAATTCAATTACAGGAGCAGTTGATGTCGTTTCTTTTTTACAAGAAAACATAAAGCATATTACTATTATGCTCAACCAACATTGAACATTGAACATTGAACTAAATTACGGCTTAACATAAAATGACCAATAAGTTTTATATGGATCTATCACCTCGGTTTTAGGAAATTCTGCAGGTGTGTTGTGGTGGGCATCTTTAATATAAAAACGCATATACACCGTTGTATCGGTTAACAATCCTGTACTATTTACTTGCGAGTACCAGTAGCATTTTCCTCCAAAAACCAATTTAGTAGCATTAATGGTTTGTATAGGGGTTGAAAAATCATCTTTTTTATACGACAATTTTAACACGCCTTGCGTTAAATTTTCGGTAGCGGTGCTATCATCGCTAATGGGCACAAAATCGCTTCCTGTGTAATTACCCGGCAACACGGTAATGGTTTGTCCCGATGTTACATAAAACGCAAAATAATCCACATTATTCACGCGATTGTTCTTGTCGGAAATAACATTGAACTGTCCAGGAAACTTATCATCTAATGCTACCATAGCCTGGTAAAAAGGCTGTTTATTAGGATACTTCGCTGCGTTTGCATCTAAATTGGCTGCCCCGTCGTCAATCCACTTCTTAATTCTATCAATGTATTCTTGATTCATAGGAATACCAATATTGTCTTGAGGCATTCTATCGTTTGTATTTACAAAACAGCAATTGGAAATTCGCTCATAAAGAACGCTCTTTGCCGATTGGTAAGGCAATACTCTAAAAGTAAAATCATTGTTGGCGTTGTTCTTAGTGATGGGTTGATAAACCATTGTTGAATAAGTTGATTCAACAGTTCTAAAATCGGGTTCGAAATGACCATCGTGACAGCCTGGTTTACCACATTGCGGAAAGAAGATATCTCGATGCAGCGCAACTATTGAATACTTATCTACCGCCACCTCATCGTCTTTTTTGCCGTAGTCAACAGCATCGTAAGGATTAGCAGGCGCAGGATCTTTTTTACATCCATTCATCGAAATCGCCATTGATACAATCAAGGCAGAAAAAACAATTAATATTTTAAGTTTTCTGGTCTTCATAATCTACACTATGGCTTGCGTTAAAACTTGTCCGTCTAACATTCCGCTTGGTATTCTATCTCTAAAGCCCAATAATTCGGCGATCGTTGGAATCACGTCGATACTCTCTCCATATTCGGTGCTTATCACTTTATCTTGGTGGATCACGTTGCTCGGACCGCACATCAAGCAAAATATTTCACGGGAAGTAGCATCACTGTTGTGATCAAAAGCAGGTCTGCCATAGGCATCAATCACTGTATTCGATGTAATATTTCTTCCGTGTTCTGGCACCACAATCATCACTGTGTCATTGGCCATTCCAGGTGTATTTTGAATCTTATTCCAAAGGTGAGAAACACCCCAATCTGCGCGACGAAGCAAATTGCAATATTGAGTGAAGTCGGTATGACAAATATCTACATCCTGCATATTCAACACCGTCAATTCGGGTTTAAATTTTTCAATCACCTTTTCGGCATAATACAAATTCACCAAATCGTTCGAAACATATGAATTAAAGCCCCATGAGTTGTAGCCTGCGCCGCCCAAGGCATCTTGAAACAATTCGGCCAAGAAGGCATCTAGCTGCGCCCTTTCACTGGCAGAGTTAACCACTCCTACCGATTCGGCAGCATACTGATTGGCAAAATTGGCATCACAAAAGGCGCGAATTTTATTCACCATTTCCATCTCTTGTTGAGTGAATGTTTTTGGATTACCCAAAGCATTGTATCCATCTATACTGATGATGGAAGAAGGTTGAATATAATTTGCTCCATAGGCTGCACCATAGCCCGCGAAAGAACTGTAATTTAAGGCTGGATAGGGACCCAAAGAATTGGATATCCACCACGAATTCATCGCCGAACTTCTTGATGCGTCGTCGTTGTGCTTTCTGTAATATTCAAAGATGGTTGGGTATTCGGGATTGGTTCTTAAATTTATTTCTGCCTGAGAATATTTTCCGGTGAGCGCCGTCATGTGTCCGTTGTAGTGCCCAGTTGGACCCTCCTTAAAGCGAAATTCCTTCATCAAAGTACCATATTCCTGCAAGCGTTTTCCACCCGGAAGAGGAGATGCGGGCAATACTTCGCTGATACCAGCTTGCACGGCAAATGGAGTGATGTCTTTCAACATCGTACTCATCAAGTTACTTTGATTTTGCTTTACTGTTTCTATATTTCTTAAACCACCAGCAAATAACACCAATACCACATGATTAACTTTACGCGTACCGGTAGCCGCAAACAATCTTCCCGACGGCAAGATATAAGGCAACACCACCGCTCCGGCTGTTGCCACTGCTGCTTTTTTTATGAAGTCTCTTCTTTTCATTTTCAAAACTGACGGTATTCGTTAGAAGTCATTAGCGAATAGTAAAACATTTCTGCTGTAATAGTGCTGTTCTTTGTAAGTAAATCGCTGAGAAAATATATCTCATACTCATTTGGAACTCTGTTGTAAATCTTTTTGTAAGCATTGGTAATAAATAGTTTCTTATCACTTCCAATGCTTGTAGGAATTGTTGTACCTGACTTATTTAAAAAATTTCTGATGATCAAATCTTCTGTAACTCCTTTGTCGCCAAAAGCGATGTACTGCGTTTTCAATTCATTCAAAGTTGACGACGAAACAGTTGTTCCCATAACATCGGTATGTGCAATAGAAATAAATTCGGTGTTGCTTTTCACGTTTGGTTTTTGCACTCCGGCAGCGCTAATTGTTTCATCGTTCACTTCGTACACATATTCTTGCTTTTTCTTACAAGAAAATAAAACAACAGCCAGAAGTAGCAACGCGCTAACATTGAACTTAAAACATTGAACATTCAATCTATTTCTTGATTCCTGCATACTCATCGCTACTTAAAATATAACTTTGTAAGGCTTTAAAATCTTTTGAATTTTTAAACGCTGTTGTTTGCGTAGCCATTTCGATAGATGTAGGCTCA
>CAYORT010000033.1:0-22669 GCA_964406465.1 uncultured Chryseobacterium sp.
AAACAATTTAATCAACATTGTTTATAGAATCCTTATTTCGAACTCACGTTATTTAGATCAACAATAGAGCGTCTTGGGGAGCCGGCACTTTTAACAATGGCTATGATCAAGGCACTGCAACGCCTACTTTCATAAATTGTATTTACACAGAAAATCACGCATATATAGAGGCTGGCGGAATGGACAGCTATGGCGTGAATGGAAATGCTAGTCCGACCCTCTTCAATGTACTTTTCTACAACAACACTGCTGCCACTAATGTTGGGGCGATGTATTGTTGGGGAGGAAATGCCAGCGGAGATTGTCATGCACAACTCACTAATTGCGCTTTTATTAATAACAGAGCTTTAAATGGCTTTGCTGGTGCCTTTATTTCCGACAATATCGATGAAAATCAAACCACCATTTCGGGCAACAGCTCGGTAACTTTAAAAAATTGTATTGTTTGGGGCAATAGTGCAACTGGTGCCGGACAACAATTCTATAGCAAAGGTAACGGCTCGATCTTCGCCACTTACTCAATTATTGATATGAGCGGTCAAAGTGGCAACCATATTTTAAGCGGATCTACAACCGGCAACATCACCACTAATCCTCAATTTATTGATATTAATAATGCTATTGGTCTTGATAATTGTTGGCTTACATTGGATGACGGATTGTATTTACAAAATGCTTCTCCCGGATTAAATGGAGGAGAAAATACTGGAATACACAGCACCGACATCGCGGGAAATGCAAGAATCATCGCCAACACGGTAGATATGGGAGTGTATGAAAATTCTAATACCGTTTCAATAGATGAAAAATTGAAGTCAAACAAAATGAACATCTATCCAAATCCTACCAACAGCATTCTAATGGTAGAAGCAAATGATTTCGAAGTAATTAATTTATACAATTCTCTCGGACAAAACATGAACGATCGAGTTAATTTTTCAGATAAAATACATGGGAAAATAATTATTGATTGCAGTGCTCTAGCGAACGGAATTTACCTGCTAAATATTAACAATCAAAGCACCACGGTACTTATTCAACACTAAGTAAATCATTGCAAAAATAAAACCTCATGCTTTTCGGGGAAAAAACATGAGGTTTTGGGGTAATGAACAGGTTAAAGGAGATCGCTTAATTTCTTATATAAACCCTACCGTTATTGAACGACAGGAATTTTACTCGGTCTCAATTACGGCACGAATGTAATAGTACAAGAAGAGTATTAAAAGAAAAAATGGCCGAAGCGGACAAATGTGATTTTTAAACGGACATTTTAAGCCATTTTAGAAAAGAAGAAGATTTTTCTTTGCTTACCGAAATCACGTCATAATGAGTAATAACAAGGTTTACAGAAAGAGTGCGATTGATCTGACGAGAAACATCTTTGATATACTTGCGATTCACTAAATACTGACGGTTTGCCCTGTAAAACCCCTCCCCCACCTTATGCTCAATTTGCTCTAAGGTTTCTCCAATTAAAAACTGATTTTCGTTCTTATCAACGATAAATGTAATCTCATTTTTAATAAAGAAAAATGCAATCTCACTCAATTCTTTAGGTATCAATCGGTCTTTATAATTCACCAAGAAAGTATACTGGGTATTCTTCGTTAGATCGGCAGATAATTGTTCTATCTTCTTACGCTGATTAAGGGCATGAAAACTTAACTTTTCAAACTTCTGTAAAGCTTGTTCGATTCTTTTCTCCTCGAAAGGTTTTAGAATGAAATCTATACCATTGGTATTAAAAGCTTCAATTGAATATTGCTCAAATGCGGTACAAAAAATAATTGGAGCTTCGATATCTACCTTTTCAAAAATTTCAAAACACATACCGTCGCCCAAATTAATATCGCTAAAAATGAGCATGTAATCCTTATTGCTTTTAAAGTAAGTTATGGCTTCACTTACCGAAGACAATATCTTTAAAAGCTCGTATTGTGGTCGCAGCTTGCGCACACAATCGGCCAAGTTACTTGCCACAAATTTTTCATCTTCTATCACTACAAATTTCATGGCTCAATCATCTTAATTTTTACACAAAACTCAGTTTCGCTTTCTTCTACTAAAATTGCAGAAGCACCCAACAATTGATACCTCTCATTTAAATTTTGCAAACCAATTTTTGTTGAATTTTCTACCACTTTTTTGCGCTGTAAAGTATTGCATACTTTTAAATATTCTTTGTCGAAATGAATACCAATTTTCAAAGGTTTTTCAACCGTAAGAACATTGTGTTTAATGGCATTTTCAACTAGGGTAATCACCGAGAAATAGGGCACTTTCTTATACTTATGATTATCAAAAGAATCTATTTCAATATGAAGAGCTTCGGCAAATCGAACCTGCTGTAAATAAATGTAATTTTTAAGCAAACCCATTTCCTCCTCTAAACTCACTACTCCCTTATCATTTTTTAAGCTAGTGCGCATAAATTCTGATAAGTTATTGATGAAACTTTCCACTTTTTCTGATTCGTGTTTCGACAGATACTTAATAGTTTCAAACGTATTGAAAATGAAATGCGGACTCACTTGATTTTTAAGTAACTTATACTCGGCCTCAAGGTTAAAAAATTTAAGCTTAGTGTTACTTAAGTCAAGCTTCTCATTCTCGGCTTTTAAAAAACGAATACGTTGAGCTAATCCAAAAGAGAAAAATAAATTTTCAAACACAATTCCGATATAAATAACATACACGAATAATATCTCTAGTAAGCGCTGATTGGTATCAATTTGAATTAGTCCCAAATCTTTAAGAATTGAAATAAACATCGACAATAAAAACAAAGAATAACCCACCAAAAAAGTATTTGCGGGTTTAAACTTTCTGCGTGCAGCTCTTATGGCTGCAATATAAATTAAAACAAAGGGTATTAAATAGAATACACTGTAAACCGCATCGGAAAAAACAAATTCCTTTACAATATAAATAGGTAAAAATGAGAGAAGGGAAACGGCGATGTATTTCCTCATCTTGTTATCATTTCTCTTCAAATCGAAAAACTGAAAAGTATACAAACAAAAGGCAACCAACAATGTTATCCTAACGATATTATCTACAAAAGTATCTAAGTCGGGATGTGCAGGCCACATATACTGAAATGCCAATCCATCTTGCAATGCGCAAGTAAGCATGCAGCTTAAAACAAAAATCACATAATACAAATACAAGCGCTCTTTGGTATTTACAAAAATCATGAGGTTGTGCAAAAGCACAAAGAGTAATAATCCGTAAAAAACACCCAATAACAAATATTCTGTGGTGGCATAAGAAGTAAAATATCGAGTAGAGCGCAAATTAAAAAGCAATGTCAACGCCCATGGATCGCGCACCTTCACATAAAACGCTCTCTCTCCTTTATACTTGGTATTGAAATCGAAAACAAAATTGAAATGATTGTATTCTCGTGCAGAAAACGCATATTGATCACCCGTTTTTACAACAGAATATTTACCATTTTCTTCGGCTCGGTAAAATTCAAATACATCGGCATGTACCTCATAGCTCTCTAGCACCCAATTCACATTCTTCTCTGGATTACCTCTTACAATGAACTTCACCCAATAGGTAACATCTCCACTTTCAATTACTGGTACTTGACTCGGCACCACAAAATTTTGCTGATGAATATCCTCAATGCTTAATGCATTTGATGAATCGATAAAAATGGCAACATCACTTGCCTGCAACGCTGTATTTTCATCAATAGTAGATACATCAATAACTTTCTGTGCATGAACCAAAACAGAACAAAACAGAAAAACAAATAAAATACTTTTGGGAAGAGATTTAATCATGCTGCAAAAGTAGATACTTTTGAATCAATGTCAAGTACTAGAATTTATTCAATTAGTCACTGCAATAATGTGGGTGCGAAAAATTACTTAATATTGAAACATGAAAAAACTAATCGCTTTAATCTCCCTTATTGCTTGCACAACTTCTTTTGCACAAGTAGCAAACACTGGCATTATGGACACTACCAACGGAGAGCACATTGGTAAAATTTCTGTTGGTGGTTATATCGACTCCTATTATGGATACAACTTTAGCAAACCAGCAGGCAACAACAATCCGTATTTGGTTTCCATGAGCAGAAGCAATGAAACTACTATTAATCTAGCCTATATAGATCTACGCTACAACACCGAAAAAGTGCGTGCCAGAATAGTACCCGGAGTAGGAACTTACATGAATAGCAACTATGCAAGCGAACCTGGATTACTTAAAAATATAGTGGAAGCTAGTGCAGGTTTACGTTTAAACAAAACAAAAAATATTTGGTTAGATTTCGGAGTAATTGGATCACCTTTTACCAACGAAAGTGCTATTAGTAAAGATCATTTGTTGTACACTCGCTCTCTTGCTGCCGAAAATGCCCCTTACTATTTAAGTGGTGCCAAGGTATCGGTAGCGCTCACTGCTAAAATCAATTTATATTTATACCTGCTTAATGGATGGCAGCAAATTCAAGATCAAAACCAACACAAAGCATTTGCTTCGCAACTTGAATTTAGACCCAACGACAAAAATCTTTTCAATTGGAATTTATACATGGGTGACGAAAGGAGTAGCACGAACATTAACTTTAGAAATCGTTACTTCTCTGATTTGTATTGGATATACGATTCGGGAAATAAATTTTCATCAACTGCCTGTGCTTACTTTGGTATACAAGAAAAAACCTCCTCTACGGCAACGTGGTGGTCGGCTAACTACTCGGCAAAATATTCTTTCAATAATCGTCAATCTCTTTCTGCTAGAATAGAATATTTTAGTGACGCCAACAACGTATTGCTTACTTCAATCACTCCAAACACTCAATTTTCGGTATACAGTGGAAGCATTGGATTCAACTTAAAGATTGCAAATCATGCACTATTTAGATTAGAAAATCGTCTTTTTTATTCCGATAAAAACAACTTCTTAGACGATAAAAACAATGCTGTTAAAATGATGAATTTAGCAGTATCAAATATCACCGTTTGGTTCTAAAAAAAAGTCCTTGCTGCTTGAACAACAAGGACTTTAAATTAATTCATATACCGACTACCTAATCAAGGCTAATTTTTGCAAACGTTCGCGTCTTTTCACCGAACCATTTTCTTGGTTTTCTCCATACGTAACCTTCACCACATAAACATCTTCTTGCACTAAATTACCCATGTAAGTTCCATCCCATGATTGAGTGTAATCGGTGCTATGGTAAATTTGCTCACCCCAACGATTGAAAATAAAAATCTCGAAATTTGGTATGTTGGTTCCAAATATCTTAAACACATCGTTTTTATTGTCATAATTTGGTGAGAAAGCTTCGGGAATATAGAACGTTGTAGGACAGTAATCAACAACTGATATCTCGTCTCCTTCTTGACACTGACCTTCATAAACATTCACCAAATATGTTCCACCTTTTGTTAAGGTAATTTGAGGTGTGGTTTCGCCGGTACTCCACAAATAATTATATGTCTTTCCATCAGTACCCATAGCAGATAAAACAACTCCCAACTTCTCCTCTGCAAAACAATAGTTAGGCTCAATTGCTAGCAAAGCATCCGATAGAACTCCTTTTGGAAGTACCACCGACTTAACATGCACCTTGTCGGTATCAGAACAATTGCCGTTACTTACAATAACTGAATAATCACCAGTAGTGCCCACAGTAATAGTTTGAGTTGTTGCTCCGCCCGGAGTCCAAGCGTAAGTAATACCTGGTGCAGCATTGCCCGCATTTAAATTCAAAGTCTCGGTGCCGCATATGGTTGCGCTATCTAAACCATTAATCAAATTAACCGAAGGTGTTGTTTTAAACACTGCATCAATGGCTTGAAAATTAGTGCAATTAAATGCATCTGTAACCAACAACTGATAAGTATCGGTGGTGGTAATTTGCAATGTCGGCGTAGTGGCAATAGTAGTATTTCCGGTACTTATTTTCGACCATTTATAAGTAACACCAGTTTGCCCACTTGCATCTTGCAAAGTGATTGTTTGACCCGCACAAGCATTTACATTCGAACCAATATTTATTAATGGTTTGCTATGCGCTGTAACCACCACATCAGTATCGGCTTCACATCCTTTTGGGTTGGTCACTTTAACAGTGTAAGTGCCTCCTGAATTTGCGTTTAACAATGCTGAAGTTACATTTCCAGGTGTCCATAAGTAAGTATAACCAACACCATAATTATAACCTAAAGAAGCCGCATCTCCGCTACATATAGAAGCAGTAGTTGGCACCAAACTCATATCGGGAGCAGCATTCACAACTATATTAATGGCATCGCTTCCATTGCATCCATTTCCATCGTCTACTGTTAATGTTATCAATCCACCCGAACTAACAATGATATTATCGGCAGTTGAACCAGTGCTCCACGATAAACTATAACCACCCGCTGTATTATAATTTGAAGACAATGTAATACTTGAACCAGCGCACATAGTGGTATCTGGAGTACCAGTAATTTGTACCGCTAAACTAGATTTCACAGTAATCACAGCAGAATCTCTACCTACACAACCATATTTATCGGTAACATCAACATAATGAGTAGAACCCGTGTTAATATTATTGATCGTTAAAGTAGGTAAAGTTGTGTTGTTATTCCATTTATAGGTGTAAGGCCCATTTCCATTATCAAATGAAGATATATCGAAATTCACATTACCATTTGGACAAGTTTGCACATCTACCAATACATTTGGATTAGGTTTGTTAACAGAAATAATACTGATAGTATCGCTGTCTTTGCAACCGTTTGCATCGGTAACAGCTACAGAATAAGTACCTGCTGCCTTATTGATCGTTTGAGTAGTTTCTCCCGACGACCACAACCAAGAAGTAAATGTACCCGCATCTAAAAGAGCTGTTGACGTTCCACAAACATTCTTATCGGCACCTAAATTAACGTTTGGTAATGCATTTAAAGTAAGCGTCATTGAGCCCGAACCATTACAACTTCCATTGGTAACATCTACCGAATGCACACCCGCAGTTTTTACTGTAATGGTAGGTGTTGTCTCTCCTGAGTTCCATAAGAAGGCATAACCAGCACCACTATAACCACTATTGATCACAGTGCTATCACCAGCACAAATGCTTTTATCGGTTAAGGTTACCGTTAAACTTGAACTCACCACTACCTCAGCACTGTCTTTATCTTTACATCCTTTTCCATCGGTCACTTCTAAAGTGTAAAATCCAGCGCTATTGGCATTGTAATTTGCCGCAGTTCCCGACCCAGCATTGCTCCACTTATAAGTATAAACTCCATCACCACCGCTCACATTAGGAGCTAAATTCACCGAACTTCCAGCACAAATGGTTTTAGTAGCACCACCAAAATCTATAGCTACAGCAGTACCTTGGGTAACATTTAAACTGTCGGAATTCTTACATCCATTATTGTCGGTAACTGTTAGTTTGTATTTTCCTGCAAGATCAGCATCAATTGTTTTGGCACTGCCCGTTTTAGCGCCAGTCCAGGCATAAGAGGCAAAAGTTGCTCCTGCATCTAAAGTAACACTAGAGCCAGAACATATAGCTTTATCAGCTCCCAAATCAAACACTGGAAGCGGATTAATAATGATACTCACTTTCTTGGTAATAGAACAACCTGTAGCATCGGTCACTTTAATGAAATAAGTACCCGCTGTGCTTAATGGAACTATATAACTAGTTAAATTAGTAGTGAAAGGAATAACCGTAGCATTTAAAGTTGCTGTAATATTAAATGGTGCAGTACCTGTTAAAGCCAATGAAATTTGAGCCGTTTCTCCTACACAAATGGTTGTATCGCCCGAAATTGTTAATGCCGGTTTAGGATTCACCACCACTACTGCTGAACCTTTTCCTAAAGTATCACAACTTGCATCCCAAACAGAATCAATTTTATATGTACCTGCAGTTTTAACATAGAAAGAATAATTGTTTGATGTAATTCCTGATTTATAAAACTTAGAAGTACCATCAGTATACTTTATTTTAAAAGGTTGTGAACCAGTAAAAGCCACTGTAAGTTGTGTGGAATCTCCGGCACAAATGGTATTGCCTCCAGAAATAGTTGCAGAAGGTTTGGTGCAAGCTACAGTGTTGCAAGATGGATCTTTCGGTACTACAATAATATCTTTAAGCGGACACATTGGCGCGTTTGGATCAACCGCAGTAACGGTGTAAGATTTATCCACCAACTTATCTACCGGAACACTACCAGTAGAAGTTTTTGAGGTATTCGTTTGTCCGGTAATACTTGGTGTCCAAGTAAAAGTATAATTAGGAATGGTAGCCGGACAAGTTACTTTGTAGCTGCCCACGGTAAATGGGGCATCGGCTTTAGCCGATTGAGCAGGAATATTCTTGGTGTAAACTTTAACGTTGTTTTCGTCATACACATTCACTTCATAATCTCTCCATTGAGTGGCACCCGGAGTGTTAGTCAAGGCCAACTTAAAGGTCATTTCATCCCCTGTATTTAATGAGAAAACCGATTCGAAAATTTGCGCATCATTCCACGCATCTATTTCTGGTTTTGGGGCAGTACGCGTAAATCTATCAAGATTTGATAATCCTGTTGAAGTAGTTACGCCAAAGTTTACTGGGTTCTCCCACATAAAAAATACAGGCACATGAACACGAACTTTCCAGTTACATGGGGCAGGCAACTCTTTTACTTCAGCTTTCAAGTTAGCCACACAATTGGCAGTATTGGTGATATCACCATCTATATAAAAATTAGTGTTGTTTGTATATCCTACAATTACAGTAGTTTTTGCTTTACAAGTAGTATCATTTACATCGGTTAAAGTGATATTGTAAGAACCATCACGAATGTTATCAATGGTGTAAGTATTTCCGCTTGCAGTGCCAAGGTTAGCCGATTGGCTACCCACCGGAGTAATAGCCACATAACTTACCTTATAGTTGGCCGGAGTATTGGTTAAAGTTAAATTAATTTTACCGCCAGGCGTACCTTTACATGGTGTATTCACCGAAGTAGCAGCAGCTGCAAAAGTACAATTAGAACATTTTTTAGCGTAAATTTTAACACCACATAAATTTCTAGGATCAACACAAGCACTACATTCATTTGAATTTAATCGGTAACAGCCAGAAGCATTACAAATTTCTGCACCATACGTCTCGCTACCAACAACGGTAGGACTAATAGTAAAAGTTTGTGTAGTAGCTAAAGTAACATTAGGAGCCGATGTTTTAAACCATCTAAATGTTGGCGCTGCCCCACCTCCTGCATCAACAACTGCATTCAATGTTACCGATTCACCAATACAAGTAGTTTGAGAGCCATTGATAATTTCGAAATGGCCATAAGGAACTTTATTGCCCGAACAGCCAAAAATATCAACCCCTACTGGCGAACCTTCAACAGTTTGAGGATAATCTTTTGGAAGATTGATTACTATGGCATCTACTACATCACCCAATTGCTGAAATTTAATTACTCCACCCACAGCCAATGAATTAAAAGTAGCTTGAACTTTAGCCGTAACTGCCGTCCAATTCACTTCGGGATACATCACCTTAATAGAGTTGATATAGTTGCTTACCATGGTCCAGGTCATATCTCCATTGTAATATGAATCAAATGAACTTCCTGCAGGATACTCGCAGTAAGAAGTATTGTTCTCTAAAACAGAAACCCATTTTGCCACATCATTCGCATAGTTAGCGGTTGTTGCAGCAAAGCCTCCCCAACAGTTATTACCATCTAACGCACCAGTAAACTTACTCGCATTATTAGCGAAGGCATTAATACCACCATTGTACCCAGAAGCTGATGTCTTAATGTAGGCATAAGGATCAATGGTACAATCAATACTTTCATACACATCCCACCCAACGTAATTGTTGTAAACAGAAGTAGTATAAACATCGAAATAAGATTTCACCATAGCCGACGTTTCGAAATTGTTTGGCCCCTCAATCAAGGTAGGGTGCAAACTCAAAGGAAATCGGCCTAATGGGTAATTCTGACTCAACTGACCGTAAGCCGAACCGGGCCCTTCAATTTGAAAACAACCATCGTGATTCATGATGGTATTAGCATTGGCCATATTGTTAGAAGCTTTATAGGCTGCATCCCAAGTAGTACCTGCCACACAACCCAATTCTGTTTCTTGCACCACTGTACCCAACCAATAGCCAATCTGCGGATACTCTACTCGGTTTATAATATTTCTAGTGTAATTCCACGACACTGCAATAGCAATTGCCCATTCGGGGTGGTTAGAGGGAATAAAAGCCGGACGAACCTCCACCCCGTTTCTTAGAATGGTACCTTGCCCAAGCCATAAACCGCTTCCTTTTGATGGGTCGGTTGGTATAGAAGATTTAATGTAGGTTAAAGTATCAAACTTACTCGTTTTAGGGTAAGCAGCACAATCATTCTGTGCGTTTGATCTTTGGGAAAAAATTAGCAGCAATAAAGCGGCTAAAAAGTAAAAACTTTTCATAGTTCTTTATAATAGTTGTCAGTAGTATAGCAAAAACAATCGGATAGCAACAAATGTTACAATCCCCCTAAAACCAAATAAACGAAAAACTAGGGTCAAATCCAAATTAAAAAATGGTGAAAAATTACGATTCGTTCGATATATTTTACTTTTGAAACTTCAAAAAAACGAGGCGCTTAAAACTAAAAAAAGGATGAGGGAATTAATTCCCTCATCCTCACTAAACACACAAAGCGGAGATTGTTTATTCAGTTTACTTATTAAGCTTTTGCCTTTGAAGTTTTAAGATATGCAGTAAAATTTTAATTTCTTCGCTTTGCAAATTCTGTAAACGAATTGCGTCATTTGCACTCACTGGTGCAATAACTTTAACAGGCTGAGTAAATGTTTTTGTTCCTGCTATTTGCTGATTTCCTGTGAGTAACAAATCGTCACTACTGTTTTCATCTACATTGCCTTTATTTACCACATTGGAATAACTATTTCTAAAGGGCGTTTTAACACTATCGGTAGTGTGCACATGATTGGCGTAAGGAACGGTCATTAGCTGCATGGTGGTAAGTAAAACAAAATTATTTCCGCCGTTTAAATCCACTTTGCATCTTAAGAAATAGTGATTTTTAGAAAAATCTAAATCTGCAAAATTATTATTGGGAGATGGCGTGCCTTTGCCAATCTTTATTGAAGCCAAACCATCAAGATTTGTGGTTACATTATGTGTTTCCACATACTCTATTTCTCCACCCAAAGAACCTGCAATAATCGACACTTCAATTTTAACCGCCCTTTGTACTTGTATTTGGCCGGTAGAATTGCGCACCACTTGCTGAAACATCAACTCCATTGGCACACTTGCCATTGCAATTTCCGAAAATATCATCAGGAAAAAGATTATTATTTTTTTCATAGCTAACGGTTTATTTTATTCTTTGATGCATTTGATGGTGGCGAATGGACCTTGGATTTGGCCAAATGAAAAATGTTTGAAAGGAACAACTTGAAACCCGCCAGTGTTTCCCATTATGTATGCGGCATAAACTTTTTCGCCAACAGGAGCCACAGCTCTTGTGACACTCTAGTACACCACTGTTTTTGCTGCAGGGTTCATAAAACCCAACATTGTAGCACCGCCAAACCCAATTAAACGTCCTTGATTATCAAGTCCAAAAGAAGTCAATGGAACTACCAATGTCCACGCCGAAGGCAAAGGTCTAAATTCCCTTAAATTTCCCGCATTAATTAATGACGATTTAGAACTTCCCCATAAAGAAGTATCAGCTGGATCAATTAAGGCATTACTTGCTTTAAATGCATTGTTTGGACCGCTACCCATTGTCGCCGAAAAAGAGATTAAAGTCTCGAAATCGTTTTTATTTGGGATTCTGTAACCCTGCGGACAAACTTTTCTTGATTCCTTCATCATACCTACGCTGTACAATAAACCATATGGATTTTTAAGAGTTGTATCTCTTAAGCCATGAAAATAATAAGCATTGGTGGTATCGGTAGTTAAAACATTTATGTATGCGATTGAATCTAGCGCCGGTGTTAAAATAGGATCGCCATCATAGCCGTCAACTTAAGTGATACTTTATAATGTTCATAGGGGTTTTATGATGTTTCTTGAATTCTTTTATGCAGGTATTTCGAAAAATCGCGTCTATTTTCTTCATTGCTAGTTCTGACATTTCTTTTGTACCGAAAAGCAAATCATGAATTAGTTCTTTATTTCGTGCCAAGAATTTCATCGCTTTGAGCTCGCTCAATTCTACAGAAGTATCGTTCCAAAAAATTTGCTTACAGGCATAGAATATTTTGCCACACAGCATAATGTAAATAAGGGTTCCATAGTGATGACACTCAAATCGATATTGGTTAACATGAAAGATTTTGTCAATATTCATAAACGATTTCCAAGTCTTGAATTGTATTTCAATTTGCCAACGTAAACTGTAAATTTCTCTAGCATTTTCTTTACTCAAAATATTCGCGGGAATATTACTGATGTGTACGCTAAAATCACAAATGGCCAAATGTTTTTCGGTGGGTTTTCAGCCGTGCCGTTGAGCATAACGCTTAACCTTTCTTCTTTTTTGTGCAGATGATTTGTTGCTTATTCTCTCGATAAAGATGCGTGTTTTGACTTCTTTGTTTTTGCCCAAATACACTTCCAGTTCCAACACTTTTCGTCCTTTCTGCATTTTCGAAATTTCCTTCCAAGTCAATTGTTGAAACTCATCATTTTTCTTAATCCATAGTAAGGTATTTACTTTTAATCGACATAAATAAAAAGCTTTCTTTTCTTCGAATTCCGTGAATCTCGTAAAACTAAAATATCCTAAATCGAACAAATGAAGTTCTCCTTTTTTGGGTTGAATAATACCAGTTCTTTGGTCAGATGAAACAGCAGAAGTGGTTTCCATTTTCATTCTTCCATCGGTAAGCGATATTTGGTATTGAAACTTTACACCTCCTCTAACACCATGGTTTCCACCAAATCCTTTATAAGAATTATTCAAACGAGATGGCAATTGAAAACTAGTTGAATCGGTCAATATGATTGAAGAGAAAAAGTTGTTTTTAAAGCATTTAAAAACAGGAGTAAAATTGACTGTAAAAACTTCCTCTAATATAAGCTTAAACATCATCACGGCTCTATTGTTGATGCGCTTGTTTATTCCTTCTTTACTTATGAGAGTATCTCCCAAAAGCTCTTGGCGCATATCATTCAAGCTTAAATGATTATTGGGTCGCCTGCTAATAAAGAGATTTAGAAATTGGAACAAATCGAGTTTTCTGCTGCGACTTTTCCATCCTGACTTTTCGCTGTTAAAAACTATTTGTTGCTCGCTTAACTGCGAACGCAATTTTTTAAGACATTTGACATACAATTTTTTTTAAGGGAGTGGTTTTTGACCAAAAGTCAATTTTTTTTCCACTCCCTCTTTTATTGAAATATTGATTTATCAAGAGATAACGGTGAATAAGTGGCTTAAGTTGACGGCTATGGCGTCTGTCCCTTTTTATTTAAATCGTTTTTTTTTCTTTTACTCATATTATACGAATATGAGGTGTTAGGTACGACAAAATATGACGTAGGGAAATAGAAGTGAATTAGTTCAGCAAATAATCAAAATCATCCAAAATACTTCCCTTCGGTTAAGCACAGCAAGCGTTCACACATGGCCTAGAAATTTTTTGGTGTTTCGCAAATTCCTTCTGATTTAAAAATAAAATCATCAATATGCACATCAATTTCCCAGCACATTCCATGGATTAATCGCAAAATCTCGGGAGTAATTAATAATCTTCTTTTAAAAGAAGCAAATAGATACTTTTTGTCTTGGAAACAAAAAGTATCCAAAAAATTCAAGAGCCAAAGTATACTGCCATCGCTCTCTCCTAAAACACGAATCTTCCTTTAGTCCGGATTCTATTTTGGGTTCACTTCCAACACACACACAGTAGTTTCAAATTTAAAATTTGAAACGAACTTATTGCGACTTTTAATCGCTTTTATTTTGTGTGGTTCATCGCGATTAAAAATCGCTGAAAAGAAGATTTTAGATTGCGCTGCGCTACATCTGAAACTACTGGAGGCCGACACTGCAATCACAACAGTAAATATTGGTTATTCAATTAGTTCAAACTGCTGTTTGAAAATAAAGTACTTCTTTTCTGTCACAAAATGAGAAAAAACGGATTAGGTAATTGAATGAAGACTCCAATGCACTAGAGAATGTGCATGGAATATCATCAGCATAAATATTTATTCACCTAAAATAACTCAATTATGAAAACAGCAATGTGTAAACTGATTGAATATAGTGGGGTAACCTACTTGATATTTGATGAAACAAAGGAGCTTCAACGTGGCGACAGGGTTTTAACCCCAATGAGATATCCTTTAGGTACTGTTTTGGGTGCTGCAGGCGGTTGGGATATGGATGGTTTGTATTCAATTTCAATTGCTTCAGGCATCGTTACGCTGCTGGGCAGAGCTCTTAATGTTGTAGTTGCTCTTGAGGGTGAGATCGCAAAAGATGATTTAATGCAGCTTAAACAAAATACTACATGTTCGGTAGTAATAGAAAATGGTAAACCTTTTTTTTTGGAAGGAAAAGTAAAAATAATTTTTTAACACTTAAAATATAGTAATTATGACTTGGGAAAAATGCAGGAATTATGGATTTATTGAAATTCAAATTAATGGTTCGCTTAAACTTCATTACGATAGGAGCGGTTTTATTCTACTGTCGAATCCAAATCTTTACATGACTGTTACATCGGCTTGCTGGCAAGGAAATTCAGTTATTGTTAGGGGTTATAATCAGTATCGAGAGCCTTTATGTTATATAGCTAGAAGTCAATATGAATCAGAAAAAATAGCATAACGGGCTTATATCCTGTTTTAAAATAATTAATTATTAACATAAATTTTATCATGTATGAACCAGGAAAAAAATGCAGAAAAATCATTCGAGCTAATACTTAATATGCTACGCGAAAAATCTGAAGATGGTAAAAATGGGATAAAAATTCACGATATTATACAACAAAATAATTCTGATGAAGCAGGTAGCCTTAAACAATTATTTAGTTTACTGGAAGATGGGAAAATAATTTTAACAACCAATCGCAGAGATAAAGATGAGCCATACATCTGTTATGTGGAAGATGAAAAAAAAATTAAAAAAACGGACACTTACAATAGTATTCGTAAAATAACAGACTTATTTACACTTTACCATATCTTCACCGATAATCCTTCGCTTTGCGAGTTTCATTTTCTGTCTGCAAACAAGTATGCTCATCATGAGATATTTAAATTTTCACAACAGATTAATGCCAGTTTTACTGAAACCCGCATTTTACTGAATGCTATTAATGGATTTATTTCCGGACTACATCCGGTTCATCTCAACGATATGAACTTAAGCCCTCATGAACTTGCTTACTACACAGAAAAATTTCTCGCAAAAAACAATAGCTTAATTGAAAATGAACTTATAAAAATACAAACGGAATATGATGGAATAACTTGCCGTATAAGTGTTGCAAAAAGTGCTTTAAAATTAATACAAAATATGCCTCCTAATTTAGAGTTTAAAGAACAGAAAAGACAGGCAGGACTTTATGTACATAAACCACTCGGTTCTATTAAAGAAACAAAAATGTATTATAACCAATCCGAAAGCCGACTTTTTGATAATGTTATCAAGTTGTTAAACAAATCCGATAAAATATCAGACATCAATATCACATTACTGTTGCATGGGCCATCTGGAACCGGAAAAACTGAGTTTGCTTATCAAATGGCTAAAAAAATAAATGCCGATATTATGCAGTTTGATTTTTCACAAATACAATCAAAATGGGTAGGTGAAACAGAAAAAAACATTAAGAGTATTTTTAATGAATATAAGGAACAGATTCATCAAACAAAGAAACCTATCATTTTGCTTATGAATGAAGCTGATGGGTTAATGAATAAAAGAGTAGGGGTTAACACAAGTAACGATATACACTCAAATCTTGCGCAGGCGCAAATGCTTGAGGCATTGGAGGAATTTAAAGGTGTTTTGGTGGCTACCACCAATATGTATCAAAATATTGATGTTGCTTTTCATAGGAGATTTTTATTTAAATATAAAATAGATTTACCCGATGCCTCAACTAAAAAAGCATTACTTAAAGATTCTTTTATTTCAGAATTTATTGATCAGGCAACCATTAAAAATATTATAAACTCAAGGTGGAGCGCTGCACAACTCAGAAATTTAGAGCAAAAAATTGAGCAGTTTGAATTGTTGAATGAACTGAATGAAAATTTAATTTTGGAAATGTTAACCGAAGAAGGATTGCTTAATGTTTCTAAACTTGGTTATTAGAGTTAATTTGCTGTAAAACCTTAAACTATTTTTTTTAACTTGAAACTTTAGATTAAGTAATAAGGTATACGAACAAAATAAAAACAGAAAAATATGGGAGATTCAGATTTTAAACTTTCCGATTTCGAAGAACTATTTCCTGAAATTAAAAAAGCGGGTAATTTTTTAGCAGACCTTAAATCTCTTCGGAGAAGAAATAATTATCCGAAACATGAATTTGCAGCTTGTTTGCATGATTTTCACCTCAAAAAGGATAACCATAAAGGCTACAAAGATAATCCTGAAGGCTATTTATACAGAGTTATTTTAAATGCTATTAAAAAATGGCGTAAGGAAAGCGAAAAGTTAGATATGGATATTGAATTACCAGAGAATTTTGATAATTCTGAATTTGATGAAATTAAAGACTCCATTCAAAAAATAGTTGAATTTTCTGAAAGGGTTCGAAGTGATGCTTTTTTAAGCATAAGGGAATTAGAACTTTTCGAAATAATTACAGAAACAGCAAAAGAAGAACATAATACCTATCGTGAATTTTGGGATGATGCATATCAAACAGCACTTGAAGATGGTTTTTCAGATGATAATATTCGGCAAATCATAAGTCGGCTAAGGAGTAATTTTAAACGAGGGGAACCCGGAAATGATTTGAAAGATATGCTGCATCTAGTGCCCGTTAATCAAGATATGGAAAACTCTAAATATTTAAATATGATAGACGAATTGGAAATGAGATTAGTAAAAAATGTAAATACGAATTTAAAAGCATATCGTTTTAGCGATGCTGAACTTGAAAAAATGCGTTGGTTGAAAGGCTTGTTTGCCAAAAATAATTTTAAAATCGATCGTTTTCCAGAGGTTTATTATGACACTCTTGATAATGCCCGAATATTCTACAATATCCCTGATTTAGATAAATTTGAAGGAACTATTGATTATTTAGGGATTTACATTTATGAAGTAGGAAAAGACATAAGTGAACCTACTGAAGAAGGAATAGTAATATTATTTGAAGATAATATCAAAAAGTATTGCAAAAGTAAAAACCCGACTATAGATTCTGTTCGTTTTGTTGTGCTTATGCATGAAATAGGGCATTGGCTGACGCATTGGCCTGCTCATGATGCAGTGAAGAAAGGGTATATAAATGAAGAAAATTGGACATTTGGATTCCAAATGCCAAATAAAAAAACGAAAGAAGCATTAGCTAATCTAATTGCATTTTGGACATGTCAATCAGATGAGACACATAAATTGAAATTACAAGAATTAAGTCCAAAAAACGCAGATGGGACTATTGACATTAATGATCCTTATGGCGCATATATTGAGCTAATATCAGCTGAAAAGGAAACGATCATTAAAAAGCTCATAGCTATTCGCAATGCTTTTTATTTGAAAGATGAAAAGATGTTCGAGTTCCTGAAAGCAGATGATATTGAATTAAGGGAGTTTTTAGTCAGAGAAAAATTGAATGAATACGTCGATGCAGATTTCCTCAAAATTTTCACAGAGGCGCCCCTTCTGGTCTCGTGTTCCATGAAGGTATATTTTGAGCTTCCAGTGGATAAGGTGGATTTGGCGAACGGGGCATGGCTTATAGCTAGATTTGGTGCTTTCGATGATGACATTAATCCTCAATAACTAAATAATATACCTATGTTAACAGAAATTCAATATCAAGATTTACGGAAGATCAATACCAAGCATGTTCAATTCTAAATAGACAAAAACTTTTTAATAAATAAAATACTATGCTAACACTAGCTGAATATGGGCATTTATGGGAAATCCATTTTTCTGGGATAGTACCTGCAGGTGTTATAATGCCTGCCTATTGCGAATACCTCAATCGCGAACACATGGTTGAAGATTATTTAGATATTTTCCGAGGTATTAACACAAGAGCAAGTAGAGCAATTCAACCTTGTAATGGTTGGTATTATACTCATCCATTTTTTGATGAAAAAGTTAAGGGTAACATTGAGAAACCATTATGTATTAAATATATTCTTATTGCAGAAGCATGTCCTGCAGGCGGAGCAAACTATTTTTACGATATCAATGAAATTAATGACCAAGGGTATTTGAACGCTGCTTATAATGCAACATATGGATGTGCTGGACCAATTACTCCATGGGTAAAATTGACAAAATCGATTCATAAAGTTAACAGCTTACTTGATCTTGCAAAAAGAGGCGTATTGCTTCTGGACATTTTCCCATTTGCAATTAAATACAGCACCGCCATCCGTCACAACCTTAATGGAAATGCTACAACAGAGAATTTTTGGAATGTTCTGAATCCAGGTAGTTTAGAAAACCGTGTTAATACTTTCACCAATTTGCTCTGTAATGATTGGGATCTATGTATGATTGGACCTCCTATAATTTCACTTTATGTTCTTAATAATTATAACGCGTTAGGACTGATGCCTGGAGGTCGACATTCTTTAAGTTTTAAAGATATATATACTTGTCCACACAAATTACGAAGTGGAAACAGCGATTTTAAAAAGTTTGCAATTAACAGAGCAAATAATCCTGATGCTGATTTAATAACTTGTGCATTCATTTAAAGTATAAAATTAAATGCCTATCCGCCAACATACCTAGAATTTTGCGCTAATGCAATTGTTACTCTACCAAACAAGCGTTCTCCGAAGTTCCTTCTATTTAATTTGTAACAGAATTCGTCGGATAAAGCTGTAGATATTTCCCTTTAATTTTATGGTATACGCCAAGCAGATTTCTTTTCACATTAATTATTGCAATATTGTAAGAACTGACCTAGGGTAGGTTTTTTAGTGGCCAAACAATTGTAAGCTCGATATGAGAAGGGTCATATTTATGAGCACGAAACGAGTAATAAAATCCTGAAATTGTCCTATCCTCTTCATTTGGATTTCTGTATTCATATTCTGCCATCAAAGAAATGGGTCCAAGAATATTTATAATCTGTTGGACAGATTCAGCATTATCAACAATAGCTTTTACTGCTCTTCTATCTAAATCTGATACGTCAATCTCTGCAAACCCAAAAATTAAGTTTCCTCCATTAATATTAATTGTATCGATAATTTCATCAGGACCTATCTCCTTGAATTTATGCCCATCTGGTATATTAACAGGATCATTCTTAAGAATTTGTGACTGAGCTTCTGTGGCAATTATCATTAGAATTCCTGCGAAGATTAGATTTTTCATATCGATTTTTTTTGTATGTTTTGTTAAACTGCCTCAACTCCCCGTTAAATCAGACTAATTAAAAATAGAGCTGTTGCTCTTAACTTTGAAATAGTGATGACCTGCGATTTGTACACATAAACCACCCTGCAAGTAACCATAGTGCTGTGTTTGCAGCCAAGGCAAAACTCTTTTTCGCAAGATTTATTTTACACTACAGGCAGTGTATATTAAAAACTATTTAAAAAAATCTTTTACTGTAAAATTGGGTAATCCTACATATGCGACTTCATAACTTTTTTGCGGCGGTAATTTTGAAAGCACCTCATTCCCTTTAGAGTCAGTGCTTATTAAATAACTAATGCCCGCCAATTTTGTAACGGCAACAGATGTTTCGTATCGGGAATCTAATTTATGCGGTTTTGTTAATGCAATAGTTAAATTTTTTTCAATTGCCATTTTGTAAATTTTATTAACTGCCATTCCATTTAAAAAACTTATCAAAAAAGGGATCACACTCTCGTAGTAATTATTCGCATAATAGCAACCTATTTTTAATGGAATAAACACTTTGGCATAATCTTCCACCCTTCTGGTAGCTTCATTAATACCAATATCCCCCTTGTCACCGGCCGACGAACCTGCGCTCGAACAGGCGTGATTAAATATAACTAAAGCATTTCTATGCAACTTCAAACCCTCCAATATTTCTTGACCATAAATAATGCCTTCATTCAAATATAGAGTCCCCTGTTTGGCTTCACCTAAAACAGCACCATGGCCGCTATAAATGAAAATATTTGCTCCTTCACTTGCTGCCTTTACATCATTCCACTTAGCGTTTGGATAATAGAGTTCTATCACATTCACTCCCCATTTTTTTAAGAAAGCAGCAACTGCAGATTGCTCTTCAATGAATTCTATATTTCCACTATCGTCTGCTCCAACCACGATAACCGCTTTTATCTTCTTCAAGGAATCATTAGACAAATGGATTACAGCATTTAAATGTTTTTTATAGTATTCATCGCCATTGAACTTGTATGCTTTTGTTCTTAAACTTTGATCTTCTTTGAGTTCTTTGCATGCCAACTTATTACTTGCAGATTTGCTATTTGAAACCCTTCCAAAAACCGGATCCGTAAAAAATGGTTCGTGATATTTTGTATCATTATCTACAATGAGATCTGGTGAAGCATCCCCTTTTCTCATCTTTTGGCGCGAAATATACAGACCTTTAGAAGATAATAGATAGTATTTTTTCGGGAGCCTACTGTTTTTTTTCCTTTTGTAAATTTTCAATTTACTTGCGCCCAATTTATACACCCCTGTTTCTCTATAGGCATATGCTTTGCTCCTAATGATTTTAAATTCCAAATATTCAAAACTTTTATCCTCATAAAGCTTAAGCAACACTTTATGCTGAGGACTGCGTTCGCAGCTGAAAACCGATAATAGTTTAACTTTCGAATTGCCCGGATTCGCCAAGCATTCTAAACTCAATGTGCAACAAAGCACCATCAGATTCCCTATTAAAAAACTTGCTTTCATAGCTACTAGAATTAAAGTTATACAATCATCGCCTTCTTAAGTAAACTTATCTTAAACTCTAACTTTTAAAACGCAAAAGATAGAGGGTATCCATCAACTCATATTGATCTGTTTGTTTCTAAACGAAAATACTGCACTATTATTGCACATCGTTTACAGCAACTTGCAGCCAAATAAGCACAGCACCGTTATTTTACGAATGTATTTTCTATCTACATCCACTTCATAATTAACCAGATTCAACTGGCATAAGCCAATTGAATCTGAATTTTCGCTATTGAGTGCGCAAAAAGTATCTCTTTTAAATAATTAATACCTTTTACACGAAGTTTTTCCCTCAAATTTTCATCACAACTAATTAAAGAAATTGTTTTTGGCAAATGAGAATGACGAGGCATCGTTGAAATGACTAGTGTTCCAGACGATCTGGGCACCTTTTCTAATAGCCGATTAAAAGACTCTTGCGTGCGACTTCTGTTCTCACTATACGCATAATCAAAACCAGACTTTTTTGCAGGATTTGGATTTTTTGTAATGCGTTTTTTTGTAATCGAAAAAGTTAAATTGATAGCAGAATTAATTTGAATTGTTTTCATAATCATAAAGGTTTAAGTAAGCACTAGATCTCTATTTATATAAATCGCATAATTGTTGTTTTGTGACAATAATCTAAAAAAAATAACTATTCTATAGCATTATCGCTTCAAGAGGAAAAAAGTCATCATCAGCTGCATCGAGTCTAATTGTGCGGATGTTTGTTACATTAATTTCTTTTCGTAATTCTGCTATTTCTTTTTTTATATCCTCGTTTTTTTCACCTCGCAAGTAATGAGTAATGCTGCGACCATTAATCAATTCTTCTCCCGAAACAATAACGGAAAATCTTTTATCGCTGAAACGCTCACGCACACAATACAACTTAATCGCTACTGATGGAATAGGACTTTCAGTAACAACATAATCACATGCATTTGCAGGAAATCCTAATGGAATATTGCTCATATTAGGATCTATATACCAATCTCCTTCAACGCGTGCTGTGTTAATGAGCCAATAATCATACGCGTGTAAAATATCGTTGCTATACGCGCCGAAATAAATCTCGAGGCAAAACGGATAAAATAATTTAATTTTTTTGCTCTGATTATTTGCGAAAATGCAATTGTGTTCACTTTTATCAGGCCTTAATCCAAATTTTAAAATTGAATCTCTATTTTCCCGCAATGATACATGCCAGACAAACTCTTGAGGTATCACTTTATTAATTCCTGGCACATCGGCGAAGTTTTTAATATCCATACATTTCTATTTTAATGAATTAAATTTTAATGAACCATTTTCAATTAACGAAACTTTAGCGCGGTCTGTTTGCCTGCACTCTTCAATCTATATGCAGAGACCGAAAGTGTAGTTCGCCTATTTTTTCTCGCTTTTAAAAATATCTGCACTTGCACGATTGGTGAGTGCGAATGATAAATCTACTCAAAGCATAATTTTTTAATGCAGCGGGTTGTAGGCTTCCCTGAAAGTTGGCCATTTAAAAGTTGAATTTATAAAAACGAATA
>CAYORT010000034.1:0-21566 GCA_964406465.1 uncultured Chryseobacterium sp.
TTTAATACCATCATAGAGATTAATAAAGTTGGAACTTGGGGCTTAGGGGAAGTCGCTTGTAATGGCATTTTCCTTAGCGCGATATGGATTATAGAAATAGCACTAATTATATGGTTTACATTAAGTGAAGTTTTTGAAAAAAGAGGAACTACGATCTAGCTTATATCAACTTATCCTGCAAACCAATCATCGTTCTCTTGGCATTCTTTCCTTGATATAAAATATCATATACCGCTTGGAAAATTGGCATTTGAACTTCGTTGGTTTCGCGTATTTCGTGAATACATTTAGTTGCGTAATATCCTTCAGCCACCATATTCATCTCCATCATGGTGTTCTTTACAGAATATCCTTTTCCTATCATATTACCAAAGGTTCTGTTTCGTGAAAATTGAGAATAACAGGTTACCAAAAGGTCGCCTAAGTAGGCTGAGCTTTTAACGTCGCGGTGTTTCGGACTCACCTTATCCAATAAGAATTCGGCTTCACGAATGGCATTGGAAACCAACACAGCCTGAAAATTATCTCCGTAGCCCAAACCGTGACAAATACCGTTGGCAATGGCATACACGTTTTTAAGCACAGCACAATATTCTGTTCCTATTAAATCGTCGTTGTAAGAAACATTGATATAACGGCATTTTAAGAAGCGCGTGAACTCAATCGCTTTACTTTCCTGCATGAAGGCTGCTGTAAGGTATGATAGTCGCTCTAGGGCCACTTCCTCAGCGTGGCACGGTCCGGCTATTATGCCTATATCATTAATATCAACATCCCAATGCTGCGAAAAATAATCGGCAGGCACCAAGTTGTATTGCGGTATAATCCCTTTGATAGCAGAAACGATGAGCTTTCCTTTGAAATCTTCTTTGCTACAATCTTTTAATGCATCATGCAAAAAAGCCGATGGAATAGCTACTACTAATATTTCAGATTGTGCGATAACCTCGCGAATGTTATTGTTTAAACTAAGTTTAGAAACATTAAACTCTACATCTCTAAGGTACTTTGGATTGTGTCCGAATTCACGCACATGCTCAATAGATGCTTCATCACGCATCCACCAATTGAGGTGTTCTACATTATTAAGTAATATTTTACTTAAAGCTGTAGCCCAACTTCCTCCACCTAATATTCCTATGCTTCGTGTATACATCTTGCTTGAATGAACTATGAATGGCTAATGGGTGCTTCAACGAAAGTCACCAGTCGTCCACCTTTAGTTTCATTAAAATCAAATTCAACAAGTTCTGGATTTACCCATTCTCTCTTTTTCATAAAATAAATTGTATTAAATTATGCTAACCAAGCTTTAACCTCATCTAAAGTTGGCAATGCCACTTCGATCTTATTCTTCTTTCTGAAGCCCGCAATTTCTTGATGCAATTTATTTGGATTAGCTGCCTTTAGCAATTCAATAGTTTTGTATCCACCTTTCAACAATGCAGGCACCCAAGTTTCAGCAACACCAACTGCTGCAAATTCTTCAGGCGTAGCCAATTTCTCTTTTTTCTCAGGACGCATTTGTGGGAAGAACAATACATCTTGAATAGAATTTGAATTGGTCATGATCATAGATAAACGATCGATACCAATTCCTAATCCTGCCGTTGGCGGCATTCCGTATTCAATAGCACGAAGGAAATCTTCATCTAACATCATTGCTTCTTCATCACCCCTTTTCCCTAATTCCAATTGCTCTTCAAAACGTCTTCTTTGATCAATTGGATCGTTCAACTCGCTGTAGGCATTACAAATTTCCTTTCCATTGCAGATACACTCAAAACGCTCCACCAATCCTTCTTTAGAACGGTGCTTTTTAGCCAATGGCGACATCTCTACAGGGTAGTCGGTAATGAAAGTTGGTTGAATCATTTTTGGCTCGCAGTGCATACCAAAAATCTCGTCGATCAATTTTGCTTTGCCCATGGTATCATCTACCTCAACGCCCGATTTCTTAGCTGCTTCGCGCAAACCAGCTTCATCAAGTGCTGTGATATCTATACCAGTGTATTCTTTAATGGCTTCGAACATGGTGTATCTCTTCCACGGACGTTCGAAGTTGATTACATTTTCTCCTACTTTAATTTCTGTTGAATCGTGCAAATCCAAAGCAATTTTCTCTACCATCTCCTCCACCAAATCCATCATCCAAGCGTAGTCTTTGTAGGCAACGTACAACTCCATTTGAGTAAACTCAGGATTGTGGAAACGGCTCATCCCCTCATTTCTAAAGTCTTTAGCAAATTCATACACTCCATCGAAACCACCCACAATCAATCTTTTCAAATACAACTCGTTGGCAATACGCAAATACAAAGTAGTATCTAAAGTGTTGTGGTGTGTTTTAAACGGACGAGCGGCAGCTCCGCCATACAAAGGCTGAAGAATTGGCGTTTCCACTTCCAAATAACCTCTGTTGTTTAAAAACGAACGCATAGAGTTGGTCAATTGTGTTCTTTTGATGAAAGCATCTTTCACCTGCGGATTCACAATTAAATCAACGTAACGCTGACGGTATCTTTGCTCAGTATCTGTAAAAGCATCGTGCACTTTACCTTCGGCATCTTCTACCGGCATTGGTAAGTTGCGCAATGTTTTGCTCAATAATTTTATCTCGGTAACGTGAATAGAAATCTCACCTACTTGAGTAGTAAATACGTATCCTTTCACGCCAATGATATCGCCAATATCTAAGATTTTCTTGAAGAAATCGTTGTAGAGGAATTTATCTTCGCCCGGACACAAATCATCTCTATTGATGTACAATTGAATTCGTCCGGTAGAATCTTGCAATTCGGCGAACGAAGCCTTACCCATGATGCGCTGACGCATCAATCGTCCGGCAATACTAATATTTTTATACCCTATCTTATCGTTATTGTAATTTTCATGTATCTCCTTTGCCGAGCAATTCACTTCAAAAAGCTCTGCTGGATAAGGATTGATTCCTGCGGCAATTGCTTTGTTTAAATTCTCTCTTCTGATTAACTCTTGTTCTGATAATTCAACTGACATATTTCCCTCGTTTTTATATAAAAACAAACATACGTTTTTAAGAAGTAAATCTCAAATTTCTTGAGTTTTACTGTAGGGGCGTATTGACATACGCCCGCTATCAATTGTTTTGTGGGCGTATATCAATACGCCCCTACGCCGCACATAGCTTAAAATATACTTCGCATTGTAAAAAATGGAAGAAATGAATTACTTTAGCCTCATTCTTATCGAAAAAACATTACATGAAATCATTGGTAGAAAAATTTCCAGCGCAGCTTAAAAGAGCAATAGAAATAGGTAAAGCCGCAAGTTTTAAACCTGCAAAAAACGAAATAAAAAACGTATTGATTTGTGGTTTGGGAGGTTCTGGTATTGGCGGAACGCTAGTGAGTCAGGTTGTTGGCGCAGAATGCAAAGTGCCCATTTTAACCTGCAACGATTATCATATTCCAGCTTTTGTAAACGAAAACACACTGGTTATTGCTTCGTCTTATTCGGGCAATACAGAAGAAACTTTATTTACCATTGAGCAGGCTATTAAGGTAAAAGCTGAAATTGCTGCAGTGACCACTGGCGGTAAAGTTTTAGAAATATGCAAAGAACACGGATACAATCATATTATCAATCCGGGCGGAATGCCTCCTCGCTCTACCATGGGATATTCTGTTACTCAACAGCTTTTCATCTTAGAGAAGTACGGATTGATTTCTTCTAAATACACCGAACAAATTGGCAGTTCAGCCGATTTGTTGTTGGCAGAAAAAGAAAGCATCATCAAAGCTGCCGATGCTTTAGCAGAAAAATTATTGAATAAAATTCCAGTAATCTACAGCGCTGATAATTTCGAAGCAGTGGCTATTCGCTTCCGTCAGCAAATCAACGAAAACTCAAAAATGTTGTGCTGGCATCATAAATTACCAGAATTGTGTCACAACGAAATTGTAGGCTGGACTCAAGAACATAAAAATACTGCCTTGGTTGTTTTTAGAAACGAAGAAGATTTCTACAGAACAGCTAAAAGAACCGATTTCGTGATAAGCAAACTTAAACCTTTAGTGAGCTCGGTAACTGAGTTGTATTCGAAAGGAAACAACATGTTAGAAAAAGCCATTTACTTTGTGCATTTAGGTGACTGGGTTTCTGTTTTAATTGCAGAGAAAAGAGCAATTGATCCTGTGGAGATTGCGGTGATAGATGAATTGAAAGAGGCGTTGGCGGGATTGAAATAAATTTAGATTAGCTGGCAAAAGGAAGAAAAATGGAAAAAATTCTTCTCATTTCATAGATCAACTTCATCCTACTCGAAAGCAATTTACTTTGTATCTTTGACACATGCCAATAGTACATTTTCAAAATCTCGGACTCATAGATTACAAAGCAGCTTGGGACTACCAAGAAAAGCTCTTCAATGAATCAACTGAGTTGAAATTGTACAATCGAAAAAATCCTGATGATCAAAAAGAGATTAAAAATTACTTGCTATTTTGCGAACATCCTCACGTTTACACTTTAGGAAAAAGTGGCGATTCATCACATTTACTGGTGAACGAAACTGAGTTGAAAGACAATCAAGCTACTTTTTACAAAATCAATCGCGGAGGAGACATTACTTATCACGGACCAGGACAATTGGTTGGATATCCTATTCTAGATCTAGATCAGTTTTTCACCGACATCCATAAATATTTGCGCTACTTGGAAGAAGCCGTAATTCTTACTTTAAAAGAATATGACATAGAAAGTGGCAGAATTGACGGACTAACCGGAGTATGGATTGATTTTCAAGATCCATTTAAAGCACGAAAAATTTGCGCCATGGGAGTTCGCTGCAGCAGATGGGTAACCATGCATGGCTTTGCCCTAAATGTAAATGCCGATTTAAAGTACTTCAACAATATAGTGCCCTGCGGCATTAGTGATAAAAAAGTTACTTCCATGGACAAAGAGCTTAATAGAACTGTGCCCATGGAAGAGGTGGCTAGCAAGATGAAAAAGAATCTTAGCGACCTATTTCTATTTTCCTTCGAGTGAGGCCAAATGTCTTTTTATTCTGCGCGACATTCTTCCGTAACAACTGTTATCGGCTTGATCGATATACTTTGCCGTGGCTGAGCTCATAGTAGAGGTGAACATGAAAGGAAAAAGATCACTATATGTTAAGGTATTATCATACGAAATTTTCTTGCCTTCTTTGCTGTAAACAATTACTTCATATGTGCAACATATAGAAGCAAAACCAACAGCCCCGCTAAGCATTCCCGAACCCACACTAGCTCTTTTTTGAAAATGATAATTCACTCTTATAAAGGCAAACGCATCGGCCTCTGGATACATCTTTCTTAGCTTAGGAAAATTAGAACCATCTAAACTATTTACAGCTTTATAACCCTTTGGTGACGCAAAACCAAAGAAAGAGGTTGTAGAATACAAACTTGTAGATAATGAATGGTAATCGGGATGAGAAGTAATTGAATCGGGATGAATCACAGTAAAATTACCGCCAGTAAATAAATCGGCAATCGCCCTATTTTTAAGTCGCTCTGCAAAAGTATCCAGCTTCAAAGAATCCTTTGTTGCAAGTTCCATCAAATTAAAAACGAGCGAACCATTGTTGTCTACTTGTTTGGCACAAAACATCGATACCACTGCCAATTTTCTAACCTTCGACATTTTGGTTTTACTAAATGTACAAGCACTTACAAAAAGTGCAACAAAGAAGGTTGATAGAATAATTTTTTTCATAATCATTAAGTTTTACAACAGTAAGAGCGTCAAATTTCAAACAAGTTACAAGTTTAATAAAATATCATTCTTTAATTTGCAGCAACAAGTTTCACTAAGTCACCGTAAAGGAGTAAATTGATTTTACTATGCCACGATTTCTTAAGATTATCATCATCATTGCCTCTGTTTTTCTGGTGCTACATTTAGCTCTTGTAATCACCGAAAATACGCACCTCTACAAAGGAATCGCCAACACTTATCTGAAAGGAAAGAAAGGTCCGCAAATAGATGAATATGAAATTTTTCACAGCAGCACCATTAAGGCTACCAACCCACAACCTTGGCCATTTTCAAAAAATTATAACAAAACAGCGTACCCTAAAGATCTTCTAAAATCGGCAGAAGATTTAGAAAGTAGAGCATTTCTAATCATAAAAAACGATTCTATTCTTTTTGAAAAGTATTGGGATGATTACAATGAGAAAAGTATTTCCAACTCATTTTCGATGGGCAAAACAGTTGTTAGTATCCTTACGGGAATCGCCATCAAAGAAGGCAAAGTGAAATCGGTGGATCAAAGTGTTGGTGACTTCTTAGAAGATTACAAAACTGGAATGGCAGCCAAACTCACTGTAAAAAACCTTATTACCATGAGTAGTGGAGTTAACTTTGATGAACCCTATGGTGATCCCTTTGGATTTCCAGCAAAAGCTTATTACGGCGACAATCAAAGAGAATTGGTGAAAGAATATCAAGTGGTAAAAGAACCCGGTAAAATTTTCGAATACAGAAGCGGCACAACTTTAATCTTATCATTCCTCTTAGAGAAAGCTTGCGGCAAAAAAATTAGTCCGTACTGCCAAGAAAAACTTTGGAACAAAATAGGCGCAGAAAATGATGCGCTATGGAGCTTAGATAGAGAAGGCGGCGACGAAAAATCGTTTAGTGCATTTTACGCAACGGCGCGCGATTTCGCAAGAATAGGAAAATTATACTTAGACAGCGGAAGAGTGCGAGGAGAACAAATTGTGCCCGAAGACTATGTGCTCGCATCTATTCAGCCAGCCAACTTAATTGATGAAGATTTTAATAAACCAAACGATCGATACGGCTACAGTTGGTGGTTGTGCAATTACAAGAATCATGAAGTGTTCTATGCAAGAGGCATCAATGGTCAGTACGTAATTTGTATTCCCGATTATGATGTTATCGTTGTGAGGCTTGGAAAACAAAGAATAGATTCACCAGGAGAAAAGCATCCTAAAGATTTCTTTCAGTATTTAGAAGCCACCTTTAGCATGTTAAATCTGAAGTAAATTTCGTTTTCCACAGCTTGTTTTTTCATCCATTATGTTATTAAAAATCTGATCTCGATTAGAGAAACAATTTTTAATTCCATTTCAATTTCTTTATTTCTATAAAATTTATTGACGCTTTAAATGTGCTGTATAATCAAGTGTTTTGGAGAGAACAAAATTAATTTCAACATTTTTTTTAGAAAAACGAAACCTTTATTTTCTGCCTAGCGTTGAACCAGTATAGTTAGTTAGTAAAGTTAGTTTTTTCATAGTTTAAGTTTTAGGTGATAAAATGCTCTCCTCCCCGGGGAGCATTTTTGTTTTGCGCCGATTTCACTTTTTATTCGACTTCAAAATTTCTTCTTTAGAATAAATCTTCACTTCTTTTAAAAGTTCATTTTTGGGATACTTTTTTCTCAACTTAACAAGTTCTTGCTCTGCCTGTTTAATTTCTCCAGCAGCATTTAAGGAAGTAACATACTCCAGTTCAAAATTCCAATCATAGTCATCCTCATTCTCTAGAATATCCCTATACATATCGAGGCTTTCCAAATAATATTTCTTGGCATTTATTGTGTCACCCTTCCATTCATAAATCAGCCCCCTGTAGTTAACCCAATAAGGTCGATTAGGTGTCAACGCTATCAATTTCTCATTCGCGTCTAGCATTCTGTCGTAATCGCCTTTTTGAAATAAAAGAGGCATTATGTTCCAATAAGCAATGTAAAATTCAGGATCAATCTCAATAGCCTGATTTAATAAAAGAATTGCGCTATCTAGTTTTTCAGCATCAGCGCCCATCTGCAATTCCATCGCTCGATTTTGTAATTCAATCGCTTCCTTTGGTACTTCATGTTTGCCACATGAAGACAGAATGACAATGAAACTTAACAGTTGAATTTGTAAGAGCTGTTTAAATTTTATCATTCTCCGAATTTAGAAATTCATTTATCAAGTAAAAAAATCGCCAAAAATTCCACCTTTTCAACAACCCTTTTTGTAAAAATATACCTTATATTTGCGCGCAGAGGGAAAGATTTAGTTAGACTTGGGGCTTGAATTTTTAATCTTAATACATTTTCAATGGCAGCAAACGCTCCTTATGATTATTTGCCCATCGTGATACAACTAGCGCTAGTGCTAGGATTTGTAGGGGCAACCATCGCCGCAACTCACCTTATTGGTCCGAAAAGAAAAACTGCCGACAAACTCGAAACCTTCGAATGCGGTATCGAAATTCATGGTAACGCTAGGAGTCCGTTCTCCATCAAATACTTTTTAGTAGCAATATTATTTGTGCTTTTCGACGTGGAAATCATTTTCATGTATCCTTGGGCAGTAAACTTCAAAGAAAATATTGGCGCAGCTCCGGGCATCGATAGCTTTATTCAAATGGCTATCTTCTTGGGCGTTGTGTTGTTAGGATTTATTTACGTGATTAAAAAGGGAATTTTAAAATGGCAGTAAATACAAACAACAAAGTAAACATTGTTGCTCCACCAGAAGGACACAGCGATGCCGGCTTCTTCGCTACCTCTTTAGACAAAGCGGTAGGTTTAGCCAGAAAAAATTCTATTTGGCCACTTCCTTTCGCTACTTCGTGTTGCGGAATTGAGTTCATGGCTACAATGGCTTCTAACTACGATATGGCGCGTTTCGGCGCAGAGAGATTAAGCTTCTCTCCTCGTCAGGCCGACTTGCTAATGGTAATGGGAACCATCTCAAAAAAAATGGGACCCGTTGTTAAGCAGGTATATCTTCAAATGGCCGAACCTCGCTGGGTGATAGCTGTTGGAGCTTGTGCATCAAGCGGTGGTATCTTTGATACCTACAGCGTTTTACAAGGTATCGATAAAGTTGTGCCAGTGGATGTTTACGTTCCTGGTTGCCCTCCACGTCCCGAGCAAATCATCGACGGATTAATGAGAATTCAAGATTTGATTGGTAACGAATCTTTAAGAAGAAGAAATTCCCCAGAATATAAAGCATTGTTAAACTCTTATGGAATTAAATAACGCAGAATACACCAAAGTTGTGGATGCGCTTAAATCTCGCTTCCCTAATAGTATTAACGATATTGGCGTGCCTTACGAAACCCTTACTCTTTCAGTAGATAGCGCAGAAATTAAAAACATCATCGCCTTTTTAGCGAGCGAAGAACTTGGTTTTTCTTTCTTAACCGATGTATGCGGCATGCACTATGAAAGCACTGATGAATTGGGTGTAGTTTACCACATTCACAATTTGTACACCAACACCCGCATTCGCTTAAAAACCAGATTGCCAAAAAGCAAACCAGAAATAGATTCTGTTACTTCTATATTCAAATCGGCCAACTGGCAAGAAAGAGAAACTTACGATTTCTTTGGAATCATCTTTAAAGGACATCCCGATTTGAGAAGAATCTTGAATATGGATGAAATGGATTATTTCCCATTGCGCAAAGAATACCCATTAGAAGATGGAACGCGCACAGATAAAAACGATTCAATGTTTGGTAGATAAAATATACAACAATGATTGAAAGCCTAAAGAATAAAGACCTAAGTGAGATGAATTTGAATACCATCAATTTGGGTCCAACGCATCCGGCGACTCACGGTATTTTTCAAAACGTTCTTACCATGGATGGAGAGAAAATTCTTCATGCAGAATCTACCGTTGGATACATTCACCGCGCCTTCGAAAAACTGGCAGAACACCGTCCGTTCAATCAAATTACTCCTATCACCGATCGTTTGAACTATTGCTCATCTCCTATCAACAACTTTGGTTGGGAAATGACTATGGAGAAATTATTGGGTGTTCAACTTCCAAAACGTGTAGAATACATGCGCGTTATCATTATGGAGTTGGCTCGTATTGCCGATCACGTTATTTGTAATTCTATTCTTGCTGTAGATACCGGTGCGCTTACCGGCTTTACACACATCTTTCAACAAAGAGAAAAAATTTATGAGATCTACGAAGAAATTTGTGGTGCTCGTTTAACTACCAACATTGGTAGAATTGGTGGTTTCGAAAGAGACTTCAATGATAAAACATGGAAAAAAATTAAAGATTTTGTACAAGAGTTTCCTAAGGCTTTCAAAGAATACGAAGCTTTGGTGAACAGAAACAGAATCTTCATGGATAGAACAATTGGTACTGGTGCTGTAAGTGCTGAAGAAGCTTTGAATTATGGCTTTACCGGACCGAACTTACGCGCTGCAGGATTAGATTATGATGTTCGTGTAATGAATCCTTACTCTTCTTACCAAGATTTCGATTTCACTATTCCTGTTGGAAAACAAGGCGATAGCTACGACAGATACATGGTGAGAAGTGCAGAGATGTGGAACAGTATCAGCATTATTAAACAAGCATTGGAAAAAATGCCCGACGGACCATATCATGCCGATGTTCCTGAATTCTACTTGCCTCCTAAAAAAGATGTATATACCAAAATGGAAGCTTTGATCTACCATTTCAAAATCATTATGGGTGAAACTAAAGTGCCTATTGGTGAGGTGTATCATTCGGTGGAAGGCGCAAATGGCGAACTTGGATTTTACTTGGTGAGCGACGGTGGAAGAACTCCATACCGCTTACATTTCCGTCGCCCATGTTTCATTACTTACCAAGCTTACGCAAAGTTGATTGAAGGGTCTGTTTTGTCGGATGCCATCATCACCATGAGTAGCTTAAATATTATTGCAGGCGAATTAGACGCTTAACATTATGAGTAGTCAGAAAAACATACAATTCTCTGAGGAAGCCATGGCAACGGTGAACAAAATCATCAGCCGCTATCCTGCAGGTAAACAAAAATCGGCCTTATTGCCGGTGCTCCACGTAGCTCAAGCCGAGTTCGACGGATGGTTAAGTGCCGATGTTATGGCCTATGTTGCCTCTATCTTGAAAATTCAACCTGTTGAGGTTTTCGAGGTGGCATCATTCTATTCTATGTTCAACCTTAAACCGGTTGGAAAATGCTTGTTAGAGGTATGTAGAACCTCATCTTGCTGGGCAAGAGGTGCCGACGATGTAGTAAATTACATTGGTAAAAAACTAAACATCAAACCGGGTGAAACTACCAAAGACGGTATGTTCACTTTAAAAACGGTAGAGTGCTTAGGAAGCTGTGGTTCTGCGCCAATGATGCAAGTAGGTGCTTCATTCCACGAAAATCTTACTCCAGAAAAAATTGATACCATCTTAGATAACTACAAGGCTGAAGGAAGAAGAAGAAGTTATACCGACATGGATTATAAAAATACATTGTAAGCATGGGTAGAAAGTTATTATTACATAATGAAAAGGTTGCTAACATTCACACTTTAGAGGTGTACAAGCAACATGGCGGTTATGCTTCTGTAGAGAAAGCCATCAAAACAATGACTCCAGAAGCTATTGTGGAGGAAGTGAAGAAATCAGGATTAAGAGGTCGTGGTGGTGCTGGTTTCCCAACCGGAATGAAATGGAGTTTCTTGGCAAAACCAGAAGGTGTGCCTCGTTACTTGGTTTGCAACGCCGACGAATCGGAGCCTGGTACTTTTAAAGATCGTTACTTGATGGAGAAAGTTCCTCACGCTTTGGTAGAAGGAATGATCACTTCAAGTTTTGCGTTGGGAGTTAACACAGCATACATATATATAAGAGGTGAATACTTTTATGTATCACGTATTTTAGAAAAAGCTATCGAAGAGGCTTATGCAGCTGGCTTCTTAGGTAAAAATATTTTGGGTTCTAACTACTCTCTTGATCTTTATGTTCAGGTGGGAGGCGGTGCTTACATCTGTGGTGAAGAAACTGCTTTGTTAGAATCATTAGAAGGAAAGAGAGGTAATCCTCGTATTAAACCTCCATTCCCTGCGATTGCCGGATTGTATGGTTGTCCTACCGTTGTAAACAACGTAGAAACCATTGCTGCCGTGGTTCCAATTGTAATGATGGGTGGTGATGAATACGCTAAAATTGGCGTGGGAAGAAGTACAGGAACTAAATTAATTTCTGCTTCTGGACACATCAATAAACCTGGTGTTTACGAAATCGAACTAGGCTTACCAGTTGAAGAGTTTGTTTATTCTGAAGAATATTGTGGTGGAATTTGGAAAGGTAAAAAGATGAAGGCTTGTATTCCAGGCGGTTCTTCTGTACCTATTATTCCTGCTGAAATGTTATTGAAAACTCCATCTGGCGAACCACGATTAATGACTTACGAATCGTTGAGTGATGGTGGATTTGCTGGTGGTTCAATGTTAGGTTCTGGCGGATTCATGGTGTACGATGAAGACACCAGTATTCCAATGAACTTATATACATTGAATCGTTTTTACCATCATGAGAGCTGCGGACAATGTTCGCCTTGCCGTGAAGGTACAGGATGGATGGAGAAAGTTGCGCACCGTTTGGCCGAAGGTCACGGTAAACCAACCGATATTGATTTGTTGTGGGATATTCAAAAACGTATCGAAGGAAATACCATTTGTCCACTAGGTGATGCTTCTGCATGGCCAGTAGCCAGTGCGATTCGCCATTTTCGTCATGAGTTTGAAGAACTCATTCCAAAAACGGCTCATTCGCACTAAGTAAAAAGGCTAAAGGTAAAAGCCAAAAAAGAAGATAAAAAAGAGACGTTCTTTTTATGTTAGATAAAAAACCAAAATTTGAATTGGGCGAAAGATGTTTTCAGTTTTCGTTGAAAGTAGTTACGCAAGTTAATTACTACAAAGAAATCAAAGTTCCCTATTCATTGATTGACCAATTTGTAAGAGCTGCTACTTCTATAGGTGCTAATGTGATTGAAGGACAAGGAAGCAGTTCCGACAAAGAATTTTTGAGGTATTATCGAATTGCTTTAAAATCGGCAAACGAAAGTAAATACTGGTTGAGATTAATCAAAGAAGGTTTTTTAAACAACAATGAAAGTATAGATTCATTAACTGCTGAAGTCTATGAACTATCTAATATAATTGCAAGTATTATAATTAAAATAAATAAAAGAATAGCGCAAGAAGATGAAGTCAAAAGTTAAAAGCAAGAAGCCAAAAATGGTAATGATTACGCAAGTGATTTCTTTTGGCTTTTTACTTATTACTTTTAACCTTCTTTTGACTTATTGCTTTTAACTTTTAACTTTTTTAAAATGCCTAAAGTAACGATTGACGGTCATAGCGTAGTAGTTCCCGATGGAACAACGATTTTGCAGGCTGCCCGCATGATTGGTCCAGAAGTAGCTCCTCCAACGATGTGCTACTATTCTAAGCTGAAAACCAGCGGTGGATATTGCCGTACTTGTATAGTTAAGGTAACAAAGGGTTCTGATAAAGATCCTCGTCCGATGCCTAAACCAGTTGCTTCTTGCCGTACCATGGTAATGGACGGAATGGAAGTAGTAAACAATACTTCTCCTGAAATTGTTGATGCAAGAAAAGGTGTGGTAGAGTTCTTATTGATCAATCACCCATTGGATTGCCCTGTGTGCGACCAAGCTGGTGAATGTCATTTACAAGACTTAGGTTACGAGCACGGTCTATCTTCTACTCGTTACGATTTCGAAAGAAGAACATTTGAAAGAAAAGATATTGGAGATAAGATTCAATTGCACATGAATCGTTGTATCCTTTGCTACCGTTGTGTTAAAACTGCCGATCAAGTAACTGATGGTCGTTCTCACGGAGTAATGAACAGAGGTGATGTTGCTGAAATTAGCACTTACATTGAGAAAGCCATCGATAACGATTTCTCTGGAAACGTGATTGATGTTTGTCCAGTGGGCGCCTTAACCGATAAAACTTTCCGTTTCAAATCTCGTGTTTGGTTTACCAAACCTGTTGATGCGCATAGAGATTGCAAAAAATGTTCGGGTAAAACTACCCTGTGGTTGAAAGGTGAAGATGTATTGCGTGTTACAGCTCGCAAAGACCAATGGGGTGAGGTTGAAGAATGGATTTGCAACGAATGCCGATTCGACAAGAAAAAAACTTCCGACTGGAAAATTGAAGGTCCGCGTAAAATTGATCACCACTCGGTTATCTCTCAAAATCACTACAATAAATTAGCTTCTCCACAATATAAAAAGATTGGTAAATGATAGAATTAGCATTAATCGTTAAAATACTAATTGTGGTGGGCGTTTTTGTTCTCACCCTCTTGGTTGCCCTCTACTCTACCTGGGCCGAAAGAAAAGTTTCTGCTGTATTGCAAGATAGAGTTGGACCAAACCGCGCTGGTCCGTTTGGTTTACTGCAACCTTTGGCGGATGGTGTTAAAATGTTCACCAAAGAGGAAATTATTCCTACTACCGCTAATAAATTCTTATTCATCCTTGGTCCATGTTTGGCCATGTTAACAGCAGGTATGACTTCAGCTGTTATTCCTTGGGGAGATACTTTCGTAATTGACGGTCAGGAATTTACTTTACAAGCAGCCGATGTAAACATTGGTATTTTGTATGCTTTCGGAGTGGTGTCTGTTGGTGTTTATGGAATCATGTTAGGAGGTTGGGCTTCTGATAATAAGTACTCTTTGATTGGTGCCATTAGAGCTTCTTCTCAAATGATTTCTTATGAGTTGGCCATGGGATTGTCAATCATTGCCATCATCATGATGACAGGTTCTTTAAGCATTCGTGATATTGTTGATCAACAACATGGTGATTTTGGTTTTGGTTGGAATATCTTTGTACAACCTCTAGGTTTTGTCATCTTCTTTATCTGCGCTTTGGCAGAAACCAACCGCGCTCCTTTCGACTTACCTGAATGTGAAACGGAGTTGATTGGTGGTTACCACACCGAGTACTCTTCAATGAAATTAGGTTTCTTCTTGTTCGCCGAATACTTCAACATGTTTATCTCTTCTGCGATTATTGCAGCTGTTTACTTTGGTGGATACAACTTCCCTGGAATGGACGCCTTGAATGTTTCGAAAAATTGGTTAACAATTATTGGATCATTGGTATTCTTTGCAAAAGTAATCTCAGGAATCTTAGTATTCATGTGGATTCGTTGGACACTTCCACGTTTCCGTTACGATCAATTGATGAAATTAGGATGGCAGATATTAATTCCATTGGCCATCGTGAATGTGTTGTTAACCGGTTTAGGAATTATTGTTTTTAAATAAAATACAATGAAGGCATTAACCAATAGAGCAAAAATAGCGGTAAAAAAAGAGTACACTCTGGCAGAGCGACTCTATTTTCCTGCGGTGATCAAGGGGATGTTAATCACCTTGAGTCACGTTTTTAGAAGAAAAGCAACTGTAAAGTATCCTGAGGTAGAACGTGAGTTTGCTCCGGTTTACCGCGGACACCACGTCTTGAAACGTGATGAACAAGGTCGTGAAAACTGCACCGCTTGCGGTTTATGCGCTGTCGCTTGTCCGGCTGAAGCCATCACCATGACAGCTGCCGAACGCAAAAAAGGAGAAGAGCATTTGTATCGTGAAGAGAAATATGCAAAGGTTTACGAGATCAATATGCTTCGCTGCATCTTCTGCGGATTGTGCGAAGAAGCTTGTCCGAAAGAAGCTATTTTCTTAACTGATGAAATAGTAAACGCCGATTACAACAGAAAAGGATTTGTGTATGGAAAAGACAAATTGGTGGAGAAAATGGACAACAGAATAGATATTACAAAACGTCAAAAAAAATATTAGAATGTTACTTTACGTATTTTATCTTCTTTCTGCAATAACCGTTGGCTGCGCGCTGGCAACAATATTTTCTAAAAACCCGGTTTATAGTGTGTTGTTTGTTATTGCTACTTTCTTTTCAATTGCCGGACACTTCATTTTATTGAATGCTCAATTTTTAGCGGTAGTGCAAGTAATTGTTTACGCAGGAGCCATCATGGTTTTATTCCTTACCGTATTGATGTACCTCAACCTCAACAAAACAATTGAAGCTTCTAAGCCTTTGTTGATTAAGATTGCCGCAATGGTATCGGGTGGCTTATTGTTCTTGGTATTGTTGGCTTCTTTGAAATCGGGATTGAGCATTTCTGCGCCAGTGAATCATGAGGCCGGACTCATCAAAAACTTAGGAAAGACATTGTTTTCAGAATATTTGTTCCCTTTTGAAGCCACTGCAGTTTTGTTCTTGTCGACTATGGCCGGAGCAATCACTTTAACCAAAAAGAATTCATAATATGAACGATATCACTTCAGCAGTACAGGTAGTTCCTTTAAACTACTACATCGTGTTAAGCATTGTGCTTTTTAGCATTGGTGTAATGGGCATGTTGTTGCGCAGAAACGCCATCATCGCCTTCATGTCGATAGAATTAATGTTGAATGCCGTGAACCTTTTAATGGTGGCTTTCTCTTCTTTTAGAGGAGATTCATCGGGACAAGTTTTCGTGTTTTTCATCATGGTAGTAGCTGCCGCAGAGGTGGCTATTGGCTTGGCAATCTTAACTATGGTACACCGCAAAAGCGGTTCTATCGATATCAATTCATTGAATCAACTTAAATGGTAATTTGCAAATGAACGTAGCATTACTCATACCTGTTCTGCCGCTGATAGGCTTCCTCATCAACGGTTTATTCGGAAAAAAACTTTCTAAATCTTTAGTAGGTTTAATTGGAAGCACAGCCATCTTCGCAGCTTTTGTTTGTGTATTAATCACCTTCGCCAACTTTGTAAGTGGCGGCATGGAAGTACAATATGTAACCGCTTTCGAATGGTTTAAAATTGGAAACACCACCTTGTCGATGTCTTTCCAAATCGACCAACTTTCATTGATTATGATGACATTGGTAACGGGCGTCGGATTCTTAATCCACCTCTACTCTATTGGCTATATGCACGATGACGAAAACTACAATCGCTTCTTTGCATACCTAAACTTATTCGTGTTCTTCATGTTATTGTTGGTTATGGGCGACAACTACGCTATACTTTTCACAGGATGGGAAGGTGTTGGTTTCTGCTCTTACTTATTGATTGGTTTCTGGTACAAAACGCCTGAATACAACAATGCAGCTAAGAAAGCTTTCGTGATGAACAGAATTGGTGACCTTGGTTTCATACTTGGGTTGTTCTTAATGTTTAGCGAATTTGGAAGCTTGAATTTTGTAGATGTTTTGTCAAGTCCGCTTGGCCACGAAAACATCGGCATCATCACTTTATTATTATTTATTGGCGCTATGGGTAAAAGTGCTCAGTTGCCATTGTTCACTTGGTTGCCAGATGCGATGGCAGGTCCTACTCCTGTCTCTGCCTTGATTCACGCCGCAACAATGGTAACAGCTGGTATCTACTTAATTATTCGTTCTCATGTGTTGTATGATATGTCGCCTGAAACGATGACCTTCATCTCTATTGTTGGTGCTGCAACGGCGTTATTGGCTGCAACCATCGCAATGGTGCAAAACGACATCAAAAAAGTATTGGCTTACTCTACCGTATCTCAATTGGGATTAATCTTCGTTGCTTTAGGAGTTGGCGCTTACACCAGCGGTATGTTCCACTTGTTAACGCATGCCTTCTTTAAAGCTTTATTGTTCTTAGGAGCAGGTAGTGTTATTCACGCTATGAGCGGAGAACAAGACATTCGCAATATGGGTGGATTGAAAAAAGCATTGCCTATTACTCATCTAACTTTCTTATTGGGATGCTTAGCAATTTCTGGTATTCCTCCTTTCTCTGGCTTCTTCTCAAAGGACGAAATGTTAGCGCATATCTACAATGTTAGTCCGGCACTTTGGGCAGTAGCTTCTTTAACCTCTGCATTAACGGCCTTCTATATGTTTAGAATGTACTTCCTAACTTTCTCTGGTGAATTTAGAGGTACGCACGAACAACAACATCACTTACATGAATCGCCATCGACCATGACAATTCCATTGATTGTATTGGCTGTATTGGCTGTGTTTGGCGGATTAATTGGATTACCAGAAATTTTAGGAATACACCATGGCTTAGCTGTATTTTTCTCGTATTCGTCAGACTTAATTGGCTTAAATAGAGACTTTGAAGGGGATTTCCACACTACAGAGATTATATTGATGGTATTTGCTACAATTGTGGCAATAGCTTCTTCTCTTTATGCTAGAAAAATCTACTTCGACCAAAAAACTATTCCAGGCGAAGAAAAAGGAATCAAAAAACTATTTGCTGGCAAATACTACTTGGATGAGATCTACAACAAAATCATCATCAAACCAGGTTTATTGAAAGGTACTATACTTCAAAATTTTATTGAGGCAAAGGTTATCGACCCTGCTGTAAATCTATTCGCTTCTACTTCTGTTAAGGCGAGCGACAACATTAAAAAAATTCAAACCGGAAACACCGGGTTTTACATCTTCGGCATTGTTGCAGGTGTGATTCTAATTTTATTTGCTAATTATTTAATCTGGTTCAGATAATGATGACCTTAATTTTACTCGCTTTACCGCTGCTCGGACTAGCATCTTTGTTTTTAGTTAAAGGTGATGCTATTAAGAAAGTAGCTTTTGGATTCTCGACATTGACCTTCTTAACAGCAATTTCTGTTTGGGCGCAATTCGATCCAACCAACTCAACTCAATTCGACTTCAACCAACCGTGGGTTAAATCTCTAGGGATTTCATTTAGCGTTGGTATGGATGGATTAAGCATCTTGTTGGTATTGTTAACTACCTTCTTGGTGCCGTTGATTATCTTATCGACATTCGAAAGAGAGTACAAAAATCCTTTAGCATTCTACGCTTTGATTTTGTTGATGCAAGCCGGATTAATTGGTGTGTTTGTAGCAAAAGATGCTTTCTTATTTTACATCTTTTGGGAGTTAGGCTTAATTCCTATCTACTTCATCTCATTGTTGTGGGGTGGCGAAAATGCAAAAGCTATTACTTTTAAGTTTTTCATCTACACTTTGGCGGGTAGCTTATTGATGTTGTTCGCGCTGTTTTATTTGTACACTCAAACTCCGGGAGAACATTCATTCGCCATTCAAGCTTTCTACGACCTGTCGTTAAATGCCGAAACTCAATCATGGTTGTTCTGGTGTATTTTCATTGCTTTTGCCATCAAAATTCCGGTATTCCCTTTCCACACCTGGCAGCCATCTACTTACCACATGAACAGCACTCCGGGCACAATGTTGCTATCAGGTATCATGCTAAAGATGGGTATTTTCGGTGTTATTCGTTGGCTGTTGCCAGTTGTTCCGCTAGGTTGTGAGCAATGGGGCGACACCGCTATTTTCTTAGCAATGCTGGGTATTGTATATGCATCGTTCATCGCTATCGTTCAAAAAGATTTCAAAAAATTATTGGCTTATTCTTCTATTGCTCACGTTGGTTTAATCACTGCCGGGGTGATGACAGGTACTACTGATGGATTGCGCGGTGGTATGCTTCAAATGCTTGCCCACGGTGTGAATGTAGTTGGATTATTCTTCGTAGCAGATATCATTTTCAATAGAACTAAAACCTATGAAATGAGTGAACTTGGAGGCATTAGAACTAAAGCGCCATGGTTTGCTACATTATTCATGATCATCATGTTGGGTAGCGTTGCCCTTCCATTAACCAACGGATTTGTGGGTGAGTTTTTATTGATCAAAAGTGTTTTTGATTACAATGCCATCATTGCCGCAATATCTGGTTTAACAGTAATCTTAGGTGCTATCTACATGTTGTGGGGCTACCAAAAAATGATGTTGGGCGAAACAAGCAAGTTAACTGCTGAATTTGCAGATTTAACTTTCAATGATAAAGCGGTTTTAATTCCAATCGTTATCGTGGTAATCATCACTGGTGTTTACCCTAAACCATTGTTCGAATTAATTGAACCTTCTGTAAAAAGTATATTGACTGTTATTGGTAAAAATTGATTATTGGTCTAAGGTATAAAGTATAACATTTAATGATCCTCATTAAACCTTATACATTCAACTTTAGACCTTAAATATAAAAACTATGAACATTTTAATTCTCGTTTCTGTTTTAGGCGTTATTTCGTTGTTTGCCGGACTCTCTGATTCTCTCCGCAAACACACACGCAACATCATCATCGCCGGATTGGTAGCCATCACCGGGTTAACCTTATTCACTTGGAATGCAAAACAATACTTCCAAGAAATGATTGATTTCGACAAATATGCAGCAGTATTTACTTCTGTGATTTTGGTGATTTCTACTTTGGTTTTCATTCTTTCAAAAGATCAATTCAACCACGATGAAAGCAGTAAAGGTGACTACTACGGCATCATGCTTTTCACTGTAGCCGGCGCAATCATGATGGTTTCTTTTTCAAACTTAACTGTATTGTTCATTGGTATCGAAACACTTTCAGTATCCTTGTACACACTTGCTGGAAGCAGAAGAGATTCACTAAAATCGAGTGAAGCATCATTCAAATATTTCTTGTTGGGAGCATTCGCAACAGGTTTCTTGTTGTTCGGTATCACCTTTATTTACGGTGCAACCGGAACATTTAGCATCAAAGGAATTGCAGAATATGTGCACAACACGCAACAATTGCCAGCAGTATTTTATGGAGGTGTAATTCTAATTATGATTGGATTATTGTTCAAAGTATCAGCTGCTCCCTTCCACTTTTGGGCGCCCGATGTTTATGAAGGTTCGCCAAACATCATCACTTCATTTATGGCTACAGCAGTGAAAGTAACAGCTTTCGCCGCTTTCTATAGATTGTTCAGCAGAGCCTTTGCCGATGTTAACCACAGCTGGGATTCGGCACTAGTGATTGCAATTGCATTAACGCTATTGATAGGAAACTTCTCTGCGCTTGCACAAACAGGTTTAAAACGACTTTTAGCTTACTCAGGTATCGCAAACGCAGGATACATGTTATTGGCTGTTTTAGCGCTTAAAAATGACGCTGCCGACGCTTTATTGTATTACTCTGTTTCTTATGCTGCTGCTTCCTTAGGTGCCTTTGCGGTTTTAATCAACTTATCTGAAGACGGAAAAACCTTTAACATCGATTCATTAAAAGGCTTAAGCAAATCGAATCCATTATTGGCTGTATTGTTTACTATCATCATGTTATCAATGGCTGGTATCCCTCCATTATCAGGCTTCTTCGCAAAATACATGGTGCTTTCAGCAGCCATCAACCAAGGATATTTAGGAATATCTTTGTTAGCAATTCTTACGTCTTTGGTGGGTATCTACTACTACTTCAAAGTAATCGCTGCTATCTACGGTGCTCCAGCAACTGAAGTCCAAACAGAAAACAAAGCCGGAGTTGTAGTATTTATTTGCGCAGCAATTTCTTTGGTGATTGGGTTAATGCCTGATTTGATATTGAATTTGTTTTAGAATAAAATATAACACAAATAGAAAAGCCTCTTTCAAATGAAAGAGGCTTTTTTTGTGGGCCCACTTGGACTTGAACCAAGGACCACCTGATTATGAGTCAGGTGCTCTAACCAGCTGAGCTATAGGCCCCGATTAGAAATCGTGCTGCAAATGTATCTTTTGGTGCTTACATTACCAAAGATATCTTAGGGTTTTTTGATTTATGAACTGGTGCTCAAAAGATTATTTGATTAACGTGAGTTCGATATAAATTCACGGCAATAAGACAAGTTGTTTTTGATTTTC
>CAYORT010000035.1:0-20616 GCA_964406465.1 uncultured Chryseobacterium sp.
TAATTGCACAGTAGCTCCGCAGTTTGAGCATGATGAAATAGTAGGAGCAACCGCTTTGTAAGTAGTTCTTCTTTTGTCTCTTCTTGTGGTTGAGTGCCTTCTCTTAGGATGTGCCATGGTCTATTTAATTTAATTTTTAAAACTTTTTAATTTGTCCCAACGCGGGTCAATGTCTTTATTCTCTGATGGAGCAAGATTCTCCAACGCTTTGATTGCTTCTTCATTACAGGTGCTACTTCCGTTTTTATCATCAGGATGCACCATTTTTAATGGTAAAGAAAGGGTAATGGCTTCGTAGAGGTAATGACTCACATCCACCGAATTAGCTTGGGGATCTAGCAACACTACATCTTCTGTTTCTTCATCGTATTCTGTCGGACTATATTTCACCGTTAAATGGTCTTCTCCTTCCACCGGAAGTTGAAATTCATCACCACAACGATCGCATATAGCATCAATAAAACCTTTGAAGTTGAAAGTTAAAAGTAACACTCCCGGCTTCTTTTCCAAGGTCATGTTCATTTTAATCTCACCTTTCTCTACAATAGAGTAATCAAGGCTTTCAAAGAACTTCTCATCGATATCAAAGTCGTAATCGTGCTTCCCATCTTTCAGTCCCACGAAATTGATTACAAACCCTTTCATAACGTTCTGCTTTTTTCAGAGAGCCTGCAAAGATATAAAAAAAAAGATATTTGCAAGGATTTGGCACTTTTTGAAGTCTGAGGCTCTCATGACAATGGCCTGAGGATTAATTTTATATTTGTTTTTTATTCTGGAAAATGAAATACATTGCTTCACTCTTCATCTTATTCAACCTTAGCTTATTTTCACAAACAAACAAAAAGTATGAGCTTATTACCGATTCTTTAATTGAACTGGGGAAACCAGAAGAAGCGATTGCATTTCTAAAGAAAGAATTGAAAACGAATTCTGATAAGGAAAATCTTTACCGAGCCATTGGGAACACAAATTTCCTCATTCAAAAAAACTCAGAAGGAAGAAAATACTATAGGCTAGCTTTAAAAATTAATCCAAATTGTGCGAATTGCTATGCTAACATGGCAAGAAGTTTTCTTATCGACAGCTTGGAAAAGGCAAAAGAATACATTGATAAGGCTATAATGATAAGTGATACTTTGGATTACTACTTTACCATTCGAGGCTCTTACTTTGCTTCACAAGGAAAATACTTTGACGCACTTTTGGACTATAAAAAGGCGATTGAGATCAGGCCAAGTGCAGAAAACTACTTTTATAGAGCTCGTTTGAATATAAGCTATAACTACTTCTCACTTGCTCTTGATGACTGCAATAAAGCCATCGGCATAGAACCTGAATTCATGGATGCCTATCAGCTTAGAGCAGAAATATACTATGACCTAAAGAAATATGAATTTGCATTAAATGATCTTAATGCAGCGATTTTCTTAGATTCCGCAAATGCTGTTTTATATAACCAAAAAGGCGTGATCTTAGATTTACTAAGCAATAAATCAGAAGCACTAAAATGCTATTCTCAATCGATACAACTAGACAACACGAGTTATGAAACTTATCATAATCGATCGATGATTTATTATGATTTAGAAGATATGGACAATACTTGTATAGACTTATCTAGCGCCTACAATTTAATGGAGCAACAGAAATCTAACAACTCGCTAAAAGAATCCATTTCAAACCAAATGAAAGATATCTGTGATTCTTCAAAAGCGAGTTACTATTATCAAAGAGGCATAGCTCAATACAATTTAGGTAATTATAGCCAAGCAATACATTGGTACCGCAGAAGCTTAAGTAAATTCCCAAATGATGCCATGACCATCTCATTTATTGGGAATGCTTATATGGCAAACAAAGATTACGAAAACGCATTGGCAGTTTACGAAAATGCTCTAGCAGAAAATACATTTTATAAAAGCCTAAAAAACAATGTCCGCTTCAACACCGCTCCTAGGGATTCTATTGAATTAATGAGAAAAAGTTTTGTTTCTACTACCTATTTTTCAATGGCTGAGGCACATCTAGGATTAAACCACTTTAGTGACGCTGAAGTCGCAATGCAAAAGGCGCTTGATTCTCTTCCAAATAAGGGAATTCTTGGAGCTGAAAAATTTATTGCCGGCTACTATAATCTTCGAGGAAACATATACTTAGCACAACAGAAATACGGGCTATCACTAGCCGATTTTGATTACGCAATTCGTCTAAATTCGCAGTACTCTCATGCATATGTTAATCGGGCAATTACAAAGATCAACCAAGTTGAAAAAATTACAATGTCCACTGTTTTTTTAAGTCACAAAATTGGTAATCAAACACTTGCAGGCGCTTGGACCTTCCCCTTAAACAAGAATTCGATTTCAAGCAATAGTGCGCTACTCGTTTCAGCACTAACCGACTGCAACACAGCAATTGCAATGGATAAAAATTTAGGCTACGCCTACTACACGAGTGGCCACATCAAAAAAATGATGATGAAGGATTACTGCGATGATTTTATTCGGGCGTCTGAATTAGGGTTTCCGGTTGAACAGGGCATTTTAACAAACTGTGGGCGATAATTTACTCCTCCTCCATCAAATCGGTTTGAAATCCGCCTGCCACCTGAATAAGCTTAATCTGCGGAATTCTCTTTTTATACAAAGTAGAATAATCGTATTGTAAAACGCAGGCCGAATAGCGATAGGCCTTACTGGTAGTAATTTTTTGTTTGTCGGATTTAAGCAATTCATCCACTAAAGCATTTGCGAAAGTTACATAGGTATAGCATTCTAAAGAGTCCCTTTCTGGCTTCTTCTCATTCTTCACCGGTGGTTTGCCATAAAACAGATGCAGAGCAGTAATGGTGTCCTTTTTATTGTAGAAGAATTCTTTGCCATTGTAATTCACTGCTTGATGTTCGAGCACATTCATGTTTACAAGGGTTCCCTTAAATCCTTTCGATTTAGCATCGTTCAACAGCAATTTGGCATAGCGCTTTTGAATGGCTTCGGGATCGGTAAATTTCTTTTTCTCCATCTTGTCCATATATTCTTTGGTCATCTTATAGAGTTCTGGCGAGTATTCAAATGCTGTCCTTCCTTTCTTCTCGCGCATTATGTTAATCGCATGAAAAACAGTAGCATTAAGCAATTCGGGATCAACTGTGTTTACATTAAATGTTTTATCGGCAACTCCGGCAGCAAAAAAAGACGATGCCGACTGAGCGTAATACTGGTTGGGTGATTCAAAAGCAGAAAACAGCACGATAGCGAGCGATAATAAGAATATGATATATCTACTTTTCCGTTTCATGATAAAATTTTGCGTTCAGAGAAGCTCTGTATTCTTCCAACAACTCTTCATACTTTTGATAGCTTAGCACATATTTATCGTCGAGCATCAACCATTTCTCCTCTCTTTTTGTTCTTTGCTCCAAATAACTTTCATACCTGTTTTTATGCCAATTTTGAAGTTTCTTTGGGTCGTTGATGTTGTGGTCGGGCAAAACTTTCAAATGCAAGGTATCAAAACCTCTGCTGAACGACATCAAGTAGCTGTCTTCCTTCTTGTTTGGAGCGATAATAATGTCTTGTAAATTCAATACATACAAATTGACATTACTCTTCTTCTTCATCTTTTGCAAATCGCTGGGTTCACTCAAAATAAAGATATTGTCGATGTCTTCCAAAGCAGTGCTGCCGGTATAATTCCAGCGAATACCTTTGTATTCTTTCAATTCGGGATAAGCCTTCACCTTGTCGCCCCAAAATTGCAATTGCTTCTCGTTGTAGCCATATTCGGGCTCCACGGTGAACCAAAAAGTGTTTTTCTTTAAATTTCTCTTTAAAGAAACGTACACTTTTGAAGTGCGCAAAAGATAGTCCTGCCTTGGTGTTGCCCACTTTTGTTCAAGCACAATTTCATTAAAAGTATTGTCGTAGTTAAAGGCCTCTATATGTCTATTCTCCACAATCACCACCTTACTGCTTTGGTTACTGAGAACAGGCAATTCACAATTGTCGTACAGAAGTATCTTTTGAACTGTGGGCATTCTCTCAATTTCGGCAAAAAGCTCCTTCGCTTGTGAAAAAGTACAGCAATGAAAATGAATTTCATTGATGCGTAAATCCTTGAATGAAGAAGGCAATCGGCCTAAACTAGATTGATAAACATGCATTTTTTTTAGCGCTTTCAACTTCGATATGTTGTATGGAATTACGGTGAACTTAACATGCCCATAATGCATCTCTGTTAGGGTTTTTAAAGGCGTTAAAAATTCAAGAGAAACACTTAAATCGAGTTGCTTGCAATCGTGCACATCGATGTATTGCAAACGACTCAATTTAGCTACTTCTTCGGGCAATAATTTAATGTCGCTTCCCGACAAATCAAGCTGAGTAAGGCTTTTAAGCTTACCTATATCTTTAGAAATCTCTTTTGAATTTTGTAAAATCAATTTTTGAAGCAAAGGAAAAGAAGCTAAGATGGCCATGTTGTATTCTCTTGCCACACCCGGATTTTGCGAGAAATTTAACTCCCTTAATTTAAGCAAGGAATAGAAACCAAGATTCAAACTATCGATGTTGTTTCTAGCTAAATTGAGCTTCTCTACGGGCAAATTCTTGAAGGTAGGCGGCAACCAACTGATGCCATTTCCTTCTGCCGACAGGACTTTGAGTGCCTTAAATTCATTAATGACCGAGGGCATGAAATACAAATTGCAATAATCAACGATGAGCACTTCCAAATTCGGAAGTTTAGATAATTTCTTAAACGTGTCATTCACCTTTATCCTCCTGTTTCCGCTCAAATCTATCTTCTTCAACTTGCTGCAAGAACTAATGTAATAGGGCAAAGAATCGAGATTCATTCTCGACAAATCAAGTGTTTCTGCATCTTTAATTTTGCTGAATTCTAAACTGCGTTGAGCAGAGGAAAAGGCAAAAGCAAAAAGACAAAAGCCAAAAAGAAGATTCTTCATACTGCAAGGTAATGCTGAATGAATGAATTGTAACAAGGGAAGAGAAAAGATGATGAAAAAAAGGGTGTTGATAAAGTGCTTGTCGCGCTACTCAACTAGATCGATCAAAATCGGAACCTGTATTGCAAAAGATGTTGGTACGTCATCCTGAATTGCTGGTTTAAATTTCTTTAATCTGCGTATGCTACTGATCACCTCTTTATCGATATTATCACAGCCACTACTTTTTACCATTCTCACATTTTCTACCTCCCCCTTTGATGAAACAATAAACTGAACCACCACATTGACTTTTGTTAAATTGCAAGTAGAATTCGCTTTATAAAGATTAATCCCTGATGAAATATCTTCAATTAATTTAGATTGACCTCCTGGATATTTTGGAATGGCCTCATTTACCTTAATAGTGGAATCGCATTGTGAAAATGAAACAAGCCCTGAGAAAATAAAAAGAAGAATTAAGTAAAATGATTTCTTCCTAATACGCCCTAACATTCTTCCCTTCTACATAGTTAATGAAAGATTTATTCACCACTTTATTTCCACCCGGAGTTGGATAATCACCAGTAAAGTACCAGTCACCAGTGTGGTTAGGACAGCTCATTCTCAAGCCTTCTATAGATTGATAAACAATATCAACTTCGGCTTGAATGCCCTCTGGAGTGAGCAATTGCGTGATTTTAGCAGAAATCTCATCGGCTGTAAACGGACGATAAATTTCTTTCACGTAATTCACTATTTGCTCTTTTGGAAGATTCTCTTGTGCTTTAGATTTCTTGTAAACTTCTTGAATTAAATCTGCTTGTCCGCGCTCTTTCAACAAAGCAATTGCTGCTTGAAAAGCAATGAAATCGCCTAATTTCGCCATATCGATACCATAACAATCGGGGTAACGAATTTGTGGAGCCGAAGAGGCAATAACTATTTTCTTAGGACGCAATCGGTCCATAATTCTCAAAATACTTTGTTTCAAGGTAGTACCACGAACAATAGAATCATCAATCAACACCAGGTTATCGACCCCTTTGCGCACTACACCATAAGTTGAATCGTAAACGTGAGTAACTAAATCATCTCTACCCGAATCGCCCGTGATGAAAGTACGCAACTTAGCATCTTTGATGGCAATCTTTTCGGTACGAATAACGATATTCAAAATTTTATCCAATTCCTCGGCCGAAATCTTACCGCCTTTTTCTACCAACAATTGTTTCTGTTTGGCAATACGGTGATCACTTAAACCTTCGCGCAAACCAAAGAAAGATGCTTCAGATGTATTGGGAATGTATGAGAACACTGTGTTGTCGAAATCGAAATCAACCGACTTCAATATTCTTGGCACTAGGTTTTTACCTAAACTCTTTCTTTCTTTATAAATATCGGCATCACTACCTCTAGAGAAATAAATTCTTTCGAATGAACACTCTTTTCTTGGCAATGGTTGACGAACTAATTTCTCTGAAATATCACCATTCTTCTTGATGATTAAAGCATGACCTGGCTTGATAGGCGAGATAGTCTCTAGCGGAACATTAAAAGCTGTTTGAATAGCAGGTCTTTCAGAAGCTACCACCACCACTTCATCGTCTTTGTAGTAGAATGCCGGACGGATACCAGCTGGGTCTCTCAACACAAATGCATCACCATGTCCCATCATGCCCACCATGGCATATCCACCATCAAATTCTTTTGTAGCACGAGATAAAATAGATTGCACGTCAAGTTCGTCGGCGATGAGTTGAGATATCTCTTCGTTTGACTTTTTACTTGCTTTGTATTTTTGAAAAATGTCTTGGTTTTCATCATCAAGGAAGTGACCTATTTTTTCCATCACGGTCACTGTATCTGATTTCTCCTTTGGATGCTGCCCCAACTTTACCAACAAGTCGAAAAGCTCATCAACATTGGTTAAGTTGAAGTTACCTGCCAACACCAAGTTTCTGGTTTTCCAGTTGTTTTGGCGTAAAAAAGGATGACAATATTCAACACTATTACCACCAAAAGTGCCGTAACGCAAATGGCCTAACAACAGCTCACCAATAAAAGGCACGTTGTTTTTCATCCATTGTGCATCGCGCAATCTTTCTGGAGCTTTATCTTGTAGGGCGTAGAAATAACTATTGATTTTTTCGAAAATGTCTTTGATAGGCTGAGGAGAGTTAGAGCGGTATCTGCTAATGTAGCGTTTACCTGGGTCGGTATCTAGTTTGATGGTAGCTACACCCGCGCCATCTTGTCCGCGATTGTGTTGTTTTTCCATCATCAACCACAGCTTATTAAGGCCGTAGGTAGTGGTTCCGTACTTTTCTAAATAGAAATTTAGCGGTTTTAACAGGCGGATTAATACGATTCCGCATTCGTGTTTTATTGCTTCGCTCATGACGATCCCTCGGTTTGCGTGGCAAAGTTATTATAATTATTCGTGGCTCAGGAATTTATTTATGATTTTCTTTTATCCTTTCATAGAGGATATCCATAAAGCGCTGAGAAGCCTTGCTATTCATGATTTGTGGTGACACAAAATTTTCTTGGTGTTCTGAAATTTCTGGCGCATCGCAAATCCAATATTTCAAATCAAACTTGTGCAATATGTGTCGGGTTTTTTGAATAAAATCAAGTCTATCGGGCTGTGTCTCCACTATAGGCGAATAGGTTGGCGATTCGTACACCACCACTTTAATCCCTTTCGACGTGGCTAGTTCCAAAATTTTTTCAAGGTATTTTGCTCTTCTTGCGTTCCATTTAAAACTAACCCCTAGCTTATATTTATTAGCCGATGGTAAATTACCCCAAAGTAAAGAATCATTGGGTATTTCGCCATCTAGATAGCGCAACGGATTGTGTTTGTGCGCCTCGTATCCATTGGCGAAGTAGGCGCTATCTCTTCCACTCACCAAATGCTTAAATCCTTGCAAAGCCAAAAAATTTAAACGATTGCCAAAATAGGTGTATTTAAGTAGTGGAATATTCGACCAAACAGCGTAATTGGTATCACATTCATTAACCACTGCTGCCACCAAACTATCATCCATAAAAGGAATGAAACGATACGTGTGAAAGGTATTGTAATTTAAATCGAAAGATTCTGGGGTAACATAGAGATATAAATATTCTGGTGCCTTGTTGTTCTTGAGATACAAATAGAGATGTAAGTAATTGTCTGCGAATTCAGAATGATCTAAACTTAGATTGTAAATCTTCTTCTTCCATTTGGCTTCCAAATACGCTGGATCGATGGTGAAAAGCGGCTCGCATGGTCCGTGAAAAAGCACATCGGCATCAATCCTTTGACGCTGAACATAAGCCGATTTCAAGTTAACATTATGTTCTAATGAAATGCGAAACAAGCTGTTCACCATTGCCACAAATAGCAAGAGAGAAATAGACAATATGACAATTTTCTTATTCATTAAAAACGCGCATAAATGAACTCTTCTCCACTAGAGAAAACAGCAAATACTAAAAACAAAGTAATCAACACAAACACATATCGAATATCTAATTGTTGAGCGTTGGCTTTATGATAAATCTTCTTTTCAAAGATGAAATACAACGCGATCAAAAACCAAGTAACTGCGAAGTTAAATTGCTCGGTTAGCTCTCCGCCACGTGCAAAAACCGCTATAAATCCTGCATACCAATTATTGGGCAGAAAGGTGCCGATAGAAAAGATTTCTCCCATCATTTTAGCAACAGTATCTAGGTTCTGAGAACGGAAAAAAATATTGGCAAACGAAACACCTAATAAGCATAAGATATGCGCCAACCAAGTGGGAACATTTTTTTGCTGTTGCTTAAACTTCCATTCCATCAACAAATAAAAAATGTGGCACATACCCCACAGCATAAATGTTAATCCCACTCCATGCCACAAGGCCGAAAAGATTAAGGTAGCGGCAACGGGAATAAGCACTGATAAAACGGGTTTCTGACGCAATAAAAATGACAATGGTAAATAGATGTAATGCTCCAACCAAAGCATTAAAGTGATGTTCCAACGCTTCCAAAATTCATTGATGCTTTTGGCTTTAAATGGTGAATTAAAATTCTCTGGCAGGGTGAATCCCATCATTCTAGCAGCGCCAATCGCCATATCTATGTAGGCCGAAAAATCAAAAAACACCTGAAGCGTGAAAACAAATCCGGCAAACAAAGCGGTAAAACCATGTGAAGGCTCATCGCTATCAAAGACCGATGCTACCATAGGAGCCAACCTATCAGCCAACACCATTTTTTTTACCAAACCCAATAAAAATCGATTGAAACCAGCAATTATATTCTCCTTAGTTACCTTTAATTGAACATCTAACTGTGGCCTAAAATCATCGTAAGTCATGATAGGGCCCGATAAAATCTTTGGGAAAAAGCTGGTGAAAGTGGCGTAATGTAAAAAGCTTCTTTCGGCTTCTATATTCTTCAATTTAACTTCCACCAAATAGGCTATATTTTGCAAGGAATAGAACGACAATCCAATAGCAACAGCAATCCATTTAAAAGAAAATCCAATATTTCCTCCAATTATCTTAATGCCCAACAGCTGCATCAAAATCAAAATTATTCCACCAACAAACCACAAATTTTTTTCATCTCCTTCTTCAATCTTTTTAGCGAAGAAAAAGGCGATACAAATATTGAATAATATCACCGGAACTGCTTGCCATTGCACATAAGCGATGAATAGCATAGACGACAAAAACAATGAATGCAACCTATATTTAGGAAGCATGGCTAAGTTTAAAACAATAAAAAGAAAAAGTACTGCTAACATAACTTGCTGCGAAGATATTCAATCGCTGGCACATGTTTTGAAAAAGAAAAAAAGAAGTATTCTGTTTTGGCCCTCCGGTGTGAAGCAATTCCCCGGAGGGTTTTTATTTTTATCTGATAAGTGTGATGGTGCCCGATTTGGTGAAAGATTCACCGCCATAAAACTCACCTTCTACTTGATAAACATAAGTATCGCTTGGTTGCGGTGAATGCTTGTAAACGCCATTCCAACCAATCTTTAAGTCGTTTGATTCAAAAACCAATTCTCCCCATCTATTGTAGATTCTAAAACTATTCAACTTCTCAATACCCCAACCATCAACATAAATAATGTCATTCACACCATCTTCATTAGGAGTGAAGGCTGAAGGAACATCCACGGTATGGTCGGGACAAACCTCAATTTGATAAGGATTAGTAGAAGAAAAACATCCCAATACGTCGGTCACAGTAAACACATAGGTTGCGTTTGCAGTTACTTTCACTGTAGTAATCGCACATTTTGTACAGCTTAAATTTTTCGTATTACCAGCTGTCCAATCGTAGGTGTAGTTATTTCCTAAATTGGTTCCCAAATTAATCGATTGACCAGCAACGATACATTTGTTGGTATCGAATGGTATCGAAGGTATTGGAGTATAAACAATTACATTTGTTGTCTTGGTATCGGTACAGCCCTTAGAATTTGTAACATCTACCGAATATAAAGTGGTGGTAGATGGATTGGCCGTTGTAGATGCAGAAGTTGGCGAATTCACATTGGCACTTGGTGTCCATGAATAGGTGTAACCCACTTTATTTGATGCAGATAATGTTACGTTATTGCCTTGGCAAATCGGACCAGTATTAGAGATTGAAAAAGTAGGAATTGCATCAACAACTACTGCTTTATCTAGCGTGTCTTTACAACCCGAAGTATTATCAAGAACTCTTAAAGAAATCGTATAATTTCCTGCCGACGAAAAGCCGATAGCTCCAGGTGTTTGCCCCGAGAATGTTTGTCCGCCCGGATTCACTACCCACGTCCAAGAATCTGCACCTCCAGAAGAATCGGTAACAGTTATCGTTTCGTTTGCACAAACCACCGAATCACTCATGCCAAATTTAGCGTAGGCATCATGCAAATTCAAAGGGTGTTTAACTGGGAATGAACAAGCTTTTCCTAATGAATACACGTTTAATGTAATGTTATTTGTACCACCCGGTGGATAGTAATCGAATTTATGTTTTCTTGGTGAACCGCCTTGCACAACAGTGCCTCCAAAATCCCACTCCCACGAATCAACATCAGCCATGTTCTTGATAGTGAATGTTACCTCTTCACCTACACAAATAAGCGATTTATCCATGTCGAAATCGGCTACCGGACCAACTACGTTAAATGGACGAATAGTATCATCAACACAGCCATAAGAAGAAGTTACGGTAAGCTTAGCATTGTAAATTCCAGGTGTGTTGTATGTTGTAGAAACCGGAGAAGTTGGCAGGGTTGGCGAGCCATTGTCTAAATCCCATGCTATTGAAGCCACATTACCAGTTGAATTGTTGGTAAACGAAATTTGTTTAGGATAGCATAATGGTGTTACATTATCGGCATCAGACGTGAAACTTGCCACTGGATAATCTTGAACCGAAACATAGTTGTTTTTAGTAATTGAATCCATACAACCGTTATTGTCGGTTACCACCAATTTCACCGAGTAAGGGCCTGGTGCCGGACTAAATGCATGCGACAAATTATTACCAGTTTGAATAGGGGTTCCATCATTAAAATCCCATGTATATTTAACTATGTTATTTCCAGAACCAATAAACTTAGTATTGTGCGGAGTTCCTGTACAAACCTGTGTTGGTCCGCTAAAATTCGGATTAGGATAAATAGGAGTAATCGTTTTTGTAATACTATCCTTACAGCCCAATTCATCCTGAGCAATCAGCTTAACAGTATAGTTCGCAGAATTCCCAAAATAGGTATGTGATGGATTCTGTGTAGTTCCGTTTGGTGTTCCGTCTCCATATACCCACGTCCATTTATTGATAGTTGTATCAGATACCGATTGATCTGTAAAATTAACAAGCAATGGTAAGCATCCTGTTAGCTTATCGGCAGCAAACTTTACGTCAATACCATACACACGCTGATCAAAATAAGAAGTGTCTTTACAGCCAGTTACCGCTGTTGTTATCAAACGAATAGTATAAACACCAGTATCGGCATAGGTGTGGGTTTGAGTAGTAATACCACTCAAATCTGGCGGTGAACCATCACCCCAGTCCCAACGATACCCGTTGTTACAAACATTAAATACATCTTGAGAAGCCGATGCATCAAAAGTATGACTTACCTTCTCGCAAATCACATAATCATGAACAAACTCCGACTTAATGTTTCTCACTTTTACCACCACCGAATCTTGAAAATCTGCACAACCCGAAGTAAGGTTCTTACCAATGATGCGTGCTTTGTAATCTCCAGAAGCAGCATAATAATGAACTACAGTAGAATCAGTAGAATTATAAATTGTATCACCTACCCCTCCTTCACCAAAAATCCATGTCCATGAATCTGCACCACTAATCTCCCCTTTAAAAGTGAACTTGTTGGCTGTATCACATTGAGCTGTGAAATTTAGACGTGCAATCGGACCTTTAACTTCCACTGCGTTTACTATCGTTGTATCATCAAAACAGCCGTTAAATCCGGTAGTTAATGTTACATTGTGAAATCCTGCTGCTGAATTGAAAACCCATTTAGTGCTGGCGTCTCCCGGACAAGAACTCAAGATTCCTCCATCGGAAGTATAGTGCCATGAATCGGTTGAATCATTTAGAGTTAAATCGGTGAGCGTAACAGTGTCTTGCGGACAAACAGAAATTGGCAGCGCCGAAAAATTAGGATTGGTCTTTTCTCCCACGCGAATAACAATTGCATAACTTGTATCTCTACAACCTTTAACATTGGTAACATCTACGGTTACAGCGTATTCACCAGGAGTGTTGTACACGTGAGTTGGGTTTTTCAATCCAGATGTGTTGTTTACCCCAGAAAGAGGATCACCAAAATTCCATATGTAATTGTTGATGGTTTCTCTTGAGCGGCTAGAATCAGAAAAATTCACTGTTAAAGGAACGCATCCTTCTGCAACATCTGGCTGCAATCTACCTACAATAGGAACAATAGTATCTGTTTTTGTAATGGTGTCTTTACAACCATGATTATTGGTAACGATAAGTCGCACAGAATTGAAAATAGGGTCATAAACAGTAAAAGGACTATCATCTGGTTTGTTGTAAACATGTGTTGGATTTTGCGATGTAGATGTGTTGTTCGCTCCAGAACTTGGATCGCCAAACGACCAATTCCACCCTACTATAGTGGTTGATGATAAATCATTAAACTGAGTACTTTTGGGGAAATCACACCAATAGCTTGGTACATTTGAAAAATTAGGAACAATATCTTCTACAAAAATGGCCACCGTAGTGTCATCTGAACAACCATTAGCACTTGCGGTAAGCTTCACATTGTAAGTTCCGCCTGTAGAATAGCCTGTTGTTGGATTGATTTGATTTGAAGTCTTTCCATTGCCAAAGTCCCACAAATAAGAAGTGGCACCTAAACTCAAGTTACTAAATGTGTACTGACCGTATTGACAAATAGTATCATTAACTAGAGAAAACGATGAAAGGGGTTTGCTAACTACAATTGGAATTGTTTTTACCGAGGTACAACCATTCGCCTCGTCAACAGTAAGTGTTACATTATAAATTCCTGTAGAATTGTAAGTAACATTGGGTGGGGTTTGTAAATTAGAAGTAGGGCCTCCATTTCCAAAATCCCATGTGTAACTAAGCGCACCACCGTTACCTGCAGAAGACGTATTCACAAAAGAAACGGTTAGCGGAGCTGTACAAGATTGAAGAACAGAAGGAGTAAAATTGGCAATTGGCGGTTTATTGGTGGTAACAATTGGAGTAGTCCATGTAGTGTCGTCTGTACAACCATTAGCATCTGTGGCAATCAAAACAACATTGAAAGATCCAACAAGTGTAAAGTTATAGTTTGGATTCTGTTGCACGTTATTGCTTCCTCCATCACCGTAGGTCCATTGCCAACCAGTAATAGCCACACCGCTAGTAGACTGATCGGTAAATTGAACTGACAAAGGAATGCAACCGTGAGTGGGTGTTGCTACAAATTTTGCTACTGGTTTAGGGTGCACCGTAATGGCTACCGACCCTGTGAAAGCCCCGCCATTACCGCTGTACGTAACAGTGTAATTTCCTGCGGTGGTATAAATATGCTGCGGAGAAGCGTTGTTGGCGAATGTTCCATCACCAAAATCCCAATTGTGTGTAGTTGCACCAACAGGTGAAGTGAAAGTAACAGTAGATGGCGCACAAACAGAAGTTTTATCGGCAGTAATTTGTGCAAATGAAAAAGCAAAAGATAATGTAAAAACACACAACAGCAATGCTCTTTTCACCTTCATGCTTTTATTTAAAAATTGATTCACGATACATCTCTTTTAAAAGTGAAGATAATGAAATATCCATTATCCAAAAAAAGAAAAAACGAATTGACACGACCTTAGTTATGAGTCTGGATTTGTGTAAAATAAAATTGTTTGTCTTCTTTTTTTTTAGTTATTTTCGTTCTATGGTTCGTCAAACACTTTTTTTATTGGCAGTCCTTTTCTGTTTGCACTCAAAAGCGCAAATGGCAAAAAATATTGTCGACATCAACGGATGTCCTAACAAAACCATTTCCCTTTCTATCCACGTGGTTTTAGACACAAACGGAATGGCGCTTACCACCCCAGCAGCAGTTCAAATTTCGGTTGACCAAATGAACGTGGCTTTTGATCCAATGTGCTTGCAGTTTAAAATTTGCAAATACGATACTGTTTACGAATCGCTTTACAATTTAAAAACCGGTCAATCATACATTGAAGAATTAACCACAAAATACAATGTGCATAACACCATCAATGTTTACTATTCAAACACCGTAACTCCTCTTTGGGGAAGTTTAGATGGCAGTTATGGTTTAGCCGCATCGGCAAATGATCCAACAAGAATGAGCGACACTTTGCTTAGAGATTTTATGATTCTTAATTATTCGGATATCACGGCGATCACCCATGAAATGGGCCATTTCTTTGGTTTGTATGATACTTTTGATACGCAATTTGGAGCTGAGTTTGCCAACGGAACAAATTGTGCCACCACAGGAGACTTGATGTGCGATACAGAAGCCGACCCTAACAACAGTAGTGATGGAAACTGCCACATTGTAAATCGTAATTTAACCGATTCAAATGGAGATTTTTATACCCCTCCAATTTGTAACCATATGGGCCGATACAGCACAGGTTGTGCGAAATCATTTACACCTGAACAATTCAATAGAATGTTGATGATTTTAAAAACCAAAAGAAATTATCTGTGGTAATTAAAGCAACATACATCAAGAAATTAGTGCTTGTTACTGCACTAATTCTTTCTGCTAACTCATACGCACAAGACATTCATTTCACTCAATTTTACGAACCTCAACTTACTTTGAATCCGGCGAATACCGGCAGATTTGTAGGCAGCTGGAGAGCCAACGGCATCTACCGTAATCAATGGGGCAGCATCGCAAGACCTTATGTTACAACAGCTCTTTCTTTCGATAAGCAATTTCAAATTAAAGAACATACCATCGGATTGGGCGGTTACTATGCTTTCGATCAATCTGCGAGTCAAACTTTATTCATGAATAAAATCATGTTATCGATGGCTTACCACAGAGCCATTGGATATCACCAATTTTCTGCGGGATTGCAAGTGGGCTATATCAATAGATTTTTAAACTATAACAATTTGTCTTTCCCCGGCCAATTCGACAACAATATCGGCGCATTCAACACTACCTTTGCCAATGGAGAAAGCTTTCCAAATGCAAGAAGTAACTACTTCGATTTTAACAGCGGCATAAACTACAAAACAAGAATCAACGATAAGTTGCTAGTTGACGCTGGCTTATCAATGTTCCACTGGAATTATCCAAAAGAAACATTCAACGGCACAAAAACCAACAGAATACAACCTAGATATGTCTTTAGCAGTGGTGCCAATTACAACCTAAACGATAAATCATTTTTATCGGGCCACTTACTGTACATGTACATGAAAAAAGCATCGGATCTTTTAATTGCAGTTCATTACAATTATCGTGTTGCTCCAAACAGATCAAATATCAATTTGCTTTTTGGCGGCTTGGCCACCAGAACAGGATTTGGAAGAAACACCGATGCCTTAGCATTCATTATTGGAACAGAGTTCTCAAGTTATCGAGTTGGACTGGCTTACGATGTTAACATCTCTAGACTTTCTACTTCTACCTATTACAAAGGAGCTTTTGAGCTATCTGTTACCTACATTGCTCCGTATCCTTCACCTTCAAAATATACTATTCCTTGTGAAATATTTTAAGCTAATCATATTTGCTTTTTTGATTCTCACAACTTCTGTTAAAGCACAAGATGAGTTAGATTCTAGTGTGTTTAAAAAAGGTGTTTTTTCATTGAAAAGAAATGCTAGAAATGCCGCTGCTACAGGAGACTATAATGCAATTGCCTACTACCAATATTACATTGCCAACAAACCATCTTGGCCTAAATTCATTTACGCCAAACCCAAAATGTTGTTTGAATTAGCGCAGTCGTACCATAAAGCGAACGACTACAAGAATGCAGAAAGCTATTACAAACAAGCCTACGAAGCAGATCCAAAACATTTCGTGCACGCCCTTTACTACCAAGGATGCATGCAGAAAATGCAAGGCAATGTCTCCGAAGCCAAAACAACTTTCGAAAAATTTAAGAAAGAAGGAAAAGAAGACAAAAGCAAGAATGCCGCCGCACTTAAAAAATTAGTAAAGGCGCAAATTGCTGGATGCGATAGTATGAGCATTTTTAAACAAGGTCCGGTAGTTGAAATAAATCACCTCAACACTTCCATCAATAAAGCATACATGGATGTTTCACCAATTGTTTTATCGGCCAATTCATTTGTTTATGCCTCGTTGAAATCTGACACCCTCCTCTATTTCAAAAGAGTTCAGCAAAGAATTCCATTTCTTTATGCTCCGGTAAAATCAGATACTATCTTAGAATCTCAAAGACCGCTTGTAGATGAAAAACCTCCGCTAATTCGTTTTTATGTTGCAAATAGAGATGGAGAATCTTGGACATACAGCGCGCCTTTTAACAACGATCTGAATATCGACAGCTCAAATGTGATGAACGGCTGTTTCAATGCCGAAAAAGATAAATTTTATTATGCCATTAAGGAGTACAATAAAGTGGAGAAAAAGAAATACAGCGTAATTTATCTTGCTAGAAAGATTGATGGCGAATGGCAAAAAGCACAACGTCTTCCTGCCCCTGTTAACATCAAAGGATTCAATGCAATGATGCCTTCGGTGGGCTATGATGAAAAAGAGGCTGAGGTATTGTTTTTCGTATCTGACAGAAACGGCTCTAAAGGTGGAACTGATATCTTTTATTGCGTTTACGACGAAGCAAAGAAAACTTTTAGTTCAGCTAAAAACGCTGGAAATAAAGTAAACACCGCCGCAGATGAAGCAACTCCTTATTACGATGTTGAGAATAAAGTGCTTTACTTCAGCTCAGAAGGATGGCCAGGAATGGGCGGATTTGATGTTTTCAAATCTTATGGCGAGCCATCGAAACTGGGTCAGGCAATCAACTTACGCGCCCCTATCAACACACATGTGCACGACATGTATTATGTAACACAAAACAAGGGGGAAGAAGGATTTATTTCTTCGAACAGAGAAGGAAGTATCGCATTAAAACACAAATACTGTTGCTTCGACTTGTACGAGTATAAAAAATCAATTCATTTGGCTATCGACTTGCTTATCTATAAGAGTGAAAACAAACACATGATTAGAGAAGTGATAGATCACGATAAGAGTGAATATGCTTCTAAAATTATCATGGATTCTGCAGAAGTTAAATTGTATCTGGTAGGTGATAGTCTTAGCGAATCTGATGTTCTAATTAAATCGATTCCTGTTGACAAAAGCGGAAAATTATTGTTGAAATTAGAGCAAAACGAGAAGTACAGATTCATCGTTTCTCGCCCGGGTTACTTCTCTAACGGCTTCGAATTCTCTACAAAAAACATGGTGAAATCTGATACCATTTTCCAACCAGTGGGATTGTACAACTTATCTAAACAGCCAATTGTAATTCCTAATATTTACTACGAATTCGATAAAGCAAATTTAACGTCATCAAGTACTGTTACTATTGATACCACGATCTATAAAATTCTTATTGAAAATCCCGATATCATTGTAGAAATTGGTTCACATACCGATGCTCGTGGTAGCGATGAATACAACATCGTTCTATCTCAAAAACGCGCCGAATCGGTGGTGAATTACCTAATTTCAAGAAAAATCGATCCTAGAAGATTACGTGCAAAAGGATATGGTGAAACTAAATTCATTGCCCCCAACCAAAAACCAGATGGTTCAGATGACCCTGAAGGCCGTCAGAAAAACAGAAGAACCGAGTTCAGAATTATAGGAACTATCGACAAGTACAGCGAAATCATTTACACCGAATAATTCCCTCAAATGAACAAACTTCTCAAATATTTACTACAAGGTATTTTACTTGTTGTACCACTTGCCATCACCGTTGTTGTAATCATTAAAATCCTAACTTGGATAGACAATATAATACCCGACGATTTCATTCCACTTCATTTACCCGGCATTGGAAAAACAAGTATAGGTGCCATTCCTGGCATTGGAATTTTAACTCTACTAATTAGTCTTACTGTACTTGGTTTTCTAGGAAACACCTTCATTGCCGAACCTTTCATGAATTATTTCAAAAGACTACTGAATAAAGCTCCGCTCATTAAGGTTATTTATACTTCTGTGAAAGATTTGGTGGGAGCTTTTGTAGGCAAGGAAAAGAAATTTACCAAATCGGTGATGGTTAAAATGGAAGGAGACAACCTCTACCGCTTAGGCTTTATTACTGCTGAAGATCTTAGCAATTTAGGAGTAGGAAAAGAATTTGTTGCGGTTTACTTCCCACATTCCTATGCCATCTCTGGAAATGTGTTTTTGGTAGAGAGCAAAAACGTTATAAAGATCAACGCAAAATCGGCCGATGTGATGAAATTTATTGTGTCGGGAGGAGTAACACAAGTGGATAAAGATGAACCTAAACAATAGAAAAGACATTGTTTTTCTGGTTCTTGCCGGATTCTTCATCACCAACGCGATAGTTGCCGAATTGATCGGCGGAAAACTCATAGAATTTTTTGGAACCTTCGTTCAAAGTATAGGCATAGTTTTGTGGCCCGTGGTTTTTATAACCACCGATTTGGTGAACGAATATTATGGTCAATCGGGCGTAAAAAAACTTTCTTATCTCACCGTCGCATTAATTGGTTTCGCTTTCTTAATCCTATTTGTGTGCATGCAAATTCCCGCCGTACCTTTTTCTCCGGTGAATGACCAGAATTTTCAAATTGTATTTGGCCAATCGATGTGGATCATTGCGGGTAGCATCATTGCATTCATCACTTCGCAGCTAATTGATAGTTTCATCTTTTGGAAACTAAGAAATAAAACAGGAAAAGGACTCATTTGGATTCGCGCCACAGGCTCCACTTTAATTAGTCAGTTGGTCGACACTTTCATTGTGCAGTACATCGCCTTTGTGTTGCCAGGAAAATGGACCTACAGCGAACTATTGCACAACGCATCGTATGGCTATGCCTTCAAAATACTAATCGCTATAGCCATCATTCCAATTATCTATTTGGTTCATTTTTTAATCGATAAATATTTAGGTGAAGAGGTGTCGAGAGACATGATTAAGCATACCGCTGAAGTGAATTTGCATCATCACACGGAAGAATAAAACTATGATTAGCCCTCAAATTACAACCCTACCAGAAAAGAAGCTTGTTGGAATGAAACTTAGCATGAGCTTGGTGAACAACAAAACCGCAGAATTATGGAAAAACTTTATGCCTTTTCGAAAGGATATAAGCAATAAAGTTTCGGCAGATTTAATTTCAATGCAAATTTATGACTCTTCTTATTTTGTCAACTTCAACCCAAATAATGTTTTTGAAAAATGGGCTACAGTGGAAGTGGCAAATTTCGATGAAGTGCCTGAAAATATGGAAAGCTTTGTGTTGCCAAGCGGACTCTATGCGGTATTTCATCACATAGGTTCAAGTAACGACAACAGTATCTTTCAGCACATATTTGGCACATGGCTACCTAACTCAAATTTCCTGCTCGACCAAAGACCACACTTCGAAATTTTAGGTGAAAAGTACAAAAATAACGACCCTAATTCCGAAGAAGAAATATGGATTCCTATCAGAGAAATAAAAAAGTAGCAAGCTATTTAAATTGATTTACCAATTTAAATGAACGAAGAAAAACCAAGCATAATGATTAATTCCAAATACCTAGCGTTACTCTTTATTTCTATCCCTGTTCTAGCCCTAGTTTACGCCTACTGCATTTGGTACATTCCATTTATTTATTTGAATTTTATTTTAACCGCTTTTCTTGGTATGAGCATAGGAACTCTCATCAATAAAAGTTTAGTCCTTGATGAACTTCAATATCCCAAATACAAAATTTACAAAGGCGCCACATCTCTTATGGTTTGCTTTCTAGTTATATTCTGCTATTGGATAATCTGGGTAGATCTGGCTCTAAACAGAGGAGAATTCTACGGAATTGAAAAATTAGGATTCACAACAAGCACATCAAATTTCGATCAAATATTTTTACTGACAAGTAATCCTCGATTGCT
>CAYORT010000036.1:0-19894 GCA_964406465.1 uncultured Chryseobacterium sp.
CGAAATCTTTTTAACAGGAGAGTTTACAATATTTAAAATGATATCGATGTCGTGTATCATCAAATCGAGAACCACCGAAACATCTGTGCCTCTTGGGTTGAATTCGGCCAAACGATGACACTCTATAAACATTGGCTGAGTGAAATAAGGAATGGCTGCGATGTATGCCGGATTAAATCTTTCTACATGGCCTACTTGCGTTTTTACATTGGCTTCATGCGCCAAATGCATTAAGTTGCGAGCTTCTTCTAAAGTAGTGGTGATGGGTTTTTCAATGAAAACGTGTTTGCCATTTTTTAAAGCTTTAACAGCACTGTCATGATGGTATAAAGTAGGCGTAACAATGTCAACAACATCAACATCATCAATCAATTCTTCTGCTGAAGTATAGGCTTTAATACCAAACTCTTTTGCTACTGCTTTTTGTGTTTCAGGATTTGGATCGAAAAATCCTACCAAGCTGTATTCCTCAATTTGTTTGATGAGCTTAATGTGAATCTTACCTAAGTGTCCGGCCCCAAGTACGCCTATTTTTAACATTGTTGTGTTTGTTTTTTGTAAAAGTAATTGAAATGCTTGGCGATGAACTTTCTATCTTCACCAAAGAATCAACATTAATATATTGATAACTGTGCTAGATACATTTAAACATAAGGGGTTGCGAAAGAAAATGGTGGAGGAGTTAAGAACTCTTGGTATCAGCGATGAGCAAGTTTTGCAGGCCATTAACAATGTGCCCCGACATTGGTTTTTAGACAATGCCTTTTTAGAGTATGCGTATCAAAATAAAGCATTTCCAATAGGTAGCGGTCAAACCATTTCTCATCCATATACAGTAGGATTTCAAACACAGTTGTTGGAGATTAAAAAAGGAGATAAGATTCTTGAAGTGGGCACTGGCTGCGGGTACCAAACTTCGGTGCTGGCCCAAATGGGAGCTAAAATATTTTCTATTGAAAGACAACATGCGCTTTTTGTGAAAACCAAGAAATTTTTGAGCGAAACCAATGTAAGTGTAAAGTTGTTTTATGGCGACGGGTACCAAGGTGTTCCTACTTTTGCACCATACAACAAAATAATTGTTACTGCTGGTGCACCCTATGTGCCCGATGCTTTGCTGGCGCAGTTGATGGATGGAGGTCGACTGGTGATACCTGTAGGAGAGGGCGATAAACAAATAATGACTGTGATTGATAAATACAAAGGCGGTGTGCTTAAGAAATACGAAGTGGGCGAATTTTCATTTGTACCTTTGTTGGAAGATAAGAACTGGAACCATTAATATCCCTAAATTATGTTGGAACAAATTCTACAAAATTTAAAGATTGCATCTTTAAATAAAATGCAGCTGGAAACTATTCAAGCAGCAAAAAAAGAGGGCGACTTAATGTTGCTTTCTCCAACAGGTTCGGGTAAAACTTTGGGTTTTTTGCTACCAGTTTTTCAACGCATTAATCAGCATAAGGAAGGTGTGCAAATTTTAATTTTGGTTCCATCACGAGAGCTGGCAATTCAAATTGAACAGGTGTTTAAACAAATGGGAACAGGCTTTAAAGTGAACTGTTGTTACGGCGGACATTCTACCAAGATTGAACGCAATAACCTAGAGTTTCCACCAGCAGTTTTAGTGGGTACACCAGGAAGAATAGCGCATCATATTCGCAATAACAATTTTGATACACATTCTATTCATACCCTCGTTTTAGATGAATTTGATAAGTCTTTGGAATTTGGATTTCAAGATGATATGTCGGAAATTATTGGACAACTGCAATACCTTAAAAAAAGAATTCTTACATCGGCAACTAAGTTGGAGGAAATACCTTCATTTACCGGATTTGAGAATGAAACTGTTGTAAATTATTTGAGTGATACGCCAACTAAGGCGGTCGGACTCAAATTGAAATTGCTTCGATCTGACAAGAAAGATAAGTTAGATGCTTTGCTAAATTTATTGTGTTGGCAAGGAAGTAAATCAACTTTGATTTTTTGCAATCATCGCGAATCGGTAGAGAGAGTAAGTGATTTGCTTTACGACAATGCCATTATGCACGATATTTTTCATGGAGGTATGGAGCAAGAAGATAGAGAGCGTGCATTGATTAAATTTAGAAATGGAAGCCATCAGATTTTGGTGACAACCGACTTGGCTTCGCGAGGGTTAGATATTCCAGAAATTGAATCGGTAGTTCATTATCATCTGCCTCTTAAAGAGGATGCCTTCATCCATCGTAACGGAAGAACAGCAAGAATGAATGCAGAAGGCACTTCTTATTTACTGCTTGGTGCCGATGAGGAGTTGCCTGATTTTATTACTGAGGTACCCGAAGAACTTACCTTGCCCGAAGCTAGCAATGTTCCTAAATTAACCGAATGGCAAACCTTGTACATTGCAGCCGGAAAAAAAGATAAAATCAACAAGATGGATATTGTGGGTATGCTTTGCCAGAAAGGTAATTTGGTGAAGGCCGATTTGGGTTTGATTGAAGTGCTTGATCACACATCGTACGTTGCTGTAAAAAGAGATAAGATTGAAGCGATGCTTCGCTTAGTACGTCATGAAAAAATAAAAGGCAGAGGAGTAAGAATGGAGATTTCGAAGTAATTAAAACTTTAATCTTTTTTCGAATTTTTCGCTTGCAAAAAGGATCTTCTTCTCGTAAATAAAATAGTAGAAGATTAAACCGGTGCCTACGCCAACAAATGAACCACCAATGATATCCTGCAAGAAATGTTGCGACAAATAAATGCGTGAATAAGCGATAGCAACAGCAGCCACAATCATGAGCAACTTCAAATAATTGTTTTTAGCGAGAATGCTTAAACAGAATAAAAGTGCAAATGCAGAAGTGCTGTGTCCAGAAGGGAAACTCAAAAATTCAGAATATTCAACATCGCTGATTTTTCTAAACAACGGATGCTCTCTTAAAAAGTGAATGGGTCTATCGTGTGTTTGAAAAACAAATGCTTTTAAAAATTGTGTGGCAATTCCGCTAATGGCGTACGTGAGTCCTACAAAAAGGAAAGCGCGAAACTGATAGAACAGTAAAAAAATCAAGACTGGAACGCTAAACCATCCTTCGGCAAGTTTGGTTAAAAATTTAAATACATGATCTGCAATTTCGTTCCAAGCTGAGGTGAGCATTAGGTGCAAATCGATTTTGTTTTCATTAAAAACCAAAATTAATCCCACTGCCACAAACATGAAATAGGGCACTAAGAAAAATCGCTGCTCTTTGAGGAATCGAAGAATCATAGTCAATAATAAGAAGAATTTTATATTTTCATTGTCTAGATTAGGATTTTTAAGATTAAAAGATTTTTCGATTTTATGATATATTCAATAGAAAACGAATTTGTTAAGGCTACCGTAAATCAAAAAGGAGCTGAGTTAAGTAGCTATATCAATAAAGAAAATGGAATAAATTATTTGTGGAAAGGTGATGCCAAATATTGGGCAAAGCATGCACCGGTACTTTTTCCGGTAATTGGTAAAGTCACCAACGATAGCATAAAGGTTAATGGTGTTAGTTATCCGATGACAAAACATGGCTTTGCCAGAGATACCAATTTTGAAGTAAGAAAACAGTCGGAAACCACTTTGGAATTTGTGATTTCTTCTAACGACGAAACAAAGAAATCTTATCCTTTCGATTTTGAGTTTGTGGTGAAATATTCTTTAAAGGGCAAAGCATTAATCACTTCTTTTGCTGTAAAAAATACTGGAAAAAAATCATTGCCTTTCTCTGTTGGCGGACATCCTGCTTTTGCTTGTCCTATCAATGAAGAAGGTGCTTTTGGCGATTGCTATTTATCGTTTAGCGAGGAAGAAAATGCCGATAATGTATTGTTAAATCCTTCCACGGGATTTAGAAACGGGGAATTTGAAAAAGGGTATTTGAAAGGAAAAACATTGCCTTTACATGATGCTATTTTTAAAAATGATGCCTTGGTTTTTTTCAATTTGAAATCGAACGAGATTTCCATTAAATCGAAAAGCAATACACACGAATTGAAATTTTCATTTGAAGGTTTTCCTCAATTTGGTATATGGGCACCTGTTGGAGCTCCATTTGTTTGTTTAGAGCCGTGGGCTGGGGTTTGTGATGAAGCTGGATACGATGGAGAGTTCGCCAAAAGATTTGGAACAGTGGAAGTGGAGGAGAATCATATTTATCTTTGCAGCTATAGTATTGAAGGGAAATAATTAAGTACCACAAAAGGTTTTGTATCCTTCATCATTGCCTGGTATTTGAAATTTTTTACAGTCGCATTGATAGTCGTATGGTTTCGAAATAACATTTACCAATTCGTTTAAAATGCTTAAATCATTTTGCTGCGCGGCAAACAAAGCCATCTCTACTAAATGATTTCTAGGAATAACAAACGGATTGTTTTCTCTCATCAATTGATAAGATTGCTCCAAATTTCCATTACCTATTCTTTTTTGCCATTTGCTATACCAAACCACAAATGCTGCTTCTTGATAGACATTATCCTTCAACAAATCTTTATTTTGAAGCGCAATAAACGTGTTGGTGTAATCGGCCGAATTATTTTGCATCCATGAAAGTAATTCGAGAATAATTTTATGATCGTCTTCTTGCTCATCGAGCATTCCTAATTTTTTACGCATCATCTGCAACCATTTTTCATCGAATATTTCTGCAAAGTTGTTGAGCACAGCTTGCGCTATTTCAACAGCTTTATTTTGGTCGTTGTCGATCAATACCAATAAGGTTTCTGCGAAGCGACTCAAATTCCATTTGGCAATAGCTGCCTGATTTTCGAAAGCATATCTTCCTTGGTGATCGATAGAACTAAATACTGTTTGTGGATGATAGGCATTTATAAAGGCGCAAGGACCAAAATCTATGCTCTCGCCAGAAATACTCATGTTGTCGGTGTTCATCACGCCGTGAATAAATCCAACGCGCATCCAATCAACAATCAAGTTTATTTGATTGAGCATCACTTCTTGCAAGAAATTTACAGCGTGATTTTCGCTGTTCAGCAAATGCGGGTAATGGCGCTTGATGGTATAATTTACAAATGTTTTAAAGGTTTCTATATCGGTGAATCTTCTCACAAATTCAAAGGTGCCAACACGAATGTGACTTGCGGCAACTCTTGTGAGAACCGCACCTTCATGAGTGTATTCTCTGTAGACTTCCTCTCCTGTAGAAACAACTGCTAAGCTTCTGGTGGTAGGGATTTTTAAAGCATGCATTGCCTCGCTAATGATGTATTCGCGCAGCATTGAACCCAGTGTAGCTCTGCCGTCGCCTCTTCTCGAATATGGTGTTTCACCCGATCCTTTGAGCTGAATGTCGTAGCGTTTGTTTTGTGGTGTTATGTGTTCTCCTAACAAAATTGCTCTGCCATCTCCCAGCATGTTGAAATGCCCAAATTGGTGTCCGGCATATGCCTGAGCAATAGGTTGAGCGCCTTCTAAAATTTTATTTCCCGAAAAAAAATTAGCGATTTCTTCGTTCGATACCGATTCAAAATTCAATCCTAATTCTTTTGCTAAACCTTCATTCAATACAATAAGTTGAGGATTTTCTACTGCCGTAGGTAAGCATTCTTCAAACAGTTTGCTGGGCAATGTTTTGTAACTGTTATCGAAGGAAAATGAAAGCTGATTCGATTTGTTCATTGCTTTTTATTTTGGTAAAAGAGCCATTGTTAACCTGCTGATACAAACTAATTTTTGTTGCTCGTTAACAATTTTAATTTCCCAGATGTGTGTTTTTCCACCAATGTGAATAGGAGTGGCAGTGCCGTAGACAAAGCCTTTGCTAACCGGACGAACATGATTGGCATTGATTTCCAATCCTACACAATTGTATTTTTCTTGGTTGATCACCAAAACAGAAGCAATGCTTCCAAGTGATTCTGCCAAAACTACCGATGAGCCTCCATGCAGAATACCTGCTGGCTGTATGGTTCTGCGGTCGACTGGCATTTTTCCACTCACGCTATTTTCGGTCAATTCGGTAATTTCTATGCCAATATGTTCCAAAATGGTGTTTGGGATAAATTTTTGCAGATCGCTAAGGGAATAATCTTTAAACCAAATCATATCTTACTGTAAGTTTGAAATTAATGGTTTAAAGTTAAGCATTATTTAAATGGCTAATTTGTATAAAGAGTTAAGAAACGACATTTTAAAAGCAGCTAAAATACCTTTGCTGTTTTTGCTTGCCTGTTGGTTGGTGTTCTTTGTAGAGTGGCAATTTAATCTCAGTTTGTATCAGTGGGGCATTAAACCACTTACATTGAAGGGACTTCGAGGGGTTTTATTTATGCCTTTTCTTCATGGCGATATTGAACATATTTTTAATAATTCCTTTGGAATTTTTACGCTAGGCACTTTGCTCTTTTTCTTCTACAAGGAAATAGCACTCAGAATTTTTGTGCTTGTTTTTTTGATCTCCGGAATTTGGACGTGGAGCATTGCAGGAGGTGGTTATCACATTGGAGCCAGCGCAGTGATTTATGGTTTGTTTGGATTTCTTACTTTGAGCGGAATGATTAGAAAAGACAAGCATTTGTTGGCCATAACTTTTTTAGTAGTGTTCTTGCATCAAGGTATTGTTTGGGGCATTTTTCCGGGTAAACCGGGTATTTCTTGGCAAGGTCATTTGGCTGGATTCTTATCGGGCATTGTGCTGGCTATTTATTTTAGAAAGGATGGTCCGCAACGCAAACAAATCGTCATTCAAGATGACGATTCGTTTAACGAAATGCGCTTTGGCAAATATTATTGGGATGAAGAAAAACGCAAACAAGAATTAGAAAAGGAGGAAATGCAACAAGAAATTAAAGTTATTTATTTCTATAAAGAAAAAGAGGAGTAGTGCTATATCTCTTCAAAGTCAATGTGAAAGTGATCATCGTGCAAGCTATTGATAAGCGGCGTTAGCGCTTTAACAACATAAATTCCTTTGGCTTTTAGTTTCTTGCCATTTGGCGTGGCGTAAAGTTCATCTTTCTGTTCAATTTTAATGATTACTTTTTTAATTTTTAATCCGTTTTTTCTTGCCTGTTCATCTAAAATCAAAATTTGTTTAGCAACAATATCGAAGTCGATATGCACTAAACTGTCTTTACTGTATCTGCCTTGATTGTCGAAGGTTAGCAAGTAATGTTCTTTGCCAAGATCATCTAGTTTGTAGTAAGGCACACTGTCTTTGGTGAGAGGCATCATAAAATCTACACTCAATCCATTTTGATGCGTATGATGTGGCCAAATTTTTCCACCTTTTTCATTCGAACACTCCATCAATTGAAAAGTTCTGTTAGGATATTTTTTTGCTAAAGAAGCATACATTGCCAACACCGATTTTTTTACTTTATGATTGGTGTACGCTCTACCGGCTAAATAACTTTGATCACTAAAATAGGCGAAGTTATCGCCCGCTGGAGGCATCAATGCGCCGTTGATTAAAGTGCCGTTTGCCTCTGTTCCTGTTGATTTACTTTTGATGGTGTCTACATTATTTTTTTCATAGTAATGTTTACAAAGAAAACCAGCACTTGGCTTTTTCGTTGTAGAGCTATCACTTTGTGCTGAGCACGAAAGCATTGATATACTTAAGAATAGTGTTAGGTTAATTTTTCCCATAAAACAGTTTTTAAGGGAAACTACATTTTTTAGAAAGGTAACAGTACAGCTTTTGTTTTTAACTTATTTATACATTTACCTAATGCAATTCACTATTCCAACTTCGGTGTGTTTGTCGCCAAAAATATCGGTAAGATAGGCTTTGTAAACGTAGGTGTCTATTTGTACTAAATCTCCATTGTATATGCCATTCCAGCCTTCATTGATGTCGTATGAAGTGAAAATTAATTCTCCCCATCGATTGAAAATGTACAATTTGAAATCAATGATGTTGTAACCATAAACATAGAACTTATCATTTTTACCATCGCCATTAGGTGTAAATGCATTGGGTATATGGTACGACCACACAGGTTTTTGATCAATGGTTTTTGTAATTGAATCCATGCAATTGTATGGGTTGTTTACCACCAATGTAATGGTATGTAATCCTACGGTAGTGAATTTGTGTTGCGCATTTTCAATTATATCTGATCCTCCATCATCATATTTCCATAACCATGATGTTTCTCCACTTGATGAATTGGTGAAAAACACCAAGTTGTTGTCTTCGGTGAGTTCTCCGGGAGTAAAAGTAAAGTCGGCGTTTGTTATAGGGTACGCTGTAATCATTTGCATGATGGTGGTGTCTTTTGTACAACCTTTATCTGATGTTGCACTTAGAGAAATATCGAAAGATAATGGTGTGTTGCCCGCATTATCGAAACAATGGCTCGCGCTAGGAACACTTGCTGTTGCGCCATCACCAAATCCCCAAGTGTAATTTTTTATACTTCCACTGGAAATAGTGGTGTTGTTGGTGAAATCTACACACCATTGAGCGCAACCAGCCGGAGTGGTGCTGGTAAATTTAGGAGAGGGCAATGGATTTACTACTATAGGTTTTGTGATGGAATCAATACAATTGTGAGAGGAAGTAACAATTAGTTTTACGTTGTGCGTACCTGCACTAGTAAACATATGTTGCGGTTGCGCAGCTGAAGTAGATTGTGAGTTATCGAATTTCCATACCTGACTGCTAATTTGATTGGGTGTAAATTGAGAAGAAATAGTGCTGTTGTTTTTTAAGGAGGTAGATGTGTTTAAGCAAACCGCATCGGCGGTAAATTGCGGTTGCGGCAAAGGATATATTTCCACCGATTTGTCTGCGGTGTCCTTGCAGTTTTTATCTGATGTGATAATTAACCTAACAGCTTTTATTCCCTCACTATTGAATTTGTTTTTTGGATGCGCTGCGGCAGATAAATTCCCATCGTTGAAGTTCCATTGATGATTGATTATTGTACCAGACGAAATCGTGCTTGTATTTGTGAAATCTGCAGAATCATTTATACATTTTGGTATAGGAGTAAAATCAGCCGCTGGTAAAGGATGAACATTTAGTGTTTTAACCATCGTGTCGAGACATCCCTGAGATGTTTTGCCAATCAGCTGAATTGTTTTTAATCCGGCTTGACTGTATTTGTGAGAACCATTTTTAGTGGTGTATTCGGTTGAATTGTTGTTGTCGATATCCCATTTCCATTCGCTAAAAGTTGAACTTGATACCGAAGAAGTATTGTTTAAATTTAATGTGGCATTTGCACACAAATCGTTTGCGGTAAAATCAACCGAAGGTTTTTCAAAATATATTACAGGTTTAGTGATGCTATCCACACAACCACTATCGGTACGCACAAATAATTTCACATTAAAAGTTCCATGATTTGCAAAAGATTTCGCAGGATTGAAATTGTTTGAAGTATCTGCGTCGTTGGTGAATTTCCATTTTTGATAAGTGATATTACCCGCACTTACGCTAGAAGTATTGCTAAATGTGATGGGTAGTGGAAAGCACACGCTAGTTGCAGAGTAGGAAGCAACAGGCAGTGGATGAACTACGGTAGCTTTTACAATAGAATCAGAGCACCCTTTATCTGTTGTGATTTTTAATTTCGAATTGAAATTTCCATTGCTTACAAAATTATAGGATGGATTTTGCACTGTGCTTTCTATAGAATTGTTATTGTCGAAATCCCAATGCCAAGTTGCAATATTTCCAGTTGACTTATCGGTATATTGAGTCGCTTTTCCTTTGCAAACAAATGTAGAATTGAAATCGGCGTGTGGCAAAGGATAAATAGTAAGCGATTTCGAAATGGTGTCCCAACAGCCTTCATTGGTAGTTCCTTTTAACATAATACGGTAAGTGCCAGCAGTGTTGAAAAGATGTGCTGCATTTTTAGTACTGTATTCGCTGCTTCCATCATTTAAAATATCCCACTGCCAGGTAGCGAAAGTTGCTAATGAATTTAACGTAGAATTATTGGTTAGTGCGCTTGAAAGTTTCTCGCAAACATTTGCAGTTGTAAAATTAATGATTGGCTTTTCAAAAACTTTTACTGTTTTGGTGGTGCTGTCGAAGCACCCAAGATTGCTGCTTACTTTTAATTTAACCGATTTACTTCCATAGTTTGTGTAAGCGTGCGATGGATTTTGAGTGTTATCTGTGCTGCCGTCGCCAAAATTCCATTGCCAAGAAACGATGCTTCCATTGCTCATACTAGACGTATTAGTAAATGGCATTGAAGATGGTTGGCAAACATCGGGTTGAGTGAAGCTTGCTATTGGTAAAGGATTTAAATTTATAGGATGCGTTATAGAATCGGCACAACCATATTGAGTAGTTACTTTTAATTTAGCTGTTGCTGTGCTCACATATTTGTATTTTGCATTAGCTGTGCTGGCGGTAAATTGATTATTGTTTAAAAAATCCCATTTGTATTTTGTGATAACCCCTGTTGATTGGTTGGTGAGGGTAGTAGAGTCGCTAGCACAAACAGCATTACTGCTAAAAGCAGCAACTGGTTTTGGCGCTACGAAAATTTGGCGGGTGGTATCATCTTCACAACCATGAACATTGGTGATGGTTAGTTTTGCATTGTAGTTTCCACTAGCAGGATATACATTATTTGGATTTTGCACTGAGCTATTTGTAGCTCCTGTATTTTGAAAATCCCATTTCCAAGTATTGATACTATTCGCAGGAAAACTTTTGTCGGTGAAATGTGTTGCACTTCCTTCACAAACGGTATCCATACTAAAATTTGCTGTTGAAACATCGTATGTTCCTACATGAACGGTGTCGTAAGCAAAACATCCACCCGCAGTGCCTTCCATGCGTACCCAATACTCACCTTGTTGTTCAACAGTAATGGTAGAGCTTGTTTCTCCTGTCGACCATAAATAAGATTTTGCTCCAGCAGGTGCGGTAATTAGCACAGGATGGCCTTTACATGCTGCTGTATCACTTAATTTTACTGGAACATCGCATTCACCTTCTATATAAGCATAACATGCGTGTCCGCCCTGATTGCAATCTCCTACAGTAAATTCAATGGTGAGTGTTTGTCCGATATACGCTTGCAAAGGAATGAAAGCCGATTTCCAATCTACATAATTTAATGTGTTTCCACCATTGCCTTTTACTAGCCAATCGGGGTCGCCATTACCAGCGTATACATCATATTTAGCGCAATCTATCGATTGATTGTTGGCATCATATAATCGAATTCTAAAATAAGGTTGATCTGTTTGCGAGTGATTAGGATTTTGCATCACCACGGCATAACTGTAGTAAAAATTGTAGTTGCTTGGTGTTACTACAATACTGCGCTTAATACTTGCTGCTCTCCACTGTGCTCCAAATCCGTCACCAATTATTGCCGAACAGCCTCCGCCTGGTTTAATCATTTGAATAGGCACGTTGGGATCAACACCTGGAACTGAAATCATGTTGTGTTGCAATCCTTCCCTGTTTGCATTGAGGTTTAAAATTGGAAAGTTGGTTCCGTATGTTGCAGTAGGAGTAACATTGATATAACTAAATGCTGCTGGTGGTGGAGCTACACTTGAGCTTGAAATCACATTTCCTTGGAACAATTGCCAACCGGTAAAATCGCATTTTTCGAAATCTAAATTTTCACATTCTAATGGAGGTGCAGGCGTTGGGTGGGGAGTTAGACTTAGGGGTGTGGGTGGATTTAAAATTAGTTCGTTTTGCAATGCTTGAAGTTCTTTGATGATATTTTCTTTAACTGCTATTTTATCTTCCTCTGAAATTGTATTCTTCTCAAGGCATTTTGCGCCGAAAGCCGAGTATAACTCATAACATTTAACCACCAAGCGATCTCGAATGGGTTCATATTCTTTATCGGAACCCTTGAATTCATTTCGTAGATTATGCCAAAATATGGTAGTGTTGATGTGCTCGGAATAGAACATCTCCAGCTCCTCTAAAATATCTTCATGATATTGAAGAGATGCACTGTCAATTAATTTCGTAGTACAGGAATTCTGACCCCTCGCAGAAAATGATAAACTAAATAAAAATACTCCCAATAATGCGGTTAGCAAGTAGAAACCCCTTCTGTAGTCATGTCCCCGTAAAACGAATTTGATTAGTAGTTCAAACCGTTTCATGTTTTCAAAGTACTTAACTGAAATTCGAAATGCAAAGATTTTGAAGCTTATTTTGCCTAATAATCAGATAATTACGACTTACTACGTATTATCTTTTAAGGCTATTTCTTGAGGGTACGTAATTTATTGTTCTATTTTGAAATGGAAAAGAATAAGGCTTAAACATAATTCGTTATTTTAGTAAGCTAGAAATGACGGAAAAACAAGAAAATATAGTTGTAAAGAAGAAAAAAAAGTGGTGGAAACGCCTCTTGATTGGCTTTACCATATTTTTAGTATTGTTATTGGGAGCTGCATATGCGGTTTTTAAGAGTCCTACTGTGCAAACTTATCTAGCACAAAAAGTCGCCGATTATCTTAATAAAGGACATAAATCAAAAATTATTATTGGCGGAGTAGATGTAAAATTACTTGATAATGCTCTTGCGCTTAAAGATGTGTTGGTGCTAGATTATAAAAGTGATACGCTATTGTTTGTGCACGAACTTACTTACAATGTAGATAGTTTTGGTTTAGAAAAGCATTATATCAATTCAAATTTACTTCGTTTGAATGACGGCTTAATGGATATCAAAATGTATAAGGGAGATTCTGTTAATACATTTGCTTTCTTCTTGAGTGAGTGGCAAGATAAGAAAGATACAACTAAGGCTCCCTCATGGACTATCTATTCGAAAAAACTTACTCTCGATAATTTTGATTTTCGTTTTTCAAATGAGAACATAATTGCTACCAAGAAAGGAATAGATTACAATCATCTTTCTTTGCAAAAGATTAACGGGGAAATAGATGACTTGCGTTTTGCAGGCGACAGCATTGAAGCAAAGTTGAAGAATTTAAAGCTAAAGGATAAATGCGGTTTCGATCTTCATCGTCTCAATGCCGAAGTGAAGAATACAAGCACGCAGTTGGTGCTAAACAATTTAATACTCGATTACAATGCATCATTGTTCAAGGGTAATGTGAAATTAGGGTATCAGAATTTTGGCGAGTTCGGTGATTTTATCAATAAAGTGAAGATGAATATCACTGTGGCTAAAGCCGATGTTTTAATGGACGATGTAGGATTCTTTGCTCCCTCACTTATTGGTTGGAATGAAAGAGTTAAGTTGCAAGGCGTTATTTCGGGTAGAGTGAGTTCTATTAAACTGCAGAATATTTTTCTTGAAATGGCTAATGCAACATCATTAACAGGAACAATTGAAATGGATGGTTTGCCCGAAATTAGCAATACTTTTATTTATGCAGATTTACATCATCTTAGCAGCAATTACAATGATTTGTCTTCCATAACCTATCCTGCCAATGAACATTTTGAACATATACAAATTCCAGAGTTGGTAAAGAAATTGGGAGATCTTTCTTTTAGTGGTGAGTTTACCGGATTTATCAATGAGTTTGTTGCCAATGGAAATTTGAAAACTCAATTGGGTGAAATTTATAGTGATGTTCAGTTGAAGGTTGACAAAAAGAACGGACACCAATTGCATGGGCAGGTTGACATTCCTTCTTTTCAATTAGGCCGACTCATTTCAAACAATCTTCTTGGTAATGTGAGCATGGATGGAGCTACGCAAATTAATTTCGGAAAAAATCCAAATGCATCCTTCGACGGTAAAGTTTATTCATTTGATTTTAAAAATTATAACTACAAAAACATTAAGTTAAATGCCAAAGTTCACGAAAGTTATTTTGCCGGATTGCTAAGTGTGAAAGATAAAAATCTTGATTTAGATTTCGATGGAGAGGTGAATGCTAAGAAAGATAGCATTGTATATAATTTCAAAGCTCAATTGAATAAGGCTAACCTCACCAAACTTCATATTATAGATAGAGATACAAGCTTAATGGTTTCAGCAAATGCTGTAGTAAATTTATCAGGAAATTCGATTGATGAATTGAGAGGTAAGGCTATTTTAGATAAGGTGCATTGGAAAGAAGGATTGTTTGATGAAGATTTTGGAAGAATTCAATTTCTTACATCACAAGGAAAAAATGGAAGACATGTTGATTTGAGCAGCAATATAGCCGATATGTCTGTTGCCGGTGATTTTAGTATTGAGCATCTTCCCGAATTGGTGATGAATTATTTTAAAGGTTTTGCAAACAACATTATAACAGAAAATATTTCGGTTAAGAAAAATCAATATGTTGTTATTAGCGCAAGGATTGATGATTTTAAACAAATTCAGCGACTTTTCTTCCCTACCATTTATTTAGAAAGACATAGTGAGGTTTTGTTTCGCTATTCAGATAAGATTGGTGTTTTGTTCGATATGTATAGCGACAGTTGCTCGTTTTCGGGAATAAATGTGAAAGAAGTTGCTTTGTCAGCTCATCCTAATACAGATGGTAAATATGCCGTGCAATTAAATGCCGCACGACTTTATCCAAACGATAAAATCCCTTTAAATAAAGTTGATTTTAGTTCTACAATAAAACAAAATACTCTTGATTTTTTATGTGTTTGGAACAATGATGATTCGCTTAAAAATAACGCGCACATTGGTGCTAATGTAAAGTTGCATTCGGTAGATTCTTTGGAGGCAAATTTTAATGATACTTATTTCTATTTGCAAAATAGGTTATGGACACTAAATAAGGAAAATCAAGTTGTTTGGAAAAAAGATAGAGGTGAAATCAATAATCTAAGGCTAAATCTTGAAGAAAAAACATTAATGGTGCAAGGTAGTGTAGGAGATCGAGACAAAGATGTTTTGCAAATGGATTTTGATGGAATTTCTCTTGAATTTTTAAAATTGTTTATTCATTCTATTGATGTGAAGGGAAGTGTGACCGGCGGAATTTCTGTTGCTTCGGTAATGAATAAGCCTAAAGTAACATCCTCTTTAAAACTTAAAGACTTGGTGGTAAACGATCAACCTTTTGGCGAAACTGTAATCAATACCACGTATCTTTCTGAGGAGGAAAAAGTGGGTGTTAATTTAAAGGTTAAACGCGTCACAGGTGGCAATAACGATGACGGCTACTTGTTGAGATTATCTGGTGATTATTTTCCATTTAAAGAGAAAGATCAACTGAATTGTAAAATTGATTTTAAAAATTTTAGAATCTCATTGCTTCAACCTTATTTCGTTGGTGTTCTTTCTAACATAAATAAAGCTAAAGTCTATGGCGAATTAGAAGTGAAAGGAGAACTAAGTAGTCCGATCGTCTTAGGCGAACTTCAATTCAAAGATTTTTCACCCACCATCGATTACCTTAATGTAGCTTACGATTTAAATGATAAGGTTCATTTCAGGGAAGATGGAATCTATTTCGAAAATTTTTTAATGAAAGGAATGGCTCCTTATTACAATGCTGTGAAGAACGAAGGAATGGGTAGCATTAATGGCGTTATAACGCACAACAAGTTTCATGATTTTTATTTCAACTTAAGTATCAATGCCAAAAAACTAATCGCATTAAATACCGATTTAAGTCGCAATAAAAATTACTATGGAAAAGCTTTCGTTAGTGGTGACATCATGATTGGAGGTTCTCCGCAAAATATTATCATGTATGCCAATCTTACCACTGAGAAATTCGAGAGAAATATTTCCAACGTTGATTATACGGTTCTTGTGCTTCCTTTAGATCAGCAAGAGGATTTGCCAATGTTTGATTTTGTTGAATTTGTTAATCCTAAGGATACTACTACAAAGGCAGCTAAAGTTAAAGATTTTGTTGACGTACCTTGGTTAGATATGGCGCTAGATATACATGTTACTCCCGATGCTAAAGTGGAGATGATATTTGACTCTAGGGTAGGCGATGAGATTACAGCGGAGGGGTACGCCGATATGCAATTCCAAATCAATACCAATGGCAAGTTTACCATGAATGGAACCTATGAGGTTGAAAAAGGGGAATACTATTTTACTTTAAAGAACTTCTTGGCCAAAAAATTTAAGGTGAGTCAGGGCGGAACAGTAACTTGGACTGGAAATCCCATGGAAGCCGAAATTGATTTGAAAGCACTTTATACTGTTAGAACTAAAGTGAGCAGTATCATGGATTCTACAAAATATTCGGCGCATCAAATAGATGAAATGAAATCTACAGTGCCTGTAGATGTGGTGATGTACTTGAAAGGTAATCTTTGGAAACCATTAACCTCTTTAGATTTAGAATTGTTGAAAGCCAATGTTAGAGCTCAAGAAATTGTGGCCGACAACATCGTTGGAGAAAGTGAAAAGGCGAAACAAGCGGTTTCTTTGTTGATGCAGGGTTCGTTTATTGTTCCCGATAATAGTGCTGCCTCTGGTGCTACCGTTATTAATGCTGGTTTGGCGAATGCTAAGCAATTCTTAACCGGACAAGTTAACAACTATCTTTCGCAGATTACAGGTGATGCTATCAATGTTGGTTTCGATTACAACGGTGCTTCAGATAGCTTGTCGAATGTGAGTATGAATGTGAGTAAAAATTTATACAACGATAAGGTTGTTATTTCAGGAACTTTCGATTTAGGTAAAGATGCGTCAGATATGGAGGTGCAGTACAAAGTTACCAAAGATGTTACAGTGAAGGCTTTCAGAAAATCGCAACAAAATCAAAAGGATCAAGAGGGATCTGTGCCTACACAAGGAGCCAGCGTTTTCATTCGCAAAGACTTTGATTCCCTTAGAGAATTATTTCAAAGGAAAAAGAAAGAATAAAGGCTAAGCAAATTGCTTTGATACCACTAAATCTTTTCTGTTTGCTTGGTATTCGTAAAATCCTTCACCCGTTTTTGCGCCAAGTTTACCCGCGTTTACCATGTTTACCAATAGCGGACAAGGAGCATATTTTGGGTTGCCAAATCCGTCATGCAGTACTTTAAGAATCGATAAGCAAACATCTAAACCAATAAAATCGGCCAGTTGCAAGGGGCCCATAGGATGTGCCATCCCTAGTTTCATAATAGAATCGATCTCTTGCACGCCAGCCACCCCTTCAAAAAGTGAATAAATAGCTTCGTTGATCATTGGCATTAATATTCTGTTGGCAACAAAACCCGGATAATCGTTCGCACAAACCGGTATTTTTCCCAGTGATTGCGAAGTTTTTACAATTAATTCGGTGGTTTCTGGCGAAGTGGAGTACCCATTGATCACCTCCACCAATTTCATTAGGGGAACAGGGTTCATGAAATGCATGCCAATAACTTTGCTGGCACGGTTGGTAACACCAGCAATTTTAGTGATTGAAATGGAGGAGGTATTGGTAGCTAAAATGGTGTTGGGCAAGCAATATTCATCCAATTCTTTAAATATTTTTAGCTTGATGTCAATGTTCTCAGAGGCGGCCTCAACCACTAGCTCAGCTTTGCTAACTCCTTCTTTTAGAGAGGTATAGGTGCTTATGTTTTTTAGCGTGTTCGTCTTGTCGGTTTCACTGATGGTCTCCTTTTTAACCATTCTATCGAGATTTTTCTCAATGGTAGCTAAGGCTTTTTCAAGGGCTTTTTCAGAAATATCTATTAAAGCTACTTTGTATCCGTTTTGAGCAAAGCAATGTGCTATGCCGTTACCCATTGTTCCTGAGCCAATTACGCTAATATTTTGCATGGTGAAGGTTAATTTTTATTGGTCTAAAATAGAAAAATTTAATGTGCTTGTAACTTTTCTTACTTGAGATTGTCTTAGGTATAGAAACCTTAAAACGGAAAGTTATGAATGAACTAATTAAAAAGTACCAACGCCAGCAGGTGGAGGAATTTTTGAAAAACAATCCGGATTTGAGAAAGATTAAAGCTTTAGATCTTAAAATTGCTCAAGCCAAGAAAAAGTATGTGGAAGAGCTTAAGTACAAATAAGATTGAAAGCAAAACACGAAACATTTACAGAAATCAGGCAATCACCCCAAGGTTGCCTGTTTTTCTTTGATATCAACCGTTGAAAGGTAATAAAATAATAATTTTTTGTGGCGTGATATGAATTGCTTAATTACTTTTGCGATATGAGAAGAATAATTTTGTCGACTTTTTTATTCGTTTTTTTGATGGCTTGCACCAACGAGAATAAGAATAGACATGTGTTTCATTATGTAATTACAGGAAATAGCTCGAAGGCTTATGATCTTTACGGTAAGATGGGGCCAGGCATCGAGTTTTCATCTCCTACAATAGACATTCCTTTTGAGGTGACTCATGAGGTTTATGGAACCGAATTAGAATATGAACTAAGAATCAGTGATTCAGATAATACACACAAATACAATGTTCAGGTATTTGTTGATGATAAATTAGTTAATCAAAACGATAAGTTTGATAATTCTTATAACCCTGCAAGGGTAGGAGTAAAGGGTACCTTTATTCAATAAACGGTACCCTTCAAATTCTCTTATTTACTTTCTAAGATTCTAGCTGTGATAAAGTCGCCTACTTCTGTAGTGCTTTTCGCATTGGTCTTAATCAAATCTTCCGTTAAGCAATTGGCAGCAATCGCATCGGCAACAGCTGCACGGATAGCTTTGGCTTCTTCTGTTAAGTTGAAAGCTGCATCTATCATTAATGCTGCAGATAATATGGTACCGATAGGGTTTGCAATGTTTTTACCTGCTGCTTGAGGGTAAGAACCGTGAATAGGCTCATACAATCCTACTTTATTTCCTGTTGAAGCCGATGGTAACAATCCGATTGAACCAGTGATTACCGATGCTTCGTCGGTTAAAATATCGCCGAAAAGGTTTTCGGTTAACATAACGTCGAATCTTCTTGGATTTTGAATCAATTGCATTGCTGCATTGTCAACAAACATCAATTCTAAAGTCACTTCAGGGTATCCTTTTGCGAAATCTTTTACTACCTCTCTCCACAAACGTGAAGTTTCTAATACGTTGGCTTTGTCTACTAAAGTAACGTGCTTTCTGCGTTTCATTGCTAATTCAAAAGCAACTTTAGCAATTCTAGTAATTTCTTCTCTTGAATAAGAACAGTTGTCGTATGCTGTATTTCCATCGGCCGATTTACCTTTTTCTCCAAAGTAAATTCCTCCAGTTAATTCTCTAATAACAACTAGGTCGGCACCTTCAATGATTCCTTGTTTCAATGGAGATAAGTGTGCTAATGCAGGGAAATATTCAACCGGACGAATATTGGCGAATAGTCCGAGCTCTTTTCTGATTTTCAACAAACCTTGCTCCGGACGAACTTTAGCATTCGGGTCGTTATCGTATTTTGGATGTCCAATGGCACCAAACAAAATAGCATCAGATTTTTTGCAAACTTCTAATGTCTCATCAGGTAGTGGAACACCTGTAGCGTCAATAGCGCAAGCCCCCATCAATACTTCAGTGTAATTGAAATTGTGGTTGAATCTTTTTGCGATAGCGTTTAATACTTTGATTGATTGGTCAACTATTTCCGGACCAATTCCGTCTCCTTTGATTACAGCAATATTATAATTCATTTTAAATTATTTTTTGGGGCACTAATATATGAATAAAGGAATATAAATTTGGGGAGAGGATTATTTAAAAGATTTCTTACTTTAGCAAAAATTTATAAATAATTACAATGAAAAAACTATTATTACTTTTTATGACGGCTGTTACAATGTTAACAACCTCTTGTTCTAAACAAACAACTTTGCAAAACCGTCTTGATGGCGAAACTTGGAAAGTTACAAAAATGGATTTGACATCAAGTGGTATAACAACTAGTATATTGGATGCTAGCCAAACAAATACATTTTCTTTTGATAAAGATGGTAAAGGTACTATGAAAACTACAGGTGAGGCCGACGAAATTTTTACTTGGTCAGTATCTGAAGATGGAAAGACAGTTACACTTACAATGTCAGGTGAACAACCAACTGT
>CAYORT010000037.1:0-17953 GCA_964406465.1 uncultured Chryseobacterium sp.
AACATCATAAAACCCCTATGAACATTATAAAGTATCACTTAAGTTGACGGCTATGCCGTCTGTCCCCCTTTTCTCGATGTGTTGTAGAAAAATAAATACCGTCAGTTCCTATTTTCTCTCTTTCTTAAAATATTTCCTTAGTATTAAGTTCAATTACTTTGCCCATCATATAATCCAGGAAAAATATTTTGTCAAATGAAGACTTGAATTCAGTTTCAATAATATTTTTTGATAATTCAGAATAACTTGAAGATTTGTTCATACCTCCACAAACAAGCAATAGCCAATGTTTTGACATTCTAATTTCATGATCATATTCTTTTATTTGTTCTTCCTTTTTTACTATGCAATTATTTACAGCTTCAAAAGGCATTTCACCAACAAAAAAAGCATGGGGTGATTGAATAATCAAATCATAAGTATCGCTCATACAGTCAACTCTCTCAACAAATCTGAAATCAATTTTGTTTCCTATTATGTGACAAACCACCTCATTGATTATTTTATTTGTATTTAGCTTAATATTTGGAAAATACCTGATCATATAATTTCCTTTCCAATTAGGATTTTGCTTTAATAGCAGTTCTTCTACAGTAGTATGTATCTTTTTTAACAACCCTTCCTTTTCTCGCTCATTTTGCTCAATTACAACATCACTTAACTCAACTCCAATTAATTCTCCCTCGCATCTAATAATCGCATCAGGCCGCTCACATAAAGCATCAACAATAGATATGCTTCGATTGTACATTGAAATAAACCGACCTAAATCTTTTATCTCTTTGTCTTTTTGACTTTTCTGATTAGGTGACTTCGCCTTTTCCTTGTTTTTTTCCAACCATGGATCTACCAATAGGTGCATAAATTCAAGTTGGGAGTTTAATGCTAATTTGCTGAATTTTAAAAACTCTTTTAAAGACAAAAAACCTTCATTCTCATTCGCCATTTTTTAAAGTTTTTAAAACAAGAAAACTTAAGTTAATAACCAGGTTTATTATTCTTGAAAAATTACACAATTCAAAAACTAACCTTCACAAAGATGCGCTTCACCACTCCATTCTTATCAACGGCCTTAACAGTAAGCTTAATAGGATATTTAGATTTTTTATAAAAAACCTTATTGTGAATTTTCTTTATGTATCCTAGATCTAAATCACCCTTAAAAACTTTAACGGCTTGTTGATCATGTTCATTACTAGGTTCTTTCTCAAACCTTAAAACATCACCAACTTTTATAGATTCGGGAGATAATTTCTTCTCCGTTAAACCAGCTAAATCGCTAATGAAACTCATTCGTTCAACAGGATGATAATCTGCTAAAAACTCAAAATTATCTGTTGGCGTCAACCCCATTGTATGCGCTAAAAGATGGTACTTATCGTCTTTATGAGACGATTTAATTTCCCAAAAAGCATAGAAATCTTTAATGTCGGGTCTTTCTGATTTGGTTAATCGTTGCGCAAAAAGCTCTAAGACATTATCTGTGTATGTTTTTGTAATATCAGAAAACTCAACATAAGGAGAAAAACCTTCTTCCTTTGCTTTCTCAACTGCCTTTTGATCATAGGCAAAGGAAACACCTTTTGTGGCAGATTTTTTTATCACTCCAACAACGTGTCTTCTTTGACCCTGACCTTTACGCCAGCTCAAATAAATATGTCCAATTTCACTTTTCACTTCTTGCCTCTATATAATCTTTCTATACGCGAAGTTACCAATTTAAGTATTAACTCCTTCCTTTCTTTTGGAATTCTATTGTTAATAAAGGTTTCAGGAACTTCTGCATCTACATTATCTAAAATACGACCTAATTCTTTATGATTAAAATTTTGTTTAACTCTATCTAGAATCTTGGTTATTGTTTCTGCATCTGTAGCCTTTAAATTCTCTATAAAATCAAAATGGCTAATCTTTTTGTTGTTCCAATGTATTTCTGATTTACCTCTATTTAAAAAAGCCTCAAACTGAACAGAATCCTTCAGCATACTTTTAACTTTATCATTAGTTAACTCTCTACCCAAACTACTGCCACTATCATAAATAGGAGATAGTTTTTGATTGTCGTTTATTGAAAGTTTTACTTTTATCAACGAGGGCTTCAAAGTCTTTTTACCTTTTTGAGTATAAACCCATTCTAAAAATTTCTTTAGTCGAGGAGATAGGTTGGCTAACTTATCCATCTTAAAATCATACTCCATGTCACTGATAGCTTTTGACAACCTTCCATGTTCAATAATAAAAGCCCAATTTTCTTGATGCCTATCCCCATTACTGATGATAGCATCAAGAACAAATGTTTCAATGAGCTTTTCTTTATCTTTTAATTTAAAGGCTTCAAAAGTGCTATCAATTAATTCGTAATTATATCGTTCTGCGGGCTTTTTATCTTCATAAGCAAATGTATTATCAAACGAACTTAAATACTTTCCTCCTTCCACTAATTCTTGAGCTTCTGAATCAATCATCGACTTGCAAACACAACCAATCTTTTCTCTATCTATAGCAATATCGTATCGCAACACATCAAAACCAAGCATTTTACCAATTTCGTAGGCTATAATCTCCGACCAAAATTCGTATGGATATTTTTTTATGGATTGTTTAAAGTAATACAAATGTCCATCGGGAGATAGAACCATTTTCTTTTCACGAGTACCTCCGGTGTTAAACCAGGGCTGCGGACTCCATTCTGAAATATCAATAATTTGAGGCATAATAATTTTGAATGCGTTAGGTGAAGTCGAAGATAAAAAAATGACTTGAATATCTTATAACTCTACCGGCTCTTTCCTCAACGCCTCCCTCAAAACCTGCTGCAATAATTTTTCATTTTGTGCTTCACTTTGTTTAATGCTTGCTTCTAAGTCATTGCAATATTGCATTAGTTCATCTAATTTTTGAACGATGCGGGTTTGTTCTGCTAAGGGAGGAATTGGAATTAAAAGGTTTTTCATATGTTCTCGCGTGATATTTTTCATAGAAGGACTTGAACCAGTTCCCATAGCGGCATAATATTCTCTTGCATATGTTGGGTAGTTATTGCACACATTAACATAATCTATTGAAACAAAATCTGAAAATTTAAACCGAATTGTCTTATCACTTAACAATAGATTTTTAGAAATGTTTTTTACCACAACACTTTTTCCAACCAATTCGGATGTATTTGCTCTTGAAATCAAGAAATCTCCAAGATTGATTTTTGCAGAAACATCAGCAGGTTCTGTCTTTGAATAAACCTTATTATTTTCCTCTAAAAAAACACCCCAAGAAACTGCACTAACCTTTATGACTCCCCATTCATCATTTGAAACTGGAACTTCTTCACACTTGAAACTACTTCCTGCTTCAGAATTCAAAGAAATCTCCCCCAACCTACACCATACCCAATTCTTCGGAATTTCAAACGGAATTTCTTCGGGTTTAATTGGTGGTAATTCTTTTTCTTTTTTGAGTTTCTTTTCTGAAATCAGTTTTTCTTTTTCGGCTTTTATCTTTTTTAGCAATTCACTAGCCGGTTCGTCTTTTGGATTTTGCTCTACCAATTTACCTTGAACTGCATCTTGTAATAATTGTTGACGGAGTTTTTTTACAAGGGAAAGTTGGTGATTTAATTCATGTGAAATATTTGATTTTATTTCCTCCGAATTAACAAATTTGTTTTTGATTTCAATTTGAGTGTCAATATCAAAATAAGGCAATTCATATTTTCCAAAACTACCTAATCCAATAGCTTCTTTTGATGTGCCTGCTTTTGTATTCCTTACAATTTCATCTTTAAATTCATTGAATAGTATATGATAAAATTTCAAATCAACTGGCAAGTTCTCCTGGTCTTTGGGAGTGATGATAAAACACAAATCACTTGAAACGAATTTCCCGTTAACATAATGTGTTCGACCTAATGAACCTGATGCAGCAGCAGCAAAAATCAAGGCTTCGCAATCGTGTGTGTATTCGTTGTGAGTTTTCCAATCAGATGAAGCCGTTATAAAATCAAAATCTCCTGGAACACACTTTGAACTTTGAAGCACGCCTTTTTCAAAACTAAATATTTCATCAATTCTCATTAGGCTCATTTTATTTCTTTAATTAATTGGTCTAAAAAATGATTGCTTTTTTTAAAACTGCCTTTAAGCATTTCAATCAATTCTGCACTGCTGTGTTCTTGCTCTTCTTCCTTTTTGGTTGGGTTTTTAATGTCTAAATCATACCCACATTCAATAATGGTTTTGATATTTACCTTCCAAGCAACATCGCTTTCCTTGCGTTTGTTCCACCACTTTTTAATAGGTTCAAATTCTTTTGCTTGAATCGGTCGCGTTTTATTGTATGCTTTGTAGCCTTCGGGCATACGGTGTTCGTAATACCAAATGTCTTTGGTGGGTTTACCTTTATCGAAAAACAATAAGTTGGTAGCTACGGTGGCGTAAGGTTGAAATACCGAATTTGGCAAACGAATGATGGTGTGCAAATTACATTCTTCAAGTAATTTTTGTCGAACACGCTGCTTTACACCATCACCTGTCAATGAACCATCGGGTAAAACAATTCCTGCTCGTCCGTCTTGTTTTAACAAGTGAATCATTAAAATCAAAAACAAGTCTGCACTTTCCTTTGTTCGGTAGGTTTGCGGAAAATTACTTTCGTTGCCATTGGCTACAATTCCACCAAATGGTGGATTGGCAAGAATTACATTAACCCTATGCTTTTCGGTAAAGTTGCTTAAAGGTTGGTCGAGCGCATCACCAAATTTAATATTTGGCACCTCAATATCGTGTAATATTAAATTGGTGGTAGCCAATAAATAAGGCAGCGGTTTGTATTCCCAACCAGCAATGTTTTGTTCTATACTTTTTCTGTCGGCAACATTTTTTGCCTGCTTTTTTAAATGTTCAATGGCACAAGTTAAATAGCCTCCTGTACCACAAGCAGGATCTAATATTTTTTCGCCTAACTGCGGATTAATAATTTCGGTAATAAATTGCGTAATGGCTCTTGGTGTATAAAACTCACCACTTTTACCAGCACTTTGCAAATCTTTAAGAATTGTTTCATACAATTCGCCAAAAGCATGACGGTCTTTAGCAATATTAAAATCAATTTCATTAAGCTTGTTCAATACCTTGCGAATATTGATTCCACTTTTCATGTAATTGTTGTTACCATCAAATACCTCACGCACAATTAGAGCTCTTTTATTTCCTGTGCTTAAATCTAAATTACGCAAAGCAGGAAATAAATGTCGGTCAACAAACTCCAACAACTCATCACCCGTCATTCCTTCATCATCACCAGCCCAATTGCCTTTTTCTTTTACCCAATGAAATTTATCGGGAATGGGTGATTTGTAATTTTCATCCAATAGTTCCAGCTCCTTGTCTTTATCTGAAAAGATCTTCAAGAAAAGCATCCACCCCAATTGCTCAATACGTTGCGCATCACCATTTAGGCCTGTATCTTGCCACATGATGTTTTGAATGCTCTTTAATATTCCTCCTATGTTGCTCATTAAAAATATTTCTTAAAAGTTTTTTGAAATTTTTCTGCTTGCTCGTTTAACCATTGAAAACAGTGCATCCATTGGTTTTCATCTGTTGGATCACAAGAACGAAACTTAACTATTCTAAATGCTGCGCTTTCGGGCAAATCCATAAATTGAAGGTCATTACCCAGCTCCTTTTGTACAATATCCTTATTTCTCTCAATTGCCTTATATATCAATTCATCATTCTTTATATAAAGTTCACATCCAATTTGATTTTGCTTAGAATTGAAAGTAAGAGAAATATTTGCTTTTGATGTTCCAAAACTTATATCATACCAATGCTGCGGTCGCGGCGTGCGGCCATAATTAATCGTGGACTTTGTATCAAGTTTGTTAACATACTCTTTTAGCGATTGCCAAAAACGTTGTTGTAATAATTTTAATTCAGATGGATTGCCCTTTTCTGCAGAAGCTGCATTCTTTAATGTTTTTGCCCAATTATTAGGTTGAGAAATAATATTAAATTTTGGTGCAGGTTCAGAATCACCAATTTGCCACAACTCAATTTGAACTAAGAAAAAGGCGATTTGCTCGGGCATATGACGATTAAACCAGTCAATTGCCTGTTTATGTTCCTCTGTATAATCTTTTACTATCCAAATAATAATACTTGCATCATGAGCTGAGGCATAGGTTAGAATTTGTCCTAAATGTTTATGGTCGGTTGATTCTAGCTGATTTTCAATAATCACTTTTCTCTTAGATGAAACTTCATCAGCCAAAATATCTACAGAATATCTTCCTGCAGATTCTTCAGGTTTAATATTTTCTATGTTGATTTCTAACTCTTGGGCAAGCAAAGCTATATTCTCATCTTGCGCCAACCATCTTGTAAAGTGAAGTGCCTCATGCCCCCAAACACTTCTTAAATCAACCGATTTTAGCATTCCTAATTTCGCCTTCATTACGCAGTTTTATACAATTCATTTTCTAATTCTTTCACCGCCTCAAGATATTTCTCTTTGCTACCAAACTGCCTAATAATTTCAACAGGAGAGCCAAAATCATCGAAAGGATTTACTCTAAGCACTTCTATGCTTTCGATATTTGAAATACCTTCATCGGTATATTTATCCAGCAAAGCCTCTAACACCTTTTTAGCTTGTTCGCCATACTTGGTAAAGTAATTTCGTTTACGAACATTATTTACTCTTTCGGCACGAGTTAATGGAGGTTGATCATAAGCTACGTGACAAATCAAATCGAACAAATCGACTTTTTTATCCACCGCATCAAGCAACATTTGAACAGGTACACCTTGATTTTGCAACTCTTCAATAATAGCATCTTTTTTGTCGCTGGCATTCCAACGATTTAGAAAATCATCTAAAGAGCGATACTGCCCTTTGATAATATCTTTTGTGTAATCTTTTAAACTGCCTGTAATTGGTTTGCCTTGATTATCAAAATGCATTTCTCTGCTCACAAGAATTGACACATCAATTCCGTTAACTATAATTTTTTCTCGTTTTGAATATGGTGGAATTTCATCAGCACTCAAATCGCGAATTACAGGTTTTGCCAAAACAATCTCCTCACCCGTTATTTCATCAATAATTTCTTTGTGCTCTATTTCTTCATCAGCAATGATAGTACTTAAATCTAAATCTTCATTAACAGGCTTAACGCGAAGTGGATCACCATCAAAATCTTTATCAGCAAACAAATCAGTAGCATTTCTAAAATCAAGAATAGTAAAATACATTTTACCAAATTCTTCATTAATACGTGTTCCTCTACCAATGATTTGCTTGAACTTGGTCATTGATTTTATTTCGGCATCGAGTACAATCACTTTGCAGGTTTGAGCATCAACACCCGTTGTCATCAATTCAGATGTAGTTGCAATAACTGGGTATTTCTCCTCGGGATTAGTAAAATTATCTAACTCACGTTTTCCTTCATCGTTGTCACCAGTAATTTGCATAATGTACTTATGATTCTCGGCAACTAAATCGGCATTGAGTTTAGAAAGTGCGGTGCGCATGCGCTCGGCATGATCAATATCGGAACAGAAAATAATGGTTTTGGCAAAACGGTCGTACCCCTTTAAAAACTCGGTTACTTTTTTTGCTACTACTGCTGTGCGTTCTTCAATAACTAAATTTCTATCGAAATCTTTTCGATTGTATATTCTATCTTCAATGGCAAATCCCTCTTTATCTTTCTTGCCCTTTTCGGGGCGCCATCCTTCTAAATCGACATTGAGTCCTACACGAATAACTCTGTAAGGAGCTAAAAAGCCATCGTCGATACCTTGTTTTAAAGAGTAAGTATAAACAGGATCACCAAAATATTCGGTATTGCTTGTTTCTTTTGTTTCGCGAGGTGTAGCTGTTAAGCCAACATGTGTAGCATTTTTAAAGTAAGTAAGAATTTCTCTCCAGTTACTTTCTTCGTTAGCACTTCCTCTATGGCACTCATCAATTACTATTAAATCGAAAAAGTCGGGAGAGAACTGCTTGTAAATATTCTTTTCTTCTTCGTTGCCCGACAAACCTTGATACAATGCTAAGTAAATTTCGAATGCTTTATCGACTTGTCGCTTTTGCACAACAGTCATTTTATCTTTAAAATATTTGAAGTCGCCTCGTTTGGTTTGGTCTATAAGGGCCGTTCTATCAGCTAAAAACAAAATTCTTTTTTTTGCTCCACTTTTCCATAAACGATGAATGATTTGAAAAGCGGTATAAGTTTTACCAGTACCTGTAGCCATTACCAGCAAAACCCTTTTTTGTCCTTTAGCTACTGCTTCAACCGTTCTATTTACTGCTATTTGTTGATAATATCGGGGGCGACGATTTGAACCATCAGAGTAGTAATCTTGCGCTACTATTTTTTCTTCTTCTGCAGATTCAATACCCTTATATGCCTTATATTTTTGCCATAACACTTGTGGCGAAGGAAAATTATCTAATGAAATTTCTGTCTCTATATTTTCACCCTCTTGCGTTTTATCATGGAATAAAAATCCGTCGCCGTTGCTACTGAACACAAAAGGAATATCGAGAATTTGTCCGTAATCTAAAGCTTGTTGAATACCTGCTCGAACAGAATGTTTGTTGTCTTTCGCTTCAATAATGGCAATTGGAATATTTGGCTTGTAGTACAAAATATAGTCGGCGCGTTTGCCCTGACCTCTGGCCGTTAGTTTACCACGAACATAAATTTTACCGTCTGTAAACGACACCTCTTCCAACATTTGCGTAATCTTATCCCATCCCGCCTTTTCAACAGCAGGGGTGATAAACTTTGTGCATATATCTCTTTCTGAAAGAGTCTTTTTGTTCACAGACATTGCTTTTTATTAATTTATAACGCAATTTACTACATCCCCCTAAACATCCACCCAACAAAACACCAATACAATCAACAACAAAAAGTGAATTATGAGTTTTGTTTTTCAGCGCTTACAAGTATAAATAATATAGTATAAAAAACCTACTCGCTAGACCCCATCAAAACAAAACAACAATTCACCCCCCCACCCCTTGCTTTATAATTACTTTTTGATTAATTTACCATCAAATATTTGACACATTTTTTATCAAATCATTTTAAAGTGCTTGTAAATACTAATTCATATCATTCGTTGCGCTACGGCATTTTATCGCCCGAAGAGATGATTGCTGCTGCAAAAAAAAATGGAATGGATTACATCGCTCTTACCGACATCAATTGCATGACCGGCGTGTACGATTTTGTGAAGGCCGCACGCAAAGAAAACATAAAGGCCATTGCCGGCATTGAATTTAAAAACAACAACGATTTTCTTTTTATTGGTTTGGCCAAAAACCTTATTGGCTTTCGTGAACTCAACGAGTTTTTGTCGATGGCAAACATCAACAAAACTAAGCTTCCGCAAAGGGCTCCCGATTTTAATCACACATTCGTTATTTACTGTCTCGATCGTTTTCCAAACAAACTTAAAGACAACGAATTTGTTGGTGTTAAAATAGACGAAGTGAATAAGCTGCATGCCAAAAAGTATGAGCATATACTTTGTAAATGTGTGATGCTGCACCCCGTTACCATTGCTTCTCGCTTTGATTACGGCTTGCACCTTGCCCTGCGCGCCATAGATTTAAACATCATTATTGATAAGCTACAAGCGCATGAACATTGTAAACTTACGCACCACATGCCCAGCATTGATTTGCTTTTAAAGAAGTACGAACAGTTTCCTATCATTGCCGAAAACACTTTGCGCCTCTTAGATGCGTGCTCGTTCAACCACGATTTTAAAAGCAACAAAAACAAAAAGTTTTTTACCGATAGCGCATACAACGATAAAGAATTGCTTAGTAGCTTGGCCACAGAAGGCATGGTTAAACGCTACGGCAAAAACAACGAAGAGGCGCAACAACGGGTTAAAAAAGAATTGGAGATTATCGACAAGCTGGGCTTTTGCAGCTACTTTTTAATTACTTGGGATATCGTTCAATACAGCTTAAGCAAAGGTTTTTATCATGTTGGCCGTGGTTCGGGTGCCAACAGCGTGGTGGCCTATTGCGTGGGTATTACCGATGTTGACCCCATACAACTCGACTTGTATTTTGAGCGCTTTTTGAATCCGCATAGATTGAGTCCGCCCGACTTCGACATCGACTGGTCGCACAAAACACGCGACACTATTTTAGATTACATCTTTAACAAATACGGCATTAAACACACTTGCTTTGTAGGCACCATTGGCACCTTTAGACATCGATCTCCTATACGCGAATTGGGAAAAGTTTTTGGCTTGCCCAAAGAAGAAATTGATGTGCTCACCCGCACCGCCAAAGCATCGCATTACAAAGATGATTTTGTAAAAACCATTCATCAATACAGCGATGCGCTAGAAGGAAAACCCAACTTGCGCAGCATGCACTCGTGCGGAATTTTAATTAGTGAAGAACCTATCTTTCAATACACCGCCGTTGAGCTTCCGCCCAAAGGATACCCCACCGCACAAATTGATATGTATATATGTGAAGATGCCGGATTGGAAAAATTAGATATTCTATCGCAACGCGGATTGAGCAGCATAGACAGTACTTTAAAGCTCATAGAAAAAAACAGAAATGAGAAAGTTGATATTCATAGGGTGGAGATTTTTAAGAACGACAAAGAGGTAAACCACAAACTATCGCACGGCAAAACCATTGGCTGTTTTTATATTGAGAGTCCGGCAATGCGCGGATTACTACGCCGCCTAAAATGCGACAACTACTTTACTTTGGTGGCTGCCTCATCGGTGATTAGACCAGGCGTTGCCAAATCGGGTATGATGCGCGAATACATCATGCGTCACAACAACCTCTCTACCGTAAAATATTTGCATCCTCTGTTTGAAAAATATTTGGGCGAAACATACGGCATTATGGTGTACCAAGAAGATGTTATAAAAATTGCGCACTACTTTGCCGGCTTAGATTTGGGCGATGCCGATATTTTGCGAAGGGCCATGAGCGGCAAAACACGATCGAGCGCCGAGTTTGAAAAAGTAAAACAACATTACTTTGAAAACTGCAAAAAACTGGGCTATAGCGATGAGCTTAGTCATGAGGTTTACCGACAAATAGAAAGCTTTGCTGGCTACTCTTTTTGCAAAGCACATTCGGCATCGTACTCGGTAGAGAGCTACCAAAGTTTGTATTTAAAAACACATTATCCCTTAGAATTTATTGTGGGGGTGATTAACAACTTTGGCGGATTTTACCGCACAGAGGTGTATGTGCACGAAGCCAAAATGAGTGGCGGCAAAGTGCTACTGCCCTGCGTAAACAAAAGCGAAAGCTACACCACTATATATGGCGACGAAATTTATTTGGGCTTTGTACATATTGAACGCTTAGAAGAATATTACAAAGAGCACATCGCCAAAGAACGCCACGAAAACGGTGCGTATCAATCGTTAGAAGATTTTATTTTGCGCACCGGCATTGGCTACGAACAGCTCAAACAACTTATTTATGTAGGCGCTTTTAGGTTTACCAACAAAACAAAAGCCGAGCTAATTGTAGAAGCAAAACTTATTTTGGCTGGCAACCCTCCCGTGCGCGAACCTATTTTATTTTACACACCATCTAAAGAATACAAACTTCCTTTTTTAAATAGATCGAAGCTAGAAGATGCTTATGATGAAATTGATGTGTTGGGTTTTCCGGTGTCGTTAAGCACCTTTGAGCTACTAGATAGTGAGCTGCAAGATTCGGTGTATGTGAACGACCTTGAGAAATTACACAACAAATTTATTGTGATGGTAGGCATGCTCATCTCTATAAAGAATGTGCCAACGGTGCGCGGACACATGAGCTTTGGCACCTGGGTAGATGCCAAAGGAGAGTATTTCGACAGCACTCATTTTCCTGATACGCTACTTAAATTTCCGTTTATGGGCGCTGGCTGCTACGCCCTGTACGGCAAGGTGGTAGTTGATTTTCATTTTCCATCGTTGGAGATTACACACATGAAAAAATTACCCATGAAGGTGGATCCGCGTTACGAAGAACTGTCGCACAAATCGAAATTACACAAGGCACAAGAGCTCTCGGCATCAAACCTAACAAGGGCTCCCTACCCCACCCAGCAACAAGTAAATGAACTATATGGAAGAGTATCGTGATGGAAAGAACAATAGTACATACCGATTTAGACAGCTTCTTTGTCTCGTGCGAACGACTTCGCGATTCTCGTTTGGATAATATTCCTTTGATTATTGGCGGACAATCGGATCGCGGTGTGGTGGCGTCGTGCTCGTACGAAGCACGCTATTACGGCGTGCGCAGCGCTATGCCCATGCGCATGGCCCTGCGCTTGTGTCCGCAAGCAAAAGTAATTCGCGGCGACATGGAACTGTATTCTCAAAAGTCGAATGAAGTAACTCAAATCATTGCCGAAAATGCACCCGTAATGGAGAAAGCCAGCATTGATGAATTTTATTTAGATGTGAGCGGACTAGATAAATATTTTGGTTGTTACAAATGGACCAACGAGCTTATTGAGAAGATTAGCAGAGAGACCGGCTTGCCACTTAGCTTTGGCTTATCGATAAACAAAACCGTTTCTAAAATTGCCACCACCGAAGGAAAACCTAAAGGTCGCCTAGAGGTGCAAGCCCCCATGGTACAAGGTTTTTTAAATCCTTTGAGCATCAAAAAAATTCCGATGATTGGCGACGAAACCTATCGTGAACTATCGCGCATTGGCATTCGTGTTATTCAGCAGCTCGCCGAAACACCTCAAGAATTTTTGTGGCAAATGTTTGGCGAAAACGGCAGCACCATCTGGAAAAAAGCCAATGGCATTGACAGCACTCCGGTACAAGCTTACAGCGAAAAAAAATCTATTTCTACCGAAAGAACTTTTGAAAAAGACACCACCGCCATACCCGAACTAAAAGCACTACTCATTAAGATGGTAGAAGAATTGGCTTTTGAGTTGAGACAATCGGGACAACTTACTTCTACCATAGCGGTGAAGATTCGCTACTCAAATTTTGATACCGAAACCAAACAAAAAAAGATTGCTTACACCGCCAACGACAAAACAATTATTGATACTGCACTAAGTTTGTTCGATACTTTGTATCAACGCAGAATGACTTTGCGCTTGGTGGGCATTCGCTTTAGCGGATTAATTTACGGACAGCCACAAATAAATCTTTTTGAAGACACCGAAGAACAAATTAAACTGCTGCAAGCCATAGACAAAATGAAAAAAAGATTTGGCGCCCACGTTATTACCCGAGCAATAACAAGGAATGCTTATAAAGGCAAATGAAATGTTTATGAGGCAAGAAGTCACTAACGCCAATTCCCTCTGTGGGCCGGCGATAAGAAGTGCGAATGCTCAACAACTAAATTTTCACGAAACATTTTTATCTTGCACCCATGTGCTACAACGCAAAATCAATACTTCGACGAGAATTAATTTTAGCACTTCGCAGCGGTGCGAAGCAAGAAGAAATCGACATCATTTTAGATAAGCTTAAAGCCGCCGAAGAGCACCACTCCTTTCATTATGCCAACGGATATACACATCCTAAATTATTGGTGCAAACCAATGAACCGGGAAGTGAGCCTCAGTTTATGATGTGGGGATTAATTCCATCGTGGTGCAAAGATGAACAACAGGCAAAGGAGATGAGCGACATGACTCTTAACGCAAGAAGCGAAAGCATCTTTGAGAAACCAGCCTTTAGAGATTCGGCCATTCACAAACGTTGTGTAATTGCTATAGACGGCTATTACGAATACCTCGAACAAAACAAAATGAAATATCCGTTTTATGTAGAGATGAAAGAGGGGCCAATGAAATTGGCCGGACTATGGAGCGAATGGGTAAATAAAAATACGGGCGAAATAAATAGAACCGTCACCATTGTTACCACCAATGCCAATCCGCTTCTAGAAATTGTTCACAACACAAAAAAAAGAATGCCCGTTATATTGAACGATGAAACACAAAAAGTGTGGCTAGACAATACCAAGGATACGGCTCAACTATTCATCCCTTTCAACCAAAATGAAATTAGAGTGCACAGCACCAAACCCATCTTGGGTAAAAACGGAGTGGGCAACACTGAAGAAGCAAGCATGAAATTTGAATATCCCGAATTGGTTTTTGTGTATGCCGAATTAGAGAATCTTTGAATTTTCAATCAAACAGACTTAGATAAAGACTTTCCACAACTGTTATCAAATCTGTTTTTATATATTTGATTCAACTAAATCATTATGCATGTGCTTTGAAGTAAAAGCATTTATCAAAGGATCGTACAACCTAAACTTTTTGCTTGAAGATGCGAAGGGAGAAAAATGGGTGGCAAAGGTTTGTAGAAGTTTAGAGCAATTCAAATTAGATTTTCAAAATCTCGACGACAGATCGATATTGGCATGGAGACTCATTTCCTCTCGCCTATCTGCTGCCTCCACATGGCGTAATACAAACCTTTCTCTGCTAACAACTCCTCATGTTTGCCTTGTTCAATAATTTGTCCGTGCTCCAAAACAAATATTTTATCGGCATGCATAATGGTTGACAAGCGATGCGCAATGAGCACAGTAATTTGATCTTGTTTGCTCGAAATATTTCTAATGGTTTGAGTGATTTCCTCTTCAGTGATAGAATCTAAGGCAGAAGTTGCCTCATCAAAAATCAACAGCTTAGGATTTCTTAATAAGGCACGAGCAATGGAAAGTCGCTGCTTCTCCCCTCCCGACACTTTGATTCCTCCTTCACCTATAGTTGTGTTAATTCCATTTTCGGCACGGGCCAATAAATTCTGACAAGCGGCTTTTTGCAAAACACTATTGATTTCTTCATCGGTGGCTGAAGGTTTTACAAACAACAAATTGTCTTTAATGGTTCCCGAAAACAGCTGTGCATCTTGTGTTACAAAGCCCAATTGCTGACGCAACTCGGTTAAGTCAATATCCTTCATGTTCTTATCATTATAAAGAATATCGCCTTCCAAGGGCTGATACAAGCCCACCAACATTTTTACCAAGGTTGTTTTTCCGCTACCCGATGGCCCAACAAAAGCAATGGTTTGTCCCGATTTAACCTCAAATGAGATGTTCTTTATAGCATAAGATTTAGCCGTTTGATGTTTAAAAGAGATGTTGTTGAATCGCAAGTTTTGCACCGCTCCCATGGTTTTCGGATTAGCAGGCTTATCCTCACTCTTTGAATTCATTAACGTACTAAAATTGTCCATCGATGCCTTAGTATCGTTGTAGGTAGTTATTACATTACCTAACTCTTGCAACGGATTGAAAAGGAAGAAAGAGAAGAACATCAATGTAATCATATCGCCCGGCATGATAATACCCTTAAAGATGAATAAGTACAAAGCGAAAATCAAAATGGTTCTAAGCAAATGCACGGTGGTTCCTTGAATGAAACTTAGAGATCGAATGAAACGAATCTTCTTTAGTTCTAGTCCTAAAACTTTAATGGTGGTGGCATTTAATCTTTCTACCTCTTGTTCGGTTAAGCCCAAACTTTTTACCAGTTCTATGTTGCGCAACGACTCTGTAGTGGCACCCGCCAAGGCTGTTGTTTCGCCTAAAATCTGACGAGATATTACTTTAATTTTCTTGCCTAAAAATGAGCTTATCACTGCAATTACGGGCACTGTTGCTAAGAAAAGCGGACCTAACAACCAATGAATATTTACCGCATAAACCACCACAAAAACGATACCCACTATAGATTGAAAGATAAGTGAAATAGACAAAGTGATAATCTTTTCGCAATCGCTTTTCACCTTTTGAAGCTTACCTAAAGTTTCACCACTGCGCTGATCTTCAAAATCTTGATAAGGCAGCTGCAAAGCCTTTTGAATACCATCGGTATACATTCTGGCCCCCGTACGCTGAATGATGATATTGGTAAAATAATCTTGAAAATTTTTGGTGATTCTAGAAACCATAGCCGCTCCAATAGACAGCAACAACCAGCCTATCACAGCCTTGATAAATAAATCTTGATTGCCATTAAAGTTGCCCACTCCAACAGCACATTCGTTTAACAACTTACCAATAATGATAGAGTCGCACAAAGAGAAGCTTTGGTTGATGGCAGCCAGAAATAAAGCAAAAAACAACAGAAACTTATGTTCTTTAAGATAAGAGAGTAAAATTTTCATGTGAATGATTTGCGGCAAAAATAAGCCTATTACAATGAAAAACCAGCTTTATCGCCTAAGGATTTCTTAAAATATCATAGCAAGAAAGATATATAAACAAAAAAGCCCGAAAACAATATTTTCAGGCTTTTGTAAAAGATCTTTATTGCGGTGCTAAATGAGTCGTATTACCTTGTTTTACTGTAATTTGCGATGAATTTATCACAAATCATATTTCTACGAAGTACGTTATATAAGTCAAGAAATCGACTTAAAAAGTAACTTTAAACTGTTATAGAAATATTATAATCCCACCTTTAGTAAAGTAGTTTTTGCAATATAGTTACCCGGTTTATAGAAGTAAACACTAGATACATTTCCATCAAATCTTACAACATAAATATTTTTCACAATCTTCTTTTGGGTCAATAGATCTTTTATTGAAGCGTAATATTGATTAACATCTTCTTGAGTAAAATTAGGATGTGAAGTCACAAAATCAATGTCTTGTTGAGACACCTTGCTTTTCGTAACATTATCTTTGTAAGACACATCATTAGCATTGGTTGCAAATAGCTTAAAATCGCCATCTCCTTCCAAAAGCTCATAGGTAAACACGTTATCTTTAATAGATAACACCTTTATTTTATTTGCGCCAAACACTATTTCTTTACCAATATCAGCAGCAGTAATCTTAATATAATCATATGATGTGAGATACTTTGTTGAAACTTTCAAGGTGCCATTCAAATGTTTAAAAGCAGTCTCAGTTTCTAGATTTTTTTCTATTTCAGCAATAGAGCTTTCCTTGCTGCCAATAACATTGCCGGCGGTATCGAATTCATCTTTCAATGTTACCTTGGTATTTATAAATAAATTTTTTGATTTAGATTTTAATTTAACTGCTGCTCCAGATTCATTTTTCAATTTTTGTTCGGAAATATCAATGCTCATGTTTTTTTCATTCACATTAATGTTTTCAGAAAATGATGAAGTTAAAATCAAGTTTTCTCCATCGAATTTAAGCTCATATCTGTTTACGAAATTATCTAATTCCTCTTTCAATAAATTACTATCAGACTTTGCTGCTTCTACCCAAGGAAATACATAGTTGGTTTTCAATTTATTCGATGCTGGTGGAGCATCCTGAGGAAAAGACATTTTCAATGACTCAAACATCATCGATTTAACAAGGTCTTCTTTTTCGTTCGTCATTGCTTGCTGCGCATTGGCAACAGCATTAGAAATAAATAATAGTAGTAATACGATTCTTTTCAAAATAGATTTCTTAGTAGTGTAGGGCTAAGTTATAAATAATATTCGATAATAAGTTAATTGAGGAAAAATTGTAAAGAGGTAAACGCATTATTCTCTACGATTTACCTCCACCAATTCATAGTGTGAGATATGCTCTTTTTTGCGTTTTTCTACTTCGAGCTAAAAACAAAAAAGCCCGAAATCAGTGAAGATTTCAGGCTTTTGCGTTTAAACAGATCTTTATTGGCGGTCCGGACGGGACTTTTTTCCCGTTCGTAAAACGCTAACAATCAAAATGTTGCAAACATAAAACCATTACCTCCACCTCAAATCCCACCACACAAAAATCCCATTACAATTTCTAAAAGAACCGTTTTGCTTCCGTTTGCTAAAGGTAGTAAATAATTAATCTGATTATACTGATTCGGCTTATTTAGCAATATAATATGTCAAGTAAAATGTTTTGTTTACTTGACTAAATGAATATCTTTTGTATATTTGAAGTATGAACATCGCTCAAAAAATAGCAA
>CAYORT010000038.1:0-15146 GCA_964406465.1 uncultured Chryseobacterium sp.
GAAAATCAAAAACAACTTGTCTTATTGCCGTGAATTTATATCGAACTCACGTTATAGATAGTATAATAGCATCTCTAGTTCTATACCAAAATCCGCCTGTTAATACTCCCTTTTTTAAATAGAATCCTAAATTCAATTCTTTAAAATCTCTTTGTTGTTGATAGATTATTTGCGGAGAAATGTAAGATTCAACTCGAGCGTATTTAGGCGTTTTAGGTTGGTTGGGAAAAGGAATTATTAATCCCGCGTGACCTGTATATTTTGTTGGTAAAAATGATTCTCCGTTCATCAAAGATTGATTTGGTTGCAAAAGGTGGTGAGCAGAAAATCCAATTTGATAATTGTTACCATATAATAATGCTCCGGCAGAAAAATCGGGATAGATTTTAGTTGTTGAAGGAATATCTTCACCTGGTAAGTTTTTGTTGAATCCGGTTTTCGGATTTATTCTATCGCCCATTTCGAATGAAGTAGTATTTAAACTTTTTTGTTCGATATCAACTTCTATGGCTGCACTAAATGCTAAATCTTTTCGAATTGGTTTTTGATAGGCGTACACCCAACCAACTCTATTTGTTACTATTGTGCCTTTAGCGGCGTTATCTGAATTGACTAAAATTCCCACGCCTCCAAAACCATTTAAATGCTGATCATAGGATGCGCTATAAGTTACATAGGTACCTTGAATTGATGGCCATTGATCTCTGAAATTTAAGTTAAGACGACCACATCCATTTGTTCCTGCAAATGCCGGATTAAGATATACGGGATTTGCATAAAACTGACTAAACTGTGGATCCTGAGCCTCTAGGTTTACAAAAGACATAGCTGTTGCGCACTACAAAAGTAGCTTACTTTTCATAAAAGAAAGAGTTAATTAAAAAATCCTATTTGTATTGGTCCTAGTCCTGAACTTTCTTAATTACATATCGCATCGTTAACTGATGTGATCCAATCATAGAGCTAGAGGTATATTCGGTATTAAAAGGTACCGTCGATAGACCATAGCTATAAGTAATTCTAAAATTAGTGTTGGTGTAACCTAAAGTAAACATCATTGCATCTGCAGTAGAGAAGTGCGCACCAGCCAATACATTTTTGTATCGAACCACGTTGCTCATCCATACTTTGTTGTAAAGACCTTGATTACGAATACTCACACTTGGAGAATATACCCATGGAGATCTTTCGTTTTTACGAATATCTGTACCCAATTGAGCAGTTACTTTAAGTGGAACCGAAATTGTTTGGTCGAATAAATTGTTTTTGTAGCTAGGAGAGAACAGATTATCAACTCCAAATCCAGCGTAAAATACTTTGGTATTGATTAAGAAACCTGCACCAAAGCTATGCACTAAGAATGAGCTTGGTTTAACACCTTCTGGAAGAACAGCCGAAGAAGCCAAAAGAGTGCCGGTTCTAGGATCGATGAAATCACCAGTGCCTACATTTTCCCAGTTGATAATTCTGTCTGTAATACCATATTTAAAAGAAGGTTCAATGCTAATATGGTTTGCTAATTTTAATTTTGGTGAATAAATCAATGAAATTCCTGTAGCAGAATATTTATTTCCTCCCATGATGTCGGAAGACAACACCAAGCCTAATCCGCCTTTCACTTTATTTGAGTAACCATCAATTGAAATAGCATTAGTGATGAAACTAGCAGCTTTCAATTCAGGCCATTCGTATCTGCTCATTGACTTGATTCTGATACCATCTGTGTTACCTGCGAATGATGGGTTTTCTTGAATTGGTGCAACACCGCCGTATAAAACGAATGGATCATTTAAGTTCACCAATTCAATCGTACCAGGCTTGTTGTTCATTTCATCAACCTTCTTCGATTTGATATTTGCACTAACTGCTTTTGCTATCGAGTGGTTGAATACCGACCAGCCTTTCACTTGAATATCAATTTCAGCAAGTTTTGTATTGTCTTCAAGGGTGTTTGCTTCTATTACACTTAAGCCAGTCTTGTTTGATTTACTAGATAAGTCTGAATTTGCTGATTTAGCAGAACTACTAGAGATATTTGATGTCTCATTCGAACCATCAAAAATATTTGAGTAAACTTTGTGTGAGTTATTGTGTGCGTTTTGGTGCGATTTAGCTGCAACAGATGACTCAGCTGATGTAGCTTTTCCACTTTCCTTCTGAACAATAGTGCTTACCGTAGGAGCATCTTCTTTTATAAGCATTCCTTTGGTTGATTTCTCAGCGCCAGAATTATTTTCGTTATTGTCTAGATTGTTATTTGCTTGATTTTTTTCTTTCTTACCACTGAATTCGAAGTATACAGCATAGCTTAAGAAAGAAAGTAATATTAATAGTAAAGAGCTTAATCCCCACTTGAACCAAGGTGATTTACCCGATTCTTCATTAGCCAACAAAGCATCTACATTTTTAAACTGTAGATGTTCATCTTGCACAAAGCTGCTCTCCCAAGCTTTAAAATCTCCTTGAAACGATGGGTTTTCGCTAATAAACTTATCAACCTGCATTTTGTCTTGCAGAGATAAGTTACCTTCGAAATAGTCGAAAAGCACCTCGTCAATATTGCTTTTATTAATATTCATATCAAATTATTAATATCCTTTATTTGATCCTTCATTTTTTGTCTTGCTCTAAATAAATACACTTTAACCTGAGATTCATTTAGTTTAAGCATTTCCCCAATTTCTTCGTAGCTGTAACCTTCTAAATCTCTTAGTAACAGAATCGACTTTTGTAATTCGGGTAAAGTATTGATGTATTTATTTATAATCTCCTTCAATTCAAATCCTTGGTTTTCATTTCCATCATTGCTTGGTTCAGCATAAGATGTAGTTTCCATCGATTGCATTCTGCTGTGCTTCTTAACGAAGTTGATTAATGCGTTATGAGCGGTGGTAAACAACCAAGATTTTGCCTTATCGGGCTCAACATTATCCTTATTTTGCCATAATTTTAAGAACGAATCTTGAACAATGTCGTTTGCATCATCTTCATCACGAAGAGATTTATAAACGTATCCGTAGAGCCTATGGCTAAGGGAACGCACAACCGTATTGTATTCCTGTGTTGTCAATTACCTTCCTGAGTTACCCTTGTTTCACAGCTTAAAGCTAAAACAATTTAGGGCAATTAAAAGTTACAGCCCCTTCAAAAAAAATGAAGAGGCTGCAGTAAATATAGGTATTTGTATGGAAGTTATTTCACTTTTTCAACCCTTCTCACTAGGGCAGAAGTGCAGAACCAGCCTTGAGCATTTACTCCGGTACCACTTGTTCTTATGATGTTTGTTCGAACGTTTGTGGTAGGGATAGCAAATAATCCTTCGTTGTTGATTTGGTTTCTAACTTCAGAAAAATATTCCCAAGTATCTCTGTTAATAGAGAGTAACTCCACTTTAACGCTATCTCCAATTTCGTAGGGTTCCCCATTTTTGTTAATCGAGAAGCGTGTTGGTAATATAAATAGGGCTCCATCGTACCCTGGGTAGTTGATTCCGCCGTTTACTGATAGGTTCAAGTCATTGGCATCATTGTACAATACATTGTTTTTATAAGTCTTAATTCTGTAAAAATTAAAATCATTGGCAGGATCGTTGGCAAATAATTCGGCTAAATATCCATTTGGATTTCCTTGTATATCAGTGTTTTCAGAGAATTTTATGCTGTCAATAGGAGGAACTACTCCTACGGTTGAAGAAGCCTCATAAATTGATCCAGAATAGTTTATCCATAAGCGGTAGTTAACCCCAACTTTGCAAATAGTATCGCCAGGGGATGCTGTGAATTGATATAAACCTTTGTTATTGTTGTCTACAAAGTTAAAGGTGTCACCTTCAGCGCTAATCACTTTTACCAAAGCACCAATAGCTGGAGTGGATGGGTTTTCATCGAAATAGGGCTGACTGTACTGAAGTGAAATAGTTTGCACCGTTGTGTCATTGTTGATGAATGCATCAACTACCAACATGGGGTCTTCGTTTTTTAATTCCACATCTATCACTTTCTCGCATGAGCTAAGTAAGATGGTTGAGCCTAGTATGATTAATAAGTTTCTCATAATTAAAATTTAAAGTTGTAAGACACTGAAGGAATAACAGTACCAACTACAGTATATTGAACAGCTTGTGTTTTTTTAGAGTTTTCTGGGTCGATTCTAAAGTAAACAGTAAAGGCATTTTTACGCGCGTATACATTGTAAACTGAAATAACCCATTCACCGTACCATTTTCTATTCTCCTTATATTTAGGCTTTATAGTTACCGACAAGTCAACTCTGTGGTAAGGTGATATTCTAAAATTGTTTCTGGCATCGTTTTCAATGTGTGCATAGCTTAGGCCTTGAACCATGATTTTACTATTCGGAAAGGTGGAAGGCGCGCCAGTGGTAAACACGAAGTTGGCACCAAATTCAATTCTTTTGTTCAAATTATAAGATGCAACAATGTTTAAATTGTGTGTTTTATCGAAGCGGGTAGGGTACCAGTTGTTCTGGTTGATGCTTTCGGTTTGTCTTTCAGAACGAGAGAAGGTGTAACTTACCCATCCATTAAATTTACCTTCGTTCTTTCTTGCAAAGAATTCAATACCGTAAGAACGTCCTATTCCACTAATTAGCTGTGCTTCGTAAGTTTCGTTCAACAGTAGGTTTGCGTTTTTAATGTATTCTAATTGGTTTTGCATCCATTTGTAATACACCTCTACAGAAGTCTCAATGACGCTTTTCTTTCCAAAATTTCTAAAATATCCACCTGCCACTTGATCAACAATTTGAGGCTTTAAATTGTTGGTGCTTAGCGACCACATATCTAAAGGTGTTGAAGCAGCTGTGTTAGATAGTAAATGAATATATTGAGCCATTCTATTGTACGATGCCTTAATAGAGCTTTTGTCGTTGATGTCGTATTTCATCGAGGCACGCGGCTCAGGGTTGTAGTAAGATTGAATTAATTTTCCCCAATCATTGTCAATGGTTGCAATTAATTCTTTTTCAGCACCAACCAAGGTGTCTTTGTATTCGTAGCTTTTGGCTCTACCTAAGTATTGATAACCTGAAAATCTCAGTCCGTAAAGCAAGATTACTTTTTTCCCGATTTTATGCTCGTTTTCAATATATAGAGCACTTTCTAAGGCATATTTATCGGCAAGCGTTAAGCTGCTGCTTTGCCCTCCCGAAGAGAATGTAGCTGAGCCAGGTTTCAAATCATAATAGATAGATTGTAGTCCAAAACGAACTGTGTTTTGTGAGTTAGGATACCAAGTGAATTCGGGTTTTACACAATAGCTGATTACATTTGATTTCCAGTGAAATCCGTCACTGTCATCTTCACTTCCTGCATCCAGTCGGTAATCGTAATTGCTATAGTATGCAGTAGTATTTAAGAATATCTTTTCATTAATTAGATGATTCCATCTTACAGTAGTGGTGGAGTTTCCCCAATTGAATCCGAATGTGTTTGAGCCAAATACGTCTCTTCCAAAATATCCCGAAACAAACACCTTGTTTCTATTGTTGATATCCCAATTGGCTTTTGCAGTTAAGTCGTAGAAATAAAACTTTGCATCTTTAAGAGATCCCTTTAGGAAAGGCTTTGCTAAAATGTCGATATACGAGCGTCTTCCTGCAATAATCCACGATCCTTTATTTTTAGAATAGGGTATAGGACCTTCTAAAGTGAGTCGGCTAAATATTACACCAACCCCACCTGAACCGGCGAACTTATTTTTATTTCCTTCTTTCATTCTTACATCTAATACTGAAGATGCGCGACCACCATATTGAGCGTTGATACCTCCTTTGATAAGTTTTACACTTTTAACAGCATCGGGATTAAAAACCGAGAAGAAGCCAAATAGATGCGATGAATTGAATACAGGAGCTTCATCCAATAAGATTAAATTTTGATCGATGTTACCGCCGCGCACGTTGAATCCGGTTGCTCCTTCACCAACAGTGGAAACACCAGGCAAAGTTTGAATACTTCTAATAACATCGGGTTCACCCAGTAATGCTGGCATTTTGGTAATAGATTTAATATCCATTTGCACCGTACTCATCTCAATTTTCTTGACGTTGTCATCCTTTCTTTTGGTGACAATTTTAATTTCATTGAGTTCCGTGGGCTTGGTTACCACATCAAAGTCAATTTTAGTATTTTGGGTAAGGGTAATCACCTTTTCAATGGTTTCCATACCCACGTAAGTTACCACCACAGTGTAGGTTCCTTTAGGGATAGTGATGGAGAAAAAACCATATTCATTGCTGGCAGTTGCTACATTTAGTTCTTTAATGGAGACGGTTGCTCCAGCAATAATCTCTTTGTTTTCGGCATTTCTGGTATAACCGCTAATGGTAAAGTTATCTTGAGCCCAAAGACTTATGGAGCTTAATAATAGTAGTAATAAGATGGTGTAATTTTTCATTGGGTTAAATTTCTTCGGCGAAAATATACTTAATATAAAGAGGCAACAAGTTTATTTAGGTGAATGAACAATAGAAATAGGTGAAATGCATCTGAATCAAGTTTAATAACTTGTTAAAAAATAACTTGGGGTGTGGGGTCGTTAGCCATCTATTAATCCTATTTTTAACCAAACTTAATAACTATGGAAGAAACTAAAGAAAAGAAAAACAAATTGGTTCCAATTTTAATTGGGATAATATTATTGTTGTTAGGAGGCATTGGCTTTTTAATGATGAGCAATAATCAGGTAGTAGAAGAAAAAGATAATACCATTAGCGAGGTGGTTAAAGCCCGCGATTCTGTAACCGTTATCTATACAGAAGCAGCAGCCGAGTCGGCAAGATTGCTTGGAGAAAACAAGGGTTTAGATTCAGTTTTGATAGAGCGTAACAAAGAGGTTGAAGCTAGTAAAGCTAGAATTGATGAGATGATTAGAACCATAAAGGATAAAGATCAATTGATTGCTGCTATCAAAAAGGAAAGAGAATCAATGCGCAAAAAGAATAAGGAATACGAAGATCGCATCGATCAGTTGATTTTAGAAAATCAAGCATTAACAGCTAAGAAAGCTCAGTTGGAACAAGAGTTAGATGTTGTTTCTAAAGACAGAGATCAATTTAAAACCAAAGCTGAAATTGGTGCTAAATTAAAGGCTGAATATGTTACGGTAAAAGCATTGCGCGATAGAATGATGGGGGATGGTATGAAAGAAACTGGCATGGCAAAAAGAACAAAGAAATTAGATGTTAGTTTTAGTATTCTTAAAAATGAGATTGCAGTTAACGGACCGCGTACGGTGTATTTGAGAGTAGTAACGCCAACTGGTGCTGTAATGGGTAATGCTGCATCTGGGTCGGGTAAGTTTGTTGACCCAGAGAAGAAAACAGAAATAATGTTCTCATCTAAAAAAGAGTTTACTTATACTGGTAGTCAGCAAGACGATCTTCACTTAGAATATGAAGAGCCGAACACAAAATCATTCCCAGAAGGAGAGTACACTATAGAGATCTATATCGATAAGATGTTGGCATCTCAAACGAAAGTAATGTTGAAGTAAAAAAAACAAACCCTTCCGAAATAAAACGGAAGGGTTTTTTAATTATGCTGGAAGTAAAAAATATTTCATTTTCTTATCCCGAAAAGCCAGTTCTAAAGAACATTTCTTTCGAACTTAAAAAAGGGAAAATTCTAGGTTTGTTGGGTAGAACCGGAGTAGGGAAATCTACTCTTTTAAGGATAATAAAAGGGTATGTGGATCCGGTTAAAGGAGAAGTGTATTTTAAGGGAGAAAAAGTTTATGGTCCGAAAGATAGATTGGTGCCTGGTCATGCTGGGATAGAGCTGGTACATCAAGATTTTCAGTTGTTTGAAAAGATTAATATTTACGACAATATCAAGCATCTTTTGATTAAATATGATATAGCTTATCAAGAAAAAAGGACAGCCGAGATTTTAAAAATTTGTCACCTTACCAAGTTTAAGAATAGATTTCCTAGAGAGCTTTCTGGCGGACAACAGCAGCAAATTGCCATAGCGAGAGCATTGGCCATTGAGCCCGAACTTATTCTTTTGGATGAACCATTCAGTCATTTAGATAATATCTCTAAAAGGGAAGTGAAAGAGGTTGTACTTAATATTAAAAAGGAACTTAACACTTCATTCATTTTTGTAACACATGATCATCATGAGGCTTTGGCTCTTAGTGACGAATTAATTGTTTTAGATAAAGGAAGAATAGTGCAAAAAGGTAAGACTAAAAGCGTGTTTGCTAAGCCTGCTAATGAAACGGTAGCTGGACTATTGGGCATATTTTAATCAAGCTTTGTAAAAGTGGTAAGCCAAGTTAATAGCACCAATTACCGCTATTAAAATCAAAACATACTTTTTAAATTTTTCTTGTGGTATTTTATCTAAAATTAATTTGCCGAGGTAAGTGCCGGCGAAGGATGCTGCAATAAGAAAAGGCAAATGAATCCACATCTCATTCGGAACGTAGCCTTCACTGTAATAAACAACACTTCTGGATAGATCTACCATCATGTCGATTCCAGCAGATGTGGCTACCAAGATGCTTTTTTCCAAATTCATTGAAATTAACAATAGACCTCTAATGGCTCCTCCTGTGCCCATTATTCCGGCAGCAAAACCAGAAATACTGCCTAAAGTAATAGAGTTAATGTTGTTAGGTTCGAAGGAAAATTTTTCAAATAAAATAAATGCAATACTGATGGCTATTAAAAAGATACCTAGCAGTAAATCAAAATGAATAAAACTAATGTATTTAGTGAGCAAAGCTCCAACGATGACGAAGATGGTGCTAGGTATCCCGATTTTTAATATCAATTTAAAATCGATGTGTTTATAGAACATCACCAACTTTGCTAAATTGCTAAATACATGCATAAAGGCAGTGATTCCTAATACCAATCTGAAATCGAAAAATAATGATGCTACAGCTACAAAATATATCGATGAACCAAAACCTCCAATGGTGCCAACAATTTCACAAATAAACGTGAGTATATAGAATAGTATAAAGCTCATTTTTATCAAATCTACTACAATATGTGAATTGAACAATTAATTAAGAAATCTTCTTTTTTTCTCATTCAATTATGACTTTACGGCATTTTTTGATGCTTTACTTTTCTTAATCTATGGATTTAATGGACATTCTGTGTTTCTTTGTTATCAACAGGTATAGCGTTTTTGTGTTTTGTTGAATTTTGAAATCTTCACTGTGTTCATGGATTGTAGCAGTGCATTTAGTAAATTTGCGCCTCAATATTTGAAGGCATGAGCAATAGCGTGAAAATAGAAGATATAATTTCCATCTCCATAGAGGCTGGAGAGGCGATTATGCAAGTGTATGCCGATGAAAGTCGTTTTGCGCAAGTTGATTTTAAAGCCGATGATTCTCCTCTTACCGCTGCCGATACTTTGGCGAATGGAATTATTGTAGAAAAATTGAATGCCTTGTATCCTGAAATACCTGTAATTTCTGAGGAGATTGAGTCGATGCCTTACGAGCAACGAAAAAACTGGACTAGCTTTTTCTTGGTTGACCCTTTAGATGGTACCAAAGAATTCATCAAAAGAAATGGTGAGTTTACGGTGAATATCGCGTTAATAGAAAATGGAATTCCTTTGTTAGGTGTTATCTGTGTTCCGGTTAAAAAAGAGGTGTATGCAGGTGAAGTAGGTAAAGGATCGTTTAAGGAAGTTAAGGGAGTGAGAGTGAGTTTGGAAGCCGATTGTAATAAAGAAATTAAAACCGCTGTTGGTAGTCGATCACATGAAAGTGCCGAGGAGAAAGTGGTTTTGGATAGATTCTCTGTTGAAGATAAAATTTCGATTGGAAGCTCTCTTAAATTTTGCTTGATTGCAGAAGGAAGTGCCCATGTTTACTATAGATTTGGTCCTACAATGGAATGGGATGTTGCTGCTGGTCATGCTATTTTGAGAGCTGCAGGCGGTGAAGTGTTTAAGGGAGATGAAATGAAAGAGGTGTTTACTTACAACAAACCCGATTTAAGAAACGGAAGTTTCTTGTGCCTTGGAAAAAATTATTTAACAGTTCAGAACATTGAACATTAAACTTTGAACTTTGAGCGATAATATACATTCGATAAAACATACCTTGCTTCAAAAAGCTGATAAAGAAAAGCTTTTGAAACAAAAAGGTATTGTGCTGTGGATGACTGGTTTAAGTGGGAGTGGTAAGAGTACTCTGGCTCGCGGACTTGAAATCGATTTATTTGAAAAAGGATATTTTACTAAGTTGTTGGATGGTGATAATTTGAGAACAGGAATAAACAATAATCTTGGTTTTTCAGAAGCAGACAGATTGGAAAATATTAGAAGGGCTGCCGAAGTTGCCAAACTATTTCTAGAAAATGGCGAGGTAGTGATTTGTTCTTTTGTTAGTCCTACCCATGATATTCGTGCCTTGGCTAAGAGTATCATTGGAGAGCAAGATTATTATGAGGTTTTTGTAAATGCATCCTTTGAAGAATGTGCAAAGCGAGATGTTAAAGGATTGTATAAGAAAGCATTGAATGGAGAGATTAAAAATTTTACTGGACTTGATGCTCCTTTTGATGCGCCGGTAAGTCCGTTTTTAGAAATTAAAACTGCAGAGGAAGATTTTGAAGTAAGCAGAAAAAAATTATTGAATAAAGTATTGGAAGTAATTAAGAATTAGTTCAATGTTCAAAGTTCAATGTTTAAAGTTAGCTAACATTGAACCTTGGACATTAAACATTGAACACTAGAAATTATGAGCTACAAATTAAATCATTTAGAGCAACTCGAGTCGGAGGCTATTTTTATCTTCCGCGAAGCGGTGGAGCAATTTGAAAATCCGGTGATTCTTTTCTCGGGTGGTAAGGATTCAATTACTTTGGTGCATCTTGCATACAAAGCATTTTTCCCCGCTAAAATTCCTTTTCCTTTGTTGCATATCGATACAGGACACAATTTTCCGGAGACACTTGTATTTAGAGATGAATTGGCCAAGCGATACAATGTGAAATTGGATATTGGTTATGTGCAAGATTCAATTGATAGAGGAACAGCAGTTGAAGAGAAAGGATTGAATCCTAGTAGAAATACTTTGCAGTCGATCACTCTTTTAGAGAAATTAGAAGAAGGAAAATACGATGCCGCTTTTGGAGGTGGTAGACGAGACGAGGAAAAGGCTCGCGCTAAAGAAAGATTTTTCTCTCATCGCGATGAATTCGGACAATGGGATCCTAAAAATCAACGTCCCGAATTGTGGAACCTGTTCAACGGGAAAAAAGCTCCAGGTGAATCGTTTAGAGTATTCCCAATTTCAAATTGGACGGAGATGGATGTTTGGCAGTATATCAAAAAAGAGAATATTGCATTACCAAGTATCTACTTCGCACACGATAGAAATATTGTAAATAGAGGTGGTGTGCTGCTGGCCGAATCGCCTTACAACACTTTGTTGCCAGGAGAGAAGTATGAAAAAATGCACATTAGATATAGAACCTTAGGTTGTATGACTATTACTGGTGCAATTTTTTCTGATGCAGATACATTAGACAAAGTTATTGAAGAAGTAGCAGCTGCGCGTTCTACAGAGCGCGGAAACAGAGCCGATGATAAACGTTCGGAAGCTGCAATGGAAGAAAGAAAAAAACAAGGATATTTTTAATTATGGAAACTAACGGATATTTAGATATGGATCTATTGCGCTTCACTACTGCTGGAAGCGTTGATGATGGTAAAAGTACTTTGATTGGAAGATTGATGTACGACACAAAATCAATTTTTGAAGATCAATTAGAAGCTATCGAAAGATCGAGTGAAAAGAGAGGTGATGAAACGGTAAATTTAGCTTTGCTAACCGATGGTTTGAAAGCTGAGCGCGAACAAGGTATTACTATCGACGTTGCTTACCGCTATTTCGCTACGCCAAAACGTAAGTTCATTATTGCCGATACTCCCGGACACATTCAGTACACACGTAACATGGTGACTGGGGCATCTACAGCCAATTTGGCTATAATCTTAATTGATGCTAGAAACGGCATAATAGAGCAAACCTCTCGTCACACTTATATCGCTTCTATGCTTGGGATTAAGCATATTGTAGTGTGTGTCAATAAAATGGATTTAGTGAATTTTAGTGAAGATGCTTTTAATGCCATTAAAACTAAATATCAAGAGTTTTCATCATCATTAAATATTCCCGATTTGCACTTCATTCCTATTAGTGCATTGAAAGGCGACAATGTTGTAGATGCTTCAAAAAATATGGATTGGTACAAAGGAAAAACCTTGTTGCAAACCTTAGAATCGGTACAAATTATTTCCGACTATAATTTTGAAGACGCTCGTTTCCCAGTTCAAAGAGTAATTCGTCCGCAATCTGCTCAATATCCCGATTTTAGAGGGTTTGCAGGTAGAGTGGAGGGAGGTGTTTTCCGCGTGGGCGATGCTGTAACTGTTCTTCCATCTGGATTGACAACTAAAATCACTAATATTTACAATGCCGATGTTGAATTGAAGGAAGCTTTTTCGCCAATGTCGGTATGTATTACCTTAGAAAATAACATCGACATCAGTAGAGGAGATATGTTGGTAAAAAGCGATAATTTACCGAAAGTGGATCAAGAGATAGAATTGATGATTTGCTGGATGAATGATAAAAAAATGAATCCTACAGGAAAATACTTACTTCGTCATACTACAAATGAGGCGAAATGCGTAGTTAAAAATGTGGCTTATAAAATGAATATCAACACTTTAGAAAAAATTGTTGACAATTTTGATGTTGAAAAAAATGACATTGCAAAGATCACTTTGAAGTCGGCAAAGCCACTGTTTTTCGATACTTACAAGAAAAATAGAGGTACTGGTTCGGTGATTTTAGTGGATGAATTTTCAAACGAGACTGTAGGTGCAGGTATGATTGTGTAAAAATTTTACCTAAATTCAGCCCATATTTCGCAACTACCAGTTGTGAACTGCTGCGTACCAACCGCCACTAAATTTATTTAAACTTTTTGCTCTTTAGCTCGTTAGGAGGTTAAGACGGGTAATAATATGTTGTTAAAATCAAGGGAATGGGGATTTCTAGAATTATTGAATTGAAACTTAAAGTGGCAATTTCTTTTGTTGCGCTTTTTTGTTTCATAACATCTAATGCACAAGACGAAGTATGGTTTTTCGGTGTTTCGGGCGGTAGTAGTGCCGGATTGAAATTTACTGGTCCGGGTAATTCACCCGTTCAGTTCAATGGTTCATCTTCTCGAACTTTCTACGAATCTATTTCAGTAGTTAGTGACGGGAGCGGAAACCAATTATTCCATTCCAACGGTATTAGAGTTTATGATGCAACAAATACTACAATGCCAAATGGAAGTGGGTTGCTTGGAAGTGAAGCGGGTGCAGGTGTTGCGAGTGCTGTTCAAGGGGCCTTAACAATTCAATATCCAGGAAATTCTAATCAATACATCCTTTTTACCGTTCCTGCAGAAGACGGTACTCCTGCTAATGGTATGAGATACCATATTATCGATATGACTTTAGCTGGTAATGGTACTTTACTTTCTCCAAAAGGTGATGTGTCAAGTAAAAACAACTTAGTGCATGCCTCCGCAACACCTATGGCAGAGATGCTAGCTGCTACAAAAACAGCTGGTTCCTGTAATACTATTTGGGTGGTTGGACACAAGCAAGGTACCGCCGATTTTGTGATAACCAAAGTTACAAACGCTGGGGTAGTAAGCACTACCATTCAAAATATCGGACCAGTTGTTAGTGCGGGTGGTGGATCAAGAGGTTCTCTTGCATTTAGTCCCGACGGAACCAAATTAGCATTGGTAGGTGGATGGCCAACGGGTTCTCATATTTTTGATTTTAACACAACTACAGGTGTCATTTCAAATCATACTGATTTAGCTTCAAAATTTGTTGCTGGTCAGCAATGGAGATATGGTGCTGAATGGTCGCCAGATAGTAAGAAATTATATATGTCTAATATTTGGGGATTAACTGATGGTATTGTGCAATACAACACTTTAACTACAACGCTTTCATCAGTTGTAGCTGGTGGAGCTTATGGAGAATTGGTTATTGGTAAGGATGGTAAGATTTACGCGGGAATGACAGGCGGAGGAAATTTGGGTGTTATTGCTACTCCTGATGCGGCAACTGGCGGCGCTGCTGGCTTTACAACATATGCCTCTGGTGCAACAGTGGGCTTAGGTTTGCCACAAAGTTGTATGTGTGCTGCTGTAGCATGTGGCGATACTACTTTAGCTGCTTCAATTCCTAATATTTGTACCAGTAATGGTACTTTCGATTTGGATTTATATAATGGAACTTCTGATGCTGGTACTTGGTCGATAACTAGCGGACCTGGAGGGTACACGGCAAGTATTTCATCCGGACATACATTTAATATCAATAATACAGCTGGAGGCACATATACAGTGCGACACACACTTACTGCGGTAGGTGGAGGGTGTCCATCTTACGCTGAAAGATCATTTACAATATATGACTTGCCAACAGTAGCATTAACCTTATGCAGCCTGCGTGGATGAAGCAGCTTTCAACTTGGGAGGAGGAACACCACTAGGCGGAACTTATTCAGGAACAGGAGTAGGTGTATCACCAAGCTTTAATCCGGGTACAGCAGGAGTAGGTTCACACACTATTACATATACATACACAGATGGTAACGGTTGTATCAACACCGCAACCGATGCGATGACAGTAAATGCATTACCAGTAGTGGCATTAACCTTAACCGATGATGCAGCCTGCGTAGACGAAGCAGCGTTCAACTTAGGTGGAGGAACACCACTGGGCGGAACATATTCAGGAACAGGAGTAGGTGTATCACCAAGCTTTAATCCGGGTACAGCAGGAGTAGGTTCACACACTATTACATATACATACACAGATGGTAACGGTTGTACCAACACTGCAACCGATGCGATGACAGTAAATGCATTACCAGTAGTAGCCTTAACCTTAACCGATGATGCAGCCTGCGTAGACGAAGCAGCATTCAACTTGGGAGGTGGAACACCACTGGGCGGAACTTATTCGGGAACAGGAGTTGGTGTATCACCAAGCTTTAATCCGGGTACAGCAGGAGTAGGTTCACACACTATTACATATACATACACAGATGGTAACGGTTGTA
>CAYORT010000039.1:0-13765 GCA_964406465.1 uncultured Chryseobacterium sp.
CCGGATAGGTCTTCAAATACTCTATTTTATTTGAAGAACCGACCAAAGCAACAATATCTTTCATCAGGCCGCTGGCATACCATTTTTCATCGGCATAGTTTACGGCGCGCAAAATTGAAAGTGTGGAAGTGATTTTATCTCTTGGATATCGAGCTGCAATGCCAGCCATTTTAATTAACCTTTTCTGTTGCACATACCATTTTAAATAAGTGCCTTCTGTTAGATTTTTTATAAACTGTTCTTCTTGTTTTTCTATTCTAGAAATTTCTTCATCAATGGCATTTTTTGTCGATTTTACATCACTATTAAAATACAAATCATGCAAAAACATCCAAGCATCATAGGCTTGTTCCATTTTTAGTATTTCCTTCTTGTATCGGTCTAATACAATGTTATTATCACCCTTTGTAATAATGATACTTTCTGGCCTACTTAACGCTATGCCTTCGAGCGAAATTTGTTCTCCAACCAATAATAAACTTAAAGGAACTTCATCTACCGATTTTAAAAAACAAATAGCATTTTGATGGTTTGTGTAGTTAAAATGGAATGCCCCTTTTTCATCGCAATAAGTTTGTTCAACAGTAACTGTGCTAAACCCATTAAAAATCTCCATTCTTATAGGCATATTGGCCATGCCCACCAAAGTACCTTGTATGGTTTGCGCTAAGGCATTTACAGATAAAATAATTAATAGAATTACCACACTTGGTTTCATCTTGCAAAGCATTTTATTAAGAAATATATCTCCTTATCTAAAGAATTATTTTATTACTTTTTGCGTTGATTTAAATCCGTTTTCACTCTCAATACTAAAAATGTACATACCCGATGCCAGCCACGAAGTATTGAATTTAAAACTATTTTCACCTTCAACGGTTGCAGCAAGTGCGCTGTACAATTCTTGTCCGCTTTCACTTAAAACTTTAAACCTATAATAGCCATTTGAATTGGCCGAATACTGCACCAAAACCTCATCTTGCATTGGGTTGGGCAGCACACTAAAGGCTATATTCGATGATTTTGAAACCGATACTGTATTAAAAGTTTCTTTAGTGCCATCAAAATCTACTTGGGTTAATCGATAGTATCTTACACCACTAAAATTAGCAACATCTTTATGATAGTATGATAAGGTAGTATTAGAATTACCTGCCCCTTTTACCTGTGCAAAGGCAGTCCAATTTTCTCCATCATCTGATCTTTCTAAAATAAAATGGTCGTTATTAATTTCCGATGCTGTTTGCCAGTTTAAATCAACAAAACCATCTTCTAAAGTAGCATCAAATGAAAGAAGATTCACGGGCAAAGTAGTAGTAGAATTTGCCGATGCTATGGTAATGTACTTGGTTGAATTCATTGGAATCATACTAGTACTAATACCAGATACAATGATAGAACCAATAGAAAAAGTTAAACCATTGGCAGAACTATAAACTGTAGCATTAGAGAAGTTGCCATCATCATCAACTAGTAATCTTAGGTCGGATAAGTTAATTGTGCTAACACTATCCCATTGAATTCTTAACGAAAAATTATCGGCGAAATTTGTGTTTACAACCTTCCATTCTCTTTCAAACCTACTGTATATCCCTGATGGCTTTTCAGAAAAAGTAGCATTTCTGCTTTTTAATTTACCTCCATTGTGCCCTATAGCAAGATAAGACTCATTGTTAGTAATTGTTCCTGCATTTGCTGTATTACTAGCCGCAAAAGAACCAACATAAACCCTTAATGAATCATCACGAGATTTCGATTGTTTTTGATTTAAAGCAGAGTTATTATCTTTACCTAAAACCACAATTTCATTGTGGTAAGCAGTACTTGCCGAAGCATCCCAATAGGTGGTGCCGCCTGAAGAAACATAGTCTCCTCCTGTTCCACCATCAGCATTACTTAATACTAAACCGTACTTAGCTGCTAAATACGATTCTACTTTAGAAATCTCTGTTGAACTTAATGCTTTGTTGTATACAATAAATTCTGCTATTCTTGAATCAGTTGTTTGAGAAGTAATTGCATTATAATTACCCGTATTCAAATCCCAAATTAAATTTGCTACAGTAGGCATAGAATTGAAAGTTTTTAAAAAATCTCCAGTAAATCTAACCGTATGACTCGTACTAGAGTTATTTTGACTATAATTATAAATATTTGTTGTTGTTATGTCACTTGTGTTTGCTATTCCACTAGCAAACTCCCAAGGAGAAGGATTACCATCAAGATATAATCCCTTACAATAATTTTCATAATTCCCTAATATACAAGTTCTTGTGCTTGCATCGATAAATTGACCAACAGAATCGGAAGCCAAAAGGCGATGCACAGAAATCACCGTCCAACTAGAACCTACTGTGGCACCTGCGGGTCCATTAAAGCCACCCGACAAAATTTCAATTGCAGGGTTAAAATTCAAATCAGCACTTATTACGGTTGGACCCGATACTGTTGTATAGTTATTTGCATTGCCTGATTGATCTTGCCATGAAGTTGTAGTAAGAGATGAAGTTCCTGCATCGGCTTTTAACCAAACCAATAATTGATCTGTAACTCCTCCGGGGCTTGCTTGTCCGTTCAAATCATTGCTTATTGTAAAACATAACAATAAAAGAAAAGGCACTAGGCTCATTATATTAACATTGCTTTTGCTTTTCAAAATAATAGTCGTATATGAAGTTAATTTATTGATAAACGAAACACTGTAAAAACATAAAAAATGAAGCTTTCATGTTTTAAAAAAGATAAAAAAATGCGTATCTACCTGGTTGTTAGTGATTTTTTGATTTCCGAAATAATTTTTATTACTTAAGCATGCAGATAGATTATTTAACAATTCATCTTAATAGTTCTTCGAAAATTCATTAATAAATTCAAAAAAAAGCCCCCGTAAGAACGACGAGGGTTATATATTGTGGGGCAACATACAGGGTAAGGGGGCTTTTTATTTTTTATACAGTCATATTTATTTTACAACTTTTGTATGGGCAATTATTTCGTTATCTATTTCAATTTTGAAAAAATAAATTCCTTCAGCATAATGAGCCGTATCAAATATAAAACTGTTCTCTCCTTCTTTGCTAAATAACTGCGAACGGTAAAGTTCTTGTCCGATTTCTGAATAAATACTAAAAAAACATTTACCTAATTTAGAAGAAGAGAAACTTACTGTTACTTCATCATTCATTGGATTAGGATAAACTTGCAAATCAACCGTTCTATCCGATGCTTTTAACACCTGTACAATTTTAGATTTATCTTGAGTTCCATCAAAATCTACTTGGGTTAATCGGTAATATTGAAGTTCTTTAATTAAAGAATTGTCGGTAAAAGAGTAATTTAAAATACTATTCGAATTTCCAGCACCTTGCACTTCGGCTATAGCGAACCAATTTTCCCCATCAAACGATTTTTCAAGAATAAATTTCTCGTTGTTTATTTCCGATGCTGTTTGCCAAATTAATTCAACATAATCATCAATCAATTCAGCATCAAAGGAAACAAACTCAACAGGTAAAGTTTCATGAACTAAAATAGTACCTGAAATTGAAGTTGCCCCACAGGAACTTGATGTGGTTGGTGTCCACGAATAATTGTAAGTGCCACCAGAGGTTGGTGTACCACTAATAGTAATTCTGTTACTAGAATAAGATGCGCTTAAACCAGGTGGTAAACCCGATGCTGTTCCTACTGCTGTTACCAAAGTAGTACTATGTGTTATTGGAGTAATAGCAATGTTTTTAGTAACAGCTGCCGACGATGATTGCGAGCCAACATTACCTCTAGTGCAATTTACTGTAGAGCCATTGGTTCCGCAACCCGATGCTCCTCCTCCACTAGTACCTGCTGATGTTGAAATAGAGCCATTTGAAACAGATGTTCCTCTCAAAGTTACTGTTGCACCACTACCTCCACAGTGATAATAGTAGCCGCCATTTGTGCCGCCATTTGCGGTGATATTAGAAGTAGTTAAAGTAGTATAAGCAGTAAATGTTACAGCCCCTGCATTACCCCCTCTGTAACCAATTATATTTGCACTACCGGCATTTCCTCCACTTGAAGTGATGGAGCTGCTAACAACTATGAATGACGAAGTAGATGTTATAGAAACTGCACCACCAGCACCACCATTATAACCCGGTCCAGAACCCCCAACGGTGCTTATTGTACCGCCAGCTGATATCGAAACACTTGTACCTGATATTGTTAATGCTCCACCAGCTCCACCAGAAGCAGAACCACCTGTTCCTCCGGCAGCACCCTGGGCTGTTAAAGTACTGGTAACACTAACCGCACCACTTGAAGAACTTAAAGTGATGCTTCCAGCCGAACCACCATTTGCATTTGATCCACTAGTGCTTGTAGTGGTACCTGCAGTGGTTAAGGCAGCTCCTATACTTACACCTGTTGTACCCGAAAAATTTATACTACCACCCGTAGTACCTGCTGTTGTAGAAACCGATGCCGTGAGATTTATGGCACTATTAACTGTAATAGTACCTGCAGCAGTAATTCTAAAAGTTTTAGCAGAACCTGCCGCTGTAATAGCTGCAGATATAGTAACATCACCGCTTTGAGTTCCTGTGCCACTACATGCTGTTAATATGGTTACATTTCCTGCAGTAAAACCTGTTCCTGTGATTCTGTTTTGAATTTCTGAATTCAAAATATTTGCATTGTTGGCACTAGGCGTAAAGGTATACGTACCACTAGTTAATGCACTCCATGTACCATTAGAAGTGGCAGAGGTTGAAATGGTAACATTCGCATTTCCCGATGCCAACAAACTAAGCGACAATAAAGAAAAAATAAAGCTCAAAAAGATTTTCATAAGATTCCCGTAGTAGTAATTTTTTTCGAGCGCAAAGGTGCAACATGAAGAAAGCAAAAGGCAAACAGGTTTATTGGGATTGCAGCTTTTTAAAAAAAGACTATCAAGAACTAACTAACTAACTAACTAACTGAATATCAATACAACGAGACTTCAATTTTAAATTTTCCTAAAGCATTCTTACAATTAAAATTACTTAGATTCAAAATAATGTATTGACTAAAAGCTTCTTTTCAATACCCTAATTTTTAATCGATTGAAAACATAACCCATTTTTTAATAATTCTACAACATTCGATTTATAACATTGAAATACTGATTGTTAATTAATAATTAAATCATTTTAAAAGTTGTTTTTGTACAAAATTGAATTCGTTTGTTGATGATGATTACAGATACATTTGATAGAGATATACCATAGAAATGGAAAAATCAATACTACGAAGTTTAATAACCTTCTTGTACATAGCGATAACGCCGCAAATTGCTTTTACGCAGGCGAATCCAAATCCATGTTCCTTTCCGGGAGTTAAATGTCAAAATGGAGGAGGAAATGGCATAGTTAATTCCTTCGGATCAAAAAGTTTTGATTACCCTTGTCCCGGACGTTCAATGCCATTTTGGTTTGCGTTTGGCGACACCATTACCAATGCCATTGACACCTCGATGGATGCAAAATTTGCAATTTCGGGAGTTTATGGCCCTGGCACAATTAACGGTAAGATTGATACCGAAATTGGCAAATACTGCTTTTTAAATAATGTTGATTTTACAGTAGTTGGAGTGTACGACATTAGAATTACAATGATGAGAGGAGGTCTTACACAACAATGGTTGAAATTTAATGTAGTACCCGAAGAAGATTTTTGTAGCGAAGCTCCAAGTGGAAAATGCAGTAATATTAAAGGAAATAAAATTTTTGCCAAAGGTCCGAACGGAAATGTAATCACAGTAGACGCCGTTTTTCCAGTAATTGTAGCCGTGATTGATTCGGTATCCGGCAACATCGACACAACATTCTCTGGAACAATTTACGCATCAAAATTAACAGGCCCAGGTATGTTATATGGCACCCTAAGTATGAGCGGAGTAAAGTGGTTTAATTTCACGAATCTTCGTTTTAGTACCGACGGCTACTATACTATAAAATTCTACGAACAAGACCCCAATAAATATAAAGAAGCTATCGTTCAGGTAATAGTAACATCCACCACCGGAATAGCGGAAATAAAAACAGAAGACATATTAACATTTCCTAATCCATTTAGCGATCATTTAAATATTTCATTGGATGAAAAAACCAATCTAATATCTTATCATATCTACGATCAAACCGGCAGATTGGTACTGCAAAAATTAAATGAAAAATTAGGTGATCATTTTACCATTGACACACAAAATTTAGACAAAGGTTTCTACATTCTAAACATCATTGCAAACCAAAATCAAGAGATAAAAAACATCGTTCTTGTAAAGCAATAAAGTCTTGAAAAAACTATACGACTTAATACAAAATTTATCTCAGGCAGAGAAAAGACACATCAAACTTCGCCTTACCAATAATAAAGACTCATCTTTATTAGGTACGTACTATGATATTTTATGTAAGCAAAAAAAATACGACTTTGATCAACTGCTAAAAGAAGGCGCCAAACCGCTCAAACTTACCCAATCAAATCTTAGTTTACTTTACGAAATCATCTTAAAAGATCTTCGATATATTGTAGAAGAAGAAAATGTTGAAATAAGATTACGTAGTAACATTTCTGATATAAAAACCTTAATCTATAAAGGCTTTCTAGATGAAGCAGAAAGCAGATGCTTAAAACTAATCGCGAAAGCAGAAATGAAGGAAGAATTTGTGGTGCAGCGAGAGGCATATGAAGAACTATGGGACTTAAACCTTAAAAAAGGAACAATAAAAAAAGAGGATATTGAAAAAATTCAAAACAATATTGAAACAATTATTGTGAAGGTAAATACACTTACCCGCCTTAAAAATTTATACCGAACGGTAACTACACATTACTACAATTTCTTTTTTTACAATTCAACCGATAGGCTTACAGAAAATATTTTAAACATCTTTCAAGAGGTAGATCAAATTAAAATTGATTCTACAAAGGCAAAATTTATCTATTTCGAAATAAAGTCGATTGAATATATTTTAAAAACCGATGTAGCACGACATCATGAAATTAGGAAAGAGCAACTCTTACTAAATCTCTCTTCAAACTTAAACGAAGTAAGTAAACTTTCTATTTTATTGATTATTAGTCACCTTCTTACCAAACCAAAAATTGATGGCAACATCAAGGAATTGGATGCATACATGCAATTACTGGAAAATCCATTTTTTGATTTTACAGAAAATCAAAAAGATTTTGTCTTCTTAGAGAACTATTACGACATATACTTTTTGAATCAAACCTTTTTACAGGTTTTTCAACCAACAGAAAACCGAACAGAAAAATTAAACAAACTATTCCTATTCATAAACAAACACAAACTGGTAACCAACGAAATATTAATCAGCAGAATTCACGTAGGATTAATTGAACTAAAGGTACTTGAAGAAGATTATGTTGGCGCTCTACATCAATTAGAAGTTTACTTTGAAAGATTCAAAAAAAATAAAAAATCAACTCAATTTATTGAGGCACAATTACTAGAAGCCATTGCAATTTATCTACTCGATAATTTCGATATTTTCATAGATAAAATAGAACACATTGTTCGACAAGTAAAAACTAATAAATTACAGTTGAATAAAGACCTGCAAACGATGGTTGATTTTTTAAGTTCAGTTTCAAGCAGCCGCAAAATCACAAAAGAAGAAGAACTAGCAAAAATAAAACATCGACAAACCTATAAATTTCTTATTCACAAAATTTCCGACAAAATATCAATGAATGAGATTAGACAAAAATACTTCCAAATTAACGATGAAAATTATTATGCTAAGCAAGACAAATTTCTTCAGCAAGTGGAACAATTAATGAAAGAACAATAAAACAGAATCTTACTTCGGCCCTACCACCTCCACATTTTTTTCAATCAACATATGTTTTGGCACCGACGCCTTAATCGCTTCCTCTAATTTATCGATGATGTGAATTTTTTAATGCATAAGCCTTAGCAGCATCTTCCTTTCCTCCTCCTCATTTCAAACATCGAGCAGAAAGTAGAGTAGGAGCTTCATTTTATCTCAACGAAAAAGTATTCCTCTCAAAAAACAAAAATTAAAATTATTAAATAACTATATTTCATATTTATACAATTATTTATACCTCACTTAGTTCCTGATTTTATCTTTTTTTTGAATTGCGCAATGCATAAATTTCCCCATCCTTTGCAATATGAGGAAGTTACGCATAGATATTTTGAGTTGTTCTAAAAGTGAACTTTTAGAACAATTAGCTTTTATATTATTAGCCTTTGTGCCAACCTTCCTCCATGCTCAAAATATTTACTCCATGGGCACATATGTTGGCAATGGTACAACTAAAACTATTAGCAACATAGGATTTCAACCCGATGTTATTTTGGTAAAGGCAGCGAGTAGTGAAGACGGCTGGGTAGCAACAAACACAATGAATACTGGATATTGCAAAAGTTTAGACGGAACTAATCTTCTTCAAACAGGCATTATCACAAGCACAAATGCTAATGGTTTTGTGGTAGGTAGTGATGCTCAGTCAAACAGCAATGGTATCACCTACCATTTTATTTGCTTTAAAGCTGGATCATTGTTGAGGACAGGAAGCTACACAGGCAATGGAGGTGCTACCAAAGGTATAACTGGACTTGGCTTTCAACCTGAAATGGTATGGATTTTTAGTGATGATAACAGCACAAATTCACAAGCATTTTTGGGAATAGCATCAAATGCTCAAAGAGGCGTAAGATGGAGTGATGGCGGATACACCGGCACTAATGGAATATGGTCTTACGACAGCGATGGCTTTACTGCCGGCTCTTACTACAATACTTCTTCTAAAACTTATCATTATGTGGCCTTTAATGAATCGGGGACAATATTTAGGGAAGATAACTACTCGGGAAGCGGATTCGACAATACCAACATAACATTAGCTGCAACTGCTTTTCGTCCCGATTTTTTGCTTATTACCAATAGTGCCAATTTAGGTAGCGTTAATATAAAATTCAAGCACAATTCTGGTGACATTACATTTCCAGCAGCAAATGCAGGTTCAACGTCTAATTTGATTCAATCATTTAATGCAGATGGATTTCAGGTCGGAAGCGCTACTCCCGTTAATTGGGGGGGAGTTACCTACACTTACGCTGCTTTCTCTGGAGGGAATACACTACCGGTAAATCTTTTGACTTTCGAAGCAGAGTTTAAAGCTGGCAAAGGCACCCAACTTTTATGGTCAACCGCATCGGAAATAAACAATGATTTTTTTACCGTTCAGAGATCTTACGATTTAATTAATTTTACTGATGTAGCATACTTGCAAGGCAATGGAAACTCCTATGTCATTCAGAATTACGAGTATCTAGACACAGTGCTTTCTGCGGAAAATATCGTTTACTACAGATTGAAGCAAACCGATTACAATGGAGAAAGTGAATTCTTCAAAGTAATCGCCATTAAGCCCTCCAGCGAAACTTTCTTTAGTCTTAATATTTCACCTAACCCGGCTGAAGAAATGGTTCAAATAAATTTCATTTCAAAATTTCAGGGCATTTTCAATTTTTCAATTAGCACTGATCTAGGCCAAGAAATTTACAATACGTCCTTTGAGAAGACAGAATACAGCACTTCGTTTAGTGTGCCAGTCAACCATCTGTCACCTGGAATATATATTTTCATAATTAAAGATTCCAATGGAAATACGATTGCTAAAAAAGTTTTAAAAACATGAAATTACACCTCCTTTGCTTTGAATAAAATAATATAAAACCCATATGATGTAGTTTTTTGTAATGGAAGTTTTTAATACATAAACCCTCCCTACCTCTTCCAGTCCTCATCCCGATTATAGCCCCTTAGTAGCAGGTAGGGGGGCTTTATTTTAACTAAGCCCTAGTACAAGAAGCCAAATAAATTCATTTCAAAATCATATTTAAACCACGAATAACCAAAGTTTCATCTCTCTGACATTTAATTATTTAGATGTAAAATACTGATTTTCATTTCTTCAAATCTTACCATTTATTGACTTGTTGACTTTGCCTGTAAACACGTTTTTTACAGTGAATTAATTTGTAGAACTATAATTAATGCAAGTATGAAGTTGAAGAGAAAGATAAAAGAAGAAGACATTAATTTTTTTTTACGTCGACTCGACTTGATCAAAACTGTTCTATATATATTATTCTATCTCTTATTATGCTTTATCCTTTGAGATAATACTTCACGAAATTTATCAAAAATATTACTTATAAATAACCAAAAAAACATGAGAATCATAGTAAGTAGTTGTGCCGACTGTCCATTTTGCAATAGAGACAGTCAATTTGGAAGAGATAAGTGCAATGTAGATATAAGCATCGAAAAAACGAGCGAAGAGCTGCCTGACGACAAAGTTGAACTAGATTGTCCTTTGATTAATTGGGAAATAAAAATACAAGTTAATCCAAGGTTAAAAGTAATAAATGCTTAACTGTTCCTTTTAAATATTGATTAATGAATTCGATCACTAATATTAATTGCACAAAATTGACTACTTCAAAACAACAGTTGCTAAATATAAATTATCGACTCTTGGTCCTTAAATAGTTTTTCATGTTAAATAAAGATAATATAACATCATTAGAAGAAAAAGCTTCAGCTAATGCTAATGCAAATTCAAATGTGCTTAATATTACCACAAGCAGAAAAAGAGAAAGTATTTTAGTAACAGGTGGTGCAGGATTTATTGGAAGCAATATAGCCAAAGCACTTCTATCTCGAGGAAAAAAAGTTATTGTATTAGATGTATTTAATCAAGAAACAACAACATTTGACGAGAAACAAGCAAACATTTCAACCTTAAGAAAAACTGTACAAGAATACAACGACGGCTCAGGCAGTTGCTTTTTAAAAGCGGAAATGTTTCTGATTAGAGGCGATATTCGCGACAGACATTTAATAGAAGAAATTATTGCAAGTCCATTCTACAATATAACATCAGTAATACATGCAGCTGCGTTAGTAGACGAACAACGCTCATTTTCTTGTTCAAATGAGTATTTGGATGTTAATATAAAAGGTACTAACGTTTTGTTAGAAGTTTTAGGTAAATCAAACAAAATCATACGCGTGATAATAGCATCAAGCTCATCTGTATACAGTGAAACAAAAGATAAGCATTTAAAAATAAATGAAGTAAGCCCAAAGAAACCTATCAGCCCTTATGGAGCTTCAAAAGTTGCCATGGAAAGTCTTGCCTATTGCTATAGTCATTTATACCAAATGCAAATTTTCATTATTCGAATCGCATCCTGCTATGGATACAGAGGAAGATCAGATATGATGATTAGAAGGTTAATGGAAAATATTGAAAAAGGGGAACCAACCTACAGGCGCTTCAACGGAGAAGAAACACGAACCTGGATATATATAAACGATGTCGTAGATTGCTTTATAAAAGCCTTATATTTTGGTCGTTTTGATATTGAAGATAACGATTTAAACCCTGTACACTTTTATTCACTTTCTTTATGTGAAGATTTTAACATAGGAGCTAAAGAAGGTGCGATTACCCTGAATAATGTCATTGCAAAAATTGAAAATGTCATGTCAAAAAAAGCAAATATTATTGATATAGTGGATGAAAGAAAAACAGAAGCAAAATATACCGGAATCTTAGATTACAGCAAAGCAAATATTTTATTAGGTTGGGAACCCAAGTATACTTTAGAGCAAGGTTTGCAAGAGATGAAAAGTAATTATGAAAGCGAAAAACATCAATCATAGTTTATCCTTCAATAAAATAAATGTTAATGATTTTTAGTTAACAAATATTGAAAGCATAATTATTCAAAATCCTTCTAAAAACTTCAAGTAAATTCATAGTCTATCTTAAATAAAAAAATAAATTTTTCAAAACCAAAAAACAAAAAACCAACCATTAATGTATTGAAATTAAACTATTTACTAAAAAGGAAAATAAATTTAAAAAACATATAGTCTCATTTTTAGTGTTTACAGATAATAATCAAAAGTTGTAGTTTTAATCAATCTTTGGTTTAAAGTAAATCGTTATTGTTCTTTTAAATTCTGAAAGACTTAGATACCGCCAATATTTTTTGCACTTAATTTTTGAAATCGATTAATAAATAGAAAATACAAGTTGTTTTAAAAAAAGACAAAAAAGATCCCCTCCCCCCTTCATACTCCAAATTAAGTTTCCATCATAGTGTAGTTAGGCACCTATTTTTTTTTGGGGGGGGAGTTTTTAAAAAAACAAAGCTTTTAAAATCAGAATATTTATCGAGCAGAAACAATTAACTATCGCTCAATAGGCCATCCATACTTTTTTTTTGGAAATATGAATGCACGAGGAAAGATATTGAGTAGTTTAAGTAAATTAAAAAACTACATTTCAAAAAGATTTGAATTAAATAGGCATTTTGATTTTCTAAATCAAATCCTAACTTATTTTATACTCTTCTTTCTTATTTATTTTCTATTCGCTCTGTAAGCTTCCCAGCAGGGAGGCCATAGAGTATATTACTTCAACAGGCAAATACGCAGATAGAGAAGGTTTGTGTTTGCAAGGAATTATTCTGCTTGACATTAACATGCCCGTTATGAATGGCTGGGAATTCATTGAAGAATATAGCAAATTGACCGAAGAGAAGAAAGCTAAAATCGTATTGGCTATGCAAACTACTAGCCTTAATCCCGACGATGAAAATCTAGCTCGTCAAAAAATAGAAATAGTTGAATTCATTCATAAACCTGTTCGACAAGCAGACATTGAAAATTTGATTAAAGAATATTTTAATAAGTAAAAAATACAGCGTGTTGAATTATAAATTGAAGTGTCGCCTATTTGTATTTAAAACAATAATGCTTCACTATTAGATTTTGAGTCAGCTCGCTTAACTGCACGCACGTATTGCAGAAGATGCGTATCAACCGCATCTTATGTAACGGATTACACCAAAAGCGTTTATATTTTAGTTAATGCAAACTGCATAGAAACAACTTGGTAGAAATTGTTTTTCAAGATAGAAAATGTATTAATCAAACTTTATAATTTCTATGTAGCTCCTTGCATAATTTAAGCATACAAAAGGCTTAGTTTATCTTATATTCACTTCAACATCTCCTTGAAGAAAAGTACATATAACATTTTTTAAAAGATCTCTGATCTTTTTCCCTTGCATCAATAATTTTCATAAGTTTTTTCAACTAAACTAGCTTATAAAATTACTTTTTCTTAAAATGTTAAAACAAATAAAAACCTTTTTTAAATATATTATTATCAAGCAATTAGATTAAATGAAATAATTCTCAATCTCTGTTTTTTGGCATTTTATGGTTTTCAATTTATTGCGCTTTCAATGATATTTATTTGGAGCACAAAAGCAACTAATATGAAAAGCGCAATCAACTCACAAATTTGTTTTACTGAGAGTAGAACAAAGAAAATCCTAAGTGAAACTGTATTTCGTCTTGGGTTGAAACTTAAAGTACTGTTTGTGGTTCTTTTTTTCTTTCATCTGAATGAAAGTAGTGCACAAACTGCTTGTTGGACTGCCTATCAATCTTACAGTGCTCCTACAGGCTGCAATACTGGATATTACAATAATGGTTGTCAAGTTTCATACGGAGGCAGAAATTATACTGCAAAAAATGGTCCGCACTATAATATTGCTCCAACTGATGCATTTCGTTGGACAGATAATGGTCCTTGTTCTAGTTGTACCAACGCATCAATTTCTGCACACCCAAGTACTTCAGCTGCTACAACTTGT
>CAYORT010000040.1:0-12842 GCA_964406465.1 uncultured Chryseobacterium sp.
CACCAACACAATATGTTGACTTGTTAGGAGAAAGAGTAATTGTGGGTTTGGTAGGTTGACCATTAACTGTAATTTTAATTTTATTACTAATTGGAGATTCACCAGAACAAGAACCAGATGAAGTAACGGTAACCCAGTAGTCTTTCGCAGCAGCGGCAGCACCGGTAGGTACAGTATAAGTCGCTGAAGTAGCGCCTGCAATCGCACCATCGTCATTGTACCATTGATAAGTAACAGTTCCTGTTGTAGCCACATTTTTAGTAGCTGTTAAAACAATTGTAGTTCCAACACAAACCGTTGGCGTTCCTGTTGTGATCGCATTTGTAGGAGCTAATTGAGTACAGCATGAAGGTATTGGAACCAACTTCCCTTTGATACATTTTGAAGTAGTGCCTTCCTCGAAAGTTGTAATATTGTAATCAACAGTTCTACCACCATTAATAGCAACATTTCCTGAGGAGTAATTCGCTGCAGATAACTGTCCGAAACTAGCACCACCTGGCACCGACGTAATAACCACCGAATAAGTACCAGCTGCAGGCAACTTCCAGTCAGTTGGATTGATACTAACATTCTTAACACCTGTACCTGTAACAGCTTGAGTAAAAGGAGTACCAATAACATTATTGCTTCCATCTCTAAGCTCAACCGTTAAATTTCCAGAATAAGAACCCCAAGTATACATTCCAACCACTAAAGAATTAATATTAGCACTTCCCTTAGCAAGAGTAATCGTTGTGTTTCCAGTGGCAGTTCCCCAGTTTTCAGCTGTACGATTATCGTTAATAACAGCCTGAGTAACAACACCAACTGGCTGCACCCAAACATTTGTAAGTCCGTCGGCATCATAAGTCGCTCCATATCCCAAAAAAGTACCACCACTCTTTGGGTCGGCGGTATACCAAGCGTAATTTCCTGATGTTGAACCAGAACCTGTAACTACTCTTGAAGGACAGGCTGCCAAAGTACCATCTGCATTTTGAAAAGGTTCAACCTCAACAACAAATTTTATAGGACGCTGTCTACCACACTCATCGGTAACCACAACTTCTACATTCGTGGTTCCTTGGTTAGTCATGGTCATAGCGAAGGTAGTACCTCCATTTTGAGTTTTGGTATTTGCGCCAGTTGCAGTCCAAGTAACACCTGCTGTTTTTACACCATTAACTTCAATTTCAAAAGTCACATTGTCGCCCACACAAACAGAAGTATTTTCTAGCTCCACACCATTGGCCAATAATTTAGGTTGAGGAGCAATTAATGAAGTCATGAAGGAAGGTAATCCCATACCTACAATCGAGTTAGGAATTGCTACAGCTTTAGGATTCCAAGTAGCTGGGCCATTTGGATTAGAGATCATCCCCAAGTAATCGGTACGAGTATTACCCGACCAAGAACTAAAACTAGCCGCATAGATATTTCCATCGGGCCCCATTTGTAAAGCCCCACCTCTAATGGTTCCATTCAGGTTACCCATCAAAACCGGAGTACCTAAGGTACTACCTGTTCCACCCGGACTCACTGGAATCTGGTAAATTTGAGGAGTTCCCATAAATGTACCTGTACTCACATATACATATTTACCATTACTAGAGAATTCCATTCCGTAAGCCTCATTGATTGGTCCGGCACTATTTTTATAGGTAGGCTGACCAGTCTTTGTATCGAAATCGAATAGATAAACACTTGATCCATAAGAATATGAGAACTGAGTATAACATCCATTGGATTTGAAATATGCTGTAACATCTCCTGAGTTTCCTGCACATCCACCATTCATCACTGGCCCCTGAGAAGCGGTATGCGAAAAGGTAATACCAGCACTGGTAATTTTGTACACATCCAACTCATTGTTTCCTAAACCCTTGTAAATCAACCAATAATCTCCTGTAGGAGCATTTGTAACTGGGTCGGTAATTGGTAAAATCATTTGTCCCTGGCTCACATTATTTTGCGACAAATTCACTGATGCTCCTACAGTAATATTGTTTCCTGTTGTACCATTAACCGTTATTGGAATATATGCAGGAGGGGCAGAAGCACATGGAGAAGTACCTGCAGGAACTACGGTGATATAATATTGGTTAGTGCTACCTGGTTTTTTAACAATCATAGAACCTTGAGATACGTTCCAGTTAGAACCATTGGGCAAAGTTCCTCTAACTACACCATCGGCAGAATAAATATTTCTACCCACTACACTGAATAGAATGTTACCACTAGCATCAGCCATGGTAGAAGAAGCCTCCATGATATCGGTATTACCATCAACATTGGTTTTACCGGCAATCACCGTTGCTGGTGATGTTGAAAAATCTAACCCCCCGTTCTCCCCAAAATACCAAACGTTTGCCTCACCTTGCGAAAAAGCGCTACCTGCTGCTAAAACAGTAATAGCGGTGGTAAAAATTAATTTCGAAAAAATGTTCATATGCCCATGTAGTTTAACGGCTGCAAAAATAGTAAATTCAAGTTGCAACACCATTTAAAAATTGTACCGTGAGTAAAACAATCAAAACAGTCATTTGTTACAGGTTGAAAATAATATTCTAGTGCATCTCAAATAACTAATCCCACTAAGAGAATAAAGACACGGATGAACATCATTACTTTAAAGCTTTTTTAAACCAATTTCACCGATAAAAGATGGCAAAATAAAATGCTTAAAAAACTTTAAAATGCGAAGAAATAATACTGTGAAAAGAAATCTCTATGTAATTCAACGCCTGGATATTGCGTTCTTAAAAACCCTGCCCATCACAAAAATGTGATTATACAAATTGCGCGCTGTGCCAAAGTGTTCGTCAAACAAAATGAAACGCTCACGCACAGCGCGCCATCTGTTTTTACTTGAAACGCCACCAGTCATAAACTTCGATAAACAGAAACTGAGTTTATGGTTATTTTTGCTCTTTTTCAAGCATTTGATCACCCAATCGATATCGGCGCTAATCTTATATTTTAAGTTGAAGGGAGATGTGATATTTCTCTTTGCAATGAAAGATTGATGACATACCACCATACCTCTTTGCATCGATTTAGCGGTAAGATTATCGGGAGCGTTATTGTGCCCGATTTCACTTAGCAGCGATAGATATTTTCCATTTTCATCAATCAGAGCTGTGTCGCTGTAAAAAATATCGGCATCGATGTTTAAAGAAAATATTTTTGTTAAAACTTGGGCATCTGCAATTTGATCACCGCCATTCATAAACCAAACATAATCACCCGTTGCAACTTGCAAACCTTTGTTCATTGCATCATACAAGCCCTTATCTTTTTCACTAATCAACACACTAATTTTCTCTTTGTACTTTTCAATAATTGATAAAGTATTGTCGCTTGATTTACCATCAACGATGATATATTCAATGCTGTCGTAGGTTTGAGCAAAAACACTCTGCATAGTTTTTTCAATGATGTTTTCACCATTGAACACTACTGTTATTATGCTCACTTTAGGCTTCATTAAATACTTTCAAATATTGTTTAGCAATTACTTCATTGCTGTATTTTTCCACCATCCATATGCGCGCTCCTTGTTCTAAATTAGCAGAAGAATTAAGCACTTCAACAATTCCTTTAGCCAAATCTTTTTCATCGCGGGGTTGTGCTAAATAACCATTCACTCCAGTTTTAATCATCTCTTGAATTCCACCAATGGCAAAGCCAACACAAGGTGTTCCACACGATAATGCCTCCATAATTGTGTTGGGTAAATTGTCTTCTAAAGACGGAATTACAAAAACTGAAGCCGCGCTGTAAATCAATGCGGCCTTTTCTTCTGAAGAAATAAAACCAAGATTATTGACTTTCAATGCTAAACTTGAAAAAGCTTTTTGCTCTTTGCCCATCACCAACAATTCTAATTGTGCATGATTAGGATATTCATTTTTTAATCTTTCAACAGCACTTACAAAATATGAAAAACCTTTTCGCACGTCATTAGGATTTGCCGCTGAAAACAACATGTATTTTTTTGATGTATCTAATCCTAATTTCTTACACGCCTCTTCCTTACTCAAATTTGTAAACAACCCTGAATTCAAAGTATTGGGAACACAAATCGAATTGGCGTTTTTGGTGAGTGATGCTTTTTTACTTTCATCTACCAACCACTGACTAGGAGCGACGATATTTATTTTATTGTTTTTAAAAATCAACTCTTTTTTCTTCCATTGCAATGAAGGCGTTTTTTTCATGTATACAATCGGACAAGCGGCACACAATTCTTTAAACTGTTGGCATTCTCCCGAGTAATGGCAACCACCGGTAAACAACCACATATCGTGAAGAGTCCAAACTATTGGTTTACCTATAGCATACAACTTCTCGATATCACGAAGAGATAAAAATCCGAAATTGATCCAATGAATATTAATAACATCTGCAGATTGAACTAAGGGATGTTGCGATACATCTACTCCAACCTCATTGGTAGAGAACATGGCAACTGTTTTGTCTTTCAACAAGACTTTTCTTTGAAACAGGTACTCGAAATAGGTAAATCCTTTCAATAATTTTTTTCTAAACGAAGACAAAGGAAGAGCAAGCACTTTTTCATTGGCCGATTTTTTCTCAAGCACCAACATATGCGATGAAACACCAATGCTATTTAAAGCATCATTTAGTCGGCGTGCAGCAATCGCCGCTCCTCCTCCCGAATCTGTATTGCTTAAAATAACAACCTTCATGTTTATGCTTTGTAGGCGAAGATATTTATTTGCATATCCATATTTCCTTTGTTGCCTTTGGTAACAAAATACGACTGAGTTGAAACCACTTCTTCTTTCACATAATAGCGGAAGCCATTTGAAGCTAAAATAGAAAGTAACTCATGGAGATGCTGTTCTTTATTAGGAAAAGAGTGGTATTCGATAAAAACATTTTGGCACTTTCTTAAATCATCTTTCACCGAACGAACAACTTCAACTTCGGCTCCTTCGATGTCGATTTTAAGCATATCGACTTGCGTATGCTGAGCAAGAATATCCTTCAAGGCAATACTTGGCACCGATATCGTATTTGCAGAATTACCTTTTGACACCGCGCCACCATCTGCCCCTTCGGTACTAAACTGAACACCATCATTATTTATCCATACTGCCTTATGGATGGCTTGTACAGAAGGAAACTGCTTTACATTTGAGCTCAAACATTTATGAATTTCCACATCAGCTTCGTAAGCGAAAATATTTGCTGAAGGAAAAAGTTGTGCAAAATAAAAAGCACTCAATCCCACGTTGGCACCACAATCTATGATGATAGGTTGTGACGAACTACTTTCAAATTTGTAACACTGATCCACATAGATTTGCTTATACTGCCAAAAAAAAGATTGAAAGTCGGCAACTGTAAATTCGTTACCATCAAATTTCACTTGGCGTTTGGTATATCTTTTTGTTCGGCCATATTTTAAGCCCAACATAAGTAAAGTCTTGTATTCTTTTATTTGAATGAAGCGTTTTACTTCGTTGAACAATATGTATAAAAAACTCTTCATCTATTTGTAAAATTCTGATTCTATTTTTTGCTGTAATTCGGGGTGAATGTGAGGGTTTGCAGCCAATATTTCTTTACCCGAAATCAAATCACGTTTACCTTGGAAATCGGTTACTACGCCACCTGCCTGTTCAATAATAAATGCTCCCGCAGCAATATCCCAAGGTTTTAAACTATACTCGTAAAAAGCTTCAAATCTTCCGCAAGCTACATATGCCAAATCAACTGCTGCCGAACCAATTCTTCTAATACCGCGAGTTCTTGCAGTGAAATCTTTTAAAATTCTCAAATAAGCATCCATTCTGTTGAAATCCCAATAAGGAAAACCTGTAGCCAATAAAGAATCTTCCATTCTTTTGGCCGATGAAACAGAAATTTCTTCTCCATTCAAATAAGCTTTACTCCCCTTCCAAGCGTAAAAACATTCATTCATATTGGGCTCAAAAATAACGCCTAGCACAATTTCATCATCTTCTTGTAAAGCGATTGAAACACAGTAGATGGGTAAACCATGAATAAAATTGGTGGTACCATCTAATGGGTCTATGATCCAGTTGTATTTTTCTCCTACTTTCGAACTAGTACCTTCTTCGGCAATAAATCCGGCATCATCAATTAAAGTAGAAAGCTTCGCAATCACTTTTTGCTCTACTGTTTTATCTACATAGGTGACCAGAGAATTGAAATGTTCTTTCGATTCAACATCGCCATTTCTAATTTTCTTATTCTCTTCCTTCATGAATTGCCCTACTTCTTTTGATAGAGCAATTACTTCATTGCAAAGTGCTTCGTAATTCATTATTGAGCTTTCTTATTGGTCATTTTGAAATAGAAAATTCCAAATACTCCCATAATCATCAAAATCGATGAAATTAATTGAGCTTGAGTCATTGTTATTCCTAAGAATTCAAAAGTGGAATTAACTCTAATTTGTTCTATGATAAATCTCTCCATACCATTAAAAATTAGATATAAAGAAAAAATTACTCCGGGAGTACTGATGCGTTTTCTAAGTAACCAAAGAATTCCAAAAATGAGCAACCCCATAATGGTTTCATAAAAAGCAGTAGGATAAACTGGAATAGGTAGTTGATTACAATATGGAGCCCATGCGCCGCAATCGGCAATCTTCACGCCTACTTCATTCACATTGTGCGGAAAGTTATAGGCCCACATCCAATCGGGTAGAAATGACATCCATTCTGGTTTAGGTGAAATATTTTCTATTCCCCAGTCGCCATCGCCCGAAACCTGACAACCAATTCTTCCAATTGCGTAAGCCAATATCAAAGAAGGAGCAATAGCATCGCAAATAACCCATGGATTCATTTGTTTCTTTCTAACATAGTAGCCAACTGCTAAGGCTCCACAAATTAAACCACCATAAAAAGTGAGTCCGGAGGTTGACAACAAACTTTCTATTGGATTTGCTTTAAATTCTTCCCAATATTCAAATTGGTGAAATATTTTCGCGCCAATGATTCCCGAAACAGCTGCCACCATTGTAATTTCCCCTACTCTTTGAGAAGGGAATATCTTTGCATCAATCCATTTTGGTTCAGGCAATTTTTCCTTCTGTTTTTCATGGTATTTCATGTATACGAATACACCCGCTAGTAATAGTCCGGCAACCCAGCTACCATGAGACGATGACATATAACCTTTCATTTCCATTCCATCGGCCTCGCCAACGATGATACCAATAATCTTAAAGCCAAAAATAAATCCTATTAAACCATTTAAAGCCAATTCTCCTGTAGAAGCAGGTTTTCCAACCAACATTTTCTCGGTACTAGGAAAAAGTAAACCCAATTGTTCTTTACGTTTTAATTCTCTGCCGAAAAAGAAAGCCGCAGCAATAAATGATGTAGCTACTATAAATCCAAAGGCTGGAAAAAACTTCAACTTATCGATCTCTAGTCCGAAAACATCATAAAAAAAATGGAACAGCGTAGGGTACATACATTATTGATTTGCAGTAAAAATAAAGTAAAGCATTGATTCTGCAATGAAAAATTTGCGTTGCTTGATAAAGGCCAATTAAATGGCCACTCTTGTTTGCTGAATTCAAAATCTTTATTTTGGCACAGTAATTGAAAATTGCATCACACAATCAAAATTGAAAAAATTGAAAATTTAATACTCAAAGTCATGAAAACAACATTTAAAGCATCGTTAATCTTATTAGTTTTAGTAACTGCTTTTACAGTTACCTCTTGTAAGAGCAAAAAGAAAAAAGAAGCAGCTGTTCCAGCCGGTGAAGTTTTGGTTAACGAATATTGCTCAGGTCCTGAATTCATGTCGGATAAAAAAACTTTCAGAGCACACGCAGTTGGCGAAAGCATGGATCAACAAACAGCTAAAAACAAAGCGTTAATTGAAGCTAAAGCTCAACTAGCATCTTTTGTGAGTACAACAATCAAAGCAACTATTGATAACTATGTTAAAGATGTTGAACACAACAAAAGAGAAGACTTAGAGAAAAAATATGAAGGATTAACAAGAGAGGTGATCAACCAAAAATTGAGTGGTATCCGCCAAATTTGTGATAAAGTAACGAAAACGCCTGAAGGTAACTACAAAGGGTACACTGCAATTGAATTGGGTGCCGATGAATTAGTTCAGGCTATCAACGACAGATTAACTAAAGAAGAAAGCTTAAAAGTTGATTACGATTACGAAAAATTCAAAAAGACTTTCGAAGAAGAAATGTCGAAAATGAAATAATCCAACTCTAAAACAAAAAAACTCCTCGATGAAAATCGGGGAGTTTTTTTATTACCATTTCAAAAAGGGATATTTCTCTTTCATTTTCACCAACTCATTCTCTTTCTTGCTCTCATGATCAGTATCTAGAATTGATCGATGTTGAAGAAAAGCGTTCAAAGCTAATACTTCATTCATGATTACTTTCGTTTGATCATCAAAGCAGTAATCGCAAAATTTCTCCCACACATAGTCTACTCCTATATCATTCAAGTGCAACATATCTTTTTTAAAGAATCTATAATCGCGCAAATCATCCATTACAATTTCATACGAAGGAAAATAACTGCAATGGGGGTTGACTTCTACCAAGCGATGAACAGATTCCAGTAAGATGGCTTTGCTTCTTTGATTTTCGATAAATCCGTCTTTTAGATGTCGAACCGGACTAACAGTAAAAACGACTTTAAGGTTTGGATTGAAATCCTTTAATTGAGCTAAAACAACATTAAAATTCTGAACAATATTTTCGATGGTGAGTAATTCTTTAACAAATTCTTTATTTGGAACTTTATTACAATTGGCAACAATTCTATTTTGTGCTATATGGCGGTACACCCAAGCTGAACCGAAAGTAATAAAAAGCACATTGCTCCTTTTCAAATCATCATGTGCATTGAAAAGGGCAGCATTTATTCTTTCTAAAACAAGTTCTTTAGAAGTAGATGAAAAGGAAGAATGGTAATCAAAGGAAAAATAATAATCGCTGTTTTTATCTACTTCAATTAGCTGCTTTTTTTGAACAATACTAACTAAACTTTGGCCAATTGAAAATGGATTAAAGGAAACCCCAAAAGGGTTGCTTGTTACCTTCATCTTTATGGAATTGAGCTGTTCGCCCATGTTGTCGGAGAAACATGACCCCATTAACATCAACCGATCATGATAACTGATTTTGAAAGCGGATGCAGCTAATTTTATGTCGGTTCTAAAACTCATCATTTGAATAATTCCATCATTACTTCACCTTTACCTGTAGGCATTTGAAAAGACAACATATAGGCAATAGTAGCCGCAATATCCTTCTGATTTCTTTGCTGAGTAAAAATTTGATTTTGTTTGAAATCGGGACCAAGTGCCAACAAATTTATATGTCGGCAACCTTCACAATCACATCCATGATTGGTAAATCCACTTTTAATTCCATTCAAATGTCGCCCATGATCACTGGTAATGAACAAAGTTGTTTTGTTTTTGTAATGATCATCGCTTTGAATCTTTTGCCATAAAGTATAGGCATATCTATCGCCTGATTCTATTCCTTTTAGATAACCCGACCAACTTCCTGCATGTCCAGAAAAATCGGGTTCCTTCAAATTGATTATCATTAAATTTGGTTGATGATTTTTAAGCACTTCATAAACGTGTGCCATCGTTACAGAATCTTTTCTGTAAAGCGACGGATAGCCAGCTAAGCCACAATCATGAGCTGGTCTATATCTGTTGTGCCAACTTGAATCTGTGCAATTTGTAAGTATTTCTAATTTGTCTTTGCTGGTGATTACCCAAGCTTTAGTGGAATCAACTTTCTTGTCTTTGATATAATACTGAAAAATAGATGGGAATAAAGGCAACTCTTTTCCGGTGTTGTCTATCGTTTGGTCTACCCCTGTGCAAATTGATGTATGTCCGGCATCTGTTAATGTCTTCCCTGTATTTCTAAAATCTTGAAACAATACTCCCTGAGGCAACAAATACTTATGCATATTAGGGATATATTGATGAAGAGAATCACCCCAAGTTTCGGTGTATCGCGGTCCATCAATAACCAAAATAATTACATTTTCGGTTTCAAATTTCTTTGGCTCTTCAAAAAATGAAAAGCCAAATACCACCAAAATTGCTATCACGCAGAGTTTTTTAATCATAAAAAAAGAGGTGCAAATGAATGCACCTCTCAAATATCGAACTTTAATATTAATTCTATCTTATCAACTGAACAAATCCTTTGTCTTCATAAACTTTATTGGCGGTATTGGTGTATCTCACCAACCAGTAGTAAGTACCAGCAGGAGAATCGGCACCATTAAATCTACCATCCCAACGAGGTATCACATTAGTTGATTCATAAACCTTAATACCCCAACGATTATAAACTTCAAATTCTAGTTTCAACATATTAGCAATTACTTGCTGGAAGTTTTCTTCACTCACATCCTTAGGCAAGAACTCTTCATTAAAGCCGTCGGCGTTTGGTGTAAATACTTTAGGCCAAGTGAACTTATAGTCTGGACATTTATGCACCACAACAATTGTATCTCTATTTACACATGTATTTGCATCAGTCACTTGAATCCAATATTCACCAACCATTCCGATTTTAATTGAATCTAGGTTTTTCTCATAAGTACTCCATAACAGCTTTAAATTTCCGGTATATGAAGCATGTAAATATATTCTGTCAAAGCCGTTGTCGCATAATGATGTATCAGCACCTAAAGATACTTGTGGTAAGGCATGAACTATCACTTCAACTGTATCTTTACCAACGCACCCAATATTGTCTTCCACCGATACAATATAAGTTCCAGCAGTATTTACAGTCAATGTTGGAGTTGTTGAATTTCCAGGAGTCCAAGAATAAACTAAACTATTAGCTGTACCAGGATCTAAAAGTGCATAGTCACCAAAACACATTTCAATATCATTCCCCAAATCAGGTGTAGGATATGGATTCTCTGTTACAGCAGCAACATCTTGAGTAGAACAACCATTAGCATCAACAACCACTATGGTTACTGCTTGTGTACCACCTGAAACCGTGAAAGAATTTGATCCTAAAACATTGTTCCATGTATATGTTTGCCAGTTATTTGGTAAAGTATAAGTGTAAGATGTTCCTTGGCAATACTGAGCATTAGCTATATTAACCTGAGTGGTATCGTAAACGGTAAACGTTGTATTTGCTGTGTCAATACATGAGTTCGCATCAGTGTAGATGTATTTTACATCATGGTTACCTACAGCTAATGTACCTAAAGCCAATGAGCCCGAATTCGAACCTCCGTCTAATTTCCAAACACCACCTGTAGGAGCCGCTACTAAGGCCGCATTTCCTGTAGCATTAATACATACATTAGAAATCGGCGTTATGCTTGGAGTAGTTTTAAGATTAATATTAATTGAAGCCGAAGCCACACCAACGCATGAATTAGAATCTGTATAGGTATATGTGATACTGTGCGCTCCTGCAGCTAAAACTTTAGGGTCAAAATATTTTGAGGCTGGAGAACCATCTACTTTCCATGTACCCGGAGTTAAAGAAGCTGCTAATTGAACAACACTGCCGTTAGAACAAACTTGTGCAGGTGCTGTGATAACAGGAACCGGTAATGGATTTACAGTCACCGATCTAGAGGCACTTGCCTTACAACCATTAATATCAGTATAGTTGTACAATACAGTATGAGAACCTGCAGAATACAACGATGGGTCGAAGTATGCTGGATTCGCTATAGAAGTATTGTTGATTTTCCAGGTACCACCCACCGGACTACCATTCAATTGAACTGGAGTAGCGTCTTTACACAAGGCAGAAATTGAAGCAATGGAAGGTGTTGGTAAAGTATCTACAATCATCGTATCTATTGCAAAATCAACGCATCCAAATCCGTTTGTTACAGTATACTTAATAGCATGTTTACCTTTACCCGCAGCTGCTGGATCAAACGTAGTTAATGTATTTCCATTCATAGTGTAAACTCCACCTGAAGGAGCACCACCTTGCACAGTAAATGGAATATGATCGATACAAATTCTATTTGGATCTAAAAACAATGATACAATCGGCAAAGCATGCACTGTAAGTGTTGCTGTAGTGGTATCTTTACAACCGTTAGCATCAATCACTTCAACAGTATAATTACCAGCTGCTGTACCACTTGTTGTTCTGCTTGTGCCTGTGCCATTATCACTCCAAACATAAGATGTAAAACCAGCACCAGCATCAAACACATGCGCAGGTGAACCAGCACATATTGCTGTGTCGGCAACAGAAATATTTGGCTTAGCATTAACAAACAAAGTAGCACTTGTTGTGTCGTTGCAACCGTTTGCATCTGTTACTATTACAGTATATGCACCAGCTACAGTTCTAGCAGTCGTTCTTGCAGAACCAGATCCGTTGCCACTCCAAGTATATGATGAGAAACCTGCACCACCATCAAATACACCTGCTACATCACCGGCACATATTGTAGTATCGGCAATAGAAGTAGTAGGATTTGCATTTACTGTCATTTGATCAGTAGCACTGCTTGTACAACCATTACCATCAGTATAAGTGTATGTTATTGTATGAGATCCTACTCCGGCACTTATTGGATCAAAGCTTGGTGATACACCAACTCCTGTTCCTGAATATGTACCTCCAATTGGTGAACCTCCACCTAAGTTAAATGCCGACTCAGTTTCACAAGCTGCATCATCCGTTAAGGTTAAGGCTACTACCGGTAAAGCGTTTACTGTCATCGCATCAGTTGCAGTGTTGGTACAGCCGTTACCATCTGTGTATGTATAGGTAATAGTGTGTGAACCTACTCCTGCTGTACCCGGATTAAAGCTTGGTGATACAC
>CAYORT010000041.1:0-12119 GCA_964406465.1 uncultured Chryseobacterium sp.
TCGTTTTTATAAATTCAACTTTTAAATGGCCAACTTTCAGGGAAGCCTACAATGGGAAGACGTAAATAAAATACATATTTGCAATAGAAAGGATATAGATTTTATTTACGTCTATCCACTATTTGAAGTTTTCACTCAGTAGTCCTGTCCAATATTCAACGTGTTTTTGCATAATCGCCTTTTCGTCAGCAGACATATCCAACATAAATGTTGGACGCGGAGGATTGAGTTTAAAGAAAAATTGTTGTTTGTCCATATCTTGATTAATACAGTTTTGTTTCTGTCACTATTTTGTGTCGCCCTATTACAGATGGGAAACCTACCTCCCACCAAAAATACTAGAACCAACTCTTACCATGGTACTACCTTCTAGAATGGCTAAAAGATAATCTCCCGACATACCCATTGATATTTCATTAAAGCGTTCTTTCTCATTGAAATGAGCACTTTTCAATTGATTGAAATAGGCTTTTAGTTGTTTGAATTCTTTTTTGATTTGTTCTTGATTGTCGGTAAATGTAGCCATGCCCATAACACCGCACACCTCTATATTCTTGAGTTCTTTGAAGGCACTAGAGTTTAAAAGCTCTTGAACTTCGCTCATTGAAAAACCAAATTTTGTTTCTTCTTCGGCAATATGGAATTGAAGCAAAACATTAATTGTTCTGTTGTTTTTTAGCGCTTGCTTATTGATTTCTTGCAGCAAACTAAGACTATCTACAGAATGAATTAAAGACACAAACGGAGCAATGTATTTCACCTTATTGCTTTGCATATGACCTATCATATGCCACTCTATATCACTAGGTAAATCTTTTTGTTTAGCAGCCAATTCCTGGGCTTTGTTTTCACCAAAAATTCTTTGTCCGCTTTGATACGCCTCTATAATTGCTTCGTTTGGTTTTGTTTTAGAAACCGCAATTAGTTTTACTCCCGAAGGGATGGTAGATAATATATTCTTAAGATTTTGTGAAATGCTCATGATGTAAAGGTAAAAAAGATTGGCACCGTTCTAAAATGAAAGAGAATTATAGTTTGAATTTTAGGGCAATAGTTCCTTCGGGGTACCTCAGGATGACATACTGGATAAGCGCTACTGTCCTATTAGTAAATCATACACCACCAGCCCAGTCTTCAATTTAGGTAAAATCCAGGTCGATTTTGGAGGCAACACCTCTCCCCTTTGTGTAATACTTTTGATCTCTTGAAAAGTGTATTTTTTTTCACCTTCTTGAAAAGGTTCTATGTCGATATTGTCTTCATCAAGCAAGATGCTCATGAAGTATTTTTCTTCTTTATTTTCTTGAAAATTGCGCCATGAACTTTGTATGCGGTGATGACCATCGGCCACTAATAAATACTGTACTTTTTCAAATTCTATCTGCAGCTGCTCCACCATCGTTTTATCGCTTATTTGCCATAATTCGTGTAAGTCTTTATTAGCATCTTTAAACTGTAAAAAAGTCGACTTTTGAACTTCCCCATTCATTATCTTTTGAATAGGAATATTTCTATCATAAATCAAGGCAACAGGCTCGGCATTGAGTTTAACCTCTTTGATATATTGAGCCAAAATATTTTCTCGCTTTTCTATAGTCTTTTCGTGTAAGTGAATTGTTTTATTCTCTAAATCGCGCAGGTCACTTAGGGCGATTAATCCGAGGTAAGAGCGACTAGCGGTGGTTTTACGGTACAGAACAAATGATGCTTTATCACTTGCTTGCAGCCATCCTTTATTTACGAAATCGGCAAAGCGTTTTCGCACCAATTTATAAAAATCACTTTTGTGCATATTGGCATCGCGATGTATCACATTAACGAAAGACAATTCGTGATTTCGAATGATTTCGTGCACCTTCTCCTTTGAATATGAGTCGTAAGAATCGATAGCTACCGAAGCAGCGATATCTAACTTAGGAGAGAAAAATATGAAAGGTTTGAGCTTTGCCATGCCCCTCTTATACTTCCAAAGGAGGGGGAATAGTTTCTTTACAAATCATTTTAATAAACTATTTCAAAAACTTACCTTCGCCTAAATTATTTTTAAAAATACTTATGAAGATTAAAAAAAACTCAGTAGTGGCGATCACTTATACACTGAAGAATGATGAAGGAGTAGTCCTTGATTCAAGTGTAGGTAAAGAGAGCCTGTATTATTTGCATGGCAATGGTAATTTGGTGATCGGACTCGAAGAAGAGTTAGAGAATAAAGCCAAAGGTGATAAATTTTCTGTTGCTGTTCCGGCTGAAAAAGGATATGGAATGCCAGATGCTAAATTGGTACAACAAGTTCCGCTTTCTGCTTTTGGTACAAACAAAGTAGAAGTTGGTATGCAGTTTCATGCTGAAGGGCAGCACGGACAAGTTGTAGTGACTGTTACAGATATTAAAGGAGATCAAGTAACTGTAGATGGTAACCATCCATTGGCAGGAGTTACTTTAAACTTTGATATCGTTGTTGACGAAGTTAGAGAGGCTACAGCCGACGAAATTGCTCACGGACATGTTCACGGTCCGGGTGGCCACCACCACTAAAAATTAAAAGGCCCCGTTTGTTAACGGGGCCTTTTTTATTATTCACCTTCTTGTTCAGGTTCTTCTTTGGTTTTCTTCTTCTTTGGTTTAGTGATTTTCAAAGTGATTTCGTTTTTCTCTTTGTCGAAATCAACCTGAATAGCATCACCTTCCTTCAAATTAGATTTGATGATCTCTTCTGCAACGGCATCTTCCAAGTATTTTTGGATAGCGCGTTTTAACGGACGAGCACCATATTCACTATCAAAACCTTTGTTCTCGATATAATCTTTAGCTTCAGTAGAAACTTTTAAAGATAAGCCAAGAGTAGATACACGTTTGTATAGTTTCTCTAGTTCGATATCGATAATTTGGTGGATGTCTTCTTTGCTTAAAGAGTTGAACAAGATTACGTCGTCAATTCTATTCAAGAACTCAGGAGCAAAAGATTTCTTCAAAGCACCAGTGATTACACTTTTCGCATTTTCATCGGCTGCAGTTAATTTAGCGTTGGTTTGGAAACCAACACCTGTACCGAATTCTTTCAACTTACGCGTACCGATGTTAGAAGTCATGATGATAACAGTGTTTCTGAAATCGATCTTTCTTCCAAGGCTGTCGGTCATGTGTCCGTCATCCAATGCTTGCAACAACAAGTTAAATACATCTGGATGCGCCTTTTCAATCTCATCTAACAACACGATAGAATATGGCTTTCTTCTAACCTTCTCTGTTAATTGTCCGCCCTCTTCGTAACCAACATACCCCGGAGGCGCACCAATCAATCTAGAAATAGCAAATTTCTCCATGTATTCACTCATATCGATACGAATTATTGCTTCTTCGGTATCGAATAAGAACTTAGCCAATTCTTTAGCCAATTGAGTTTTACCAACCCCAGTTGGACCAAGGAAGATAAATGAACCAATTGGTTTGTTAGGATCTTTTAATCCGGCACGGTTACGTTGAATAGCTTTTACTACTTTATCAATAGCGTCGGCCTGACCGATAACTTTACCTTTTAAATCTTCTGGCATGCGCGCCAACTTACCGCTTTCTTTTTCTGCGATACGTTTGGTTGGAATACCCGTCATCATACCAATTACTTCAGCAACGTCATCTTCGTTTACTGTTTCGCGGTTGTTTTTAGTTTCGTCTTCCCAACGTTTTTTAGCATCTTCTAATTTTTCAATCAGTTGACGTTCTCTATCTCTTAGACGAGCTGCTTCTTCGTATTTCTGACTTTTCACCACTTTATTTTTCTCCTCTTTGATACCTTCGATATCTTTTTCGATATCTAAGATTTCTTTAGGAACATTGATGTTGGTGATATGTACACGAGAACCAGCCTCATCTAAAGCATCAATAGCTTTATCTGGCAAGTGACGATCGGTGATGTATCTAGCAGAAAGCTTAACACAGGCAGCAATAGCTTCAGGTGTATAGATTACATTATGATGATCTTCGTATTTCTCTTTAACGTTATTCAAAATTTGAATGGTCTCATCAACAGTTGTTGGCTCAACATTTACCCTTTGGAATCTTCGTCCGAGGGGACAATCTTTCTAAATGTACTCACGGTATTCATCTAAAGTTGTTGCGCCAATGCATTGCAGCTCACCACGCGCTAAGGCAGGTTTAAACATGTTAGAGGCATCAAGTGAGCCAGAAGCACCACCAGCACCGATTATAGTATGAATCTCGTCGATGAAAAGAATCACTTCAGGTGATTTCTCCAACTCGTTCATCACCGCTTTCATTCTTTCTTCAAATTGTCCGCGGTACTTTGTACCAGCCACTAAAGACGCTAGGTCTAAAGTCACAATTCTTTTACCGAACAATACTCTAGAAACCTTTCTTTGAATGATTCTTAGGGCCAAACCTTCGGCGATGGCTGATTTACCCACCCCAGGTTCACCAATCAAAATTGGATTGTTTTTTTTTCTTCTACTTAAAATTTGAGAAACTCTCTCAATTTCTTTTTCTCTACCAACTATTGGATCTAATCTGCCTTCGATAGCCATTTTAGTAAGGTCTCTACCAAAATTATCTAGAACCGGAGTTTTAGATTTGGTATCGACTGGTTTTTTGGCTGCCGGACCAGAGGAAAATTCATTGGCATCGTCATCATTATCGTCATCAGCAGGAGTTCCTGGCAATTCAGATTTAGGACCTGTTTCGGTTTCGTCTTCTACTACGTGCATTTCTTCTTTGATTGAATCGTAATCGATGTTGTAGTCATCAAATACTTTGGTTATTATATTGTCTTCGTCTTTCAATATGGACAAAAGCAAGTGTTCGGTACCTATCATCTGACTTTTAAACAACTTGGCTTCTAGGTAAGTTATTTTAAGAGCTCTTTCGGCTTGTTTCACCAAAGGGATGTTGCCTGGCTGATTAAAATTCTTTGATTTCGATTTGATATTGGTTTCTATTGATTTTCTCAATTCAGCCAAATCAACTTTAAGATTCTTCAAAATCTTAACCGCATTGCCTTCTCCTTCTCGCAAAATGCCCAGAAAAAGATGCTCCACGCCAATGTAATCGTGGCCCAAACGAAGCGCTTCTTCGCGGCTATACGTGATTACATCTTTAACTCTTGGTGAAAACTTTGCTTCCATAATAAATCTTTGTAAATATACTACAAGGGTAAATATATTCAAAAATAAGAACACCAATACTTTTAAGCCTTTGTTTCAATTGTTAATTTCTAACAAAAATTTGTTAGTAAGTGAGGGGTAAAAAATTCTGTTATTGGAGGGGGTATTTAGTATTTTCGTTGCCCTGTATAATATTAATATACTTTATATATAGTTACTATGGCTGAAGGCGAAAAAATTATTAGAATAGACATTGAAGATCAAATGAAATCTTCGTACATCGATTATTCGATGTCGGTGATTGTTTCTCGTGCGCTGCCTGATGTGCGTGATGGATTAAAACCTGTACACCGTCGTGTGTTATATGGTATGTTAGAGTTGGGCGTTTTGTCTAATCGTGCTTATAAAAAATCAGCGAGAATTGTTGGAGAGGTTTTAGGTAAGTATCACCCACACGGTGATACATCGGTATACGATGCCATGGTACGTATGGCTCAGGAGTGGTCTTTGAGATACCCACTGGTTGACGGACAAGGTAACTACGGCTCTGTAGATGGTGATAGTCCGGCTGCTATGCGTTACACCGAAGCACGTCTACAAAAGATTGCCGAGGAAATGATTCGCGATATCGAGAAAGAAACTGTTGATTTCTCGTTAAACTTCGACGATACTTTACAAGAACCTACTGTATTGCCGACTGTACTTCCTAACTTGTTAGTGAATGGTGCTTCTGGTATCGCTGTAGGTATGGCAACCAACATGCCCCCTCACAACTTAACAGAAATCATCAATGGTATAGTAGCTTATATTGAAAACAACGACGTTACTGTTGCCGATTTGATGCAATTTGTAAAAGCTCCCGATTTTCCAACTGGCGGTACCATTTACGGTTACGACGGTGTGAAAGAAGCCTTTGAAACAGGAAGAGGAAGAGTGGTTTTGCGTGGCAAAACAGAGATTGAGGTAGAAGGCGGACGCGAAAGAATCATTGTTACCGAGATTCCATACCAAGTGAACAAGGCAGAAATGATTAAAAAAACTGCCGATTTAATAAACGAAAAGAAATTAGAAGGCATCTCTGATATCCGTGATGAGTCGGATAGAAGCGGTATGCGTATCGTTTACGAAATTAAGAACAATGCCATTACCAATGTGGTATTGAATAGCTTATACAAATACACTGCACTTCAATCATCATTCAGCGTAAACAACATTTGCTTGGTAGCAGGTCGCCCGAGACTACTCAACTTAAAAGAGATGATTGCTTGTTTCGTTGACCACCGTCATGAAGTGGTGGTTAGAAGAACACAGTACGATTTAAGAAAAGCAGAAGAAAGAGCGCATATCTTAGAAGGATTAATCATTGCTTCTGATAATATCGACGAAGTAATTGCATTGATTAAAGCGTCTAAATCTCCAGATGAAGCACGTGAGAAATTGATGGAACGTTTCAGTTTAAGCGACATTCAATCTCGTGCTATTGTTGAGATGAGATTGCGTCAGTTAACTGGTTTAGAGCAAGATAAACTTCGTGCTGAATACGAAGAAGTGATGAACTTCATCAAAGAGTGCAAAGAAATTTTAGCTTCAAAAGAAAGACGTTATGAAATCATCAAAAATGAGTTAATCGAATTGAGAGACAAATTTGGTGATTCTAGAAAAACAGAAATCGACTTCTCTGGCGGAGATTTCCGTGTAGAAGATATCATTCCAAACAAAGAAGTTGTAGTAACCATTTCACACTTAGGATACATCAAGAGAACTGAATTAACAGAATACCGTCGTCAAGGTCGCGGTGGTGTTGGCTCTAAAGGTTCTGCAACGAGAGATGAAGATTTCTTAGAGCACTTGTTTATCGCTAAAAACCACGACTGGTTATTGGTGTTCACCGAAAAAGGAAAATGTTTCTGGATGAGAATTTTCGATATTCCAGAAGGAAATAAAACTTCAAAAGGAAGAGCAATTCAAAACTTGATCAACCTTGAGCGTGATGACAAGATGATGGCTTACATTAACGTAGGTGACTTGAAAGATGAAAGCTACATCAACAACAACTTCATCATCATGGTAACTAAACAAGGGGTTATCAAGAAAACAAGCTTAGAAGCATATTCTCGTCCGAGAGCCAATGGTATCAACGCCATCAATGTTCGTGAAGGAGATCAATTATTAGAAGCAAGATTAACTACAGGAAGCAACGAGATATTGATTGCTATCAAATCGGGAAGATGTATTCGTTTCAACGAGTCTACTGTTCGTCCGATGGGTAGAAATGCTACCGGAGTTCGTGGTGTAAACATGGACGACGATAAAGACGAAGTAGTAGGAATGATTGCTATTCAAGATCCTGCTAAAGAATCGGTGTTGGTAGTATCTGAAAAAGGATTTGGTAAACGTACTTACTTGAACGATCCAGAAGATGGTGAGCCAGTTTACAGAATTACCAACCGTGGTGGTAAAGGGGTTAAAACTTTAAATATCACCGATAAAACAGGTTCATTGGTAGCCTTGAAGAGCGTAACAGATGAAGATGATTTAATGATCATCAACCGTTCTGGTATCGCTATTCGTATAGCTGTTGCCGAATTGAGATTGATGGGTAGAGCAACTCAGGGAGTTAAATTAATTAACTTGAGAGGAAGCGATGAGATCGCAGCGGTAGCTAAAGTACCTGCTTCTGATGAAGAAACTGTTGAAGGTGCAGAAGGTGTTGAAGGTTCTGAAGAAACGCCAAGCACTGATGCAGATGATACTTCTGCAGAAGAGCCTCAAGCAGAATAGAAACAATTTAAATTTCATGAAAAGCATTCGTCAACCGACGGGTGCTTTTTTGTTTTTTATATAGACAAATACTATTGAAAAATACAATTGCATAAATTAATTGTACCTACATTTGTCGTCTAATTATAGTTTATGACAGATGGAACGTCGAACACCAAAGTGTTCTCAAAATATCAAATATTTGTAATTATTCTACTTGCTTTCCTTCAGTTTTCGGTAGTCTTAGATTTCATGATTTTATCGCCCATGGGCTATCATCTTATGAAAGTGATGGATATCTCCAAGGAAGATTTCTCCTATGTTGTATCGGCGTATGCTTTAAGCGCCTTTGTGGGAGGATTTGCTGTAGCCGGATTTGCTGATAAATTCGATAGAAAAAAATTATTACTTTTCTTCTATTCGGGATTTATCATTGGCACTTTGTTGTGCGGCATTGCCGATTCGTATGAATTCTTATTCTTTGCGCGCATCGTAACCGGATTGTTTGGTGGAGTTATTGGCTCAATCACCAACGCGATAATCACAGATATCTTTGCTATTCATGTGCGCGGACGAGTGATGGGATTGATTCAAATTGCTTTTGCTGGGTCGCAGGTGTTGGGTATACCATTCGGACTCTACATGATGAAGGAAGTAGGATGGCATTTTCCGTTCTTGATTATTGTGGCGGTGAGCTTGGTGGTGTTCGCCATCATCATGTTTTATTTGAAACCCATCGATGAACATTTGAAATTGAAAAACGATGAAAACCAGTTTAAAAAACTCATCAACACCATCACCAATCCTTACTACTTAACCGCCTTTGGAGTGGCAGCGTTATTAGCCACCGGAGGCTACATGCTCATGCCATTTGGTAGCGATTTTGGCATTCATAATCTTGGTATCGAAGAAGACAATTTACCATTCTTATACTTGCTTACAGGAATATCCACCATGTTTGTAATGCCACTTGCGGGTAGAATAAGTGACAGTGTTGGTAGATTTCCCGTTTTCTTTGTGGGTTCTGCACTTAGTATCATCATGGTTTTAATTTATTGCAATTTGGGTATCACCCCTTTTTGGTTGGTGGTAACCTTAAACATCATTTTGTTTGTGGGCATCATGTCGAGAATCGCGCCTGCACAAGCCTTAATGACTTCTTTACCAGAACCAAAAGACAGAGGCGCATTCATGAGCGTATATTCGGGAATTCAATATTTATCGGGATTTTTAGGTTCTTACTTGGCAGGTAAAATTGTGAGTGGAAAACCAGGCATGCCTGTAGAAAATTATGATATACTAGGCTATGTTGTTTCAATTGCCATTGTGCTCACTTTAGTGTTAATGTATATGGTAAACTTGAAAGTGAAAAAGAAAGCATACTAGCGAAGCTAAATGCATTATACTTGATTAATCTGACAAGACACTTAGTCTCAAAAATCTTTTTAGGAAAATGGCCATCACTAAAATCGACAGCACAAAAACGGCTATTGGTAAAGCAAGCACTTCGGTAAATAGAGACATTTGAAGGTTAGGCATAAACTCATTTAGACCATTTTGGATGGATGCATTCAAAAATGGTAAAACCACGTAAATCATGAGTAAAGGCAAAAGCTGCATGATAACAAATCCGTAGAACATATACGAAAACAAAGTGCCCATTTTGTAACCCAAACTGAACAACATTTTAAGTTCGGCTTTAGCCTTTGAAATCAGCAATTGAATATTCATCACCAAAGTATTCAGCGTAAGAACAACGATGAGTCCGCCAATCAAACCCAACACCGATAAAAACAATTTAATCTTTGTTTTTCCGCTACCTGCAAGCAATTTATCCTTGTTGGCAACATAGCCTTTGGATTCTAAATACTCTTCTAACTTAGGATCTGAAGCATCTTCCACCTCCAACAAAACTCTTGAAAATTCTGTTTGAGCACCTCTACCCACCTCCCTATTGGCCCATTGAATAAACTCTAAAGGAACCAACACAGAGTTCACTCTATCTGAAAAACCAACGATTCTAGTTTTCATCTTTTTTTCGCCATGAGCTCCGCGCAATTCAAGGTCAAAGTCGGTACTCATTAAAGCCGATTTAGGCACCTGAGGAAAACCCGATTTGGTAGGTGAATAACCAAAACTTAGCAAGTTGTACAACTCATTTGAAAGAATTACCGGCACCTCATCATCACCTTCTTTCCAACGAAAATCGTTGGGCACATTATCTACAAAATCTCTGGGCACAGCCTCCACAAACAACTCAGAATAGAAATTAAAAGGAGCACCTTTTCTTATGGCAACATCGAATTGATTGGCAATAAAAGGAACCGCATTTTTTACCACTTTTCCATCTTTAATAGCCTCTACTTCTTCTTGCTTAAAAGAAGTGGAAGTGATACCAAAAGTGTTGAGATAACCAACCGATTTATTGATGACCAAATAGTTGTTGGAGAAGGCATCGTTATCGCTTAGCACCCCTTTAAAATTGAGGTACAAATTGAAGGTAAGCGCCATTACTAAAACACCAATTACAAGCGCCAATAAGGTGAGTACTAATTGAAAGTACGATTGTTTACCCCACAATATTTTAACCAGCAATTTATTCACAGCTTAAGCTTTTTTTGGTAGTTAAAATGTGCATCTTCAAACAAATTGCAAGAGATTACGCTCGCTTTATTTTTTTCACAAATCTCATTGATCAACGAAATAGCCTTTTTAGTGTTGGCTTCATCTAAATGACTGAAAGCCTCGTCTAAAATTAAAAAATGGAAAGGCTGACTAAGTGCACGTAATATGGAAATACGCTGACGCTCACCTCGAGAAATGGTTTTACAACTTTTGTTGAGTAAATAAGAAACCCCAAGTTTCTCTGCATTCTCCATAATTTCTTTTTCAGTAAAGAAATTAGTGAGACGATTTTTAATTTGAATATTCTCTAAAGCAGTATATTCCTCAAGCAATTTTAAATCTTGATAGATGATAGAAATTGTTTTCTGACGATAGTCGCTCCATTCATCGGGTCTCCAATCTTTCGCTACTTTACCGTTGTTTAAGAGAACACCGTCGTAATCGTGACGCAAACCATACAAGATATGCGACAAAGTGGTTTTACCTGTCCCCGATGGAGCGCAAACATGGTAATGCACGCCCGATTGAAAAGAAAGCTCTTTACCCCAAACATCAGAATGGGGCGAAAAAGTATCGCGAATAGGATGAGGAATAATTTTATTTAAAACAATTTCACTCATTAAAACGGAGTAACATTTATTTCATTCATCGTGCGCAATAGCGACAACAAAATATTTTCATCTTTATTGGTTCCTTCCAAAAGCAACTCGCCTTCTAACACATTCGATTTAGGTGGCTGAACCGAATATTTAAGAGTGCTAATATTTTTTTCGATGGTTGAAATGGGTAAAATCATATTCGCCAGATCAACAGGAATCTTTTTGGAAATATCTTTAAGATTCAATGTAATTCCGTTTGAATAATTAGAGAATGAAGCATTTGAATCTGCCTCTTTTGCCGACAGTATTTTTTGCACTGTGGCAGAATCGGAAGTGAAATACACATTAAATCCTTTAAACAACATAAAGGCATTTAGGCTTTTAAAATGATAGATGCTATTCTTTACACTTGGCGCGTGTCCGCGCATCAATCCAATCACCGCATTTCTTGCCACATTGGTATCTTTAAGCGTTATCACTGCATCCCAATAGAAGCGAGGTTGCATCACGTTATCTACATTTATTACTTCATCATTCTCTTGTTCAATATAACTTCTAGTGGTTTTGCTTCCCATTTCAATGTTCACTTTATTCAAAGAAAAATAAGCATCACCGTCAAGCATTGAAGCCACCATTTCTGAGCTTAGTCCTAAATTAATTTCCAAAATAGAATCAAGCTTGTGTTTGTATTCTTCATTTTCTCTAGCCATGAGAAAAGGGAGAATATCTAACGACAAAGCACCATTGATGATAGAATTATTCACATCGAAAGCAGAAGCACTTTTAGCAAGCGCAGAAGGCTTTTGAAAAGCACGAAGAGCTAAACTATTGTTTTCAAAAAACTGTTTCGTTTTAGCCACTAACTTTCCATTATTGAAGTTTACTAGCACGAGAAACTCGGCATCTTTACTCTTTTTTATCACCGATTCTTCTTCACCTTTAAACAACATTTCCATTGGATTTGCCCCAGCTGCCAAAGAATAGATTTGCTTCACTCCATCTTCAACCGAAGCACTTAAAA
>CAYORT010000042.1:0-11831 GCA_964406465.1 uncultured Chryseobacterium sp.
ACTCCGATTATGATGAGGATGAAGACGATTCCGAAGAATTACCCGAAATTTCCTATGAATGGCCGGAAGATTACCTCGAAATCCTGGAAAATCTGGAAGATTCCGCTTTTTTACCGTGAGGTTACTTTATATTTTCGTTTGAGGTTGGCTTTTTTGTTATTCTATGTTGGTCAATCAAATATTTTTCCGCTTCGAAATGAAATTTTCGCAATGCAGTTGGAATAATATTTAGGGTTTGATAATAGAAGATAGAAGATATCATTAAAACGACCATAGAGATTACAGTAATTGTAAACAAAAGCCATCCATAATTTGGTATAGCAGCACTTAAATAAAAAATGCAGGTAAGAAGAATCCTAAACCAAAAAATGAAATTTGACTCTGAGTTTTTTTTCTCGTTTTTGAGTTCTGCTTCCATTTTCAAAATCTCAGGCCCCATTGTTTTTCGAATTTCTAGGTAAGCTTTTTTCAATAAATCAGGGGTTAGTTTTATTGGAGTAACGAACTCTGATACATTTTCAACTTTGAGTAGCATTTCATTTATTTCCTTTGGGCTGATAGAAGATTGTAGAATCTTTCGTTCATAACGCAGTGAAAGAAAATAATTTATTAAAAAGAAAATAATTTGAGCGGAGTATTCGGTGATTACATAAACTACCACTGAAATACTTAATGGAATAATGTAGGCACCTTTTAGCAAGAATTCCAGCATTTTTACACGATCAAAATATAAATTGAAATCAACCTCACCATAATGCTTTTCGTAGAAGTAGTATGTTACACTTAAAATCATTACAAAATTGAGCAAGCGCCTTAGGATCGGAAAAATACTTTTCCCGTTTAAAATAAAATCAGACCATGAAAGTTGCTCACTCATTTTTGTTTTTTCTTTTTAACCGACTTCAATTTCTCTTTCTCCGTTTTTATTCTCTCCAATAACACACTTGCTGGCTCATCATCAGGATTTTGAGAAACAAGTTCTCCACGAAATGCTTTTGCCAAAATGCTTTCAGGAACTTTTTCTAACATTGCTTTTGCTTTGTTGTAACGAGCTTCTAATTTGTCTGCAAAATGGAAGAGTTTTTCAACCAAGCGAACAATTTCTTTTTGTTCTTTAAGTGATGGAAGTGGAAACAAATAAAGCTTCACACTATTAGCTGAAAGATTTGGCTGAGCAGTTCCATTATCAAATCTGTTTATCATATCTCTGCCAAGCGGACTTACCATAAAATAATAAATCAACTTTTCGGTAATCTCTTTTTCTCTTCTAACAATTACCAATGATGATGCAACTGCTCCTTCAGTATAAGTGACAATTGCCGTCTTTCCCAAAGTTGCACCTCTTAAACAATAAACAATATCTGTAGGAATTACTTTGCCGCTATTCAGAGTGTTGAACTTTTCTCTTGTTATGAAATTCATTCTCTCATTTGATAAACTTCCATCAGGGTCTATATGACCAGTGTTAATCCAAGGTATTCCATCTGTTACGTATTCTTTGACATTAGGATAGTTCACGCCTCTGTCACCATTGATTAGCTGAGAAATTGAACCTAAACGAACCCACTTCCATGATTCTGGAATCTCAATAGATTTTTCTTCTTCTTCAATAACTGGAAATGTTTCGGGCTTTTTTCTCTTTTTGAGTTTTACTTCTTCTTCAATTCTTTTTTGAATTTGTGAATACAAAAATTCACCACTGGCTTTTGTATCATTTTTAAATTTCTCTCTCCAATCCTCTGTCAACTTTCCACTCACCGCTGCAGCTAAAACCGATTGTCGAAATCGCTTAAGAATTACAGGAATTTTTTCAAGTCGCTTTTTGTTGCTTTCAATTTTTTCAAAGAGAGCATCTAATTTGGCAACAATGCGTTGTTGTTCAGCAAGGGGCGGGAGATTAAGTTTATAGTTTTCAATTATTTCTTCAGATACAGTTGGATACATTGTTCCGGTGCAATTCTCTCCGAGATAATTTAAAAAACTTGTATTGAATGCTAATTGATAAAATACTGTTTTTGCTTCAACTGATTCGTTAAATCGTAAAACAGAAAATGCTGAAGAAACAGTTAATTCATTTTCTTTAATTATTGTTATTGCGCCTCTTGTTGGTCTTACCCTTGAAATTAAAACATCATTTTTTTTAGAAGACTTGCATCCCTTTACAGATGGTTTATCCTTTAGTTCATAATTTTTAGTTAGAATATATATGTCACCAATTTCCAAATATGGTATTCTTCCTACCTCACCTTTAGATTTACAAATTACAGCATATTCTGAAACTGTAGTTTCAATCCAACCTTCTGGTAAATTATTCTCCATCGCTTTCTAATAGGGTTAATATTTCTTTTAAATCATCCACCACAGCTTCCAATTCGGCAATTGCTTCAGTTGCCAGGTCATTTGGTTCAGGTAAAGAATCAGCATCTTCAATGCTTTCATCCTTCAGCCAGGTAATGTCTAGTTTATAATTACGCTTTTTTATCTCTTCAATAGAAAAACAACGGAATCGACCTTCTTCACCTTGATCTTTTCGTTTGCTTTTACCATTCGGATCATCACCATAACATTTTTCAAAATCAAGAAAATGCTTATTGGTTAACGGTCGGTCTTTCTTGGTAATACCTTCTATGTTGCTTCGGTTGTCGTAAATCCAAACCTTTTCTGTGGGCAATCCCTTTTGAAAATAAATCACATTTGCTTTTACACCTTGTGCATAAGGGGTGAAGGTTCCGCGTGGCAAACGAAGTATTGTATGGAGGTTGCAATCCTGCATCAAGATCTCAAAGACCTCCCCGGCTTTATCTTCAAATAAGACATTATCCGGTAATACAACAGCAGCTCTGCCACCGGGCTTGAGCGTACTAACAATGTGCTGAACAAAGTTCAATTGTTTGTTGGCGGTAGCAACGGTAAAATCATCACGCTCCGGTATTTGATTCGCGCCCTTGGTTCCAAAGGGAGGATTAGCTAGTACAACATCAAATCTGTCGGAGCCGGGTGTATTGTAAATGGTATCTCCTAATTTAATTTTAGGAGTAACACCATGCAGATACATATTCATTAACGCCAATCGTCTTGGCCTTGCTACCAATTCCTGTCCATAGTAGGTATTCTCACGAATACGCTTTACATCCTCACGAGGGAAAACCCCTTTACATTCATGCAGCAACCATTCATAAGCAGATACCAAGAATCCACCTGTTCCGCAGGAAGGATCAGTAATGGTAAAAGATTTGTGTCCACGCGGGTCTGGCTTCATCATGCGCACCATGCTTTGTATCAAAGGGCGTGGTGTAAAATATTGCCCTGCACCTTTCTTTCCTTCACTGGCAGCTTTCTCTAAAAGTCCTTCAAAAGCAGCACCTTTCACATCCACATCCATGGAAGTCCATTCATCTTCATCAATCAGGTTGAGTAGTTTTTTCAAACTCACCGGATTGTTGAAACGATTTTGTGCTTGAGTAAAAATCTCACCAAGCAATCCTTGCTCTTTCGCTAGTTCCCGCAGTGCATCAGAATAGTGATCCATCAAATCGCCACCACTTAGTTTTAGTATTGATTGCCAGTTATACTTTTTATTGATGTGCATCTCCTTTTCATCAGCCATTTTCAAAAACAGCAGAAAGGATAATTGCTCAATATAATCGTTGTAATCGATTCCTTCGTGGCGTAGGGTATGACAGAAACCCCACAGTTTATTTACTACATCACTCATATTTTATGCGGCAATTGCCAGATTTATTTCGTTAATTAAATTTTGATAGTCGCTTTCAAAAACGCGTTTGAATTTGGAAAGTCCGCCTCGGTCTGCAAAAACAGGAAGCTCATTGAGATCATCTTCATCAATGGTCATATTTTGTTTTAGGTGTTCTTTGATATACTCCATCCATTTTTGCTGTTCATCATTTAGTTGTTTACCTGCTACCACTTTTTTCACAGCTTGCTCCACTCGTTCCTCCGGGCTCAATAGCGGTTCTGTTTCTTTAGCAGCATGTTTCACCATGCTAATGATATCAACTGTTTCTTTATGATAGACGATACGATGAGCCTTTTGAAGATTCTGCTCATCATAATCATTCTCCTTTAGTGATTGGCGTAAATCATTCAGCGCTTTTGTATTCCATTCCTTAGGTTTGTTTAGGATAATCGCAATCGCCTCAATCTCTTTTTCTTTCTGCTTCACAAACTCTGCAAAAGCAATCAAATAATCTTCAGGCTTCAATCCATATTTCCCTTGTGCATCAAAGAGCACCTGAGATGTGACTGAATCTTCAACCTCGTATCCTACAAGAAATACTTTTTTAGCACGTTCATAGTTTACCAGTAAATCCTGGAATTTATCGTTTCGCAACAACTCCATGATGCTGCTGAAACTCTCGAATATTTCAGGGAATTGTTTTGCCATTATCTGTACTTTTCAAAAAATTTAGAGATCTGTTCAGCAAACTTTCCCATGTCCCCATTAGGGATATAAGTCGCGAATTTTTCACGCGCCTTTCCGCTCATATCCTTTTCAATCCTGTGCAGGCGTTTGGTTAAACGCTTTGCATTTGCCTTTGTGTCTTCGTTATTGTATATCTTTTCAATTAGCTCCTTTATTGTAATTGTTTCAGTGCCTGGCGGATCAATCTTAAAGTTGTAACTGGCATCCTTGAAATACTTTATTAAAGTGCCATTGAAGCAATCAAAAATCACGAAATGGGTTTTATCAATATCGTTACATTTTCTTGTACCTCTACCGAGCATCTGTTCCCATAAAATTCTAGATTTAACCGGGCGAAGAAATACGATGAATTCGAGCGCAGGAATATCAACTCCGGTACTTAGCATATCTACCGTTACAACAATACTAGGATTTGGTCTGTTCCGGAACTCCTTTATCTTTTTGAGAGGTCTATCAACGGTAGGGCTTCCTGTAATCTTCGCCACGAAATCATCACCTCGCCCAAATACAGTTTTACAGATATTCACCAGTCTGTCGGCATGAGAAACCATAGCAATATCATTAGAAGCGAAAATCAAAGTCTTTGGAAATCTTCCGGTTCGTTGTTCCCACTCATCTGTATATTTCTTTAACTCCTCAATTATTTTTTGATTGGTATCAGGGGCGGTGATTTTTTCTTCAATTTCCGTAGATGAAAATTCTCTTTCATCTTCCAGCTGGTCAATTTGTTCACGGCCAGTTGCGGTATCAATCACACCCACTTGTTCGCCTTCTTTTAAGAACGCGCCATTCATCAATACTTCCGAATTGATAGCCACGGCATCATAATCAACGAGGTAACCTTCTTCAATGGCCTGTTGTAGCGGATAATTGAAAATCGGTTTACCGAAATAAGCCACTGTATGAGAAGCTGGGGTAGCAGTTAAGCCTACTTTGATAGCATCGAAATGATTGAGCACATTTCGCCAAACATTGGTTTCTTTAGAGGTATAACCACGATGGCACTCATCAGCAATTATTAAATCAAACGCATGAGATGGTATCGGCAGCGCATCGCCCTCTTCATCACCTTCCTCATCATCACCAAACGCTCCAGCCTTACCATATAGATTAATAGCCATTCGCTGAATGGTACATACATAGAGAAAGGTTTTTGAATCGTCAGGATTTGTCAAGTATGCGTTGGGCAATACAGTGGGATCATACGCTTCACCTTCAAAATCCTCGCGCTTAAATCGCTGTGAGTAAAGTTCATATTCATCCTTAAACTTGATATTTCTAGGGGTGTCAAATGACGCAAAAGCAGTTACAGATTGTGCGGCAAGAGATTTTCTATCTACTAGGAATAAAATTCTCTTTGCATAACCGGAAGCCAACATTCGATAAACAAGATTCACCGTGGTAAATGTTTTCCCAGTTCCGGTTGCCATGGCCAACAACATTTGTCGCTTGCCTTCAACAAGTCCATTCTCATAAGCCTTAATAGCATCCTTTTGATAAGGCCTTAGTCCTGGCGTTTCAATAGGCTTCTCAATCAACCACTTTAAAGAGGTCTCCTTATTTTGGTGGTACTCAATATATAAAGCATCAGGGGTAGGGAATTGATAAATCTGTCTGCTAATGTTGCTGCTTTTACGAGCATCTAAGTGGTAAATCAATTCACCATTTGAAGAATAGAGAAAAGGGATATGATAGCCATTCCAATTACCAATGGTCTCAGGCGCACCTTTAGAATATCTTTTTGCCTGTTCAAGAACATTCGCTGCGCCTACCTCCAGTTTTTTCGCCTCTACACAACCCAACATTTTTCCTTTCACCACAAAAGCATAATCAGCAGGGCCATTAGCCGTTTGGTATTCTTCTATAGCATGATTCGAAAGCGAAGAAATATCCATTCCTTCGGTGTAAGGAATGAGTAACCAGCCAATAGATTTCAACTGCTGGTCGATCCTCTTCTTACGAGTTATTTTTTCTGATTCGTACATATTTAGTTAAAATCTCCGGAGGGTTCGGAATCCTCTCTCTCCGTATTAATCGTTTTATACTGCTTTCAATCCAATTGTTTTAGCCACTGTTTTAATCGTTTCCTTGGCCACTTTTTCGTTGTCCACTACATCAAACACTCGGTCTGTCAGCCAATAGGTAAGCAGCTCTTCCTCACTCACCTGTAGGAGCTTTGCCAACTTCGGGATCCATTCACGCTTTGCTCGGCGGTCGCCTCGTTCAATGTTGCTGAGCATTGGCGAATCAATTTCTAAATGATAAGCCACCTGGCGCTGCAACAATCCCTGGGCTTCACGCAATGCTCTAATCTTCTTCCCAAAAAGGTATTCCATACTACTCGTTTTACGACTTGTCAGTGTACTGACAAATATAGCAATATATAACCAAATGATGTTTAGGTATAAACCTTAGTTGGTTTTGGTTGGGGATGGTTGGTGATGATAACGAAAGAAATTGTCGCCATTGAACAGTTGCACTGAAATCACATATAGTGTGTTTGTGAGGAATTTATACCTGAAAGGGTATAAAGTGAATCGTATGCAACTAAAATATACCCGAAAGGGTAAAGATTCGAAAAACTAAAGTTTGTGCAAGTGAGTGGCTATTCGTGCCAGTACATCATCAAAGTCCGGTTGACCGTTATAGTAAAGCTTGGATGTAGCCTTGTATCTAGCTCTGAATGTTTCTCTGATTTTTGCGTCTTCCAATAGCAGTGCGGGATGTTCGGCAACCGGAATATGTTTATCGGCTCCTTTTATCCTTGCCGATTTATGAGCTTCATACTCGGCGGTTTGGGTAAAAGCAATTATTTCTTCATTCCCGAGAAGGCAATATAAATCATAATACTGCCGCATAAAGTTTGTATTGTTAGATTCATCAGAGGTGTTTCTGTTTCGATACTTGCGAATAATCGTTTGAATCTTTTCTACCAGTGTATATCCGGGGTGATAGCAAAGTACACCTGATGCCGTATTGTTGATATACTGTGATTGCATATTCATAGAAGCAAGGTGTTCCCAAATCCATGAAGAAATATCAAGTGGTGAGTTAGGTGTAATGGTGTCAAATCCAGCTTCCAATAAAATACCCTCTTTTAGATCATCTAATGTGGGAGTATGGCTCTCGTAGTGTAATCTAATGCCACCGCTTCTATATTTATCTTTGTCATCAAAGGCATGATCTCTTTCAATACGAACAATACCATCGATGGATATTTCGGAAGCCAACACATCATAGAATTTTTTTCTCGCTTCTTTAATTTCAGTTTTATCTTCTTTTCCTTCAGTCAGCAAACCAAAATTGGTTCGAATATGAATATCGATATCCTCTGAAAATCGATGTATGAGGCCATGGCCTTTTGATAAGGAGGTACCGCCCTTTAATTCAAATTCAATCCCTTGCTGCTGCAAGGAATACAATGCATGCATGATCCAATAATCCTTTTCAACCAGGGTTATATCAATTTCTTTTTTCGAGGAAACGATATTCAATAGCTCTTTGAATTCCGGATCGTTATGAATAAAATCAGGCATGCTGTATTTTGTTTCTATATATTGATTTTAGCAATTGCTTGGTTCTGCCTGAGCCGTATTGCTGTGCTACTCTCATCAACTCTTCATTATTGAAACTACTTAAATTTTCGGGTAAACGTTTTATCGTTTGATTTTGATCCTCGGCTAACTCATCCAGATTATTAAGTAAGTCAACCAGCAAGAATTCTTTGGTCAATTGATTGGGGAATGATGATTTTATTTTGAACTCAAAAGATTTACCGTTGAACTTGAATTCCCCTTTGCGTTTATGATTATAAACCCAGGTGGTATTGTATAGTTGAGTAAGTCCCAATCCTAGTGTATTGTAAACATTAGGTTTGACCATTAAAAAATCGGAGTCTTTTAAAAAACTTTCAACCAACACGACATCATCAGGTGGTACCAATCCAAACTTAGAGGATTTGGGTGCGTAGTAGACGCCTTGACTTACTTTTATTAGGCTTCCATCTTTTGTCAGCATACCTAAATGCCGATCTATGGCCGATGAGTAATACTCTAGGTCAGAACGCCTATAAACATGCCCTGGCTTGATATGTTGACGCAAAGTTTCCATAATCATTCATACAAAGATAATACTTAAATAAGCAAATGCATGTAAAATTTGGTAAAATTCATGCATTTGGGGGTTATATGTATGATTATCAATTTATTAAGTGGGTTATAAAGTCCCAGTTCTGAAGCAATGAAAAAAATCAATGAACTCTATAAAATGCATGACATATCATTCATTAAAGCCAAAAAACGACTTAATGAATGATATGTCGGACAAAAAGGGGTACTTAAGTATATAAATAGATCACATTTCAGGATCCTTGAGGAGTGGTAAAACTCAAACAAATGCTTAATTGTTTGATCTATACTCCAAAGGTGTCTTCCCGGTCTTTTGCTTAAACAATCTGCTGAAGTATTGTGGGTATTCAAATCCTAATGAGTACGCAATTTCACTAACTGATTGATTGGTTTGTAAAAGGATATTCTTGGCCTGTTCAATCACGAAATAATGGATGTGATCCTGAGCGTTTAATCCCGTTTCTCTTTTCAGTAAATCGCTCAGATAACTTGGAGAGAGATTCACTTTGTTCGCAAGATATTTAACGGAGGGCATACCCTCATTTCTTTTTTCTTCATTTTCAAAATAACCCTTCAAAACATCTTCCACTTTTGAGACGACATCAAGATTTGCACTCTTTCGGGTGATGAATTGTCGACCATAATAACGAGAGCAATAATTGAGCAGCAGCTCAATATTTGATGCAATTAAAACCTGGCTGTAACTGTCAATGTTCTGCGTCAATTCCCCTTGAATTTTCACGATGCAATCAAAAAGTAATTGTTTCTCCTTATCAGACAGATGTAAGGCCTCTGACATCTCGTAAGAAAAAAAGGAATAATCCTTCATTTTACTGCCTAGTGCCGAACCTCTGATCAAATCAGGATGAAAGAACAATCCCCATCCCATCATGTCCTCTTTTACTTCAACATCATTATCTATTGTAATCACACGATTAGGAGCAATACAAACTAGACTTCCATCTTGAAAGTCGAATGTTTTTCTACCGTACCGAATATGATTTCGGCAATAGTTTTTGAACATGATGGAATAAAAATCAGTCTTTATGCTGATTTCTTCTGTTGTATATTGAATTGTCTTGCTAAAATCCACTATCGCCACTAAAGGATGCTGCGCATACCCCAAATTCAAAAACTTATAGAGATCGGATATGGTCTTTAAATGTAAAAGGTCATTCATGGCTGATTGAATTTAGGTATTCTAAATAAATAAATCCCCGTCTTTCAGCAAAATAATCAAGAGTCAAGACAATACTTGCTTGTATCAATAATGCCAATCCTAATCCTCGCCAAAAGTCAGAGTTCGCAAAGGCAAAGTAAAGAATTGCTCCAATGAATATCAATGCTATTTCCACATAACGATAAACAACAAAGTTCTTCATTACTTTTTCCATTCTGGGTATTTCTTCGGATTTGATTTTGACTTGATCGTATTTTATATAATTCTCAACACGGATGATATCCTTGGGACTTCGATAAATAAGTGATATGCCAACTATTATTTCCAGTACCGAAACCAGCATAAACGGAATCGCAAATCCTTTCCAATAAGAGGATGCTTTAAGAAAAAATAAATAACTGCTAATGACTAGGCCCACGATTCCTAATACCAGGAAAAGGTAACTCTCGGCTCTTTCGCCATTGAAATATTTAATAACGGGATTCATGATTTACAACTTGAAGAACTTTTTATTCATGCTTACTATGAAGTTATATCCAAGTAATTTGTTCATGAAATTATACATCTTCGCATCTTTTCCTGCCATATATCGCAGTTTAGATTTTCCATCCGTTGCTGCTTCATAGATTACTTTTGTAACCACATCAGTTGTTGATGCGTTTTTTATCATTGAAGGCATAACATTGGTGATTTTAGTGACAATATTCTGATATTCGGTCAGCTTTTCATCATGATTGAAATCGAATGAACGACCTGCAAAATCGGTTGCTATTGCACCCGGCTCAACTATTTTCACCTTACCTCCGAATTGTTCGACTTCATATCTCAATGATTCCGAAATTCCTTCCACAGCGAATTTAGTACCATGGTATAGTGATCCTAAGGGGAATGTCATCTTACCACCCATAGAAGAAACATTGATTATTATGCCGTTTTTATTTTGACGAAAATGTGGAAGTATCGCTCGGGTGACATCTAACAACCCAATTACATTGGTATTGAATTGCTTTAATACTCGTTCTCTTGGGAAGGACTCTAGGGGGCCATAAGCGCCATATCCGGCATTATTGAGCAGAATATCAATTTTTCCAAATTTTTGAATGCCTTGTTGAATGGCATTGTCAATGGAATCTAAATCCAGTACATCCAATCGCGTTACCAATACATTGCTCAATTTGTTTAACTCTGTTTCCTTCTCCGGATTTCGCATGGTAGCAACTACATTCCAGTTTTTAGATTGAAATAATTTGGCGGTTTCCTTGCCGATGCCACTGCTTGCACCTGTGATTAAAATGGTTTGTTTCATTTTCTTTTTTTTTTCGAAACAAAACTCGCGGTAATAATTTACGCAGAAGGATACAAATTCGGGTAGTTTGTATACAAAACCATTATAAGCGTGAGTAATGGTTATTTATTCTCATTCAGCATTCGCTTGACATCTTGTACATTGTAGAATTTACGTTTGCCAATTCTTGAAGGGTTTAATAATCCCTGGCTTCCATAATTGCATAAAGTCCTCCGGCTGATGTTGAGCATCTTCATCACTTCGTCGCCATCAATCCATTCGGTCGCAAATTGATCCACCGGATTTTTCATGCGTTGCACTTCAGCGTGCAGCGCATCTATCTTTTCCAGCAGCAATTGAAAAGCTTGCGATTCTATGGTGATTACTTCCATTATCAATCGAAATTAATAGCTTCAACAGACAAATGAAAGCTCGCGAACATTTGCGAACGGAAAAGAACGGAATCGAACAGAAACGAACGTTTTCGGAAAATTGCAAAACAATTAAATGGTTTGTTTGGCTCTTGATGCAGGGATTTTGCGAGGTACTGTAATACGCGATGAAGTACAACAAAATTTTTTCGTTGTGTTTTTATCGCTTGATATTTTGCAGTAAATATTTCCATCGGGCAACGAAAATATTCACTTCAATTTGAACAAAAAAGCGCGTAGACAGAATAATACACTATTAGAAAATAATAGACAAAATGAGACAGAATGAGAATGAAAATTTTGTTCAAATGTTCATTGTTCATCTGTTCACCCCTTCAAAAATGAACAAAGAAAATGTGGCAGG
>CAYORT010000043.1:0-11731 GCA_964406465.1 uncultured Chryseobacterium sp.
GGCGCAGTATGCCCTTTTCCTTTCTTCACCATCTCTTCCGGAGTTCCTTCAAAAACAATGGTTCCGCCTTCTTTTCCACCTTCTGGACCAACATCAATAATCCAATCGGCGCATTTGATTACTTCCATGTTGTGTTCTATCAACCACAATGAATTTCCGCTTTCTATCAGTTGGTTAAAGGCAATCAATAGGTTTTGAATGTCGTGCAAATGCAAGCCTGTAGTAGGTTCGTCGAAGATAAATAGTGTAGATGTTGCCTCGGCGCCTTTGGCTAAAAACGATGAAAGTTTTATTCTTTGGGCTTCACCACCACTTAAGGTGCTTGATGATTGTCCCAATGTTACATAACCCAATCCTGTCTCTTTTAATGGTAAAATCTTATTCACTATTTTCTGTTCTAGCGACGATCTTCCTTTGCCATACGTAGGCGCAGCCATAAAGAAATCGATGGCATCTTCTACAGTCATGTTAAGGATGTCGCTAACGTCTTTGTCGCGATATTTTACCTCTAGCACTTCATCTTTAAATCTCTTTCCATTGCATTCGTCACATTGCAAATGCACATCGGCCATAAATTGCATAGAAACGGTAACTGTGCCTTCTCCCTCGCATTTTTCACATCGGCCGCCATCAACGTTAAAAGAGAAATGAGATGGTTTGTATCCGCATACCTTGCACAAAGGTTGTTCGCTCATCAATGTTCGAATGTCATCGTAAGCTTTTAAATAGGTAACAGGATTCGATCTCGATGATTTGCCTATCGGATTTTGATCAATAAACTCAATGTTTTTAATGAGATGCAAATCGCCGCCAATCTTTCCGTTTTTGCCAGCCGGTAGTTTGTTGATATGATTGGAAATCTCTTTGTAAACAATATCTTGAATCAAGGTTGATTTTCCCGAACCACTCACTCCGGTGATGATGGTTAAAACCTCTAAAGGTAGCGCGGTACTAACGTTTTTGAGGTTGTTCATTTTGGCGTCACTAACGCTTATCTTGTGCTTCCATTTTCTTCTTGATTTTGGCGTAGCAATAGAAAGTTTTCCGGTGAGGTATTGGGTAGTTAAGCTGTTTTTTGCCGCCATCAATTCTTTGTGTGTTCCAGCAAATACAACTTGTCCGCCGTGGGTGCCGGCTTTCGGACCGATATCAATGAGGAAATCAGATTCTCTCATGATTTCGGGATCGTGCTCTACCACAATTACAGTATTGCCCAAATCGCGCAGCGACTTCAATACTTTTAGCAATCGAAGCGTGTCGCGCGAATGCAAACCAATACTAGGTTCATCTAAAACATACATGGAACCTACCAAAGAAGAACCCAAGGAGGTTGCCAAATGAATACGTTGCGATTCACCTCCCGAAAGAGTGTGCGACGGACGATTCAGGTTCAAATAACCCAAACCTACATCCATCAAATATTGAATTCGATTTTTTATTTCGTAGAGCAAGCGAGAGGCAATATGCTCTTCTTGTTTATTCAATTTAATATTTTGAAAGAAGTCGTCCACCTCATCAATAGGAGCTTCCATCAACTCGAAAATATTTTTGTTGCTCACTTTAATGTAGAATGCTTCTTTTCGAATTTTGCTTCCTTTACAATCTGTACAATCGGTTCTGCCACGGTAGCGCGCCAACATTACGCGATATTGAATTTTGTAGAGCTTACTTTCTACATGCTTAAAAAAGTCGTTGATGCCATCAATCTCCTTGTTTCCTTTCCACAATAAATCGCGGTCTTTTTCACTCAGCTCATTGTAGGGTTTATGGATAGGGAAATCGTATTTGTAAGCTTTATTAATAAAATCTTTTTTCCATTCACTCATCGTTTCGCCTTTCCAACATGCAACAGCATCTTCGTAAACCGAAAGGTTGCTGTTAGGAATCACCAGATGTTCTGCAATACCTAAAATTTGTCCGAAACCTTCACAAGTTCTGCAAGCGCCTAACGGACTATTAGGATTAAAAATATGTGGAGTAGGCTCTTGAAAGGTAATGCCATCAGCTTCAAAGACGATGGAGAACTTTTCGCTTACAATCTTTTTATCGTGAATTTCAACCTCACAATAGCCATTGCCAATTTGAAAAGCAGTTTGAATAGAATCTTCTGTTTGCGAAAGAAAATCATCATCGTGAGAAACACTAAATCTGTCGATCACCACATGCAAATCTTCATCACTTTTGAATTTTTTAATATCGGCAACAAGGTCTTCTGTTTTAATGATTTCACCTTTATATTTAACTCTTTCGAAGCCTTCTTTAATTAATTCTTCTAAGAAATCTTTGGGAGCGGTATCTTCTATTTTTACCGGAGCAAGCAAGATGCCTCTTTTCCCTTCGTTTGATTTGATGAAATCAATTACGTCTTGCACCTTATGTTTCTTCACTTCTTTGCCCGAAATAGGAGAGTAGGTGCGGCCAATTCTAGCATAAAGTATTCTAAGATACTCGGCAATTTCGGTGACCGAACCCACGCTAGAACGTGAGTTTTTGGTTGTTACTTTTTGTTCAATAGCGATGCTGGGAGATAGGCCTTTAATATAATCCACATCGGGCTTATCTATTTTACCTAAAAACTGACGGGCATAAGAAGACAAGCTTTCTACATAACGTCTTTGTCCTTCAGCATAAATGGTGTCAAAAGCCAAAGATGATTTTCCTGAGCCTGATAAACCTGTGATCACCACTAATTTGTCGCGTGGTATCACCACATCGATGTTTTTTAAATTGTGCACGCGTGCACCTTTAATGATGATGAATTTTTTAGGGTCGTGGTTTTCAAGCATGGGGTAAAAATAGAGGAATTATTTTTACAATAAAGGAAATTGAGGTGCATAAATTCATTGGGAAGAAATGGAGGAGAATAATAATGAAAATTAACATTCGATTCTGGTCATTAGCAAATCAAAAGTGATTTCTTCATTCGATAGAATTTAGATGAACAGTAATAGTGTGTTAATTTTCAAGCGAGTCAATCTGCGAACTAAGAAAAGTAGAAACATTGTGGGCTTCTTCTAAAGTTAAGTGCACACCATCGATGGTTTTTGGATTTGGGAATTTATGTTGAAGATTGAGGTATTGAATATTGTATTTCGATTTTAAATTTTCGATGTAGGCATACTTGCTTGGCCAATATTTTTCTTGAATTGAAAATATAGCAGATGAAACAGGAACCGAAACTAAATAAACATTGCCTTTTTCTTTAAGCAATTCAATGGTTTTTTCTAGATAAAGCATTCTGTTTTGAGAAAGTGCATTGTTTTGAGATAGTTTAATATATTCGGCAATTTTTTGTTTGCGCATTGCGTCTTCTTGCTCTTGCGTATAATTGTTCTTGAGTTGGGTAAAACCGTTATCGAATTTTATTTTGTTGCTTTCTGTCACAGGAAAAAGAACATCGTAAATTGGAGTTTCATTTTTGATAATGTATTCGAAATTAGGGTCGCTGTTTATCAAAAATTGACGGCCTAAAGAATTCTTTTCTTCGCCAAAGATTGGTTTTGTTTTATCTTGTGAAAGCGCGAAAGGGTCGATGTCTAAAATAAAAATCGCTCCTGATTCATCTTTCGTTTTCTTTTTGATTGCATCGTAATATACTTTCCCGTAAGGCGATGTAGCTAAGGTGAAGGCGAAATTTAAAAGGTCGTATTTTTCACTAAAGACAGCAGGATCGATGGCGAAATTTGCTCTTGAAGTCCCTAAAATTAGTGAATTGTGTTTTGATTTAAATTTACTGTAATTGATATCTCTAAAGTGATCGTCCTTTTTAAGCACAGTAATAGCAAGGGCTCCACCGCCAATTAATACAATTAATGATATTTTGAATAAAAATTGTTTCACTAGAACTGAAAATAAATAAATTGATCTCGTTCAAAAATACCTACAAACAATAAGGTTAAAACGATTGTTGTGTAAAATAGCCATCTAATAATTAGTGGTAGTTTTTGTATTGATTTTCCAATGTTTTTGAAGTTGTATTGAAAGATTTCAAATATTACTAAAAGCGTTATGAAAACGATAGCTAAATAAAATTCTTCTACACGAGACGAAGAATTGTTAAACATGTAAAACCCTATTTGCTCTGTTTTGATTTGGCTCGCTTGTTTAAAAATGAGTAACGCATCGTTGATGCTATTTGCTCTAAAGAAGACCCAACCCACAAGCACCAAGAAAAATACAAAGGCAATTTTAATTGGTTTTAGTAAAGTAGACTTCAGTTGAATTTTCATCTTTATGAAGAAGGATTCTGTTGCCACTAAAAAACCATGCATAGCTCCCCACACAATAAAAGTGAAATTGGCACCATGCCACAAACCTGAAATTAAAAAAGTAATAATAAGGTTGAGATAATGCTTGTAAGCACTTACTTTATTACCACCCAAAGGGATGTAAATATAATCTCTAAACCAAGTGGATAAACTAATGTGCCAGCGTTTCCAGAATTCGCTAAATGATGCTGATAGATATGGTAAATCGAAGTTTTTAATAAGGTTTTTACCCAACAATCTCGATGAACCTATAGCAATATCGGTATATCCTGAAAAGTCACAATAAATTTGAAAGGCAAAGAAGATAGACGCTACAATGACTGGTATTCCTTGGTATTCTGTTGGATGATCAAAAACCATGGCAACGTATGGAGAAAGGCGGTCGGCAATTACTGTTTTTTTGAATAAACCTAAGGCAATTAGTTTTGTGCCTGATATTGCTAAATCGTAATTGAATGGCTGAATGTCTTTCAGCTTAGGAATTAGACGAGAGGCCTTTTCAATCGGACCAGCCACCAATTGCGGAAAGTAGGAGACGAATAACGCAAAATAGCCAAAATGTCGTTCGGCTTTCGATTCTCCTTTATAAACATCAATCGTGTAGCTTAAAGATTGAAAGGTGTAGAATGAAATTCCTACCGGAAGTAATATATCGAAATCGGGAAAAATAGTTTTGATGTTGAATGCCCCTAGTGTTAACTCTAAAGTATTTGTAAAGAAATTGAAGTATTTGAAAAAAAAGAGGATGCCTAAGTTCGAACAAATGCTGAGCAACATCCACATTTTTTTTGAAGATTTTGTGGTAGCTTTTTCAATTTTAATAGCTGCCAAATAATCAATTACGGTAGAGGTGAAGATGAGGAAGATGTAATTCACTTCCCAGCACATGTAAAAGAAGTAACTACATGCCAAAAGCAGTATCCATCTGTGTTTTCCAGGTAAGGAATAATACAGAATAAAAACTAAGGGTAAGAAAAGGAAATACTCTAATGAATTAAATAGCATTTGTCATCTTCAATATCTAGCGAAAGTAAAACAAATGCAGTTTAATTAAAACTTATCGCTGCTGATGAGCACTTTTAATTTTACCATACACTCGCTCGTAATCACTGCATTTTTTAGCTAAAACGGCTTGTATCTTTATCATTAATCTTCCGTTGTTCGGATTCGATTCGTCCATTTTTTTGCCTTGTTCACCACTATTGTAGCTTTCAATAATTGCATTTTGATTGATGGCGATGGCTTGATTTAAACAGTTGTTAAAAGCGGCATTTATTTTCGTTGCCGATAGGGTGTCTGTGTTAATTTTTTTCAAGCAAAGGCAAGCTGTATCAGCTATTACCTCTTCAATTAATACTTGAGCTTTTACTTCGTTTAGTAAACTAAAAAGCAGCGCGAAAGTCAATAAGAATAATGTTTTCATTTTAAATAATTTAAATTTTACTTCAGCAGAAAAAGTATACTGACTTCCCAAATTTCTTTCCAATTTTTTAAAATCGATAAAGTGACTTCCAAAAAAGTGGTTAGTCCGACTAAAATAGTTATTTTTAGCACGCAAAAAATATTACAATGACATTAATTAAATCAATTTCGGGCATTAGAGGTACCATTGGTGGTGCAGCAGGTAACGGTCTAACTCCTTTAGATACAGTAAAATTCGCAAGTGCATTTGGTACTTGGGTGAAGCAAAATAGCAAGAAAAATAAAGTAAAAATAGTTTTAGGTAGAGATGCCCGCTTGTCGGGTCCAATGATTAAATCTATCGTTATCTCCACTCTTCAAGGTTTGGGTATAGATGTAATTGATTTAGATTTTTCTACCACGCCTACTGTAGAAGTTGCAGTGGTTGATTTACATGCCGATGGAGGTATAATTCTAACAGCATCTCATAATCCGAAACAATGGAATGCATTGAAATTATTGAATTCAAAAGGTGAATTCATCAATGGTGAGGATGGGGCAAAGGTTTTGGCTTTGGCCGAACAAGAAGCATTTGAGTACGCTTCGGTAGATGATTTAGGTGTGGTGATTAAACATGAAGGAGGCTACATTGCCGAGCATGTTAAACATATTTTAGCGCTTCCTTACGTGGATGTTGAAGCTATTCGTAAAGCGAAATTTAAGGTGGTTGTCGATGCAGTGAACTCTACAGGAGGTATTGCCGTGCCATTCTTATTGAAAGCTCTAGGCGTTACAGATGTTGTAGAAATGTACTGCGAACCAAACGGCATTTTTCCGCACAATCCAGAACCACTTCCCGAGCATTTGACCGAGATTTCAGCAACAATGATTTCTCAAAAGGCAGATATTGGAATAGTGGTAGATCCAGATGTTGACCGTTTGGCAATGGTATGCGAAGATGGTTCTATGTTTGGCGAAGAGTACACCATCGTATCTATTGCCGATTACGTGCTGTCGATGAAGCCAGGAAACACGGTTTCTAATTTATCTTCATCTCGTGCTTTGCGCGATATTACTGAAGCTCGCGGAGGTGTTTACAATGCTGCTGCGGTAGGCGAAGTAAACGTGGTGAATAAAATGAAAGAAAACAATTCGGTGATTGGTGGTGAAGGAAATGGGGGAGTTATCCTTCCTGAATTGCATTATGGTAGAGATGCCTTGGTTGGTATTGCAATCTTCTTAACTCAGTTGGCTAAAGCCGGCAAAACAGCATCTCAGCTGAAAGCTTCTTTCCCATCTTACTATATCTCTAAAAACAAGATAGAATTAACGCCAGAAATAAATGTTGATCTTATCTTAGAAAAAATGGCAAAAAAATATGCCAATGAAGATATTAGCACCATCGACGGAGTGAAAATAGATTTTCCTAAAGAGTGGGTGCACCTTCGCAAATCGAATACTGAACCTATCATTCGTATTTATTCGGAAAGTGCCGATAAATCGACTGCCGATAAATTAGCCAACAAGATTATCGACGACATTAAAGCTTTGATATAATTGAAAGTTTACCTCGATAACGCTGCTACAACTCCCGTTGCTGAAGAAGTAATAGGGGAAGTTTCTAGCGTAATGCGTTCTCATTTTGGTAATCCTTCATCTATACATCAACAGGGCAGAGATGCCCGCGCCCTAGTTGAGATGTCGCGTAAGAAAATTGCAACTTTTATAGGTGCTCAATCTTCTGAAATTGTTTTTACATCGGGTGGCACAGAGGCTGATAATTTGGCCATTCATGCCGCCATTCACGATTTAAAAGTTGAGCATATCATCTCATCTGCCTTAGAACATTCTGCTGTTTACAATACGCTAAAGAAATGCGAAGTGGCAGTGCATTGGGTGAAAACAAACTCATTTGGCGAAGTAGACATCAATCACTTGCGCCAACTACTAGAGCAGTTAAATGGTAAGGTGTTGGTGAGTTTGATGCACGTTAACAATGAAATTGGTACTATTCTTCCAATGCAGGAAGTTGGTTTGTTGTGTAAGGAGTTTGGTGCCTTTTTTCATTCAGATACTGTTCAAAGTATAGGTCACCTTCCACTCAATGTAAAGGAATTAAATATTGATTTTATTACTTGTTCTGCCCATAAGATTCATGGGTTAAAGGGTACCGGATTTCTATATGTTAACAAAAGAAATAAGATAGGGGCGCAAATTATTGGTGGCGGACAAGAACGCGATATTCGCAGTGGTACAGAAAATGTTCTAGGTATAGTGTCGATGGCTAAAGCGCTTTCTCTTTGCAAGATCGAAGAAGAAACCAAACATGCGCAAGCCTTAAAAAATAAATTGTGCAATGGTTTAAAGGCCATTTATAACGATGATTTAAAGGTGAATGGAAGTCTGGAAAATTCAACACCTTATGTGTTGAATGTTTGTTTGCCAGCTCGCTCCAATGCATCAATGTTGTTGTTTAATCTCGATTTAGAAGGAATAGCAGTTTCAGGCGGTAGCGCTTGTTCATCGGGAAGTCATAAGAGTTCACGAGTTTTAATTGAACTTGGTATTGATGAAAGCATGCCTGCAGTGCGCTTTTCGTTTAGCAGATACAATACTACTGAGGAAATCGATTTAGTGTTGGAAAAAATTAAAGCCATCTATCCATGAAAGTGACATTTTTAGGCACCGGTACTTCGCAAGGTATTCCTCTCATCGCATGTGGATGTGATGTTTGCAGCTCTGAAAATGCCAAAGACAAGCGCTTGCGTGTTTCCATCATGATTGAGGTGGATGGTAAGAATATAGTAATAGATTCCGGACCCGATTTTCGTCAGCAAATGCTTAGAGAAAAAGTAAAAACTTTGGAAGCCATTGTTTTTACGCACGAACACAAAGATCATGTGGCAGGTTTAGATGATGTTCGTGCATTTAATTATTTCACTGGCCGACACCTCGATGTTTATGCCAATGAGCAGGTTCAGGTGGCATTGAAAAGAGAGTTTCATTATATTTTTTCTGGCGACAATTATCCCGGTATTCCAAAGGTGAATGTGATTACTATCGATACCGATCCCTTTCTTGTTAGTGGTGTTAAATTTACACCTATTCAGGTTCTGCATTACAAATTGCCTGTGTTGGGTTTTCGCGTAAATGATTTCACTTACATCACCGATGCAAACTATATATCTGCGGAAGAAATAGAGAAGATCAAAGGGACTAAAGTTTTAGTTTTAAATGCGCTGCGCCGCGAAAAACATATTTCGCACTTCACCCTTATGGAGGCTTTAGAATTGGTGAAAAAGATTAATCCAGATAAAGCATATCTAACCCACATTAGCCACCAAATGGGCTTGCACGATGAGGTGAGTAAAGAACTTCCTTCAAATGTTGAATTGGCTTACGATGGCTTGCAACTTGAGCTTTAATATTTAGCAAAATTTTATTTGTAGAAAGCTACTGCAGCTGCACTTTTACCATGTTCAAATCACTAAAATTCAACGATTTGAAAAGTAAAAAACTCGATTTTTTGTTTTTGTCTGCTTAAAGTCTTGGTGTACTTTTTCATGCACTAAGGGATAATTTTGTAATGACATCAAGGTTTTATACACGATTTGCAATTGTGTTTTTATTGTTTTTTTCGCTAGAGGTAGCTGGGCAAAGTCCCTGCGCCATCAACATAGCGCCAGATACCATCACCATTTGCACGGGGCAATCGGTAACTCTTCCTGCCACGGGCAGAGGTTCTATCCCTAAATGGACTCCCGGCACAGCGCTAAATGACAGTAAAATTTTAAATCCGGTAGCCAATCCTACCACTACCACCAAATATGTCTTAGAAAATATCAAATACAACGGAGTAGATCTTATTACCAATGGCGATTTTGAGCAGGGTAGTACCGGATTCACATCTCAGTACACAGGTGATTGCAATGCCAGAGCAACCTGGGGAAATCATCCCTATATTTTGAACGAAAAGTTTTATTGTGTTACAGATAGTTCTGGTAAATTCACTGGTTTGGCGGGATGGAAAAATTGTAAAAATCATACCGTTGGCGGCAACAAGCTTATGGTGGTGAACGGAGCGACCAAAAAAGATGAAACAGTTTGGTGTCAGCAAATTACCAATATTCAGCCCAATACCGATTATGAATTTTCTACTTGGGTAACTACCATTTATCCTACCAATCCGGCTGTCCTTCAATTTACCATTAACAATGTGAAGCTTGATCAACCCTTTAACGCTTCACCTATTACCGACGTGTGGAATCAATTTTACAGTATTTGGAATTCGGGCCAAAATACCTCGGCCAACATCTGTATTACCAATCAAAATACGCAATCAAATGGTAACGATTTTGCCCTCGATGATATCTCATTTAAGGCGGTTTGTAGAAGTAAAGATTCGGTGGTGGTTGAGGTGTTAAGTGCTGTAAAGCCCAAATTGGGTGACGATTTAAGTATTTGTCCTGGTGACACTGTTGTGCTTAATTCTAGCTTGTCACCATCCATTAAACACACATGGAATACCAGTGCAACAAGTAGTATTATTAAAGTTGATCAACCTGGAACCTACATAGTAGAGGCCGATATTAAAGGTTGCACCGGAAAAGATACTTTGATCATTTCTGAATTACCTACTCCTGTTTTTACACTTGATGTTGATAGTGTTTATTGCTTTCCTTTTATTGGTAAGGTGATTTTAGGTTCTAATGTTAGTGCCAAAAGTTATTTGTGGTGGACTGGTACCACAGATGTTAGAGAAACGGTATCTGCACCGGGCACTTTTTGGCTAACCTTATCAAATGGTAAAAATTGCACCTATAGTGATACCGTGACCATCAAGGGGGCATGCACTGCTACTTCTTTCCATTTTCCTAATGCTTTTACACCCAATGAAGATGGCATCAACGACAAGTATACCGCTTCTGGGGAGAATATTATGGATTACAAAATGATGATTTTCAATAGGTGGGGAGAGCTTTTATATGAATCGAGCGATATCAATATGGGGTGGGATGGAACATACAAAAAGAGAGAGGCTCCAGCAGATCTTTATGTTGCGCGATTTTCTTACTTCGATATCGACCCAAAAACCATGATGAAGCGAGAAAATAAGGTTTTCTCCACAGTTACCCTTTTAAGATAAGCATTGCTGCATTGCAAGTGGAGTAGTAAATTTCTATCTTCACGCAATGATTCGCAAACAAATAAAATCGAAAAAACCAACGGTAGTACTTGAGGTTAAGGAAAATACAGAGTTGATGCTGTTTTTAATTGCTGGCTTGCCGCACAAAAACAGAAACAACATTAAAACCTTAATGAAAGATAAGCACATCACCGTGAATGGCGAAGTGCAAACACATGCCAAACACCCTCTTAAGGTGGGTCAAAAAGTTGAAGTACATTGGATACCGGTGCCACAGGCCAAACAATTTCACGATATCACATTGATACATGAAGATGAGCATATCATCGTTATTGATAAACATTCGGGTGTGCTATCTGTTGCTACCGATAAAGAAAAGCGCGAAACTGCTTACAGTATTTTGAGTTCGCACGTTAAGCAAACGCATTTTGAAAACAAGATTTTTATCGTACATCGTTTAGATAGAGACACTTCTGGTTTGATGGTGTACGCCAAAACAGCTAAAGCAAAAGATATTTTACAAAAGAATTGGAATACCGCAGTGCAAGAAAGAAGTTATTTGGCCATTGTAGAGGGTAAGGTAGAGAAGGAGGAAGGTACAATAAAATCGTATTTAAAAGAGACTTCTGCTTTGATGGTTTATTCTAGTCAGAACCCCGCACACGGAGTCTTATCTATCACCAACTACAAGGTCTTGCGCCGTTCTGCTCGTTATACCATGCTAAAAGTTGATTTGGAAACTGGTAGAAAAAATCAGGTGCGCGTGCACATGAACGACATCGGTCATCCTATCATCGGCGACAAGAAGTATGGTGCCAAAACCGATCCTATAGATCGATTAGGACTGCATGCCTATATTTTAGCATTTACTCATCCAATAACAGGTGAGAACATGCGTTTTGAAACTCCAGCTCCA
>CAYORT010000044.1:0-11356 GCA_964406465.1 uncultured Chryseobacterium sp.
CTGTTAAGGTTGCGCTTGCTGTGTCTTTACAGCCGTTCGCATCTACTACTCTTACCGTGTAAGTTCCAGCTGTTGTGCCGCTTGTAGTTCTTGATGTTCCTGTGCCATTGCCGCTCCATACATAAGAAGTGTAGCCTGCTCCTGCATCGAATGTTGCTGCTGCATCGCCGCTACATATGGTAGCGTTGATTAATGTAACATTTGGTTTTGCATTTACTGTTAAAGTTGCGCTAGATGTATCTTTACATCCATTAGCGTCAACCACTCTTACAGTATATGTTCCCGCCGTTGTACCCGATGTTGTTTGTGATGTACCTGTGCCATTGCCGCTCCATACATAAGAAGTATAACCTGAGCCTGCATCAAAGGTAGCGGCCGCATCTCCCGAACAAATACTAGTGTTGGTCAAGGTCACGTTCGGCTTAGATTTAATTACGATGGTTCTCTCTGCATAAGTAGCACAGCCAACCACTGTTGAAGAAAGGGTAAAACGCACAATATAATTTCCCCCTACTGTGGTGTTTACATTAAATGTACTGCCAGAAATTGTTGCAGTAGATCCACTTGGAGCGCTGGAAATACTCCATGTTCCAGCTTCAGTAGTGACTTTGTAAGAATTTAAATTTATGGTTCCTCCATTTGAACATTGAGATGGAATATCGCTTAAAGAAGTATCTGGACAACAAGAATGATGCGCTAATGTTGCTGAGGCGGTATCCTTACATCCATAGGAATTGGTCACTATCACCGTGTATGTTCCATTCGCAGACCCTGTGGTAGTTTGCGAAGTACCTGTACCATTACCACTCCATGCATACGAACTAAAGCCAGATCCAGCATCAAAAGTTGCCGAAGCTCCTGTACATAAATCCTGATTGGCCAACGTGACATCTGGCTTAGGGTTTACTGTAATCCAAATCGTATCATCTACAGTACATCTTGTAAAAATAATTCTGTGGGTTCCTACACCAGCGGTAGTTGGGTTAAAAATACCTGTTCCAGTATTTGTGATACCTGTACCCGAATATTCGGTTGGGTAATTGGTAGGATCTTCTGCATTTAATCCACTACATAACCAGAGGGTTGATAAGTCAACCGGACCGTCACCAACGCAATAGGGTCCCACCTCTTGAATATCTGGCTCTTCAGCCGGTGGAAGGTACATCGTTGGCAACCCTAAACTCGCTTGTCCACTGGTACCGCTTACGTTGGCAACAGTAAATGAAGTCCCTGAATTTAAATTGCCCGTAATCTTTCGTAATGAACCTCCAGAGGTTCCCGAAGTAGTATAAAGTGACCCATCTGGGCCAATTTCCATTGATGAGTATCCTGTCGTTACACCTGTTGAAGTTCGAGAAGCAGTAATTTGAGCTGTGGTACCAGCAGTTAAATCAAAGTAGCAAATATCATTATTTTGACGCGATACATACAATCGATTTCCATTAGGTGAAAAAAGCACATCATAGGGGCTATCATTATCTAAGGTGCTTGATATATGCTGGGCATTGCTTATTACCCCGGTAGAATTGTTAAAAGAATAAACAGATACCTCCTTTGCACCATCGGGTGAAAAATTTGGATGAGCTTGAGCAAACTTAGTTCCGTCTGCTGAAAAAGCCAAGCCCCCTCGTTCCTTTTGTCCAGTAACATTGGGTGCAACAGCAGAAACTACTGGAGTAGTATTTAAGCCTGTACAAGTAAGAAGGTATGTGTTGAAGTTATTTGACCCCGACTGCATAACAGTAATCCAAATATCCACTCCATTTGCGTGTTTGGTTGCTGCAACACCTTCGGTAGTTCTATAGGTACCTAACCGAGTTGGGCCAGAAACTAATGCTCCGGCCGACGTAAATTTAAAGTAGTTGAAACCAACCGTTGGACCTTGAACGTCGTCGGTTGTAAATATGTAGTAATTGGTTGGATCTAGTGGATGTCTAACAATTATAACCCCTTGTGATGCACTACCATTAGCCAAGCTTCCCTCATTACCCTCAGTAATAGCAGAGGATAGCACCGTTGTGCTACCGCCGGTCCCTTTCCATAATTTTCTACCGTTGGTATAAAACAAAAGATTTCCATTGTCATCACTTGCCGCTGAAACACCTTCATAGGAGGTCACCGCAACTGTACCAACAACACCAACGCTGGTATTGGTTCCAGTCGACATGTTTCTTACCATACCTGTCCATCCGTTAGGTGCAAAAAACCAATTTCTATGTGATGGCCATTCCCAACTATATATAGACGTTGATACGCACCCCTGACCATTCAAAGCAGAAGACGAAAATAACAACAACAAAAAAAATGTTGCAGGTAAAACCCAATTAATTGATGTTCTTAAAAATTTCATTTTTTAACCCTCTATCATTAGTGTACGCCTAAAACAGCATTGTGTTTCAAGCAATTACACTCCGTAATAGTAGATAGCGCCCCAATTATCTGAAGGATTTTCCTTCTAAGCGAACCTAAAGTATAAATGAATTTCGATTAAACCAAAATAAAATTCGATGAAACAGGCATTTTCTGGCACCAAACCAAAAATTACGGTTTTTTACCTACAACGCTTGAAAACCAGCGATTTTACTCAATTACCTGAACCCAGCCGGTAACTGTAAAGCTTTTCTTCAAGAAAGTATCGCTATAATTCGCAATCCAAAAGTAAGTGCCGTCCGCAACGTTATTTCCGTTGAATTTACCATCCCAAAGAGGCATATCGCCGTTTGATTCAAACATCTTTATTCCCCATCTATCATACACCTCAAATTGCTCCCATTTAATGTTTTGCAGATACCAAGCATATTCAGGATTATCAATAGTTAAATAATCATCTACACATGGCTTAAAAACATCATTGTGCGAATCTGAATTTGGTGTCATCACATTTGGAAAACAAATCTCTATCGGATCACATACTTCTGTAATACTCATGGTATCTGAATCGCTGCAAGAAAACATATTGGTCACTTGTACCCAAACTTGTCCGGGCTTCTTTATATTCACTGTTGCTGTTGTCTCTTGTGTCGACCATAATATGGATATGAAACCATTCGGAACACTAAGTGCTAAAGGTGTTTTTTGAACGCAAAGCGTAGTGTCTTCCGGCAAGATTACAATAGGAGCCAGTTTAAATACAACATTTACTGTATCGGCACCTTTGCATCCGTTACCGTCGGTCACCAATACTCGGTAGTCATTCGGCACTGTAACGGTATAGGTTGACGACCCTGGAACACCATTCCACTCAAAGGTAACCGGATTAACAAATGGGCCAGATGCGGAAGCATCCAATATCAACGACTCCCCAACGCACAACTGCTTATCTGCTCCAAAATCTACTTTCAAATCAGGAAAATTAGTCACATTTGAAAAAGCCGTATCACTTTTACAACCACTTGCTGCGGTGGCAATTACCCAATACTTTCCTGTGTTACTTACTTGTATCGACGATGCAGTAGCATTGGTATTCCACAAATAAGATTTGTGATTTGTTGGATTTGCTTCTAAGGTCACCGCCACTGCATCACAAAACATAGTATCTTTCAATGCAACAGTTGGATTGGTAAAAATCTCTAAAGTATCGGTAGCAGTGGCACTACATCCTGCAACAGTGACTAAATAAGAAATAGCATATTTTCCTGCTGCCTTTGCGGTTGGATCGAAATTACCACCACTTACTCCGTTACCAGAATAGGTACCGCCAGTAGGTGAGCCTCCTGCTAAAGCAAATGCGGCTTCACCATCACACACGGTATCCTTACTCATATTAAGCGATACATTTGGGTTGGGTTTTACAGTTAATGTTCTTTCTGCATAGTTCGGACAATTCACTGCATTTGTGCTTAATGTATATCTCACAGTGTAATTTCCGCTAGCGGTATTATTACCTTGAAACTGCGTACCGTTGATGGATGCAGTGTATCCAAGCGGACCGCTAGTGATTGACCAAGAGCCTGCTTCTGTAGTAACTTTATATAAGTTTAAATCGATGTTTTCTGCCGGACAAATTGCAGGAATGAAAGAGGCAAGTGTGGTATCAGGACAAGGACAAACCTCCACCGTGATCACTACCGAATCTGCTTTTACACAATTAGAAAAAGAATAATAAACCTTCACAGGCCATGGTCCGGCACCCAATCCCTTAGATGGATCAAATAATCCGCTCGAGTTAATAAATGCAGAAGAATCTGCCGACCAAGTTCCACCAACAATATTTGCTTGAAGTTGAAAAGGATTTTCTCTTGAACATACTATCGTATCATTGAGTGGTTGAGTAATCACCGACTGGTATGGCATTGATGGCAAATAAGCATTTGGCAAAGAAGGTGAAACCGGATTACCTGCATCAAAGCCAGTTGGCGAATAAACAACCGCTGCAGATGTTGCAGCATCTGGATTTGTTATGGTTCCCAGAAAATTGGTAGTATTTTGTTTGCCTATATAGATTGTTCCATCAGGCCCTAAACGCAAAGTACCACAAGTCTCTCCTCCATTATTAATATCAGCAGGATTCACTCCGGCATTATATGCCAATTGAGTATTGAAATACCTTAACGGAACACCAGCATGCAACGACGCTGTATATAGTTTTTTGCTGTCGGGCGACCACGCTACATTGTAAACTCCCGTCGTCAAAATTTGATTGGTACCATTTTTACCTATATTCCATGGAATCAATTTACCCGCGTTTGGTCCGCTAGAAATAAAATCATACAACCAAACACCAGCATTCACCATTCCACAAAATGCAAGGTGCTGACCATCGGGACTAAAAGCCAATGAGCCTCTTAAATCGTTACCCCCCACACTCATCATATAGCCATCTTGTGTTTGCACTGTATCGGCAAGTGAAATACCATTCTTAGTTAAAGGTATTGCATAGAACGTATTGTTGCCTTGGCCATGGGCCACTATCCAAATCGTATCACCGCATGGGGCAGAAATTGCCGCCATCATTTCACCGGTTGGTATTGCGTTTCCATCAAGCACAACAATATTCTTATTGCTAGGGTCAATATCACCCAAACCTCCGTTCAAAGTCATATCTACAATAGAATAACGAAGTCCGTTGCGCGTAGGATTTATCAAGTCATTGATAGTAAAAACGTAGTATCTGTTATGATTTGCAGGATCGGGTACACTCAACACTCCGTTAGGTGAACTACCTGCGTTATCGGTAAGATTATTATTTTCTTGCGCTCCTAGCAATCCCGAATTAGACATCTTTTGATGATTCTTATTAAAAACGTCTACTCCATTCGAATAAAACAGCACATTTCCCAAGGCATCAGATACCACAGTTCCACATTCGTAAAACTTTGTCGCGTTTGGAACACTTACAGATTGAGCGTTGGGATTAAATGTCATTCCTGCACAATTGGCCGCGTTCTGGCCGAAATACCAAGTTGTTTGAGCAAAAGAATTAATGCTAAAAAGAAGCAAAAAAAGGAACGTTATAGTCCTGTAATAAATTTTCATAGTAATAAAGTTAGATACCCCCTGCGGGCCGAAAATAAAACTTTTTTACTATTCTTCAATAATATATTCAGGGTATTTGTCAGAAATTCACTTACTTAAGAAGATTTTACTCAGCCTGTTCGTGCAAGGCCTTCAATTTCGCATACTTTTTATAAGTCGCGTAGGCAGAAATACGAGAGATAGTAAATCCTGTCTTTCCATCCAAGAATCCTAACTTGATAAAAAAGTCTCTAAAAAATTTGAAGGCGGTTTTGGTTAAAATTATCAGCCCATTCGATTTCTTCCCCTTCTTAAAAGCCTCCTGCGCTCCTATCGTGCTAAAGAATTCCACCTGCTTATAATGCTCTTCTCGCGTTGCTATGGTATAATGAAGCAAGTCGCCCTTCAAGTGAATTACTTTTTCAGGTGAATTTGATATCAGTTCATCGTGCGGATTTACGCCTCCCCAACTCGCTGTTCCTTTTTTAATCAACCTCACTTTAGTGTCGGGATACCAACCACAATGCTTTACCCAGTGACCGCAATAATTACTTAAGCGGTTAAACTTGTAAACTACCGAAGAAAAACCTTTTTGCTTTTCTTGTAATATCGCCTCCATTAATTCTGCGGATAATGCTTCGTCGCTATCTAAAGACAAAATGAAATCGCCCGTGCATTGCTCAATAGCATAATTCTTCTGTTGAATATGTCCTTCAAATGGATGGAAAATAAAACGAACAGAAAACTGCCTACAAATTTCTTCGGTTCTGTCTTTCGAACCAGAATCTATAACCACTATTTCATCGGCCACCTCTTTCACAGAAAGCAAACATCTTTCAATGTTTCTTTCTTCATTAAAAGCTATGATGGCAACCGATAACCGTGGCATTACAAAGCAGAAATAAAATCTTTAAACAATTGAAAACAGCCTTGATAATTGGTTAAAGACAAACCTGCTTTGGTGTCTGCAACATCGTGATATGCCGTAATTTTTCCTCTACTGTAAGCAAAGAAACAACGCACTCCTTTAGCGTAAAAAGGATAGTGATCGCTGTTGGCTGCTTCACCTCTTTTTTGGATACTTGGAATGTATTTTTTTGCATCGTTTATCGCTGTAATTTTGTTGTATTCAGAAGTCATCACTGTACCATTCACCAAAGTGATTCCATCTGCCGCATCTCCCATGATATCAATGTTAAATAAGAACTTAATTTTCTTCAATGGAAATAAGGGATGTTCAACATAATGCAAAGAACCCAACAAGCCAATTTCCTCGCCCGAAAATGCCATGAAAACGATGGAATACTTAGCCGGATTTTTAGCATAATATTGAGCCAAATTTAACAACATTGATGTACCACTCGCATTGTCGCTTGCTCCAGGAAAATAAGTAGCTGCGCCCATCTTACCAAGGTGATCGTAATGCGCAGAAATCACCACAAATGAATCGGGAAACTGCGTACCACTTACATAACCTACAACATTTTGTGTTTTAACTTTTTTAATTTCCGACTCGATATTCACAAAAATCACCTTATCGGCAACTGCCATCGCATTTCTAGTGATGTGCAATGTCACTTGCGCACTTTGGGTAGAGGCGATATCCGACGTAAGTTTCTTATCCTCTATAATGATTACCCCTGCACAAGGCCATGGGTTTTGCAAGAAAAATTTATAAAACTCTTTTTGTTCGGGCTTTATCACCTTTGAATCGTCGAGAATAATGAACTCTTTTGAATAGTCCATTTGCGACATCTTTTTCAGTCTTTTCGCATCGGCAACTACTGCAGAATCTATCAACACCAAATTGAAATATCCTTTTAGTGTCGGTGAATTAGCACCAACGATATAATCGGTACCGGGCTTCAACGCAACATCTTTTTGCAATTGAACTTCCATCGCGCCAGGAAAAATATTGGCTTCAAAAGAGAAATTTTGAAAGTAAGTTTTCTCAAATTTTTTCAATCCCACTTTCTCAAATTCACCAGCAATATAGTTGGCGGCTTTTAAATGGCCGTCTTCCACATAACCTCTACCTGCAAACTCAGCGCTAGTAAGTTTATCTAACACCTGCGAAGTGTAATTCATGTCCTGCGCAGAGGCAGAAAAAACAGAGACTAAGGCTCCTAAAAAAAGTACTCTTTTAAACATATCTTCTTTCTATTAATTCAACAAATTGCAAATATGATTCGGCTTCGGTTTTAAAGGCAAACTTCGACGACAATTCTGTATTTAAAAATTGCATCGCATCGGTCTTACTTTCAAAGGCATTTAATTTTCCTAAAGCTTCATTAAAGGCAAACGAATCTCCTTTAAACAACTCTTTGGTAAACAATATTTTTTGATTGATGCTAACGGCCTTCGTTAAATCTTTGATTCCCGATTTACTCAATCGCGCAGCGATACTTACATCGGCCGTTTGTAATTTTTCTGATATTGACACTCCTCTTGGCGCAGGAGCTGCAGCTGGGGCTGGGGCTGAGGCTGGTGGAGTGACTGGTACTTGTGCCAGCACTGGAGCGATCGCCTCTTCTACTTTTGGTATTTCCTTTACCACCTCGACAGCTGGCTCCACTTCCTTAACTTCGGCAATGGGCTGTGCTTTTATAAGTTCTTTTAGCTGAGCCGCTTCGCGCGCTACAGCATCTTTAACTTTGCTATCTATTTGTGCCTCCAGTCGCTCAGAAATCTTTAATTCTGTAGCCAAAAGCATCACTTTTTGTGATAAAATAATCAACTCATCATATGAGCCCGCACCACCCAATTGAGCCAATATTTCACTCAACTCCTGCTTCTTGTTTTTTAAGTCCATAACTTTAATTAGCTTCGTAAAAGGGTTACAAAATACAAATATTTCTTTCAATAAAAATGGAGAACGAAAAAAGGATAGCCGGCAGTATAGAAATAGTTTGTGGCTCAATGTTTTCTGGTAAAACCGAAGAACTCATCAATAGAATCAATGGTGTTTTAGCTGCCAAACAAAGTATCAAGGTTTTTAAACCTAATGTAGATACAAGGTATGCTACCAACAAAGTGGTGTCGCACAACAATCTTTCTGTAGAGGCTATTCCTGTTGAAAAAGCCGATGAAATCTTAAAATTTTCTAAGGAAGCAGAAATCGTAGCCATCGATGAAGTACAATTTTTTGATGAATCTATCATCTCTGTTTGCAAACAATTGGCCAAAGATAACAAGAGGGTGATTGCAGCTGGCTTAGATATGGATTATCAGGGACAGCCCTTCGGACCCGTTCCGCAATTGTTGGCCATTGCCGATCACATCACAAAACTTCATACCATTTGCGCCGAATGTGGCAATCTTGCTAACTTCACGTATCGCAAAGGAAATGAAGAAGCATTGATTATCTTAGGTGAAAATGACAAGTATGCTGCTTTGTGCAGAAACTGTTACAATAGTAAGTGCTAACATTGAACTTTGAACCTTTAACTTTGAACCAATTAATGGCGCATCAAAAATACAATATCAGAGATATTCAAAAGATTGTAGGTGGCGAGGTTATCGCTTACCACGATGATATTGCCGTTGAAAATTTACTCATTGATAGCAGAAAATTATTGCAAGCAGAAAATTCTGTGTTCTTTGCGATATCGGGTGATAGGCACGACGGACACCTTTTCCTCAATGAAGTATATTCGGGTGGTGTGCGCAATTTCATTGTATCTAAAGACATCAATATTTTATCTTTCCAAAACAGCAATATTTTAAAGGTGCACGATGCGGTTGAAGCTTTACAAACTTTAGCTGCACACCATAGAAAACAATTCACTTACCCAGTGATAGGTATCACTGGTAGCAACGGAAAAACCATTGTTAAAGAATGGCTCTACCAACTGTTGGGTAAAACGCAAAGAGTGGTTCGCAGTCCGAAAAGCTACAACTCACAAATTGGTGTTCCTCTTTCAGTTTGGCTTTGTGAAGAAGATTACGACTTAGGCATTTTTGAAGCAGGTATTTCACGCGCTGGAGAGATGTCGGCGCTTAAAAAAATGATTGAGCCAACGATTGGAATTTTTACGAATATCGGACAAGCGCACGACGAGAATTTCGACGATTGGGATGACAAAGCCGAAGAGAAAATAAAGCTGTTCACCAATGTTGAAACACTCATCTATTGCAAAGATTACAAATCGATACACAAAACAGTGCAAGAGCACGATGTGGTAAAAAACATACCAACATTCACTTGGTCGCGTGCGGGTCGCGCCAACCTTCAAATAGGTAAAATTCAAAAACAAGAAAATCAAAGCATCATACAAGCGGTTCACAACAATAATTTTCTATCGATCACCATTCCATTTACCGATGAAGCATCCATTGAAAATGCCATTCACTGTTGGGCAACCTTACTGCATCTTGGTGTAGATAACGCTAGCATCTCCGAGCGAATGCTAATGCTTACACCGGTGGCAATGCGCTTGGAAATAAATTCGGGCATTAACAATTGTACCATCATCAACGATACTTACAACTCAGATTTGGGTTCACTTTCCATAGCACTCGACTTTATTCAGCAACAGAAACATCACGACAAGAAAACAGTAATATTATCAGATATCTTGCAAAGTGGTCAGGATGAAAATGAGCTGTATCAGCTTGTTGCATCGCTATTGAAAGAAAAAAATATTACGCGATTGATTGGTATTGGCGAAAGTATCTCGGCGCAAAAAAGTTGTTTCGATGGCATCAAAAGCAATTTTTATAACGATACCAACAGCTTCTTAAAAAGCTTCAATGCCAATGATTTTCACAGCGAAACCATTTTGCTCAAAGGGGCGCGTGCTTTCGGATTTGAGCAGATAAGCAAACTCTTTCAGCAAAAAATTCACGAAACGATTGTTGAAGTAAATCTCAATGCCATCATCCATAATTTAAACTTCTTCCGCTCGAAGTTAAAATCGGAAACCAAAATTATGGCCATGGTAAAAGCACTGTCGTACGGTGCCGGAAGCTATGAAATAGCGCATGTTTTAGAGTTTCACCGCATTGGATATTTAGGCGTAGCTTACATAGATGAGGGTATTGAATTGCGCAAGGCAGGCATCACCACTCCCATCATGATCATGAACCCTCAGTTGCAGGGTTACGACACCATGATTCACTACAAGTTAGAACCAGAAATTTACAATTTCCGCACTTTAAATGCTTTTGAAAGTGCCGTGAATAGAAATATAAAAGACGGTGAAGCACCTTACCCAATTCACATCAAATTAGATACAGGCATGCACCGTTTGGGCTTTGAAGATCGCGATATCAATGAGCTCATCATCAAGATTAAGAACAACAAAAAAATAAAAGTCGAATCTATTTTCTCTCACCTTTCTTCAAGCGACGATTTAAAGGAAAGCACTTTTACACGCGCTCAAATTGAATCTTTTGAGAAGATGAGTGAGAAAATTTCTTCGAAATTGGGCTATGCCGTTACACGCCATATCGCCAACTCGGCTGGCATTGTGAACTATCCGCAAGCACAATTCGAAATGGTGCGTTTGGGCATTGGCCTTTATGGCGTGGCAAGCGACCCAGGCTACCAATCGCAACTGATGCCTGTAAGCACAGTTAAAAGCACCATATCTCAAATCAAAAGAATTCCTGCTGGCGACAGCATAGGATATAACCGCAAAGAAATTGCGCAACAAGATATGATTATCGCCACTATTCCTATTGGCTATGCCGATGGATTGAGTAGGAAATTGAGTCAGCGCAAAGGAAAAATGGTAGTTCACGGCAAACTGGCTCCTATCGTTGGTAATGTTTGTATGGACATGACCATGATAGACATCACCGATATACCCGCAGAAGAAGGTGATGAAGTAATTATTTTTGGAGAAGGCTACCCTGTTACTGAATACGCCAAAGATATGGGCACCATAGCTTACGAAGC
>CAYORT010000045.1:0-8415 GCA_964406465.1 uncultured Chryseobacterium sp.
CCTTTAGTTCAAAGTTCAAGGTTCAAGGTTTAAAGTTATACACTTGAGCAATACTTTCTTAAATATAGATAAGATTGAATATTGAACCTTGAACATTGAACTATTTTTTTAGTAGGTTATTGATTTTTTCGGCGTAATCTAAGGAATCATCAATTACAAAAATCAATTCTGGCGTTTTGCGCAATTGAAAGCGAATAATCTCAGCCAATCGCTTGCGAATCTCCTTGTTTAACTCCTTAACATTGGCCATTACTTTTTCTTTGTCTTTCCCCATAATGCTTAAAAAAACACGAGCTACCGAAAGGTCGGGAGCCACTCTCACCTGAGTTACCGTGATAAATGCACCTCCAAAAAGATTTTTGCTTTCTCTTTGAAACAATTGCGCCAGTTCTTCCTGAAGCAAGGTGCCTACTTTATTTTGTCTTCTTGAATCCATGCCCTAAAGGTATAAAGTAAAAAGGCAAAAGCCAAAAGGCTTGATAATACTGCTATTTGTGTATTTAACAAACATTCAGCATTCAACAATTAACATTCAACATTCATTTCTCTTATATTTGGGCCATGAAGAACTTTGCCAGAGTATTACATTTTGTTAGGGGCTATAAAAAGTATGTGTGGTTAACTATACTGGCAAATGTGCTGTATTCTATCTTCAATCTTATATCTACAATTCTTTTCGTTCCTTTATTGCAATTGCTATTTACCAACAATACAGCAGCCGATTTTCAAAAGTATTTGGTAGCCAATCCAAATGATGTTGGTTCAGTAAAGTACTATGAATTTGAGCTACAAGGTTGGATTTCAGAGATGATTTTAGAACCCAAAAATATAGTTGATGGAAAATCTAAAGTTCTAATTCTTTTCGCCATTGTTATCGTATTGGCCTTTTTACTAAAAAACTTATTTCGATACTTTGCCATGTTCTTTTTGGCACCCCTGCGAAATGGTGTTGTGCGTGATTTGCGTGCTCAAATGTTTGCCAAATCGTTAAAGCTTCCTTTGTCTTTTTTCAGCAATGAAAAAAAGGGCGATATGATTTCTAGAATGACTTATGATGTGCAAGAAGTGGAATGGTCGATATTGTCTTCTTTAGAGGCAATATTTCGTGAGCCTTTGAGCTTGGTGATCATTTTAGGTTTGCTGTTTTTTATGGATTGGCAACTTACCATGTTTATGTTGTTTTTTACGCCTATTTCAGTGGGAGCCATAGCTTTTTTAGGCAAAAGCTTAAAACGCACTTCTGGCAAGGCTCAAGATAAAATGGGCGATCTGTTGTCGATTATGGAAGAGATGTTGTCGGGATTGAAAGTAATTAAAGCTTTTGGTGCCGAAAAATACACCAACGAGAAGTTCGAAAAGAGCAACGAAAGATTTTTTGAATTGTCTGTCCGACTTTTCCGCAAACGTGATTTAGCATCGCCAACCAGTGAGTTGTTAGGTATGATTACCATAGCATCTGTAATTTTGGTTGGGGGTATTTATTTTGTGTTTGATGGTGAGATGAGTGGTTCTGTATTTTTAGCTTTTATCTTACTTTTTTATTCTGCCATTTCTCCCATTAAAGGTATCGCTAATTCATTTACAAACGTTAGCAAAGGTGCAGCTGCCATTGATAGAATCGATAAAATACTAAAAGCCGAAAATAATATTGTTGACCCATTGAATCCCCAAAAACTTACTTTTGAAAAAAGTGTTGAATTTAAGAAAGTTCACTTTCAGTATGAGGAGCATGAAGTGCTTAGTGATATCAATTTAATTATTGAGAAGGGTAAATCAATTGCGTTGGTAGGGCATAGTGGCGGTGGCAAATCGACATTGGCCGATTTACTTCCTCGTTTTTATGATGTTACCAAAGGAGAGATTTTGGTGGATGGCACCGATATTAGAAATGCAACTCTTAGTGATTTGCGTTCATTGATTGGAGTGGTAACACAAGAATCGGTTTTATTTAACGATAGTGTTATCAATAACATTTGTTTTGGCGGATCATACTCTAAAGATGAAGTGATTGAAGCTGCTAAAATCGCTAACGCTCATGAATTCATCATGCAGCTGCCTAATGGTTATGAAACGATCATTGGAGATAAAGGAGATAAGTTATCTGGCGGACAACGACAAAGATTATGTATTGCTCGCGCAGTTTTAAAAAATCCACCGATATTGATTTTAGATGAAGCTACATCTGCTCTCGATACTGCATCTGAAAAATTAGTACAAGATGCTTTACAAAAAGTGATGAGCAATCGCACTTCATTAGTTATTGCTCACAGACTAAGCACCATTCAACATGTAGATGAAATCATTGTTTTAGATAAAGGGAAAATTGCTGAAAGAGGCAAACACAATGATTTAATTGACAAGAAAGGCATCTATTTTCAGCTTTGTCAGATGCAAAGTTTTCAATAAATCAACCTTTACATTTTTATTGCGTACAAACTCTCAAGGGGGCGATAAACCATCGTCGGAGAGGTCAAGCTACATTTAAATTGTTTTGTATGAAACACGTTAAACTCGTGATAGTAGCACTTATTATGTGTTACGTCGCACCGCTTTTCGGTCAGTCGAATTTAATGTGGAGTAGTAAAATTTATCATCCTGAAGCTATACACACAGCGGGATATTATCATGGCCTTGTGCTCGATAACAATAGTGATGCGTGTGCAGTTGGTGAGGCGTTTAATGGGGTTAATAATTCTTTTGTGGTGGGTAAAGTGTCGGTTGATGGCGAAGTTATATGGACTAAAATTTTTGATTACGATTCTCAGCTCAAGAGATCAATTAAAGGGGGAATTGGAGTTGATGCGCAAAACAACATTTATATCACCGGACACCAAATTAAATCCTCAGAAAACAGTAATGACATCAGTGACTTATTTTTGATGAAAATTAGTTCATCTGGAGAATTGTTGTGGACCAAGATTTACAATTCTGGTTTCAATGATAAAATGGATTTCAATGGCATAATAGTTAGGCCTTCAGGTGAGGTGATTATTGCAGCCATGCAATACAATACTCTAAATCCAAATTACAACGACTTATTATTTGTAAAATATAGTGCTGATGGTTCATTGGTTTGGGAGAAAACTGTAGACGGAGGAAACTATGAGTTTTTGCGCTCTGTGACGATGGATGCCAATGAAAATATCTATGCAGCTTTTCAAATTTACAACTACAATGAGGTGAGTCCGAATTCAATTGGTGCCGCTAAATTAAATAGCAGCGGAGAGCTTCAATGGTACAAAGTTTTTCCTTGGGAAAATACTAAGTTTTTATTCAGCAATATAAATGATCTAGCAGTGAATGAACAAGGAGAAGTTTTTATCATCGGCCATATGAATACCCCTGTTAACAATGACTTCGATTTGCTTACGGTAAAATATGATGGTAATGGTAATTTATTGTGGTCGCAAATTTTTAATTCTGGAAGTACAGATTATTGTGCCTCCATAGTGCCCGATAGAAATGGTAGTGTTGTAGTAACTAGTAATTCTTTTGATCCTTCAATAAGTGGATATTACTCAAATGTGATTAAATACAATTCAATAGGAGAGCTACAATGGCAAAGTCCTGTTTTCAAAAGTAATGTGATGGGTAGTTTTTCATGGAATTATGATATGACGACCGATGGAGAATCAAATTATTTTTTGGTTGGATTTAGTTATATCAACGGTAAACTCATGGCGAAATCTGCGCAGTTGAATCAAGATGGAAAAGTAGAATGGACTGAAGATTTTCTCGACGACGGCTCCTCATTTGTTTATGGTTATGATATTGTAACTGATGGTGCAAAAGCAGTTTATGTTTTTGGTACATCTCAGCGCCCAAGTGCAAAGATTAAGACTGAATTGTATGTAGCAAAATATCCTATCGTAAAGAAATTTGTGGATGTTACTCCGCCAACTGCGATAGCAAAAAATATTTCAGTCACTTTGGTTGAAGGCATTGCGCAAATTAGTGCCGACCAAATCAATGATGGTTCTAGTGATGCATCGGGTATAGATACAATGTTTATTTCTACTTCTTCTTTTTCTTGCTCAACAATTGGCGATAACAAGGTTGTGCTTACTGTGATCGATGTTTTTGGAAATGTGGCTAACGATACTTCTGTAGTGACAGTGCTTGGAGCAGTACCTGCAGTTAGTATTTTACAAGGTGAACAAACAAAATATTGTCAGGGAGGTGCAATAGTGCTTACTGCAAATTCAAATACAGCAACTGCTTATAACTGGAATGATGGAGATGTATCTAAATGCAAAAGTGTTTATGCTTCGGGGAATTACAGTTTAACTGTAAGTAATAAGTATGGATGCACAGCAATGGCTAGTACCAACGTGGTCTACAATCCATCTAATTTATTGTCGGCATAGACAATTTTAGCTGGTGAAAATATTCTATTAACTCCTAATGTAATCGTAATGAATGGAGGGGTGGGTTCGAAAGGTTGCGGACAAGTAATAGTGAATGCAGGGTCAAAAGTTACAGCCTCAAATTCTTTTGTTCGCGCTAAGAAAATTGTGTATGCATCGGGAGCAATAGCAAATCCAATATTTTCACAAGCCACTGTATCATACCCAACCTTTTTAGCCAATACCTTAACAACTAATAAAAACAAGAATATTTCAGCCAATTCCGAGGTTATAGTGAATGATTCAGTTTTCGCTAATCTTACTATAGGAAATAATTGTAGGGTAGTGTTTACCAGTAGAAATATCTATGCTAAAAACATGGAGTTAGGTAAGAATGTTAAGGTTGAGTTTACTCAGTGTACTAATGTGAGGTTGACAGGAAATTTTTCTACTGGAATGAGTTGCGAAGTGAATATTGCTCAAAGTAAATCGGTACTCTTTTTTGTTGGCGGAAACGCAGAAATTTCAAATGGAAGTAAGGTTCGCGCAGGTATTTTTGCAAAGGGGAATATTCAATCTACCGGTAGTGATAAGAAACAAAATTATTTAACTGGAATGTTTATCGCCTTGCAAGAGGTGAAAGCACATAACACTATTTTCGATAGAGAAGAAATGTGTAATTCTTGCTTTTCCTCATCATACAAAACCGCCGATGAACAAGACGAATCATTTGAGGTAATCTCAACCGAGAGCAATACATTTGAAGCGTACCCAAATCCTGCTGTTAACAATGGAAATATAAGTTTCATTAGTACTTCTGATAAGCAAATATCGGTGTCTATTTATGATGCGAAAGGAGTGGAAGTACTCAATATTTTCAAAGGAGAAATAAGCATGAATCAATTGTATAATTTTTCTTTTGATACAAGCACTTTCACAAGCGGATTTTATTTTTGTAAAATATCTTCTTCCGATGGAGAGGTGTTAACTAAAAAGCTCACTGTGGAAAGATAGGATGTAGATAATCTGTTTAGTTTTCCTATTTTTATCTCCATGAGCGATGTCCTCAAAACATCTGTTGAATTTATTAAAGGAGTTGGCCCTCAGCGTGCCGATACTCTTAAGCTCGATTTGAATATTTTTTCCTTCCTAGATTTGCTCAATCATTTTCCTTTTAAGTATGTTGATCGTACTCAATTTCAAAAAGTGAATCAACTTACTCCCGACAACTATGTTCAACTTAAAGGTGTGCTGCTAACGGCAGAGGAAGTAGGTTCGGGGAAAGCAAAACGTTTGAGTGTAATTTTAAAAGATGATACAGGAACAGTTGAATTGGTGTGGTTTCGCGGTGCCCAATGGATGAAAAAATCATTGCAGCTGGGCAAAGAGTATATTGTGTACGGTAAGCCCACTTTGTTTGGAAGTAAGTTCAATATTTCTCATCCTGAGATGACTTTGTATTCCTTAGGTGCACTCAATGAACTGCAAGGTTTACAGCCAGTATACAATTCTTCTGAGAACATGAAGAACAAAGGAATGGACAGCAAAGGATTAAAGAAAATAATGGCTGTTTTGCTGCCGCAGTTGAAAGGAAAAATCCCCGAAACTTTAAATGCAGAAATCATCACCGACATGAAGTTTATGTCTCGTGAAGAAGCTTACTTTCAAATTCATCAGCCTCAAAATATGGAAATGGCTAATCGTGCCATTGCGCGTTTAAAATTTGATGAATTGTTTTTTGCACAACTTCGAATTTTAAAAGTAAAGCAAGGTCACCAAACTATTTTTGCAGGTTTTGTTTTCGATAAAGTAGGCGATTACTTCAATACTTTTTACTCTAAATATTTACCCTTCGAATTAACAGGTGCACAAAAACGTGTGATCAAAGAAATTCGCAAGGATATGGGCTCGGGCAAACACATGAATCGCTTGTTGCAAGGCGATGTTGGTAGCGGTAAAACGATGGTGGCGATGATGAGTATTTTAATTGCCCTCGACAATGGTTTTCAAGCTGCTATTATGGCTCCTACAGAGATTTTAGCACAACAACATTTTGCTTCTTTCCAAGAGTTATTGGCACCACTTAATGTGCAAGTAAAGTTGCTAACGGGTTCTGTAAAAGGAAAGGAAAGACAAGCCGTTCTAGAAAAATTACAAAGCGGAGAATTGCAAGTGATTGTGGGTACTCATGCGCTGATTGAAGATCCTGTGATTTTTAAAAATTTAGGCTTGGTTATCATCGATGAACAACATCGTTTTGGTGTGGCGCAACGTTCTAAATTATGGAAGAAAAATAGCAAAGCGCCACATGTTTTGGTGATGACGGCAACACCTATTCCGCGCACTTTAGCGATGACGCTTTATGGCGATTTAGATACTTCGATCATCGATGAATTACCACCAGGAAGAATACCTATTAAAACATTACACTTCACAGATGGCGGACGATTGCGTGTGTTTGGTTTCATGCGCGATCAAATTGCTTTGGGCCGACAAGTGTATGTTGTTTATCCTTTGATTGAAGAATCGGAAGCGATGGATTACAAAGATTTGATGGATGGTTATGAAAGTATGTTGCGCGCTTTTCCACCACCGCAATATCAAATTGCAGTGCTACATGGAAGAATGAAAAACGATGCCAAGGAATTTGAGATGAAACGCTTTAAAGATGGCATTTGTAATATCATGGTGGCTACCACTGTAATTGAAGTAGGAGTAAACGTGCCTAATGCATCGGTAATGGTGATTGAAAGTGCCGAGCGTTTTGGTTTATCGCAGTTGCATCAGCTGCGCGGCAGAGTGGGTAGAGGTGCCGATCAATCCTATTGTATTTTAATGACCGCAGATAAATTAAGTGCCGATTCTAAAAAACGTATGCGCACTATGGTGGATAGCACCGACGGATTTAAAATTGCTGAGGTTGATTTGGAATTGCGTGGTCCGGGTGACATTGAAGGAACGCGTCAGAGTGGTATGCTCGATTTCAAAATCGCCGACTTGGTAAAAGATTCTCAAATGCTTCAAATCGCTCGACAAAAAGCTATTGAAATCATCACCGAAGATGAAAATATTACTAAGCCTGAGAATAAATATATTGCTGATAGATTGTTTGAAATGACAGACCCGAAGAGTGGGTGGAGTAGGATAAGTTAGATTATTTATTATTTTCGCATCAACTAAACTAAATTTTTAACTAAGTACTTGTTCGCTAATGCGAACTTTTGTAATTTCACATCACAGTCATGAAAGTAAGATTGATTGTAGAGGATACCATTTACGATTATTGTAAAAGGAATGCTCGGGCAAAAAGTTCATTTAATAGATTTTTAGAGATCGTAGGAGAAGTCGATTGGCAAAAGCCCGACGATATAATTAATACATTTAATTCCGCAGATATTTTGAATTGTGGAAGGGTGGTTTTTAATATTGGAGGCAATAATTATCGATTGATTTGCGGCTACGCTTTCGGAAAGAAATATGTGCACTTATATATCAAATTTATAGGAACGCATGCTGATTACGATAGAATAGATGCTTGTAAAATTGAATTATGAAATATACAAGAATAAATAGCAAAGCACAGTACCTCGATTACTGTAAACAGTACGAGAAGGTTGTGAACGACTGTGTTGCCAAAGGTTTGGATGAAAGCAAAAATGAAGTCGCTGAATTATTGTTTGTTTTAATAAAGGATTATGATAGTCGACATTCATTTAAAAGAGCAAAATCTAATCCTGTAGAGTTTCTTAAAATGTTGATGGAAGAAAATAACATTTCTGCTGCAAAATTATCTGCTGAAACGGGTATTTCTAAGGGGACAATAAGTGATATACTTCATTACAAGAAGGGAATGGGAAAAACGTTTATCAGACTAATCGCCGAGTATTTTAAAGTAGATCAGGCAAAGTTAAATGTGCCTTATGATTTGAATTATTATAAAATTGCATCGTAGTCTTATTAGATTCAAAATGAAAAAAGTTAACATAACTATTAATCGTAAAACCTATTTAATAGTAACGTGAGTTCGATATAAATTCACGGCAATAAGACAAGTTGTTTTTGATTTTCA
>CAYORT010000046.1:0-7572 GCA_964406465.1 uncultured Chryseobacterium sp.
ACCAATACCTTTACGGGTGGAGTTACACATAGCGCTGGTACTATCAATATAAATTCGGCTGCTGCTTTAGGCACTACAGCTGGTACTTACACAGTTGCAGCAAGCACTACAATTGACAATACATCGGGTGGAACAATCACCACCAGTAACTATCCAATGACAATCAACGGAAGTTTCACTTTTACAGGAACAGGTAGCTTGAATTTAGGGTCTGGGGCAAAAACGCTTGGCGCATCACCAACCATTACCGTTAGTGCGAATACTTTAACATTAGGTGGTGCGATTTCTGGTTCCTACGGAATAACCAAAGCAGGTTCTGGAACGCTAGCACTCACAGGAACCAATACCTTTACAGGAGGTGTAACTCATAATGCAGGTACATTGAATATTGGAGCTGCAGCGGCATTGGGAACCACAGCGGGTACCTTCACTTTAGCAGCAAGTACAACGATTGATAACAGTTCGGGTGGATCATTAACCACGAGCAACTATCCCATGACGATCAATGGAAGTTTCACCTTCACAGGAACCAATAGTTTAAATTTAGGAACCGCAGCAAAAACGCTTGGTGCATCACCAACCATTACCGTTAGTGCTAATACCTTAACTATAGGTGGTGCGATTTCTGGCTCCTACGGAATAACCAAAGCAGGTTCTGGAACGCTAGCACTCACAGGAACCAATACCTTTACAGGAGGTGTAACTCATAATGCAGGTACATTGAATATTGGAGCTGCAGCGGCATTGGGAACCACAGCGGGTACCTTCACTTTAGCAGCAAGCACAACGATTGATAACAGTTCGGGAGGATCATTAACCACGAGCAACTATCCCATGACGATTAATGGAAGTTTTACATTCACAGGAACCAATAGTTTAAATTTAGGAGCAGGAGCAAAATCTTTAGGGGCAACACCAACCATAACGGTTAGTGCAAATACTTTAACTCTTGGAGGTGTGATCTCTGGTGCATATGGAATAACAAAAGCAGGCTCAGGAACCTTATTGCTTACTGGAGCAAACACTTATAGTGGCACAACAACTTTAAATGCTGGTACTATTGAAATTGGAGCAGCGGGAGTAATTTCCAATTCAAGTAATGTGGTGATGAATGGCGGTACTTTATCTACTGGTTCGGGCTCTGGATACAGTGAAACTGTGGGAACCCTAACGGTGAGTGCCAATAGTATTATCTCATTAGGAACCGGAAGTCATAACTTGAATTTTGCAGCGAGCAATGGTACAACATGGACAGGTGGAGCTCTTGTGCGCATTAACGGTTGGACAGGCAGTTATAACGGAACAACAGGAACTGCGGGTAAAGTTTATTCGGGCTCGAGTGCCGAACTTTCTGCAGCAAAACTGAGTCAGATTTATTTTTATAAAGCAGGTGGCGGTCAGTATACGGCAACACAATTGAGCGATGGAGAAATAGTTCCAACATCAACACTTCCTGTTGATTTGGTATACTTTAAAGGAGAGACAAATGACCTTGTCAATAATTTGTATTGGCTTACAGCCTCAGAAATGAATAGTGACTATTTCGACATTTTGCGATCAACAAATGGCATCGATTTCGAAATTATTGGCACTCAAAAAGCTGCAGGATTTAGTCAAGATTTTATTCAATATAAGTTCGATGATTTACATCCAACAGATGGCATTAATTACTACAAACTAATACAATATGATTTTGATGGAAGTACGGAGAGTTCAGAAATATTTGCGCTTAAGAATGCATCGAATGTTCAATTCTTAAAAACATATCCTGTGCCTACTTCAGATCAATTGAATGTTACTTTTAGTTCAATTAATGGGGGAGTATATTATTTGAAATTGCTCACCATGGATGGCAAAGAATTATACAGTGCGCTTTTACCTACTATGATTGGCGATAATTTATTTAGATTGAATATGACGGCTTATCCAGCCGGTAGTTATGTAGTTCAAATAAAAGATGAACTTGGTGAAAGTCATTCATCAACTGTAGTAAGGAGCAATTAATAAGTATTTTTCTAATTCCGAATATCTGGCGTTGATAGTTTTTGCTACATTTAGAGCACATTAATTATTAGCCCATGTCATCAGAAAAAAAATTATTCCTCATAGATGCTTTTGCCATCATCTTTCGATCGTATTTCGCCTTTGGTAGCAATCAACGATATAATTCAAAGGGTTTGAATACTTCGGTAATGTTAGGTTTCACCAATACATTACTTGAAATATTGAACAAAGAAAAACCATCGCACATTGCCATTTGTTTCGATCCACAAGGCAAAACTTTTCGCGAAGATATTTTTCCTGCTTATAAAGCGCACCGAGATGAAACTCCCGAAGATATTAAGAAAGCCATTCCTTACATCTACAGATTAGCTGAGGCCTTCAATATTAAAACAGTAGTGGTGCCTAGCTACGAAGCAGATGATGTTATTGGTACTTTGGCAAAACGCGCAGAGAAGGAAGGTTTTACAACTTATATGATGACTCCCGACAAAGATTTTGCTCAGTTGGTTACCGATAATATTTTGTTGTATCGTCCGGCTAAAAGCGGCAACGCCGCCGAAGTTTGGGGCATCAAAGAAGTGTGTGCAAAATTTGAAGTGCAACGTGTAGAACAAGTGATTGATATTTTGGGATTGTGGGGTGATAGTGCCGATAATATCCCTGGTATTCCAGGTATTGGTGAAAAAACATCTAAAGTACTTATTGCAAAATACGATAGTGTAGAAGGTTTGATTTCTCATGCCGACGAGTTAAAAGGAAAACAAAAAGAAAATGTAATTGCTTTTGCAGAGCAGGGATTATTATCGAAAAAATTAGCCACAATTGAAGTTAATGTTCCGATAGATTTTTCTGTTGATGATTTAAAATTTCAAGAACACGATAAGGAAAAAATTAGCGAACTTTTTAATGAGTTAGAGTTTAGAACTTTAGCGCAAAGAATTTTAGGTAGTTCGGTTCCTTTGGCTGATAAGCAAGAGCGGGCAAATGTCAATTCGCCCCTACAGGAGAAGGCTAGTGCGCAAGGTCAGATGGATATGTTTTCAGTAGTAGAAGAAGAACCTGTTATTGAAGAAGAACAAGTGCATTATAAAACAATTGCTGATGTAGAGCATAATTATATTTTGATTGATAATGATGAGGAAACCGATCAACTAATTTCTATTCTTTCTAATCAAAAAGAATTTTGTTTTGATAGCGAAACTACTGGTATCGATTCACATATTGCAGATGTGGTTGGTTTGTCTTTTTCTTTCGAAGCACATAAAGCCTGGTATGTAAATATTCCAGAAGGTGATGCTGGTAAACAACGTTTGATGAAGTTTAAAGCCTTGTTTGAGAATGAGGGGATTTCTAAAATCGGACAAAACATAAAATACGATATGAATGTTTTGTTGCAGTATGGAATTGCAGTAAAGGGAAAATTATTTGACACCATGTTGGCGCATTATTTAATTGAGCCAGATATGCGTCATAACATGGATTATTTATCAGAAACATATTTAGGATATAAACCCGTTTCAATTGAAACTTTGATTGGCAAAAAAGGAAAAAATCAAAGTAGCATGCGTGATGTGGAATTAGAAAAAATCAAAGAATATGCTGCCGAAGATGCCGACGTTACTTATCAGTTAAAATTGATTTTAGAAAAGATTTTACAAGAGAAAGGTGACATCAAATTGTTTGAAGAAATTGAAATGCCTTTGGTGCAAGTGCTCTCTAAAATGGAGATGGAAGGTATTAAAATTGATACCAATGCGCTGGTTGAATTTTCTGCTGAATTACTTGAGCAACTCTTACAATTGGAGAAAGAAATTTATGCTGATGCAGGGGTAGAATTCAATATCAATTCACCAAAACAAATGGGTGATGTTTTGTTTGAAACATTGAAATTGGATGAGAAGGCGAAGAAGACGAAAACCGGACAATACGCCACTTCTGAAGAGGTTTTACAAAAGTTGGTGTACAAGCATCCTGTAATTCAAAAGATTTTAGATTATCGTGGATTACAAAAATTGAAATCAACTTATGTGGATGCTTTGCCAGAAATGGTAAACAAAGAAACAGGGAAAATTCATACTACTTTTTCTCAAGCTGTTGCAGCCACAGGAAGGTTGAGTTCTGTGAATCCAAACTTGCAAAATATTCCAATTAAAACTGCAAAAGGAAGAGAAGTAAGAAAAGCATTTATTCCAAACGAGGAAGGTCATGTTTTACTATCGGCCGATTATTCTCAAGTAGAATTAAGGTTGATCGCCGAGTTAAGTGGAGATGCTGGTATGATTGAGGCTTTTCAAAGTAAACAAGATATTCACTCTGCCACTGCTTCAAAAGTTTTTGGTGTTCCATTAGAAGAAGTAAGCAAAGAAATGAGAGGCAAAGCGAAGATGGTAAACTTTGGAATTATCTATGGAATTTCTGCTTTCGGTTTAGCACAACGATTAAATATTTCGAGAACAGAATCAAAAGAGATTATTGATAATTATTTCATGAAATATCCTCGCATTAGAGAGTATATGGATGAGAGTATCGAAAATGCAAAACAAACTACTTTTGTAAAAACCTTAATGGGTAGAAAACGCTATTTGAAAGACATCAATTCGGCCAATGCTGTTGTGCGCGGCTATGCAGAAAGAAATGCCATTAACGCTCCTATTCAAGGTTCTGCAGCCGATATCATTAAGAAAGCAATGATTGATATTCAGAAGGAGCTAGATGCATCGAACTTAAAAGCAAAAATGGTTTTGCAGGTGCATGATGAGTTGGTATTTACTGTTCCAGTAGACGAAGTAGAATTACTTAAACCAATTGTGAAACGTGGTATGGAAAATGCCGTGCAAACGCGTGTGCCCTTGGAAGTGGAAATGAGCACTGGTAAAAATTGGTTAGAAGCACATTAGTTTTTTAAATGTTATAGTAGCACTATTACTGCATTATTGAACCATACAAAGCCACGAAAATGGAGTTTTTATTTTAAATCTGTAAATGATGAGATTTGTTTTTTGCATGTTATTTATTTGTGGCGCATTAAATGCTCAAGTCGATCAAAAGGGTTTGTTGTTTAGTACCACTGAGTTTAATTATGGGCAGGTGGAGAATTGGATTAGTAAAATTGATTCAATTAAGGTAAGCAACACTACTGCGAAAAAGGTTTTCATATTAAAACAGCATTATTCATCTGAATTTGAAATTAGATTTCCTTCGGGAGGTATTGAGCCTGGAGAATCAGCCTACATTGAAATAATTTTTAATCCTAAAAAAATAGGGAAGTTTAAGCGCTCTATCGCTTTGTATCACACTGCTTCCTTTGATTCGGTGCCCATAACTTTTAAAGGAGAGGTTTTAAGTTTTGATCCTTATGCTCATCTTGAATGTCCTTCGTTTACAAAGCCCCAGCAGAAACGTACCGAATTTGACTTAGAAATATTGGTCATTGATTCCGTTACGAAAAAGCCACTGTCGAATTCATTTATTGAGCTATCGAAAGGCGAAAATTATGTTCAATATAAAACTGATGGCAACGGAATCCTTATTTTAAAATCAACCATTACTTTGTATTATGTTTATGCCGAACACGAAGGGTACAACAGTAAGGAGTTAACCAAGTATTTTAATCCTGATAGAAGAAAATTGATTATTCCTTTGTCGGCTAAGCCGAAGGTCGATATCGCACAGGAAGTCATAGTTGAGAACAAGGAGGAGATTGTTCTTAAGGAAGCTGTTGTTCAAGACACTCTTATTGATAAGACTTCCTTTACTACCGCTAATTTCAAACAAAATCATTTTGTTTTTTTAATTGATGTATCGGGTAGCATGGCAAAAGAGGATCGATTGCTACTGTTACAAAAAAGTATGATAGCACTTACCAATTTGATGAGATCTGAAGATAAAATTACCATCATCACTTATGCCGATGAAGTTTTGGTACAACTTGAACCTACTTCTGGAAATGAGAAGGAAAAAATTATCAATATCATTCAATCTTTGAAGGCGAAAGGAAACACTGCTGGAACTAAAGCTTTACAGCAGGCTTATACCTATGCGCAAAGTCATTTTATTAAAGGAGGTGTAAATCAAATTATTCTTTCTACCGATGGTGGTTTCGATGGATTAAATGAATCTCAAGATAAACTAGAGAAGTTGGTGAAGAAAAAAGCAAAGAGAGATATTAGATTGTCGGTATTGGCCTTCGGTAATAATAAATCGGGAAAAAGGGTAATGGAGAGATTTTCTGTTTTGGGAAAAGGATTCTATTTGTTTATTTCTAGCGAAGATGAGGCAAAAGTTAAATTGGTAGAAATAGTAAAGTCAATGGCTAAACGCTAACTATTTTTTTTCATCTTTCATTGCTAAAATCGGAATTAGCGAAGTGAGTGCATTCACTCCGCAAACCAACAAGAAAGTTAAAAATATATCAAGCGCCTGAATGTCGATAGGATAGGCGTCGATGGTGAAATTTGGTCCCAAAGAAAGAAATCCATAATGATCTTGCAAGGCACAAAGGGTAAGTCCTAAGCCCAAGCCAATCAGGGCACCTACTATGCCGATGATAAAACTTTCCAACCAAAATATTTTTTTGATTTGGGTTAGAGTTGCTCCCATACTTTGCAGGATGAAAATATCTTTTTTCTTATCGATGATGAGCATATACAAGGAGCCTATCACATTAAAAATGGCTAGGAAAGTTATAACAGCAAGGATAAATAGAGTAATCCATTTTTCGGTTTCCAAAGTTTTGAATAGAAAGGCATTTTGCTCGTATCGCGATTTTACATCGAATTTAGGTCCCATCATTTTTTTTAGTGCAGCCTTGGTCTCCTCCAATTTCGTGTCGTCTTCTAAACCAATTTCAATAGTGCTTACCTTATCTCCCCATTGTAACAATTCATTGGCGTAATCTTTATTGATGATGATGTAATTGCCAAAATCATCGTTAATCTCAAAGGTTCCTTTTGGGGTAACAGCGATGGAGCTAAACATCTCCGATTGTATAACATCAGTTTCGAAAGTAGGAATGTAGATATTTATTCTGGCGTAAGGATTTTTGGTGTTAATGCCTAGTTTAAGAGCTAGTAGATAAGAAAGCACCGAAAATTGTTGTCCGTTACCCTGCAACATAAAATAGCCATGCTGCTCGTGCTTCATCATTTGCTCAATTTGAGTCATTTCCTTGAAGTCACCACTAACACCTTTTAATTTGGCTACTTCTTGATTTTCGTCGTATTTCAGCAAAACGGTTTCTTCTACCGACTCTACATAGTATTTTACATTGGGTATCGATTTGATTGCTTTACGCAGAGAATCATTGCTTGTGAAATTTTTACCTTCAACAACAGTAATTTTCACATCAGGGTCGAAGTTGGAATAGAGATTCATCACCGTTTGGTTCATTCCGTTGAGGGCAGAAAGTATGATGATGATGGCAGCAGATACAATAGCGACAACTAGAATAGAAATCCATGTAATCCAATTGATGATGTTTTTGGATTTCTTCGCTAGGAAATAACGAGAAGCTACCTTTAGTTCAAAGTTCAAGGTTCAAGGTTTAAAGTTATACACTTGAGCAATACT
>CAYORT010000047.1:0-6985 GCA_964406465.1 uncultured Chryseobacterium sp.
ATTGTTGCTTTGGTCGGTTCTTCAAATAAAATAGAGTATTTGAAGACCTATCCGGTGCCTACATCAGATCAATTGAATGTTGTTTTTAGTTCTTTGAATGGCGGTATTTATTATTTGAAATTACTTACTATGGATGGAAAAGAAGTATATACGGCTCTTTTGCCAACAATGATAGGTGATAATCAATTTAAATTGAATTTGGGTTCTTATCCAGCAGGAAGTTATATCGTGAAAGTAACCGATTCAGCTGGTGAAAGTCATTCTTCCACTGTAGTTAAAAGTAAATAGAAATTGATAGGTTTTAATGAAGTGCTTTTAATTTTTCATATAACTTATATTGAGTTAATTACTGGTGTTATTTGGCGTTTAAAAATTGTCTTTTGCAGTTTTTGTGTTTGCTTTAATTAGCATGTAGTGGTATTCTTTTTAAAGAAAAATTGTATTTCTTTTAGGAGGATGAACAATGCTTCTAAAATGTAAATTTTGTTTGATTTACATACACAACACTTGATGTTGTTTTGGTTCTTTAAATAGAATTTATTTAATCTTTTTGTAGTTAATGACACTCTCAATATGCAGGAGAGATAGTGCTTTAAATAGACTAAATATTTAATTGCACAAATAGCCCCCTTACCCCATATGTTGCCCCACAATATATAAAACCCTACACGTTCTTTAGGGGGCTTTTTTTCCTTTCTAGCACTTTAATCAAATTTTGATTCTAGATAATTTAAAGTTGTGTTGTTTTAATCTTTAAAAGTCCCTTAGCAAAAACATTACGGAAATATATTTTTTATCTCTTTTTTTCTGGCGTTTTGAAAGTTGTCTTTTGCAACTATTTTTTTTGTTGAAGTGATACTTAAATTTTTTCTTTGAGTTTATGGTGAATATTCTGTTAAGTTGTTTGCTTTCTCTTGATTCTACGGGGTATTACTTAGTTGGTTAAATTAAGTAATAGATATAAAAAGTGTTTAAAACTACTGCGGTTAATTTAATGTTAATGATTAGTAATAGAGATCAAATATTTTGTAGCGAAAATTGCAGTGGAGCAATTTTGTTACTTAGTTTTTTTCTTTTTTTTGGAAGCTTAAAATTAAATGCTCAAAATTTAAATTCATCTTTCACAAAAGATAGTGTCAGTATCTTAATTGAAAAAAATATTTCAGAAGAATTAGAAGCCTATTATTCTTTGAAATTTGGAAATGAACTATTCTGGCAAAATATAGAGAACAAATACATTGGCAATCATGAGCAATTTGAAAGAAAAAGGGAAATTTTATCTATAAAACTTTATCAGCTTTTTTCGGACTTCAGTTTGAGTTGTTTGCAGAAACATTTTATAGATGAGCAAGCAAAAAATGTGTTTGAAAACATTGTTGAAGATGCCTTGCTTAAGCTATTGTTTGAACCACAAGAACTCGATAACAACTTTAAAAAAAGTGAATCACCTTTGCCAACGCCAAGTCCTGGTTTGGAGTGCGAAAATGTTGATTTTGAGAAATGTGATTTTACTGGATGGCAACTTTTTGAAGGAAATGTGATGAGTTCTTCTGCCACTGCTTTTAGTTATATTAATGTGCATCCTAGCACAACATGGGGAACTGGTTTTCCAGCACTAAACCTTAATGGTGGAAGGGAAGGGGTTCAACATAGTATAATCTCTACTGCTGCTAACGACCCCAATGTTGGAATATCTATGGTTAAACCAGGTGGTACTTGCTCGGCAATGTTGGGCGATGGTTTTGGCGCAGAATGGAGGGCCTCCAGTATAAAAAGGACGATTCAGATTACTCCCTCTAACTACAATTTTTATTACAGTTATGCTGTAGTGATGGAAAATCCTAATCATTCGAAAAACGACCAACCCTATTTCAGAATTCGTTTGTACGATCAAAATAATAATTCCATTGCTTGTGCCAACTACGATGTGTATGCTGGTAATGGAGATCCCGATTGGAAAACAAAAGGAAGTGGTGGTAACACCTTAAATTATATCGATTGGCAGTCGGCTTTCATTCCTTTGCAAGGTTATATCGGACAAACATTAACGATTGAGTTTACCACTGGCGATTGCACCCAAGGCGGTCATGCTTGTTATGCTTATATTGAAGCGCAATGCGACCAAACATCTCAAATAAAAATGAGTGATACGGCGGTTTGTGCTGGTAGGCCTGTAACCATCACCGCGCCCGATGGAGCAAAGACATATTTATGGTCGAATGGTGCAACTACTCAGGCTATTACAGTGCAAAAAGCCGGACAATATTGGGTGAAAATGGAAGGAACAGCCGGTGGATGTTTTGCTTTTGATACCATTAATGTCGGCACTTATTCTGTTCCTGTAGCTAATTTTACAGCAGACACAGCATGCTTGGGGGAGGCAACTAGTTTTACAGACCAAAGTTTATCGAAAAATGGAATTAAATCCTGGCAATGGGATTTTCTAAATTCAGGTGCTTCCAACAGTACCATTCAAAACTCAACTAACACTTATAATTCTGCCGGAACTTTCAATGCGAAATTGACGGTAACGAGCACGAATGGCTGCACAGATGACACTCTTATGCAAGTTTTTGTTGCGCCAAAGCCTCTTGCTGCTTTTAGTGCGAGCACTGTTTGTAAAGATGATTCTACATCTTTCACCAATCAATCTTTAGGTACTATATCCAAATTTCAATGGGATTTTTTGAATGATGGTAAATTTGTAAGTACTAAACAAAATGATAAGTTTAAATATTCAACAATAGCATCTGCAAAACTTAAAGTTACCAATCAGTACGGCTGCTCTGATTCTATTGTGAAGTCTATTGTTTTTCATCCTCAACCAAGTGCGAACTTCTCTGCAACAGATGTTTGTTTTCCCGATTTGGTAAATTTTAGTAGTACCTCAAGCATCAACTCGGGTGCCATAGCTAATTTCTTATGGGATTTTTCCGATGGATCAACAGCAAATAGTAGCAACCCATCGCATGCTTTTACTTCATCAGGTGTAAAAAATATTAAACTTAAAGTTACTAGTGATTTAGGTTGTAAAGACAGTATAAGTAAAACAATACATGTTTTTGATAAACCATTGGCCAATTTCATTACTTCAAATGTATGTGATCATGAAAATGTAATTTTAACCAATACTTCTTCGGTGAAGTTGGGTGCTGCTTTTTCATCTTGGCAATGGGATGTTTTAAATGATGGAAATGTAGAATATAGCTCTAAAAATATTTCACATCTTTTTTCTGGCGCAGGAACGTACCGAGTATTGTTAAAGGCAACAACTAGCGATCAATGTTGGGATACAATTTCAAAAGCAATTACGATTTTTGAAAAACCTAAAGTTGACTTTTCATTTAAGAATTCGTGTGAAGGCAAACCTATTTCATTTAGCAATCAATCGAGTGCTAATGTTGTTCAATGGAAATGGGATTTTAAAAACGATCAATCTGTTGATAATACCACTCCAAATGCTAGTTTTAATTTTCAAAACAAGGGAAGTTATTCAACTAAATTGACTGTGGTAAGTGACAAAGGTTGTGTTGATTCTGTGGTGAAAGTGGTAGTGGTTAATCCGCTTCCAAAAGCAGCTTTCAGCGCTACTAGTGTGTGTTATCCATTACCAATAAACTTTAGTAATACATCAAGTGTTAGTTCTGGAAATATTGTTTATCAAAAATGGAAATTTGCTACTTCAAATGCCGATACTTCCAATCATTTTAATCCGAGCAAAAAATTTGCTCAAAGTGGTAGTTATAGTATTAAGTTGTACGTTAAAACCGATAGCTCTTGCGTTGATAGCGTGAATAAAACGATTGTGTATTTAGAAAAGCCAAAAGTGAATTTTGTTGTGAATGATCATTGTTACGGACTTAGCTCCACATTTCAAAACACTTCAACTTTGCAAACTTCTACTTTTTCATCTTGGAGTTGGGATGTAGACAACAATGCAACCACCGATTATGGTTCAAAAAATATCAATCATAAATTTATTCAGGAAGGAAGTTATACAGTAAAGCTTATTGGACGTAGTGATCAAGGATGTGCCGATACCATCAGTAAAGTTGTGCAAATATTTCCTAAGCCGATAGCTAATTTTTCTTCTACATCTGCTTGCGTTAGTGATTCAATTAATTTTACGAATAAAAGTTCAATTTCCACAGGTGCCATTGCTAGCACGAATTGGAATTTTAATAATGAATCATCTTCTTCATCGATGCATCAGAAAGTTAAATTTTCGAGCGAAGGAATTAAGTCGGTGAGATTAGTTGTAAGTAGTGACAAAAATTGTAAGGATACAGCTGATCAATTGCTAACTGTTTTTCCACTGCCATTAGCGCAATTTAACGCGTCAGAAGAATGTTTAAAGAATAATACTTTGTTCACTAATTTAAGCACTATTTCTTCTAAATTTTCCTCTAATCAAATTGCTCAATATGCTTGGAATTTTGGTGATAATCAATCTTCATCCTCAATTAATCCTTCGCATCAATTCGGCAATGCGGGTTCGCATAATGTTACCTTAATTTTAAAATCTACTAACAATTGCATCGATTCAATAACCAAGAGTATTAAAGTGCATCCTTTGCCTGTAGTTAAGTTTAGCAGTACAACTCCAGCTGGTTGTGCAAAATGGTGTGTTGATTTTACTAATGAATCCTCTATCAGTACAGGTGCAATTAAAAGTTATTTATGGAATTTTGGAGAAGGAACAACATCTTCATTAACTGATCCTAGCAATTGTTTTCAAAATGAAGATAGTGTTGCCCATTTTTTCGATATAGCTTTAACAGCTACAAGTGATAAAGGATGCATAAACGATTCTACTGTACCTTCAATGATTACCGCTTATCCAATCACCAAAGCTGATTTTGTTTTAACTCCAAATGAAATAGATGAAAACAACAATAGAGTGTATTTTTTTAATCGCTCAAAAGGTGAAAATTCATGGTTGTGGGATTTTAATGATGGTGCTACTTCAAACGAAAGAAACGTGGATCACAAATTCTTATTACCAGGAGATTATTTTGTTAAATTAACGGTGAATAATTCATACAATTGTAGCGATACAATTTCAAAAAAAGTGCACGAAAAACCAGTTTATTCCTATCATGTTCCCAACGCTTTTACACCTAATGGAGATGGTGTAAATGATAAGTTTTACGTTTATGCATATAATATAGTAGAGTTTCGATTACTTATTTTTAACAGGTATGGAGAACAAATTTTTGAATCTAAAGATTTAAGTGAAGGTTGGGATGGTTCTGTGAATGGTAATATGGTTCAAACAGAGACCTACATTTATAAGCTTTTACTAAAAGATATTTTCGGTGTTTTTCATGAAGAGGTAGGGATAGTTAATTGTGTGAAATAAAGTCTTTGTGATTTTTTAAACTTCACGGTTTACCTTGAGTATATTTTGAGTTTATTCACATTCTAGAATTTAATCTTATTTCATTTTGAAAGCTGTATATTATCTTTTTAAGTGTTTGATATTGTTTGTTTTATGGTTTTTTTTTAATTTTTTGAAAAGCAATTATTTATGTTTTTGAGTTTGGATGGTCTTCGAACTTATGGTTTATTTACATGCGCTAGGTTATAATATGATATTTAATTTGTTGAAAATCTTAACACGAAAAGGATGTAGAGAGGTTGTTGATTTTTTTCGACAGATTTTCATGATAAGATATTCAATAGTATATCTAATTTATGCAAAGACCTCATTTATTACCTCCAATAAACCAGTTTCTGTAACAAATTTCTTCAGGCAACAGAATGGGAGCTGTTTATTGGTATGTAATGCAATGCTTGCCAAATTGGCAAGCACTCTGTCTACAATAGCTTTCGACTTTAAACTTAGTTCGTGTTTCTTAACAACGAAAAAACAAGGGATTTAGAATGATTCGCACCGCCATATTATTGAAAGGTTTGAAAAAATGGATTGTGATTTCATTTTTCGCTTTGTTTTCAAGCGCAGTTTTGGCAGCACCCAATTCAAATGGAACTACTACGAATTGGTATACTGGCAGTGGTTGGTCGTGCAGTTGCGTTCCTGATTTGACTTTCTGGGCCGGAACAACCGATGTGGTGGTGGCGCATAATAAGTCGGCAAACTCATTAACCATAACAAATGGTAATTCAATACAAGTAAATTCCGGCGCTACATTAACCATTAACGGTAATTTAACTTTAGGAAGTTCAAGCAGTATCTTAGTGCAGGCGGGAGGGACTTTAGTTATTACAGGTTCCCTTTTAGCAAATAACTCTCCTACTACAGTAACAATTAATGGAACTCTTAGCGTCGGGGGTAACTACTCTGTTTCAACTTCCTCTAACACACATAATTTAAATGGGGTGGTTAATGTTGCAGGTAACTTTAGTATGACGGGTAATACCACTGCAAATGTAACCGGTGGCCAAATTACTGTTAATGGCCAATTGTCGTTAACGTCTAATGCTATCATGACTGGATGTTCGGGTTGGATAACGTACGGCTCATATAACATTGGTTCTTGCGGTTTTAGTTATTTGAGATGTTGTGGTAATAATAGAGGAACCGGATGCGGAACAACGGCACCCCCAGCAAATGGATTAAATTTTGCAACCTGCGGTGCTGTGGTGTCATGCTCTGTTGGGCCTGCATCATCTTCACCAACGGTTTGTGTCAATACTGCCATGACGAATATTACACATGCAACAACAGGTGTAACAGGTGTAACTTCTTCCTCTAATCTGCCAGCTGGAGTTACTGCAACATATGCGGCCAACACACTTACAATTAGCGGAACACCTACCAATACCGGTACATTTAATTATGACATTATCCTAACAGGTTGCGCTACTCATGCCACAGGAACGATCACTGTTAATGCCGCGTCGGTAGGAGGAACTGTAACATCAGATGCAACTGTATGCTCAGGAAGTAATTCGGGAACTCTAACCTTGGCAGGTTATACAGGAAGTATCACTAAATGGCAATCATCAACCAATAATTTTG
>CAYORT010000048.1:0-6779 GCA_964406465.1 uncultured Chryseobacterium sp.
GACTTGCTATTTTCATCACAATCAAAACCAATATTTGATACCTTCGCATTCTAAAAATTAAAGTATGCGTTACCTTATTTTATCTTTATTTATGGTGCTTCAATCTTCGATTTTTGCAGTAGAAAAAGCTGATTCTTTGCAACAAGTATTAAACAAAGTGGTGGACAACAAAAAGGTGTTTGGAGCTACTTTCGCCATTAAATATCAAGATAGTATTTGGCATGGTGAGGCGGGTAACATTAAAAGTGATCAGCCTTTTTTTATTGCTAGTACCACCAAACTTTTTGTCACTTCCATCATTTTGAAATTGCGCAGTGAAGGCAAACTTTCATTAAACGATAAGATTTCGAAATACCTCGATTCCACAGTGATGAAAGGTTTGCACCTTTACAAAGGCAAAGATTATTCTTACGATATCACCATTCAACATTTGCTGGCGCACACCAGTGGTTTGCCCGATTATTTTGAGGATAAGAATAGAGAAGGAGTGAGTTTAGAAATGCAGTTGTTTGAAGCGAAAGACAGGTCGTGGACTTTTCAAGATGCTTTAGCCATAAGTAAAACATTGCCTACACATTTTATTCCTGGCACCACAAAAAAGGCGCATTACAGCGATACCAACTTTCAGTTGCTTGGTAAAATTATTGAAGCCATCACGGGTAAAACATTCAATGAAGCGGTGAAGGATATTGTTTTCAATGCGCTAGGCATGTCATCTACCTATATGTACAGCAACAGTAAGGATACAACGCCTATTAATTTATATTACAAGAAAGAGAAGTTAATGATTCCATTGGCGATGACTTCTTTTGGTGCCGATGGTGGAGCGGTATCTACCAGCAGCGATATGCTCATTTTTATAGAAGCATTTTTTACAGGTAAACTTTTCCCTGTAAGCTATATTGAAGAGTTGAAACAATGGAACAAAATATTTTTTCCTTTGCAAAGTGGAGTAGGAATTCACCGTTTTAAGTTGCCTTGGTTTTTCGATCCGGCGGGTATGACACCCGAGCTTATCGGCCATTCGGGCTTGTCGGGAGCGATGGCTTATTACAGCGAAAAAGACAAGTTGTTCATCGTGGGTACTGTAAACCAAGTGGCTTATCCGTCTACTTCCTTTAACACTGCCGTTAAATTGATTATGAAGGTGAGAAGCAAGAAGTAATATACATATTCTTTAAGCGCTTTGGCGCGTTTCAAAACAAAAAAAGCAGCAGTATTTCTACCGCTGCTTTTTTACTTCTTAGGTTTATCTTATTTAATAAGCATCACTCTTTTGCTAATGTTTTGTGTTTCACTAACGAACGAGGCAATATAAATACCAGCGCTGTATTGTGCGAAATTGAAATCAACTTTATTGGCATTGTTGATGTTTTGTTGATGCATCAATTGTCCTTGTAAATTGTAGATGCTAAACACAGTGTTTTCTGTGATGTTTTTATCGAACTTAAAGCTAACTACATCATTAGTTGGATTAGGGAAAGCTTCAATATTCATTGGATCTACAGCAATTTCACCCACACCTGCATAGCCTGCAGGATCTTTAATTACCTTAACTATCATGCCTGTTGAATCTCTATCACCGCATGAATTGGTTGTTATCAAACTCACTGTGTATGTTCCTTCGGCAGTGTAAGTGTGCTTGTCGATGGTGTAGCTTCCTGCAGAGAAAGATTTAGAACTTCCATCTCCATAATCGATGTCGTAGTTAGATGAGAGTCCTACATAAAACGTTGTTGGTTTATTCATGTAGGTAACGATGGTGCCCGATTCGTAAAGGAAATCTAATGAGATGTAAGCTTGCGCTTGCGATTTGTCAACGACCTCTATAGTACCAAGTTCTACGGTGTCTTTTACACCACATCCATTGTCAACTGCTGCACTGATGTCGTAGGTGCCTGCAGCGCTATAGCTAATGCCGGTTAAACCTAAATATAATTTTGGACTTTCGCTGTAATTGATTAAGCTGTCTAGTTGCTCATTCACTGTGTTGCCGTCACCAAGAATATAGGTCATGTTGGTGTAAGGGAAACTAAGTACAGTAAATTTATCGCCCACACAAGGTTCAGTAGTAAGCATTTGATAATCGATGTTATCTAATGGAGTCTTCAAGTTGGTGGTTACATAGATACTGTCGTTCAATATAACTTCATGTTGGCAACTGTTTGCAATTCTTAATGAGAAATAATGCATACCTGGGGTGGTATATTTGTGCGAAATAATATCACCGTATAAAATGGTGCCGTCATTCATATTCCATTCAAATGTGTCGGCACGTAACGCAGCTGTTACGATGTAGAACATGAAGCCCGGACAAACGGTGTCGGTCATTTTTGAGATCATGTCGGTTACCGGACCAAGAGCCGAATTTACTACTATGCTATCTGTCGCTGTATCTCTAACACCGCAGAAATCGGTTGCCACAAAGGTAACTGTGTATTTACCGTCATTTTCGTAATGGTGTATCACTTCGCCCTGAGAGCTAACCAATGAATCACCATCACCAAAATACCAACGAATATCTTGCATTTCTCCGCCAGTATAATATTCCATCTTAGCCTTTGAGCAAACGGAGTCGGGAGCGTCTATACTTATATTTCCCGAAAATTTTGAAGAAATTCTAACTACCGTTTTACCATTTAAAATAGTGTCGTTGTCGCAAAAATCGGTTAGTGTAAGGGTGTAAGTATGAACACCCACACTTGCAAATTTTTGGTCAACCGATATCTTGTTAGATGTTCTGCCATTGTCGAAGTTCCAAAAAACAGATTTGAAATGTTCACCGGCGTAGAAGTTAACTTTTTCGTTCGGACAAATAGAATCTTTGTTAGATGGAGAAGCGCTCAGGGTGAAATAAGGAATGGCAGAAGTCACCACTATAGAATCGGTAAGCAAGCTGTCTGATCCGCAGTCGTTGGTGACTAAACACGTGATATAATATTTGCCAGCAGTTGTGTACTTAGTACTAACATTGCGGTCATCGGCTTTTTTTACATTGCCCAAATCCCAAGCAACAGTGTTAGAATAGTCGGTAGAAACGTATAATCTAACTTCGCTGCCCGGACAAACCGAATCGGTAGAAACAGTGAAAGAGTTAATAATAACGTTGGCACATTGGGCATTTAGTTTAGAATGAGAACCCAATAAAACGAACAATTAAATAATTAACGTTGAAGGAGTAAAATTTTTATTCATGCAGATGATTTAAAAGTGAGGGAATGTTGGCTGATACGTGAAGAATTGATAATTGTTGCAATGCTTGAGTTCTTATGATGAAGCGCACTTCTAAATAGAAAGTAAATGCATAATTAAAAAAGAAAAGCTCACTTATGTCGATTAAAATTCTTCTTCTATATTTAAGCTATGAGAAATAAAATTATGCTTTTGGGCTCAGGTGAACTGGGTAAAGAATTTGTGATTGCTTGTCAGCGTTTAGGACAATACATCATCGCCGTAGATAGTTACGCAGGAGCGCCTGCAATGCAAGTGGCGCATGAGTTTGAGGTGATCGATATGCTCGATGGCGCTGCCTTAGATGCAATAGTTGCTAAACATAAACCCAACATCATAGTGCCCGAAATTGAAGCCATTCGTACCGAACGTTTTTTCGTTTACGAGGAGCAAGGCATTAAGGTAGTACCCAGCGCAAAGGCTGCAAATTTTACCATGAACAGAAAGTCCATTAGAGATTTAGCGGCCAAAGAAGTAGGTGTAAAAACTGCTGTATACCAATATGCTGCTTCGCTTTCTCAGTTGCAAGAAGCGGTAAAGGTAATTGGAATTCCTTGTGTAGTAAAACCATTGATGTCGAGTTCTGGTAAAGGACAATCGGTTATAAAAACAGAAGACGATATTGAGAAAGCTTGGCACTATGGAATGGAAGGTTCGCGCGGTGATGTTAAAGAAGTGATAGTAGAAAGTTTTGTTGAGTTTGATTATGAAATCACTTTGCTTACGGTAACGCAAAAAGATGGAAATACAGTCTTTTGTCCGCCCATTGGCCACCGCCAAGAAAGAGGAGATTATATGGAAAGTTGGCAACCTATGCCAATGAATACTGCGCAATTAGAGAAGGCGAAGCAAATGGCAAAAGATGTTACCAAAGCCTTGGGAGGTGAAGGCATTTGGGGAGTTGAATTTTTTATAGCGAAAGACGAAGTGTACTTTTCAGAATTATCGCCCCGACCGCACGACACAGGGATGGTGACTTTAGCCAACACCCAAAATTTTTCTGAGTTTGAGTTGCATGCTCGAGCGATATTAGGCCTCCCTATTCATGAAATTACCCTGCAAAGAAATGGCGCTAGTGCGGTGGTTTTGGCTACCAAAGAGAGCAGTGCTCAGCCCGTGTTTACAGGATTAGAAAAAGCAGCAAGTATTGCCAATAGTGATTTTAGAATTTTTGGAAAACCAAGCACTCGCAAGTACCGCCGAATGGCTGTTGCCTTGGCTTATGGCGACCACGATGTAAAAGAGTTAGTGGCTAAAGCGAAAGAAGTCGCAGCTTGTATAAAGGTGGAGTAGTAGAGGGCGAACTAAAGTGTACAAAGCGTCTACACCAGCAACAAAGAACTATCGCCATAACTTAAAAAGCGGTAGTTGTTGTTTAGGGCGTGATCGTATATTTTTTTCCAGTCATGGCCCACCAAAGCAGCAACCAACAAAAGTAGAGTGCTGTTGGGCTGATGAAAATTGGTGACCAAACCTTTTACGGAACGAATCTTGTAGCCCGGAGCAATGAGCAATTGAGTTTTTGTTCGAATGCTTTCTTGATTATTTGTTTCGAGATAATTGATTATGGTTTGCAATGCATCTTTATAAGTAAATTCTTTTGGGATTTCTAAATCGTAGGCATCCCACTGAAAAAGCTCAATTTCGTGGATGTTTTTGCTTAATTTGAGTCCGATCCAAAACAAAGATTCTAAAGTGCGCAAAGATGTTGTGCCAACAGCAATAAGATTTTCATGGTTATTTATTAATCCACGTAATGTAGTTTTTGTAACCACAATTTCTTCGCTATGCATGGCATGATCCTTCATGCTTTCTGATTTCACTGATTTGAAAGTTCCGGCTCCAACATGCAACAAGACAAACTCTGTAGAAATATTATTTTTTTTAATGTCATCAAGCACAGCTTCTGTAAAATGGAGTCCGGCGGTGGGTGCCGCTACCGATCCTTCTTGTTTGGCATAAACAGTTTGATATCGTGTTTTGTCGTTCTCATCGGGAATCCTCTTTAGGTAGGGAGGAAGAGGGATGATGCCTGCGAGGTTTAATATTTCTGCGAAAGAAATATCTCCATTCCATTCAAATTCTACTTCAAATCCGTCGAGATGTTTACCTAATCTTCGTGCTTTTAATTCGTAACTAATATCATTAATTCTGATGCTTTTTAGTAGAGATTCGCTGGTGAAATAACGATTGTTGCCTATCAAACAATTCCACGTGGATTTGTTTTTTTGCTGCATTGCTGTTTCAACGCTTATTCCTTTTGCCGGCTCTAACACAAATATTTCAACAGACTTGTTGCTGGGTGGGTTATTTTCAAAAAGTATTCTTGCACATACCACTTTGGTATTGTTAAATACTAAGGTTGAGTTGGATGGCAATAGGCTAGAAATAGAATTAAAAGAATGGTCCTTAATCATACCGTCTTTATAAACAAGCAATTTAGATTCCGACCTTTCAGCCAATGGCTTTGAAGCGATTTTGTCTGTTGGTAAGTGATAAGAGTAATCTTGAATTTTTATATCGCGCGCCATAAAATTTAAAAACTTGATTCTGCTCGGCAAAGATATAAAGTGAGTTCGTTTTGAGAAATGAATAATTAAAATGGGGGATAGGTGGGCAATTATTTGTGTTTAATGGCACTACCACTATTTTACTAATGCACCGACAATCTTATTTTTTTCTCTTTACAGTGTATAAATCGCCACCTTTATTTTTATACACTATTAAGCCATGGTCATTTGTCCAATAAACGGTTTCAACTAAATTAGGATTTATATCATTTTTTGGAAATTCATTTTGCAGTACATAGTAATTGGTGAATTTCATTTCGTTTAATGTAATGGTATCAGATTGAAGTTGATCAATCATGTTTTTTGAGCCCCAATAAAAGTTTTTAAAACTTATAGAGAAATATTTCATTTTGTTTTGAGGGTATTTGCAAATTGAAAAAAGACTCTGATATAAAATGTTATTTACTTTTCCATCCTCAATTTCGGTTCCATGCCAATTGTCTTTTGGAAGATGTTTTATTATTATCGCCTCATAATTTTCTGCTGGTCTAGCCATCAAATTTCCACATTCTTTTTTCTGATCTTTATCAATCGCAACGATTAAAATTGTATCGAGATCGCTTCTTTGATTTTCAAAATAGATGGTATCATTAGTTTTGTAAACTGATACTAGTTTTAATTCCGTTTCATCAAATTCAAAATCTTTTTCGTCATAGGTGCAACAGCCCGAAAGCAAAATGAAAGCTAGAATTATTGGGGCATATTTCATTTGGTTACTTGTTGTTTCTCGTGTAAGGCTTGAAAATTATTGTGAAAAATAGAAAATTTATTTCGGATACAAATATTTAATTACATATAATACAGTACTTAAAAATAGGGATAAATGGTGTTTGTTAAAATGAGTTTGCTTCATCAGTTAGCTGACGGATTTCGCAATGACGCAATTGGTGAAAAAAAAGGGGGCAAGATCCGTCGGTTGACGGATAAGTTCGACTATTAAAATTTCAATTCGCTTTAAGCTTTTGAAATTTTAGTCTC
>CAYORT010000049.1:0-6772 GCA_964406465.1 uncultured Chryseobacterium sp.
ATTCTCTAATACATTTTCTGATGCAACTGAGCAATAAACTTGTGTAGTTGCTCCCCGCCACTCGTAGGCTGCATTTTCTTTTGCCTAAGAGTCTTATTACTCCTCTAGCCTTCGGCTTATTTTTATATTAGCGAGGCGAAGCGTCATGAGTAAAGATTCCAACAAGCGAAAAGAAAATGCACGATTGTCGGAGCGGAGGAGAATATACCACTGAGTTTGAGATGCACAAAGAGCCTTAAATTAAACAGGATTAAAATTCCAATAATTTCAACACATCAAATCTAATCTGAAAATTCCAAAATTTCAGCTCACGATTTAGATACAGTTGATTTCGATTGGTCCATTTTAAGATTTGGGCAGTTCACAATGAAGCTAAAAATTAATACAAAATCCATCTCCCTCCCACTTCACAGGCATTTCCGCACCCCTCTCCTCCGAGAGGGAAGGCAGGACTTAAATAAGTTCCAGCTTAACCACCGATTCCGTGTGATGCGTATGCGGAAACATATCCACCGCTTGCGCTTTAGTAACTTTATACTTGCCACTCATCAAATGCAAATCTCTTGCTTGTGTTGCTGCATTACAACTTACATACACCACCACTTTAGGTTCGGCTTCGAGGATGCGATTGATAACATCTTCGTGCATTCCAGCGCGAGGTGGATCGGTGATGATGATATCGGGTTTACCGTGTTGGGCAATGAAGGAAGATGTTAGTACATCTTTCATATCTCCTGAGAAGAAAATAGTGTTGTTTATTCCGTTGATTTGCGAATTCACCAGCGCATCTTCAATGGCTTCTGGAACATATTCTACACCTACTACCTTTTTGGCTTGATGCGCCACGAAATTGGCGATGGTGCCAGTGCCGGTGTATAAATCGTACACCACATCGTTGGCTTGAATGCCCGCAAAATCACGAGTGATTTTGTACAATTCTAATGCTTGCTTGGAGTTGGTTTGAAAGAAAGATTTTGGTCCGATCTTAAATTTAATCCCCTCAAAATCTTCAATGATATGATCTTTACCGCTGTAACAAATTAGCTCTTGATCGCCAATACTGTCGTTGCCCTTTTGGTTGATGGCATACATCAAGGAAGTAATTTGTGGGAAAGATGTTTTTAAGAATTCTAAAATTTGATTAATCTTCTCTTGATTGTTTTCAAAGAAGGTAAGAATCACCATCAACTCACCCAACATGGTATTGCGAATGATGAGCGTGCGCAATAAACCCTCGTGAGCGCGAATATTGAAAAAAGTATAATCGTTTTTTAAAGCAAATTCTCTAATTGAATTTCTAATGGCATTGGAAGGATCGGGTTGTAAATGACATTTGTTGATGTCGACCACCTTATCGAATCTACCGGGCACATGAAAGCCCAATCCGCGCAATTCTCCTTGGTCTTCAAGATTCATGTCTTTGCTATCTAACCAACGCAAATGACTAAAAGTATACTCTAATTTATTTCTGTAAAATTTGGTTTCGGGCGCAGCCAAAATAGGCGTGAAATTGGGCAATTCAACTTTTCCAATTCGAGTAAGTTGGTTGAACACTTGCTCTTGCTTAAAATTTAATTGATGCTCGTATCCCATATGTTGCCATTTGCAACCACCACAAGTGCCAAAATATTCGCAAAAAGCTTCGGCACGTTTGGTAGAGAAAGAATGTGTTTTTATGATTCTTCCTTCCATGAAAGCCTTCTTCTTCTTAGTCACTTGAATATCTACGACATCACCAGGTACACCGCCATTAATGAATAATGCGAGCTCGTTGTACTTTGCGAAAGTATTGCCTTTGTCGGCGATATCTAGAATAGTAATGTTTTCTAGAATAGGATAATTGTTTTTTCTTGACTTTGCCATGGGGCAAAAATAGATTTAAAAGTTTAATGTTCAATGTATAAAGTCTAATGTGAGATTAAAACAATTTACTTAACTTCAAACCCTATATGTTCGCATTGAACTTTGAACATTAAACATTGAACTTTGAATTATGAACATCAACGTTACAGTATCGGTGCACGGAAAAGTGCAAGGTGTAGGTTATCGCAATTTTGTGATGATGGCTGCAAACATAAGCAATGTTAAGGGTTGGGTTCGCAACGAGATGGATGGCACCGTTACAGCAGAATTTGAAGGCACACAAGCCTTGGTAGATGAAATGATAGAAAAATGTTACCAAGGATCGATGTTTTCGAGAGTGGACAAAATTGATATTCGACAAGGGGAAATTAAAAACTTTAAACACTTCGAGATTATTCGTTTATGAGCGAATTTATTTTTACATATGTTGTTTGCGCCAATGCTGAAGAAGCAACACGCATAGGCAAAAGTTTGGTTGAAGAACGCTTGGTGGCTTGCGTAAATATTTTACCAGCCATCAATTCCATTTATTGGTGGGAAGAGAAGATTACCCAATCCACAGAAATTGCTTTTATAGCAAAAACACTGCGCACTAAATTCAACGATGTGCAGCAAAAAGTCTTAGCGATGCACAGCTACGACACACCATGTATAGTGGCTCTTAGCGTTGAAGAAGGAAATGAAAAATATTTGCAATGGATAAAAAATGAAGTGAGATGAAAAATGTTTTTTCCTTTTTGTTTCTAGTTTGTCTCTTCTCCTCTACACTTACCGCACAGGATTCTCTTCGCCTTAAAAAAAGAATTGCAGAGGATATTGCCCCAAAGAATATTTGTCACAGTGGCGACGGACTCTTTGCGGTGCAAAACAGCAACGACCCGCACAACGTTAGTTTCTTCAATAGAAATTACGAGAAATTGGGTATGGTATACGACGATGTAGACTTATCGAAATTTGATCCTTCACGCGAATCGATGATGACATGGGGTTCTCCCACTGCAGGCGCTTTTACCAATGCAGGCAAATACTATTGGCTGAGTAACTTCGCTATGGAAGGTGGCAGTTTTACCAATGCCCCCTGTGAAAATTGCAGTGGAAAAAATTACGATCGCAGTTTCGTTTACAAGATAAACACCTGGAATTTTAAAGTTGAAAAAGTATTCGAAGTAGGATCTGCTGCGAAAAATATTGCTAGCAGCGATGCGCTAAAATTGGTGGTGGTGAGCAACTGGACCAGCGGAAATATTCATATCATTAGCAGTAAAACCAATAAAGTAATTAAGGCAATTGAATTGGGTAAGTTTCCGAGTGGCATTGCCATAGACGAAAGCAGAAAGAAAATTTATGTGGCCTTGATGGGAGAAAAAAGAATAGCCAGTATCGACCTGCGCAACTATCAAATAAGTTATATTGAAAATGTAGGCAGTGCGCTCAACCAACTTTGCATCGATGAAAAAAACAACGTCTTATTTGTATCGCTAAATGCCGAGGGGAAAATTGCTAAAATCAATTTAAAGAACTACGACATTAAATATCTTAAATGCGGAAGAGAACCTCAAAATATGGCACTGAGCAGCGATGCTAAATTTTTATTTGTGGTGAACAATGGCGACAATACCTTGGTGAAAATAAAAACTGATAGTTTATTGCTAAAACAAAGAGTGCGCACTTCAAAAAAACCTAATGGTGTTTGTATCGACGAAAAAAAAGGAGAGGTTTGGGTGGCATGTGGCGGAGGTGAAATAAATGTTTTTGGCGACAAAAATATTTTGAAGTTAAGCCCGTATGATAGCTATATAGCATCATTGGTAAATAAAAATTCTAAGAAAAAAGAAGAAGTGGTTTATTTGCCAGAGATTAAAGAAGAACCCGTAGAGAAAAAAACAACGAATGTATCTGTCTCAAAAAAAGGCGACAACAACTCGAGCGATGCGTGGATTGCGGTAGCTGGTTCATTTAAAAAAAAGAAAAATGCAGAAACCTTTAGAGATGAAATACGCGCAAAGGGATATATCTCTGAGGTATTAGAAAGAGATAACGGACTCTACTTGGTAACCTTTGGAAGTTCGATAAACAAACGAGAGATTGAAGAATTAGCGGAAGAAGTAAAAAAAGATGGCATGCAAGTGTACATCACTAAAAGATAACAATCATGGAAACAAATGAAATACTAGGTTATGTTGCCATGATTTGCGTGGCCGTATCTCTTTCACTAAAAAACATTCAACAACTGCGCTACTGGAATTTAGCTGGCGCTGCACTTTTTGTGGTGTATGGTATTATCATCGAAAGTTGGCCGGTAGTTATTCTTAATGTTTTTCTGTCGCTTGTAAACATCTACCATCTTTTTATTGCAAAGAAGAGTAAATAATACTTTTAAAATATTTTTTTGGGGCTCTGTAACCTAATTGCAATTTTGCGCTCTTACATTCATAATAGAAATAAATATGAACAGAAAATTCCTACTACTACTTGCCAACCTGTTGCTTTTCCAAGCGCTGATTTCGCAAACCATGAAAATAAATGGAACTGTGAACGACGAGGAAAGTGGCGAGGCCATCATTTACGCATCGGTATTTGTGCAAGGCAAATCTTACGGCACCACTACCAACGAATACGGGTACTTCTCGCTAACTGTGCCAAATGATACTTTTCAGCTAAGCATAAGCTATGTTGGATATGCCGAAAAAACAATCACCGTTACACCATCTGCAGCGGGCCAACCGCTTCATGTAAAAATTAAAAAGCAACCTACTACCCTCAACGAAATCACCATAAAAAAGAAAAAATCCTCGTTAGAGGAGATTCACAAATCGAATCAAATGGGAACAATAAAATTGCCCATGAAAGATTTAAAAAATATACCCCTCATCGCCGGAGAAACCGACATTATAAAAATCGCACAGCTTCTACCTGGAGTGCAAGGAGGTGGTGAAGGCCAAGCTCGCATGTTTGTGCGCGGTGGCGATGCCGATCAAAACTTAATCATTCTAGATGAAGCCGTAGTATATAACATTAGTCATCTCTTTGGATTCTTTTCGGTATTCAATGCCGATGCCATAAAAGATATCACATTGCTTAAGGGACCATTTCCAGGGAACTATGGCGGACGATTATCATCAGTGCTCGATATAAGAATGAACGAAGGAAACATGAATAAAATTAATGCCAGTGGAGGTATTGGTTTATTGTCATCGAGACTTACTATTCAAGCACCCATTTGGAAAAATAAAGCATCTTTCATGCTTGCCGGCAGAAGAACCTACATCGATAAAGTTTTTAAACTGGCTGGTATTCCACTTCCTTACTATTTCTACGATCTAAACGCAAAACTAAACGTGGCTTTAGGACCTAAAGACCACCTCTACTACAGCTCGTATTTTGGTAACGATATATTAAAAGTAGCAGAAGGAAGCGATTCGGAAATTGTAACATTTGGCTTCACTTTAGGCAACTATACCAATACCTTAAGATGGAACCATATTTTCAAGGACAACTTATTTTGCAACACCTCATTGATTAACACCAATTTCGCTTACAACATCAATGGTGGCTTTCAAGGAAATTCAATTTACATATCTTCTAAAGTAAATGATTATGGCGTGAAGAGTGATTTCAACTTAAACTATTCTTACCGCACTAAAATTAAGTTTGGCGGACAAGTCATTCAACACATTTTTAGACCAAACATCATCAGTACCAAAGGAGATATTAGTGAGTTGGTTAAAAGCAAAAAAGCAGCCACATTATCTGCTACCGAATATGCAGCCTACGCGCACATGGATTACAAATTGAATGAAAAAATTGAAATCGCACCGGCACTTAGAATATCAGGCGCATATGTAACCAACAAAAACTACATGCTGCTTGAACCAAGATTGGGCGTGAAGTATGAGCTTACCAAAAACGACATTTTTAAAGCAGGATATTCACGTATGGGACAATACATGCACTTAGTATCGAGCTCTACAGTAGCATTACCAACCGACTTATGGTATCCTGTTACAGAAAATATGAAACCGCAAGTATCAGATCAGGTAGCGGTGGGTTACTCTAGAATGTTTAGCAAAATTGCCACCAGCTTAACCGTTGAATCCTACTACAAATGGATGCAAAATTTGGTGGAATATAGAGAAGGCGCCAACCTGGTGTTGAACGACAAATTTGAAAACGAAATGCTGCAAGGTAAAGGAAATGCTTACGGAGCAGAAATATTATTGAAACGAGATGAAGGAAGATTAACCGGTTGGATTGGCTACACCTTATCATGGACCAACAGAATATTTGATGAGCTCAACGAAGGTAAAATGTTTCCTGCGAAATACGACAGAAGACACAACTTTAGCATTGTTGCCAACTACAAACTAACCAACAGATTAATACTATCTGCTGTTTGGGTGTACAACTCGGGAGCAAGATTTACACCGCAGGTAGGTGCATACACCATGATGAACAGCAGCATGACAGGAATCGATTTAATGCCAGTTTACACCAGCAGAAATGCAGTTTCTATGTCGCCTACACACCGTTTAGATGTTAACCTCACCATCAAATGTAAACCACACAAAAGATGGAAAGGTGAATGGCAAATTGGTGGTTATAATGTGTACAATAGCAACACCCCTTATAGAATTTATTTAAAAATGGATGAGAGCGGAAAAAAATACATGCAAAAAGGATTATTTGGTTTCATTCCATCGGTAGCTTACAACTTTGAATTTTAATATTGAATCATATGAAAAACACAGCATTAATCATCTTATTAGGAGTTTTATTCTTTTCTTGCTTACCCAAAGAAAAAGAAGTTAAAATCAATAAATTCTCTGAAAAATTGGTGGTAAACAGTCAGGTTATACCAAACAACATCATGCTGGTATCACTCACCAGAAGTTTCTCAATTTTAAGTGAT
>CAYORT010000050.1:0-6257 GCA_964406465.1 uncultured Chryseobacterium sp.
CAATGACCAATAAAAATAGAGAAAGTATTAATTTCTCACCTACATTCTTCTTTGCATCTCTCCACTGTTTTGGAGTATAAAATGTAATAAATAACTCTAGCGGACTCATATTTGAAGCTTGAATTAAACCTATCGCTTCTCGATTTTATTCTTCATTATATCTCGTATCAACCTTTTTATCATATGAAACCTCACAAATTTTCCCATATTCCCAATCAAAGGTTGAACTTTGATCGCAGTAGTTTGTGCTGGAAATCACCAATTTTAATGGGTACTGGTATAAATCAAAATCTCTTAGAGCCCCTTTTTTTGCTAAATATAATCCGCCAAAGCTTTTGGTGTGAAATGAAGGAGCCATAGCGCAATCATTAATCATTCCGTCGGAATCTTTAGCAAGTATGCCAAAAGTATTCTTAATGAATTTTGAACGTGAGATAGTCCAGACAGCACCTTTGTCGAGACGGCCTCCTTTAAAGATAGTCGAAGGCTTAATTTTATTCATAAAAATTGAGTCGTCATTCGTGCAATCAATTCTTGCGTAGCTTAACCATTCAATAGGTAATGCCCAAATTGAAAAGTATCCAGAGGGTTTTACAAAAGTCCATTTATCGCCATAATCATATGTTGGGTAGGAAACATTTCTAAATAAATTCAGTTCGTGAATAAATTGCTTTATTGATAAGAATTCGTGAGTATTTACTGCTACCAACTCAAAATCTTCTAGTAGACTTTCCTGTCTATCGAATATGCTTGCACACTCATTAAACTCTTGTAGGTTCATTTGTTCAGATTTGCTGTTTTTTCTGAACGCAAATACTGTCCAATTCTCAGGACAATCATCGATTGAATTTAGCACTGAAAAGAATTTACTTTTTTTCATTATTAATTTATTATTAATTTTTTTAGTAAATGTATGCGTTGGGTGCGACAAAACGTAGCGTACTTAATTAAGCCCCGAGGGTTTATTTTGATCACGTTTTGATAGCACCAAAATCTTATCTACATGGTCGCTTCTGCGCTGTTTAACTTCAACTTCAAACTTTATTTGTTCATCAAGTAGTGTGTTAATGCAGCATGCCACATCTCCCAAATGCAAATTGAGAACACTTGCATAATCGTCAGATCGGTAACCACCAAAAAGGGAAGCCGACAAAGGTAAAGGGCGGCCAAGCTTTTCATCGATTTTTTTAACCCACTCGTAAAAATAGTTAGAACATTCCAACCAATGCAATGTGCTACAACCACCTCCTAAATCGTCCCACTCGTGACTGTCTGCTCCATGACACCAAACCACGTAGTGAATTCGGTTGTCGAGAATAGCTTTTTCCAACACATCGAGTTTTGCTTTAAGTTCGGCAACGTAATTCTCGTTGCGGTCGCCATTCAAGCCAATATTAATGTTGAAACCAGGAGGTACGGCTAGATTAAGGTCACTTACAAAATCACGACTGTCTTCAATACTATTTCCAAAATGGCCATCAAGATCAAGGTAAGCACCACTAAGTCCCAATTCTCGATACAACTTTACCGATGCAATTACTTGGCCTGAAAAAGTACAAAAACCTGCGCCACCTGAAGGCCTTGCATGGTGAAAGCCACTGGTTAAACTCAAACACACTTTTTCGGGCTCTCGAATGGATGTTGCAATTGCATTATACAAATTGGCATTGGTAAAAGCTACGTACTCTGGCACTCCTTCGTTCCAATAACCTAAACCGCCTTTGTTTCCTAACCCTGTGCCGGTCAGCACAGCATCAACATAGGTTTCTTCGTGAGCAATTAAAAATTCTTGTTTTGAAAAAGGGCTAAAAGTATTCTCCACATCTATATGTTCAGATAGTCGCCATTGCAATTGTTCAAACATTAAACGTGGCTTAAGCGGACTTTTACTCGTTTGGTTTTCTGTGCCTTTTTCTAAAACTTGTTTAGGATTATAAAACACTGCTATTTTTTTATCTCTCATAGTATTTCGGCTGTTTGGTGCCGATGAAACAAAGATAAAGCAGAGATACGCCAAATGTTGGCGTAGATAAAAGCATCAAATGACATATCATTACGGAAAGGAAAAGATGTTTGCGGAAACTTATTTGATATGGTTGAAAAGATTCTTAACCCATTCCAGGACTTTCTCGTCAGCATTCATTACAAATTCCTGCCCTTTCGCAGCTGATTGAAAATATTCCTCCTTATAAGAATCTTTGCTATGATAACTAATTTTGATGGTTTTAAAGAAATCAGGAAGATCCCAGCGACTTTTAGGATATCCTTCTTTTGTTAGTATTAGTTTTTTATCAAAGACTAAGCAATCAGCTCCTTTGATTGAGGGGAGAAAAGACAATACTTTGGTAGCACTGTAAATACAATTGCTATTCTTTTCAGTGAAAAGAGGTTTTGCGTGAGGATGATAGGCTATTTGTTCAGGAAATAACTGCGAATCATTGTGTAAATGTGCAATCTGCATATAACCGAAAATAATATGCTTTTCTTTACTATTTTTCTTATACTGAAGTTTTCCATCAATTTCTTCCGTTTGTCGAAATGTACCGAAAAACAAAAATAAATCTCCTATACCAACGCCCTGAGAAGTAAGATGACCTTGAGCAGAATCTGCTTGACCAAATAATGGCTGCCATGGAAGTGATCGAGAACAAAGATCTTCTCTTAAGTCTGGATCTAGATGACATTTATAATAGTCTTTAATCTTAGAATCAGGATTAAGCTCCTTTATTATATCGTAATACGATTTCCCTTTGTAGATTAGGTCTTTGTAAAATATTGTCTCCTGTTTATTTGGTATAGGCAATGATAGCAATGTGCCATCTGGTAAAATGGGACTTGGCTGTCCTCCAAATTCAGAATCAAAACCTTTTCTACTTAGAATTACTTTCATAACTATTTTTGGTTTTTAGAATACAATCAATTAATTCTTCAGCATTGCTATTTTGAATTTTTAAAAATCCACCAGCAAGTCCCCTAGCTTTTCCATTTTTAGTTTTACCAAAAACACAGTATTTATTGATGTCATTGTTTTCGGGTTGGGAGTTTTTTAATGAGTTTAGTATGTTGCTATTTATTTCAATGCCTTTGCAATCTTTAGCGAAATGCAAATTCTCTAAAAAGATACAGATATCCCTATCTTTTATATCCCGATCAGAAAAAATGTAATCCTCCTGGCTTTTATCAAAGTTCTTGCGAGGCTTAGAAGTAAAATCACTAAGCCACGCCCCTCCTTTTTTATGTTCTTCACTTCTGATTTTATAGCCGTAATGCTCATTATTCAAATCAAATACTGGTTCAAGGTTTAATGGGGAGAATTTATGGGTCAACATTTTAAAGTACTTCTGTTCATCTTGAGTAATTTGGAATGCCTTTTTAAAAGTACATAGCTTAACTATTTTCCCTAACCAAACAATTTTCCTCACTTCCATACTGTTTCCCCCATTGAATCCCAAGATATAAAGGTTCTTATCATACACATTTACTTCTTCTTTCTCCTTTAAGTATTCTTTTCTTAAATACGCCCGTAACCTCTTTTTACATGGCCCAAAGAAAATTTCGTTTTCATTTACTCTCCAAGGAACAACACAATCAATTTTATCGGGGTTACTCGAAGAAGCCAAGATGTATGCGAAAATAGTAGTACTCATTATTTATTGATTTTTAATTATCCCACCACCTCCCTCAAATGCTCATATATCATCACCATTGCCAAGGTATCTAATTCGCAATATTTAAGCAAGGCCTTTGTTACTTCCTTTCTTTCGGCGTTGGTCATATCGGTATATTGAAGTTTACCGTAGGCGGTTAGTGCGGCACCACCATTGGCAACACCGTCTAGCTCTGATAGGGTGCTTTCAATTTCTTCTTCGCTCCAACCGTCAAACAAAGGTGGCAGCATTTTGTATGGGTTAGTGATTTCACCATCTTTCACTTCTAACCAAACGTGCGAAGCGGGGAAATTCAAGCTTGATAGCTTTATTTTGGAAATAGTTTGCGCATACTTTTCTTTTAAATATATACTTGAATTCAACACAGCCGGCAACAACATTTTTATGGAATTCGATCCCTTTGTTAGAGGATTATAATAAAAGAATTTTATCACTTCACACAAATCAACCATCGATCTATTGCCATGCCACTCTTCTACCCTATCTGTTTTCGATTTCGAGATTCCTCGAATAAATTCAAGTAGTTCATCTTTATCCTTCTCAGTCGATTCGCACAACTGATCATAAATAGCATTCACAATTGAGTTTTCGTGAGTAGCATATCTAAAAATGGTGCCATCATCGTTGTTTAATGTCTTACGCAATTCTCGAATAAACTCGAAGTTTGGAAACTCACCAGCAGTAGCATTAATGTATTGCGCTGTGTGCTCAATTCGTCCGTCACTATATATAGTATGATGCGAAAACTGAAATGCTATTTGCTCATATGGTCTTCTTCCTTTATTAAAAGGTAGGGCTACCGCACTGGTTTCAAAGTCGATGAAATGCAAAGGAAATTTCCACAAACCCATTTCTTCTTTTAAGGCATCTTTATCCACATAAAAGGTATCATCGCCCGATATAGCATAATCTATTTGAAGTCTTTGACGAGCACTTTGGGTTAAATATCCCGATTCTTCCTCCACCTGCAAATCTTTGTCGCTTAAGTCCTTCATGAAGTATTTACCTTCATTAAAAAGAGTATTTCCTTTTCTAAAGTTCCAAATCTCGAAGATACTCGGGGTTTCAAAGTCTTTTTTGGTCCAATTCAATTGTTTGCTAAAACATTCTTTATAACCCGATTTCAATCCTTTTTGTTCATCTTCTTCCGATGCTTTAAACTCGCAGTCTTTGCATGCTGAATATTGCACAGGCCAATTGGCGTATTTGTTTTCTTTAAATAAATCATTCAAATACGTAGCGGATTCCTCGAAACTCATGTTGGGCAAATATTTTTCTTTACCACTGTGAATATCGTTTACAATATCATCTATGTTTACAACACCTAAAACGCTATTGCCTGTTTCACTTAAGCTAGAAACCGTTTTAATAATATTGGTTCTATTGTCGGCCTTCTTACTTATTCTAAACATTTGATTTAGTCCGTCAACCGTAGCCACTGCATTTTTGTTCGCCAACATTAAATTGGCTTTAATATTCCAGTTGGGAAAACATTTTTGCATCACATATTTTTGAAAAGCCACATCAAAAAGATAAGGTCGCCAGCCAGATTTTATCTTTCCCGATTTACCTAGAAAAGTATCAGTATCTGCTGGTCTAAACGATTTGGCTTTCACTTCTATGAGTTCAATATCATTGCCTTTTTTCACCAATATATCGGTGCGAATAAACAAATCTTCAAACAAGAAGGCAGCTTCATAAATCACTACATTTTCTTGCTTCAGCAATTGTTGAGTTTGTGTCCACAACGAAACATAGTCCCCATTTTCTACTAAGTGTCCATTAGGATAATGCATCCTTGCCAATTCCTCTACCTGAAAGCCGCCTTGCGCCAAAGCCGCCAAAAAAGGATCATCGTTCTTTTGGTTGGCATACTCTTTATCCTTCATGGTATAAAAGAGTTTGTTGGGGCATTCTAAGCCAAGTTTAAAACGGGACTTCGTGAGAGTTCTCATCTTGTGTTGTTTTCGGTTGAGTTTGAATTCTATCTAGTTTTCTAATATAGGTCAAATATTCTTTCATCATTGGTATTCCGGCAGCTTTTATGGCCTTGTCTGCTAACTTATATTCGGGCGATGACTTTTTGTAATAAGTTATAATTCCTATGTTGTTTAGCATATCGCCCTTATTTACAAAGTCCAATAGTTTAAGCACGTTTGGAACACTATCTACCCTTTTGGTTAAAATTCGATAGTAAACAAAAGTGGTATAACAGTGCGGAGTAATACCCAGTTCTATTAGTACATCGTGTGCGCTCAAAGCCGAATTGATAGATGCTTTTAAAAACTGTTCTCTGGTGAGCACATCTTTACTCAAGTATTCTTGAGCGTACTTATGTAGTTGCACTATTGTTTTATCGATCGTTTGTTTTCGAGGCATTTTCATGTAATTGAATAACTCACAAAACTTGCGGTAAGCCGGAAGTCCGAATTTACTCAACAACTCAGCTTGCAAAGGCAATAAGCGCTCGAATTCATCCGGACAAGCCACCGCACCTCCATTTTGCCACAAGTACACATTTAACTTCGCAATCTCGAGGATTTTTTCCCTAATTAGTTTTTCGTTTTCCATATTGCGAAGCTATGGATG
>CAYORT010000051.1:0-5592 GCA_964406465.1 uncultured Chryseobacterium sp.
CTGTAATTCATCTTTGTATGGTTTCCTATGGGCGGCAGGTGTTAAAAACATGGGTTCAACTACTGGTCCTCGATTGAAATTTCATGTATAAAACACTGCTTCGATAAGCGAAAAATTACAAGTAATACACTGAAAAGCCCTATATTACAAAAAAGCATGACAAAAAATACAATAGAAAATATACGAAAAAAAGTGGCTTTGTTCACCGAACCAACGATAGGTGATGAATGTCCGAAACATCTTTGTTTTAGCACATGTTTTCCTTTAATGCTTTTTTTGAAAATAAACGATGTTAATTGTTCGTTGACGGGTGGCTCATGCATGGGCATACGGCACTTTTGGGTTACATTAAATGAATACGACAATGTCATTATTGATCCTACAATAAAACAATTTAATCCATTAGCAGACCCAGTATATATAGGTGGGCTAACCAACGACTACACTCCAGACGACGTTTTGTTTAATGAAACATTTTATTGGGCATTTAAATTTTGGGCTGAACCATTGTTAGATAGGCCTAGATCTCATCAAGAAAAACCTAAATGGGTTGAAGAAAGAACAAATTTCTATAACGTTAAATTTGCCACGATTTTATATCAAGAAATCGCTCGAAAACCCCCTGAAAAGATCACAATACATCACAATAGACTTTGTAAGTTATATTTTCGAACGATATTTAAATTTCTAAAGTTAAAAACAGAAAAAGATCAAGATTATATTAGAAATTTAAAGGCGACACTTCCTCAATCTTTTGACGAATTATTAAACCAAACCACGAAAACAACCTGTTGAATTTACCTCGATACCCCCACTCCCAACCGTACCAGTAGTTTCTGCGGCTTGGAACTAATATGAATCGTATAAACCAAATTTTCAAAAGGAATTACAACGTCATGTTTTGACGTACTAATGTACGATTATTGTAAATTGACACAACTTCAATACAAAGCATCATGAACAAAGAAGAACTAATTATCAACATCGAGCAGTTTCTTATTTTAAATCAAGACGACAATAGGCAATTAGATTCTTTTAAAAAGCAGTTGAACAAGCTTTTTGAAAAATACGAGATTAAAGTTCCTTTAGAGGACAATTCGGTGGCTGAATTGCAAGCCAAAAAGAGTGACAGACGTTATTTATTTTTCTACAACAAAGCAGCTGAGCTAGATAATAAGAATGAAAGTCGATAAGTACGATGCGGAGATTGATAATCCATCTCCCTGTAAACAGTCATGCATAAAATCCATGCTAATGAAGCATAATACTCTTCAATGCTTTTAGTTTAAATTGTATTTTAAAAATAAACTATTAGTTTACTTTTTGGAATTTATATAAACTTTTTGTAGTTTTGGTTTGAAATGAATTTAAAAACTAAATTAATAGTTTGGAAAATAGCGCTAAAATAAACCAATTACTTTTAAAATGGCCAAACAAGGTGGTTTACCTTACGTCGTGGCTGGTGAAAGAAGGGTATTCCATGCAATTGTTGCATCGGTATAAAAAAAGCAATTGGATTACGGCTTTTGGAAATGGGGCAATACAAAAATGTGGCGATAAAATAACGATTGAAGGGGCCGTTTATGCATTGCAGCAGCAAGCAGAATTAGGAATACACCCTGCTGGAAGAACTGCGTTAAGTTTAATGGGTAAAACTCATTACTTAGAGTTAATGGCTAAAAACTACGTGTTATTTGGCAGCAAGGGAGAAAAATTGCCAACTTGGATGGCTAATCAAAAATGGGAGAAGGAAATAAAGTACTATAGTTCCCTTTTCCTACCAGCAAATTTAGGCTTGGTGGATAAAGATATGAATGGTTTTACCATTAAAGTCTCTGGTTTGGCAAGAGCAATAATGGAATGTTTGTATTTAAGTCCTAAGGATCAGGAATTAATGGAATGCTATGAATTAATGGAAGGATTAAATAATTTGCGTCCTAGCTTGGTGCAAGAATTATTAGAGCAATGCACATCGGTAAAGGTGAAACGATTGTTTTTATACATGGCTAAAAAAGCAGGGCACGCTTGGTATGAACTGCTCAATTTAGAAAAAATTGATTTGGGAAGTGGAAAAAGAAAATTAGTAGAAAATGGTGTTTATATTCCTGAGTTTAAAATTACAGTGCCTAAAGATTTAGCGAATGGAGAATTATAAAGAACAAGTTGCTTTATTACTTGAGGTTTTACCAGAGGTAGCCAAAGAGGGATGTTTTGCCTTACACGGTGGTACTGCCATTAATTTATTTGTGCGCAATATGCCTCGTTTGTCGGTAGATATTGACTTAACCTATCTTAATTTATAGGATAGGGAAACATCTTTTATCAATATTAATAAAGCATTAAAGAAGATTGAAATCAGATTAAAAAATATTGACTCTAGCCTTAAACTGACACCGCAAGCAGACAAGTTGAAACTGCAAGTACAAAGTAAAAATGCACTTATTAAAATAGAGGTTAATCAAGCTATTAGAGGTGTAATTGATGAAATTGAAAAACGAGAGCTTTGTGAAAAAGCAGAGCAAGAGTTTGATGCTTTTTGCATGGTTCCTTGTGTGCCATTCAATCAGCTTTTTGGTGGTAAGATATGTGCCGCTTTAGATAGACAACATCCACGAGATTTGTTTGATGTGAAATATTTGTTGGAAAACGAGGGCTTCACTGAAAATATAAAAAAAGGATTTCTGTTTAGTTTGTTAAGCAGTAAACGTCCAATTATTGAAATGCTGTTCCCCAGTTTTACAAACCAAAAAGCAGCTTACGATAATCAATTTGCAGGGATGACAAAAGAAAAGTTTTCTTATGAAGATTTTGAAAATACCCGAGAACAAATGGTTAAAACTATTCAGAAATCATTAACCGCAATAGATAAAGCATTTATTGTGAATTTTGAAAATGGCACTCCAAACTGGAGCACTAATGACTTTTCCTCATTTCCATCTGTTAGCTGGAAACTAAAAAATGTGGAAAATTTAAAATCAACAAATCCAGTGAAGCACGAACTTGGAATTAAGGCACTTAAAGAAAAATTAAAATGAATAAAAATGTTTGCTGCGGCACACTTTAATTCCAAACAAATTCAACGACCACTTTTTCAATAAAAAACACTCATAAACGTCATGTTTTGGCGTACTAACACCTCATATTTGTAAAATATGAGTTTAACAAAAAGAAATACACTACCTAAAATAGATAAGTATGAGAAAATGCCCTACGGCAGAAGTATGTCGTGGGACACAGAGATTCCTGGCTTAAATTTTTTAATGCTTAAAACAACTTTTAAGAACGAGATGTGCTTGAATACATTGAATTTCACCGACAAATCCTCCTCCCTTTCCTTACCCAAAGACAAATACACAAAAGCAACTTCATTTTCGGGACAAAGGTTTATATCGGGCCCACCAGTAAGATTGTTGTATATCATAGTAAAGCAAAAGGGCTTAAAATTTATGGTGCGCGATGCCAGTATTAAATATTTGGAGATTTTAATTACAGAAAAAAAGAAAGCAAAATAAATGGAAAATTCAATAAACACACCTCCACCTGCACGCAACAAGCACAAAAGCATTAGCGTTCTTGCTTTATATAATAAATTAATTGAGTTACTCACCTTAGTGCCCGATACTAAAGATTGGCAAGAAGAAACTCTTAAAGGTGAGCCCGCTAAATATTACCGCTTACTACTACTTAAAGGCATGGTGAAGGCCTTTCATATTGATAGCATTGATGATTTAATGAGTGGTAAGTTTATTGAGCTTAACAAGACAGCTGATTACAAGAAGATAATAACTAGGATTGTCGCACATAAACTCATAGATGATTACAGTTTGTTGAACCGCTGGGGTTTAAAGAAATATATTCATTCAAACATGTTTAGCGACAAAAAGAATATGCTGGTAAGTCACTACCAGGTTAGCATGCAAAGACTATTAGATAATGTTTTTGTGGATGGTAAAAGCGGTGAGCAAAAGCTAAGAAAAGATTACGACGCTATTGCGCGATGCAAAAATGAGCTAAGCGATTTTGTGAGTCCGAACGGACGAAAAATGAGCATTGAAGTGGGTACTTTAATTGAAAAATTTGATTGTCCAGATGTTGATGTTTTTGCTTTAGACGATGAGGAAACTAAAAATATTTTCGAAAACAATAAACCATGCCGACCTATGCAGTTCAATGCCACAGCGATAATGACTACCTATTTTAATTTGCTAGAATTAGAACCCCATACCAACTTATGGAAAGAAGATGTTTTGTATCACGATAGTGAAAAGTATGAGCTACTGCTGCGTTTCAAATCGTTATTAAAAGCATTCGAAATAGATAGCATCGAAGAGTTTTTAAGCGGTGCTTTTTTGCACAAAAGAGATATGAGAAGGTATATTCAGTACTATGCAGTAGTATTGTCGGCCGAAAAATCGGCAGAGTTAAAGCGCCATATTAAAGCCAATGGCGAAAGTATAGTGGAGCACCCCGAAAAAATGTTAGAACTATATACACGTCTTTTTAGATTTTGTACCGAACTGCACGACTTGGTGAAAAAAGAAACCAAAACCGAAGAGACCGAGCGCTTTTACCGCTATTCTTTAGCCGACATGGCCGACATCATTAATCCCGAGGGCGAGCACATTTCAAGACATAGATTGATTAAGGAATACGGCTATCCTAAGTGAGAAACAGCGGGTAAACTATTTTATAAATGCTATATTTATTTTGTAAAACTATCTTATGGCAAGTAGCACAGAATTCCAAGTAGAGAAAATTGTAAATTACCTTTCGAAACACAAAGGGAAACTTGAAAATCAATACAAGTGGAAATTCAAAATTGAGTACAACGAAGAAATATGGCTTGGCCATCAAGAGAAAGTAGAGGCAATTGCTGCTGAAAAGAATTCTTTTACTAGAGAATTAAAACTAAAGAAACTTATTAATGAAATCTTTAATAATGCTAAAGCAGAACAGCACAAAGCATTAATGAACTGGATTGTAAAAGAATGGGGAGGAATTAAGACAAGTGATAAATTAGCCTTCGACAAAAAGCATTTTGAAGCGAATAAAAAAAACTTGAAGTTCGATAGAATTGCGAGCTATTCTAAAATAGCGGCTTTTATGTATCCCGAGGAGTGTATAATTTACGATTCGCGAGTAGCTTATTCCTTAAATTGGATCTTATTGGCCGAAGAAGCTTCAACATCCTTTTTCCCTATTCCAGAAGGCAGAAATAGCAAGATGATGGCCTTTGATATGAATACTTTGATTCATATTAAGAACAAAGAAAAATTTGTAGTAATCGGCGATATACCTACAAAGCATATCAGCAGCACAGATGCAGATATATTTATCGATAAAGACGAAGCCTATCAGGAATTAAACAAGCTGATCAAAGAAGTTAACAAGCAGCTTTGGCAAGATCAACCCGAACGACAACAGTATTTGTATTACACCGAAATGCTACTATTCTCTATTGCCGACAATATTGTTTTTAAAGACATTGTTAATCGACTCAACATTACTATTAGCAAGTAGTCAAAGTGAATACTTAATTGTCATTTCTATTTACAAATAGGGCTTAATTCAGTATACTTGTAGAAAGAGAAT
>CAYORT010000052.1:0-5508 GCA_964406465.1 uncultured Chryseobacterium sp.
TTGCATGTGTTAGGCCTCCCGCTAGCGTTCATCCTGAGCCAGGATCAAACTCTTCATTGTAATTATAAATCTTAAATTTGTTCTAGTCGATTTATCACTTACGGTCGAATTCAAAGATTGACTCGGGTATATGTTCTACATTATTTTCCTTCAATTTTTCAAAGAACTTTTTCTATATAATCACTCGGCCTTTCGGCTTTGTATTTAAGAATTCAAAAGTATTCAGAACGTTTTTCCCTTTAACGGGGCGACAAAGATAAGAGCTTTTTTTCTACTTCCAAATATTTTTCAAATTATTTTCAAAATATTTTTTTCTTCTTCACTTTTCTCTTTTCACATCACCTCTTTAAAGAACTTCCCCGTTTTCAAATCGGGAGGGCAAATGTACATACTAAATTCGCATCTCCAAATATTTCTCAAAAAAAAAATCAATAAAAAATGTAATTGATTGATTTTGAGAGTGAAAATTTTCACTCACGGAGTAGAAAAAGATAGAGGAATGATTTTACCATTGATAAATTGGTGGTCAACTAAGGCAAAATGTACAATGTATTTAGCCATATCTTTTGGTTGCATTTCTGCTACATAGCCCGGAAAAGCTGCAGAAAGCATCTCTGTATTCACTGCACCTAGAGCTAAACAGTTCACTTTTATGTTGTCTTTCTTAAGTTCTTCTGCCAAACATTCGGTTAAAGATGCAAGCGCAGCCTTGCTAGAACTGTATGCTGTGAGTCCGGGAAACTTAGACGCACCCTGCACTCCACCCATACTTCCTATGTTTACGACATGCGCAATTTTGGATTTTCGAAGATTTGGAAGTAGTTGTTGTAATAAAAGGAAGGGACCAAATACATTTGTTTGATATACTTGTTCTAATTGCAACAAACTAATGCTCTCAAATGGTTTATTCACTAATTGTCCGGCATTATTAATAATAACATCTATTGTTTCATTAGCTATGATGCTGTTTAAATCCATTGTGTTTATTTCACATAGATCAAGAGGCAGCACAACAACTTCTGTTTTACCAATGACTTTACATTCTTCTTTTAAAGTATCAAGCTTGTTCCTGTTTCTACTAATGATATATATAGTATCTACTTTCGATCTTACCAATTCTTTTACTATTTCATAGCCAATACCTGTGCTGGCTCCTGTAACAACAACATTCATTAATTTGCTTTTTTAAATTGCGATAATATTTCTTTTGTCTTTTCAGATAAAACCAATGCTCCACTAATTGCAGCGCGCTCAAACAATAAGGTATTCCAGTTCTCTGTTCCTTGCCAAAACATTTGTTTCATGCCTTTCATAGCTTCGGGAGCAGACATTGCCAATGTTCTTAATAATGCGCCCAATTCTCTATCCATTACTTCTTGCGATTCATATATAGAAGAGTATAATCCTTTTTGATGAGCCCACTCTGCACTTTTCCATTCATTGGCATTTATAGACAAATCGGAAAATGCTGCAACACCAATTTTTCTTTCTACAGCCGGACCAATAACAAAGGGTCCGATACCAATACTTAGTTCGGATAACTTAACAGAAGAAGTATTGAGTGCGAAAGAATAATCGGCAGCTGCGGCAATACCTACTCCACCGCCAATTGCTTTACCATGTATTCTTACCACAACGAATTTAGAGGCTTCTTTCATTGCTAAAATAACTTTAGCGAATCCGCTGAAGAAATTCTTTCCTTCACTTTCAGTATGAATACTTAACAACTCATCGAATGATGCGCCCGCGCAAAAAGCTTTATCGCCTTCGCTAGCGACAGCAATCACTTTAACTGAGGAATCTTTATCATACAAATGAATTGCTCTAGCTATTTCATTTAATAATACCGATGGAAGTGAATTGCTTTTTGGATGATAGAACTTAATCCATCCAATACCTTCTTCAATAAATGTGTGAATTTTGCCTTGTTCCATAAACTAACAGAGGAACCCATTGTTGGATTCCTCTGCAAGATAAGAATTATCTTTTTTTCTGTTGCTGTTGTTGCAACTCTTCTAATTTTCGCTGGAAGCGCGATTTGGTTACCGGCTTTTGTTTGTGTTCTTCAATCTTTGCTAAAATTGCTTCTTCGTTGATAAAGTATTTCTTAATCACAATGGCTTGCAAAATAGTAATAACGTTTGCCAAGAAATAGTAGAATGTTAAACCAGATGCTACATTGTTAAAGAAGAACAACATTAAGAAAGGCATGATGTTCATCATGATTTTCATTTGCTTTTGAATAGCTTGTTGCATTTCTCCTCCACCTGTAGAAGCAGCGCTTGGTGTCATTTGCTGAGTGTACTTAGTATAGAAGAACAATGAAATCGCCATTAAGATGGTGAACAACGAAATGTGATCCCCATAAATAGGCACTTCAAATCCGAATTCATAAATAGAATCATATGCAGATAAATCTTCTGCCCACAAGAATGGTTGTTGACGCAATTCCATTAATGAAGGGAACAAGCGATACAAGGCATATAAGATTGGCATTTGCAATAAGGCAGGAATACAACCAGCCATTGGGTTCACGCCAGTCTTTTTGTACAACTCCATTGTAGCTTGCTGTTTCTTCAACGGATCGGCATTTTTATTTTGCTCGTTTAGTTTATCCAATTCTGGCTTAATCACGCGCATCTTAGCCGACGACAAGAAATTTTTGTAGGTAATTGGAAACAACATCATTTTGATAGCGAAGGTTAGTAAAATGATGCAAATGCCTGCCGCTAATCCCCAACCATAAAACAACGAGAACAAAGGCTTCATGATGTAATCGTTCACCCAACCAAATATTCCCCAACCTAAATTAACCTCATCTTCAAGATTAACCTCATAGGTTTCTAACAAATCGTATTCATTTGGTCCGAAAAACAATTCATAATTGTTACTGGTTAATCCAGCTGCGGCCATTGGTATTGGCAATTCGGCTTTTAATCTCTTTACATAGGTAGTATCTTCCTCTCCATAGAAAGAAGAAACTTTTCCACCTTTGATTCCTTCTTTTCTAGAGATGAAAGCAGATGAGAAGAATTGTTGTTTTAAAGAAACCCATTTTGTGCTTGCTGGTAAATCTTCAATTTCATCTCGCGCACCTTCACTGATATAATCATCTTCTTCCTCTTCGTTGTCATAATAGAAAACAGAAGCAACTTTTCTTTCTTCGGAAATGATTTTCTCTTGTTTAGGAGTAAACTGCTGCCATTCGAAGGTAAGTCCTTTATCTGTGCCCGAAATTTCACGCTCTAAGCCAGAAATATTGATACTAAAATCGAGTTTATAGCCCGATGCAGGAATCACGTATTGGAATTCGATAAATTTACTCGGATTGTTTTCTGCCATCAGCTTGTAAGAAACTACAGTACTGTTTTCTTTGGCAGTTGTTTTAGAAGAAACAAAATAGAAATCTCTTGTGTTAAACTTTTTTTTGATGTGATTAAAGTTCAACTGGTAGTAAGAAGAATCTTTAATGAATAAATTCAAATCATTCTTCTTAGATAATCTATCGGCAAAAGTATGGTAACCTTTAAGTTCAACTTTAGTGATGTAGCCACCTTTATTAGAAAACCAAATTTTTAGTTTGTCATTTTCTACCATCAACTCCTCTTTGTTTCCTTTTGCAGCTTGGTAGAATAGGCCAAATTCCTTTTTCTGAAATTCCTTTTCAATAGCATCATGCAATGAATCGGCAACAGCACCAGTATCTTTAACCGACAAAGGTTTTGCGGTATCAACTTTTGCTACTTCTTTTTTAGCCGTTGTAGTTTCTGTTTTTGCGGGAGTAGGCTTAGCAACTTCGTCGCTAGAATTATACATGGAAAACCCAATTAGAAGGGCGCCAATCAACAATAAACCAATTATAGTATTCTTATCCATATTAAATTTTATTTACCCTTTTTAGTAGCTTCAATAGCTGCTTTCACAAAACCTTGAAAAAGCGGGTGAGGATTTACAACTGTACTTTTATATTCGGGATGAAACTGAACTCCCACAAACCATGGGTGATCTTTAATTTCAACGATTTCAACCAATCCGTTTTCAGGATTGATTCCCGATGCCATCATTCCATTTTTCTCAAACTGCGCTAAGTAAGCGTTGTTGAATTCGTAACGATGACGGTGTCTTTCTTTGATTTCTGATTTCTTGTATACATCAAAAGCTTTTGTGCCTTTTTTAATTTTGCAGGCATAAGCTCCCAAACGCATAGTACCACCTTTTTTGGTGATCTTCTTTTGTTCGGCCATCAAGTGAATAACAGGATGTTTGGTTTTTGGATTTTGTTCTGCAGATGCAGCATTCAATCCCAAAACATTTTGCGCAAATTCAACCACTGCACATTGCATTCCAAGGCACACGCCTAAAAATGGTATTTTATTTTCACGTGCATAACGCACTGCAATCAATTTTCCTTTTAATCCTCTTTCTCCAAATCCAGGCGCTACTAATATTCCGGCTAGATGACCCAAAAGGGCATCTTTCGATTTATCATCTACACTTTCTGAATGAATCCACTCCAACTCTACCTTACAATCGTTTGCTGCACCTGCATGAATAAAAGCTTCAGCAATTGATTTGTAAGAATCTTTCAACTCCACGTATTTTCCAACCAAGCCAATTTTTACTTTTTTCTTCGGCGATTTCAAATGCTTCAAAAACAATTTCCAATCTTTCAATTCCGGACGGGCGCCTACCTTCATTCCAAATTTCTCAAGAACTACAGTATCTAGCTTCTCCTCCATCATCAGCAATGGCACATCGTAGATTGATTCTGCATCTAAAGAAGCCACCACAGCTTTAGGATCAACGTTACAGAATTGTGCTACTTTTCTGCGCAATTCCTGAGGTACGTTGTGCTCGGCTCTACAAACCAAAACGTCGGGTTGTAAACCGTATTCTAATAATTTTTTAACCGAGTGTTGCGTAGGTTTTGTTTTCAACTCGCCAGAAGCAGCCAAATAAGGAATCAAGGTAAGGTGAATCACCAAAGCTCTTTTTCCTAAGTCCCATTTTAACTGACGAACAGCCTCAATGTATGGCAATGATTCGATATCACCAACGGTACCGCCTATCTCAGTGATTACAAAATCCCATTTCCCCACTTTGGCTAAATCAAGAACTCTCAATTTAATTTCATCGGTGATATGAGGAATTACCTGAACAGTTTTTCCTAGGTAAGCACCTTGTCTTTCTTTATTGATAACCGATTGGTAAACTCTACCGGTTGTAATGTTGTTAGCTTGAGAGGTGGGTACATTCAAGAATCTTTCATAGTGACCTAAATCCAAGTCGGTCTCGGCTCCGTCATCCGTAACAAAACACTCACCGTGCTCATATGGATTTAAAGTTCCCGGGTCGACATTGATGTAGGGATCTAATTTTTGAATGGTTGCTGAATAACCTCTTGCTTGAAGAAGTTTTGCGAGGGATGCTGCGATAATTCCTTTTCCCAGCGATGAGGTAACACCTCCTGTAACGAATATATACTTTGTGTCCGGCATTGGTTATGGT
>CAYORT010000053.1:0-4893 GCA_964406465.1 uncultured Chryseobacterium sp.
TTTGTAAATTAGAAGTCAACTAATAAATGGCCCGAAATTAAGGGTAGCTTACAATGCCACTGGCTCTAAATCTTTGCTGAGTACCATTTACGACCAAATCACAGCTTGCTCGGTGGGTATTGAAGAAAACATTAAAAACACACAACCAATTAATGTTTATCCCAACCCCGCAAACGATGTACTACACCTAAGCATATATTTATATGAAAGTGCTCAAACAAAAATTGCTATTTACGATGCCTTGGGTAAAGAAATCTCGGTTCTTAACAACGCAACATTAGCAGAGGGCAATCATCAATTTAACTTCAATTCAAACGATCTACCGACTGGTATTTACTACGTTAAAACATCGTATTCCACTTATTCAGAAAGCACTAAATTCATCAAACAATAACATCAATCGCCGCAGCACACTTCTTGTTCTGCGGCGATTTCAAAGCTTGTCCGGTTATTGTCTGCCCATTTAATTTTATCGCCAATGAAGTAATACTATATTTGAGCATACATTTATATACTATGCGTAAACTCACCTTTGCACTACTACTCATTATCTGCAATTTTTCTTTTGCACAACAAGAAACTAAAGTGCAAGCTTTGCATGTTATCGATTTCACTTCTGATCATAAGCTTGAAATGCTTGCAGCTCAATTACCAGTGCTTGCAGAAAAAGGAATAAACTTACTTTTTTTGGAAGTCGACTATAATTTTGAATTCACCTCACATCCCGAATTGATAGAAAACAGCGAGCCCATTACCTTGGCTGGAGCGAAGCGATTTGGTGAACTGTGTAAAAAACACAACATCAGACTCATTCCTCAATTTCAAATGATTGGCCATCAATCTTGGGCCGAAAATACCTGGGCATTTTTAAGAAAACATCCCGAACTGGATTTAGCTCCGGGCTTCAACCCTAAAAATGATAGCTTATATTGTAGAGAATGGGATTTCACCAATCCAAAAGTGAACGAAATTATTTTTCCAATGGTTGATGAAATCATTGCAGCCTTTGGGGTAGATGGCATCCACCTGGGCATGGATGAATTATTCCTTATTGGCGACAAACACTCCCCTTCTACATTTGGCAAGAATCCGGCTAAATTATTCGCCATAGCCATCAACGAATATCACGACCACTTTGTAAAAGAAAAGAAATTAGAAATATTTATGTGGGGTGATAGACTGATTGATGCAGAAACAATGAACTACGGAATATGGGAAGCCTCTGCCGAAGGTACCGCCCCTGCCTTAGATATGATACCAAAAGATATTGTGATTTGTGATTGGCATTACAACAGTAGAAACGCATACCCTTCGGTAGACCTTTTTATTGAAAAAGGATTTAAAGTTTTGCCGTCTTCATGGAAAGACGTTAACGCAGCCAAAGATTTCATTAAATACAGCTATGCCCTTCAAAACCCGTTGATGATAGGCCATTGCTTTACTACCTGGGGATCTGCAAACAAAGATAACTTGGCAGAATTTGAAGCGATGATCGAAGGACTTAAAGCTATTAAAGAAGGAAAATTCTTTGATGTAAAAGCCTCGTATATCAAAAGTACAGCACCTCATCAAATAACTGTAAAACTTAGTACTAGCAATACTTCTCTTAGTATTTACTACACTACAGACGGAAGCACTCCCAGCATGAAATCCACTAAATACAAGGAGCCTATCATCATCAATAATTCATGCCTTTTGAAGGCTTTGGCCTTTAATGGCAGTGCTGTGGCGGGAGACCTACTTGAAGAAGAATATAGTTTGCACAAAGGGGTTGGCTTGGCCATACAATTGGAAAATGAGCCAAGCTCTAAATATCCAGCTAAGAGTGGAAAAGAAGCTTTGTTGAATGGAATAAGCGGCTCGGCAGCCTTTTCCGATGGAGAGTGGGTTGCTTGGGAGGGTAAAGACATGGTGGCAACCATCACCTGTGGAAAAGATAGCATAGGTAAAGTAATCATGACTTTCCACAATCAGGTAAATGCCTGGATTCACCACCCAGAAGAATTTGAAGTTTACAGTTCTGAAGACGGCGTTAACTTCACAAAAATTACTACCAAATCTCAACCTAAAGTGGGTAAGCAAACTGTCACTGTAGCAATCAACTTCACTAGTACAAAGACTAAATTCCTTAGAATAAAAGCCAAAAAACTAAATATCCCCGAGGGGTTCAATGGCGAAGGAAATCCAGCATGGATCTTCCTCGACGAAATAATTCTTGAATAAAACAACTGTAATGCCTTTGAAATACTAAGCATTATTAGCGTTTAATACCACCGCAGCAGAAATGGCATAAGAGGCTTCCCTTTTATTGTTTCAATTTATTACATTTGGGCTTCCTTAAAATAGACATTTCAACTTATTATATAGTGACATCATGAATCTCTACGCCAGATACGTAAAATATGCTTCTCAAAAACCTTGGCTTCTCATTGCATTAATTGCACTTACTATAGTGGTGGGTTTACCTGCATTAAAGATAGAAGTAGCAAACCACCCAGAAGACTGGTACCCAAGAAGTTCTCATCAGCTAGAAGATAAAAAAGACTTCTTTCGTTGTTTTGGAAACGATGAACCAATGATCGTTTATCTTACTTTTCCCGACACATGTACCGACGATTATCGCTTAGATCAAATACAAGAAATTGGAAACAACTTAAAAACAGTTTATGGTATTGAAAACCATTTCTCTCGTCTCAATTTAGAGTCGGCAAGAGGGGTGGTAAACGAAAAATACCTAGAAAAAATAAACTCTGCCTATTTTAAATCGGTTAATCCAAATGGTGACATCTTATTTCTAAAAGTAAGAAAACATAAGCACCCTGATGTAAATCGCCCGTTCTTGCTTGACACCCTTCAAAGAAATGTATTGGCGAAAATACCTGCGGGGATTCGACATGATTTAACCGGACCCGGTGTTGTATTTACCGAGATCAATGAGATGAGCACCCGCGACACCAAATGGCTGTTCTTAACTTGTTATGGATTGATTTTTATACTTCTTTGGTGGAGATTAAGAAAAGTAAAATATTTACTTATCTGCTCATTACTGGTAATTCTAGCCATTTGGCCTTCACTGGCTTTGTTTGGTTATCTAGACATTCCTATCAACTTGGTAACGCTTATCGTTCCGCTACTCTTCGTCATCAATTACTTCTCTTTCTCGGTGCACTTGGTGGCAAAACACACTCAGGAATTGAGTCCGTACCTTAGAAAGAAGATACCACCAATCACTACATCTGCATTAACCAATATCATTGGTTTTGGCTCTCTCATGATTAGTGATATTCATGTTGTTTTTCAATTTGGTTTGCTCACTTCACTTGGTATTCTTGTTGGCTTAGCAGTATTATTTATAATAGGAACTCCTCTGGTGGTTAGATGGATTGAAACCAACAAAAATCTTGAGAAAATCGATTGGATGAATCGTTTGCTTGATGGCTTTTACAAGCGACTATCAATGCCCGTTGCCATAACCCTAACTGTATTGTTAGTACTTTGGATGGCTGCCGGAATTTTTGTTGTTCCCATCGATTTATTTGGGAAAGAGAATAAAATCTTAGTCGACACCAACACCATCGGTTTTATTAAGCCAGAAAATAAGGTTCGCCAAGCAAAAGAATACATAGAAAAGAACTACGGTACGGTGAACATTGTTGAGATATTGGTGCATAAACGCGACAATTCAACCATTACGCCCGAAGACATGGTAAAAGTTGCCAACACCCGTAAGGAGTTGCAAAGGCTTCCATTTATTGCAAGCTGCGTAACGCACGATGTTTGGCGACCGTTTATCAACGAGCTAAGAATGAGTAGTCCCGAACAAGCCGACAAACTTTCGCAAGGTTACTTAGCAAAAGACAAAAGCAAATCACGTATTACCATAAGAATCCCATCAGGAACTGTAAAAGAGATGGAAAAAAATCTCATTCAAGTTCAAGCTGTAATGGATAAAACGTTGGGTAATGGTCCACTTTACGCTCGCCAAATGGGCTTTATTCCAGCATTCATCGAGCAAACAAACATTGTGGTAGACGAAATGCTTGAAAGCCTAATGGTAGCAGTTGCGCTAATTATGCTCGTGATGTCGTTGTTTGTAAGAAATTTCAAAATCGGAGCAATTGCAACCATTGTATCTGTTTTCCCGCTGTGTGCCGTAGCTCTATTGATGAAATGGGCCGATATTCCTTTTGATGTAGCAACATCGGTTATTTTCTCTGTTGTTGTTGGTATGGTTGCCGATGATGCCCTTCACATCATATGGGCATTTAAGAGCAATCTTCATCTTAGAAGCAGTTATACTACTAATATCTTATTCGCAGATTCTGTTAGAAATATCGTTCACCCATGCACCGCAACAACAATTATGTTCGCTATTGGTTTCTCTGTTTTAATGGGAAGTGAAATATCTTTAATTGTTGATTTAGGTATCTTAAGTGCCTCAGCAATAGTATTTTCATGGTTCGCACATTTCTTCTTTTTTCCAGCAGTATTACGTTTGTTTTATCCCGACAAGAAGAAATAATTTGTAAAAATATTTCAGATTATTTGGAGAAAATAAAATATGAACTATATTTGCAGCCCGTTCACGAGAAAGTATTGAAGATAATTAAAATATTGGGAGCATAGCTCAGCTGGTTCAGAGCATTCCGTCTTAAAACGGAAGAGTCACTGGAAAGATGAGTTTGAAATATTGGGAGCATAGCTCAGCTGGTTCAGAGCACCTGCCTTACAAGCAGGGGGTCACAGGTTCGAATCCTGTTGCTCCCACAACAAAACCTCAGTTCAAAAGACTGAGGTTTTTTTATTCTAACTAAACATGTTTTACACTTATATTCTTTTTTCGCTGAAAAGGGCCAAATACTATGTTGGACATACTGGCGACAGTCTTGATGA
>CAYORT010000054.1:0-4373 GCA_964406465.1 uncultured Chryseobacterium sp.
GCCAACGCTGGCCCGCATTTTAGCCAGGGCCTGCGCAGAAAAGGGAATTTGATAAATTGATTTTATTCAAATTCAAAAAGGCCGGCTTCTATTTTGGGTTCGAGTGACGGCCGGTATCTAAATTCATCACCTCAAGTATGAAGTTTCGCGCAAACAACATTTCTTGATTCGCGATTCGCGAATTAAGAATTAGTTCGTATATTTACAGTCTTACAACTCTTATGTATGAAGAAACATAGTGGTATGCGTCCGCACGATATAGTGGTGCTACTAAAGATTGCGGCTAAAAATGATGCGTCATGGATGATGAAAGATTTATCCATAGAATTGGGTATTAGTGCAAGTGAAATTAGCGAAAGTTTGAACCGTTCTGCTATTGCAGGTCTAATTGCGCAAGACAAAAAACGATTAATGAAATTGGCTATTCTCGATTTCCTGGAGAATGGTTTGCGTTATGTATATCCACAAAGACCAGGAGCAATAGTAAGAGGTATTGTTACAGCACACTCAGCTCCTCCGCTAAATAAAGAAATTACTAGCGATGAATTATATGTTTGGCCTTATGCAGAAGGAAATGCTAGAGGAGAAATGATAGAGCCACTTCATCCAGCAGTACCCAAAGCTTGCTTAAAAGATTCTAAGCTTTACGAATACTTAGCCCTTTGCGATGCGCTGCGTGTGGGTAAAGCAAGAGAGAAAAATTTAGCTATGGTAGAACTAAAAAAACGTTTATGCTGAAGGTTAGAGCTTCCGTAGGGGCGTCCGTCAGCTGACGGATTAGTCATGGGCGGAAGAAAAATAATTCCTTTTTTTTGAATTTCTCTATTCACGGGCGAAAGCATTTCGCCCCTACGGAAGTACTATGTAAAAAATAGCTTTAAGATGTGTTTAGTTGAAGATCTTCGAGCGTTGAGTGATTAATTGTATGTATGCGTTCTTTCCCTCTTTGTTTAAAAACGACTCATTTATTAAAGCAATGGCCTTAGGTAGCCAAACATCTAATCGTTTGTAAATAGTGCTGATTTGTTTATTGTTTAGCTGCAATACTGCCCCTAAACGATCGAAATATCCTTTGTTAAAACTTCTTTTTTTTCCGCCTAACATTAATGCCATGTCGTCTTTGTCGGTAGGTAAAATTAGTTTAACATTAAGCAAGTCATAAAACGGAGAAAGCACCCAGCCCATATTAGATAAGAACATGGAATAGTTTTTTAAATGCATGTCATTATTACCTATGACGAAGTTAAAAATAGCAGCTTCAAAAAATCGCAACTTATCAAACAGGGTATTTACCGACAATTCTCCAATGGTTTTTCCTACAGTTTCCATGGTGCCCATGTATTTATCGGTGAGCTCTAAAATTTGAAGGAAATCAATCATGTGATTTTTGCTTCCATCGGTATTGCGATCGATACGTTTGGTTATGAAGCAAAGCTCGCCAGAATTTAGCCGAATCATGTTAACGGGTACAATATTAATTTTAAACAGTTGAGCCAACTTCATTGACAGGTGCTCGTTTTCGGGCATTTGAGGATATTCTGCGTTTTGAGGCTTTAATATATATTGGCCTTCTAGGGCATCCATGATAGTTAATCTGTTTAGGTGCCCGTTTTCCAATTTTTTCTTCATCCAACCTAAAGATAATTTGGGTTGAACCCCAGGCACTGTTATAGATAATTCGGCAGATTTTTTTGCCAACTTCTCCATTTCAGATAGTTTATAGGGAAGCACTGGCGCTTTGGCAACGCCAAAAAACGCTTTTGCGCATTTAGGGTGGTAGTCGACCTCTTCTTTACTTAAGCTTTTATAGCAGTATAAACATTTAGCCATTAACCACAGTATTTAAAGGGTGAACACTTACGGCACCAATGGCGTTTTGACAACAAACCAGTAGTAAACCCATTCGGTCATTTTTATTGATTTTCCAGCTATTTACGGCAATATTCAACAACCATCCTTCGGGAATTAAACCATCGAAAAAGGGGAACAATCTTTTGCTTTTATACTCATGCTTTGATACAGGCATATTAAAGGATATAAACTGCTTTGGAAAATTTTTAACGTACATTTGATCGTACTGAAAATGATACTCTCCGTTATCGTCTTCGGTTAAAATACCAGCTTTAATGTTGTTGTATTTAATGATAGCTTGTCTCATTATTGCTGTTTATTGGGCCGAGTGAATGACCAAACATTTGTAGAACCTGATTTACTTTTGATAAACTGAGATTTTCTTTCCCTTGTTCAATTTTGCGAACTACAGTTAAGGCAACACCAGCTTTCTCTGCAAACTCCTCTTGCGTAAGGTTTAATTGCTTTCGTTTGTTTTTTAGAAATTCTGCTAGTACATTCATTTTTATATGCATATGCATACAAATATAAGTAAAATTATTAAATTATATGTTTTTGCATATAAATTCATTTTACATCACGATATTATATGCATTTGAATATAATATAGAGAGGTTTATAGCGCTGATTCAACTTCACTTTATTGAATGATTAATAAAGTATTTAAGTACGTCAAAACATGTCGTATATTAGCCAAACAAAATTCATTTATGAGCACTCAAGGAACTATTAAGCGCTATATATTAATCATTGAAAAGATTAATGATTCTAAATATCCTTCATTAGAGAATTTACGCGAGTTTCTTCGAGATCAGGGCTTTGAAATATCGGAGCGCACCTTGCAAAGAAACATTGAGGCTATTCGATTGGAGTTTAATATTGATATTAAATACGACTACAACCACAAGGGCTACTATATTGATAAAGATAGTACCGATAGCTTAGAGACTTTCTTGAAGTTTCTCGAGATTGCGGGTACGGCTGAGTTGATTAGCGATAGTATTAAAGAGGATAGAAAAACATTGCATTATTTATCTTTCGATACTGCTGCTTACCTAAAGGGGGTTGAATATCTTAAGATTTTATTGAAGGCTATTAAAGATTCGAAAGTGGTGACTTTTAATAAGGTGAATTATAAAAGTGAGAAAAATAGCGAATACCTGGTTGAACCCTATCTGCTTAAAGAATATCAAAATCGATGGTATCTGGTAGGCTATGTTCCTAAAATAAAAGAGGTACGCACTTTCGGACTAGATAGAATTGACCAAGTGCAAGTTCTTAAAGAGAAGTTTAAAAAAGACAAAGAGATTAAGCCGCTCGAAATGTTCGACAATATTATTGGGGTGAATGGTGAAGATGGTAAGGTGGAGGAAGTGCATTTATCACTTACTCCTTTGCAAGGAAAATATCTTAAGTCTTTGCCTTTGCATAAATCGCAGCAAATCATTAAAGAAGATCAAAAAGAAACGGTTATCTCTTTGAAGGTGGTGGTGAATTATGAATTACTGCAACGTATTTTGATGCTAGGGTATCAGTGTACAGTATTGCAACCAAAATCTTTGGTGGAAGAGGTAAAGAACAGTTTAAAGGAGAGTTTGGGGAATTATTAGGGAATGTTGTTAACATTTGCTCTTTCTGCTATTATATGCTCTATTTTTGTAGTGGGCAAAATGAGCAAAAAAGCATACCATGAGAGAAATTAATTCATTAAGAAAACTCAAGATAGAAAACATTGATTTAAAAGAGCTTGAAAATCTTGCGAGAGAAGCACAAAAAGAAAAAGCTGTTTTAGGTATCGATATTTATAGATACAGCGAATATCCCATTGAAAAGCAAGTTTATATTCCCATTCTTTTTGATTTTATATACATTTTATGTGTGCAAGATTGCTTAGAAAAAGAAGAGTTTTTCTTTAAAAAGTACAAAAATTTTAACTTCTTCAAGAAGCATTTTATTGGCACTGGTGATGGTGGTTTCCAAATATTTGATAATCCATTAGAGGCGATTGTTTTTTCAATTTATTTTCAGACTTATATTAAAAAGTTTAATTCTGGAACAATGATATCTCCAGCAATTGATAATTTACATAGAGTGATTGGTACTATTGAACTAAGATATGCTTTAACATTTGATAAGATTCATCAATACAATTCGAATTTCTACGGATCGGCAATTATTAATAATTCTAGAATTTTAGCTAAAGACAAGCTAAATAGATACCTGTGTGACAGTATGACTTACCAATGGTTTGAAAAGAATGTAAATGGGTTTGAGAATTTATCAGTGCTTCATAAATTGGATCTCTTAAAAACAAATTATTTTAAGAAATACGAGTCGTCTTTGAAATCAGAATTATTCGATACGACAAAAACTTTGGTAAAATCGTCGATAGCGTTAAAAATTGGAGATATTCAATCGAAAAACACAAATCTATCGATATACAACCTGTATATACAAGCTCTAATGAATAGAAAAAGCAGCAAGAATTACGATGATTATGTGATCTCTGTTGGAAATCTTAA
>CAYORT010000055.1:0-3151 GCA_964406465.1 uncultured Chryseobacterium sp.
TATCTGAAGATGGAAAGACAGTTACACTTACAATGTCAGGTGAACAACCAACTGTTCTTACAGTAACGGAGAATTCTTCGAAGAAACAAGTTTGGACTATGAACCAAACAGAGAATGGTGTACCAATGGTTATGACAATTGGTTTAGAAAAACAGTAGACAATAATTGTGAAAAAAAAGGGGAGCGAATTCGCTCCCTTTTTTGTTATCTCTGTTTTTCGTACTCTTTGATTTTGTCTTTGATGCTTAACAGATAATCAATATTATCATAACCGTTAATCATACATTCTTTCTTGTAAGAGTTAATCTCAAAAGATTCTTTTTCACCTGTTGCCACCAATTGAATATATTGGTTCGGTAAGTCAACTTTAATTTCCGTTGCAGGATTACTTTCAATTGCAGTGAAAAGTTTTTGTAAAAACTCAGGACTAACAGTAATAGGTAACAATGAATTGTTTAATGCGTTATTCTTAAAAATATCTGCAAAAAAACTAGATACTACCACTTTGAAACCGTAATCGTGAATAGCCCAAGCTGCATGCTCTCTACTAGAACCGCAACCAAAGTTTTTACCACCAACCAATATTTTACCCGAAAAACGCTTATCGTTTAAAATGAAGTCAGCTTTTGGTGTGTTGTCGGTATTGTATCTCCAGTCTCTAAATAAATTTTCTCCAAATCCATCTCTGGTGGTTGCTTTTAAGAAGCGTGCAGGAATAATTTGATCGGTATCAATGTTTTCAATTGAAACAGGAACCGCTGTAGATATTAATGATTGAAATTTTTCCATGTTCTATGTTTTTTGGCTTTTGCCTTTTAACTTTTGATTTTAAATTAATTCTCTAACGTCGCTAATGTAACCATTGATAGCTGTTGCTGCTGCTGTTGCCGGACTAGCCAACAAGGTTCTTGCGCCCTGGCCTTGGCGGCCTTCAAAGTTTCGGTTTGAAGTTGATACGCAATACTCACCAGCGGGCACTTTATCGTCATTCATCGCTAAGCAAGCAGAACAACCCGGCTGACGAATTTGGAAACCCGCAGCTTCTAACACTTTGTCGATACCTTCATCGTAAATTTGTTTTTCTACTTGTTTAGAACCAGGTACGATATAAGCTTTCACATTGTCGGCTTTTTTTCTCCCTTTTACTACTTCGGCTACAATTCTAAAGTCTTCAATTCGCGCGTTCGTGCAGCTACCAACAAAAACATAATTAATAGGTTTTCCAATTAATTTGTCGCCAGAAGCAAAGCCCATATATTCCAATGCTTTGTTAAAAGATTCTCTTTCTTTTAAATCGTCAATAGCATTTGCAGAAGGCACATTTTCAGAGATGCCAACTCCCATGCCTGGATTGGTACCGTAAGTAATCATTGGAGCAATATCAGCTGCATCATAAGTATATTCTGCATCGAAAACAGCATCAGCATCGCTGTAAAGTTGTTTCCATTCCGCTACTGCTTTATCGAAATCGGCACCTTGTGGAGCAAATTTTCTTCCTTTTACATAGTTGAAAGTTGTTTCGTCGGGAGCAATTAATCCGCCGCGAGCGCCCATTTCGATACTCATGTTGCATATGGTCATTCTTGCTTCCATACTTAAACTTCTAATTGCAGATCCAGCAAATTCAATGAAGTATCCTGTTCCACCACCTGCCGTTAATTTTGCAATTAAATACAAAATGATGTCTTTTGAATAAACACCTTTATTTAAAGTGCCTTCAATGTTAATGCGCATTCTTTTTGGTTTGGTTTGCAACAAACATTGTGTAGCTAATACTTGCTCTACCTCACTTGTGCCAATACCAAAAGCGATACATCCAAATGCGCCGTGTGTAGAGGTGTGGCTGTCGCCGCAAACCATGGTCATACCTGGTTTGGTGATGCCTAATTCGGGACCAACTACATGCACAATGCCTTGGTAAGGGTGATTTAAGCCATACAGCTCAATACCAAAATCAGCACAGTTTTTTATCAACTGGTCAACTTGTTTTCTCGATAAATCATTTTTAATTGGTAAATGTTGGTCGAGGGTAGGTACGTTGTGATCGGGAGTTGCAACAATTTGCTTGGTGTTGAAAACAGGAATTCCTCTTTTTCTTAAACCATCGAATGCTTGTGGTGAAGTAACTTCATGAATGTATTGAACATCGATGTAAAAAACTTCCGGACCGTCGGGAATGCTTGTAACAACGTGCTTATCCCAAATCTTATCAAATAAGGTTTTTCCGCTCATATATTAATGTCTTAAATTTTTAGGTTTCTAAGTTCTGGTAAATGTTATCCTTTTAAGATGCTCAATAAGTCTTCATCGCTAACAAATTTTTGTTTGTCGGCAACTTTAATGAAGCGATCATAAATAACATTTAATTCATCTTTTGTTGGCTCATAGCCCAATAATTTCGCTTTGTAAGCTACGGCCGCTCTTCCGCTTCTAGCTGTCAGAACAATTGAACTGTGGTCAACGCCTACATCCAAAGGGTTGATGATTTCGTAATTTTCACGGTGTTTAATAACGCCATCTTGGTGAATGCCCGATGAATGCGCAAAAGCATTGTCTCCAACAATTGCTTTGTTAGCTTGCACCGGCATATGCATCGTTTCAGAAACTAACTTACTCGTTTTAGCCAATAACTTGGTGTTGATGTTGGTGGTGTAACCTAAGTCTCCGTGTTGTTTTAAAATCATTACTACTTCCTCTAATGAAGTATTTCCTGCTCTTTCACCTATACCATTGATGGTACATTCAATCTGACGAGCGCCATTGAATACTCCCATGATAGAGTTGGCAGTTGATAATCCTAAATCGTCGTGGCAGTGAGTAGAAATGGTACATTTATCAATACCTTTTACATTTTCTACCAAGTACTTAATCTTTTCTCCATATTGCTGTGGTAAGCAATATCCTGTGGTATCTGGAATGTTCAATACGGTTGCACCTGCATTGACCACCGCTTGAATAACTTTAGCTAAAAATACATTGTCGGTTCTTCCTGCATCCTCAGCATAAAATTCAACATCTTCCACAAATGTTTTAGCGTACTTCACGCAGAAGACAGCTTTTTCTAACAATTGCTCTTCTGTTAATCTTAATTTGTGCACTCTATGCATTTCAGATGTGGCAATTCCAGTGTGAATTCTACCTCTCTTAGCAT
>CAYORT010000055.1:3161-3919 GCA_964406465.1 uncultured Chryseobacterium sp.
ATATGCAAGCGCTTCACCAGCTGCTTTAATGTCTTTATCAACTGCTCTTGATAACGCGCAAATGATAGGATTTTTAACTGCTTTTGAAATATCAACAACCGATTGGAAGTCTCCAGGCGATGAAACCGGAAATCCAGCTTCAATAATGTCAACGCCTAACTCCTCTAGTTGTTTAGCAATAACGATTTTTTCTTGAGTGTTCAACTTACAGCCTGGCACTTGCTCTCCGTCGCGTAAGGTGGTGTCGAAAATGTCTACTTTTTTGGTCATAATGTCTTAGGTGTTTTTTCCTCTGAAACCAAAACTAGGGCATTTGCCATTGCTTTTGCTTTTTTTTACCGAACTTATTCTTATATTTAATGATGTCTAAGAGTACTTTAAAAATTAATTATATAATATAAGTAATTGATTATAAGGTTTTTGTTATTAATTTTATTTTACATTTGATATTATGTCTATAAAGAATACAGATCAGCTCTTCCAACTCATTAAATCGCTTACGAAAGGTGAGAAAAGGCATTTTAAATTGTTTGTTACCCGCCATAAGGGTGGTGAAAATGCTAAGTTTCTTAAGCTTTTCGATACTATTGATGCCTTAAGCACATATAGTGAAGATAAAATTTTAAAGAAGGTAAAAGATATCGCTCCAGCTCAATTGCCCAATATTAAACAGCATTTGTATCGTCAAATCATGCAGAGTTTGCGTATGCTGCATACCTCTAACGATATCGATTTGAAGATTAGGGAGCAGGTAGATT
>CAYORT010000056.1:0-3700 GCA_964406465.1 uncultured Chryseobacterium sp.
TTATCTATCGAAACTCGAGAAACCTCGAATTTTAAATAGTCAATCTCGAATCTCTCTACCGCAAAAGAATGCGATGAAATCAATCCCATTTCTTGCTCTATTAAATAAATGTTTTGGTCATTGGGCACTGCATAATCTATTAAAGAAACATCGTACAACGGAAACAACGATACGCCTTGTTCAATAAGCTCATGAAAATAAATGCTTCTCTTCTTTCTTCCATTGATTCTTATTTCTACCTGACTCTTATTATTCATAGTTAAACCCTGCCAAATCGCTTTTACTTCTCTGTGATTAAAGGTGTTAAACTCTTCATCTAAAACTAGCTCTTCAACGGGTACACGACGTGTGTGGGCCATATTTTTAAGTTCATCCATAGAAATATTTATGTACCTCACTTTATTTACCGAACAAGCTAAACCATGCAAGTTTATTACTATTTTAAGATTACTATCTAACTTGTTTTTCACTTCAACAAACATAATTTCTCAGCACGTCATAATTTGACGTTCTCGCCAAATATTTTCGCTTAAAAAATTATGAACAGGTTAGCGATATGAGTTTCAGCATTTTGAAATTTTGGCAGAAAATATAGTTTTTAACAATGCCGCTTTTTCGCTTTTCACCCCCTTACTTTTGAAAACACCAAGGCCATAAACAAAATAAAAAGATGAACCACAAACAAACCCTCGACAGAATAGTTGCCAAGTACAATAGTACCGATAACACTGCCTATTTACTTGATGACTTATTGCAACTCACTGCAGAAGTGAACAAGGAAGTGACCGAGAAAAACTCCCCTCCTATTCAAATAGCTGCTGCGGCCAAAAATTATTTGCATCGTACTTTAAATAGAAATGAGGAAGATGCTATTTCAAGCGGTTTCCCGAAATTCGATGAAGATCTGGCGGGCTTTCTTCCTGGCGAGTTCATCATCTTTGGTGGCCGACCAGGCATGGGCAAAACATCGCTATTTATGCATTTCGCCCTCGAAATGGCTAAGAATGAAAAACATGTTTTATATGTTTCATTAGATGCCTCAATCGATATTCTCTCCATTCGTATTTTAGCCAAATTGTCGGGCATACCTCTGCATAAAATTCGTTCGGGTGATATTAGCGATACCGAGAAAGCCAAACTTTATCAATGCATTGCCGATATTGAGAAAACCGGCATCTATATCGACGATAAGCCTACTCATATTTTTAGTATCAAAGAGAAATGCCGTCAGTTAAAAGAGCTAGGTAAACTCGATGTGCTCATGGTTGATTATCTGCAATTGGTAGGTGGTTCGAGCCGCAGAAACAGCAACAGAGAATTAGAAGTTTCAATGATTTGCAAAGAGCTAAAAAACATAGCCAAAGAATTTAATGTTTGTGTTATCGCTGCCAGTCAGCTAAGCCGAGCTGTAGAATCGCGTGGCGGCGACAAGCGACCGCAATTAAGCGACCTTCGCGAATCGGGTGCTTTAGAACAAGATGCCGATAAGGTGATTTTCCTATACCGTCCCGAATATTACAATATCACCGAAGATGAAGATGGCAATAGCCTGCTTAACATTATGGAGCTGATTGTTGCCAAAAACAGAAGTGCAGCTTTAATCAATTCGGTATTCAAAACGAACGACGATTTAAGTTCTTTCGAACAGATAACAAAAAAAACTTCTTTTTTTGATTCAATAAGACCTGGATTTATAATAGAAGATGATTGGGACGACAATGATGACGTTCCATTTTAAAAACTAAGAAGACCGCTAAAGAAATATGTGTTATTAAAACATGGTGGTTGTGTTCCTGCAACCCTCGATTGGTGAGCGTGACTGCATAAATTTCGTGCCGATAAATTATCGTCCCGAAATTTATCGACAACATTTATAGATATTCAAGCGGTCTTCTTTTAATTACAACAAGTGCAAACACAAAACGACATAGCAACTCTTTCTAAGCCACTCAAACATGAAGTGCTTGCATCGGCGTTTCTGCAAATAACAAGCATAAACTACTTGAGGAGATTGCTCAAAACCGATTTCACCACACTTTTAGAATGCATCAACAACGACCCATACACCGAATTTTCTATCTCGAAGAAAAAAGGCGGCACTCGCCTGATTTCTGCGCCCCAAACACCGCTTATTCAAGTTCAAAATCAGCTTAATATTTTTTTAAAAGCGGTTTATTACAGCTATAAACCAGCATGTGCTCATGGCTTTATTTACAAGCCAACAGATATTAACGAAACGCATAACATTGCAAGTAATGCACTACCGCATGTAGGAAAGAAATTTGTGATGAACATCGATTTAGAAGACTACTTTCCATCTATCAAGGCATTAAGAGTGCGCAGACTTTTTAAAAGCAAATACTTTCAATTCAACGATGAAGTGGCACTAACCTTAGCGCTGCTGCTCACTCGCAAAGGTTCGTTACCCACAGGTGCCCCCACTTCACCAGTACTTGCCAACCTAATCACAATGCCACTCGACAGAGAATTAATGAACTATTGCTCCCTCAATCATATCAATTACACCCGTTATGCCGATGATCTTACTTTCTCCACTAACGAGTTTATTGACGACATCACCATTGCCCAAATAAAAGCCATCATTGTAAAGCACAAATTCACAGTAAACGAGAAGAAATTCCGCATACAATCGGCCATGCGTCAACAAAAGGTGACAGGCTTGGTGGTCAATCAAAAGGTGAATGTAGATAGAAAGTACATCAAGCAAATTAGAGCTATGCTGCATCACACAAAAACAGAAGGAGTTTCATCTGCATGCGCCAAACACTATAAATTGAAAGATATACCAACGAGGGAAGAAGTTCTTCAGTTTGCTTATCGATTGAAAGGAATGATTGAGTTTGTTTCAATGGTTCGGGGTAAAGAAGATGCAATGGTGAAGCAATACAAGAAGGAGTTTAATGATTTAAATATTGTATTATGAGTGAAAAAAGAAGCACGGTAATAATCAATAGAAGGGCATTGATGGGGGCATTTAGAAGATTGGGTGCAGCGGTTAAAAAACAGAAAAAGTTTTACAAAGACCTTACGGTAATTGAGTTAACTGTTACCAATGGCTTGCTTACTTTGGCCGTTCCTGGTGTTATTGTTAGCAAAGAATGCACTACATCGGGCACGTGTAAGGCATCACTGCGCTACAACTATTTCTATCAATTAATTGAGGATAGCGCCAACAAAATCATCACTATCATAGTAACAGAAGGCGAAATGAATTTAAACGGAGTTTGCAAGCAGGTAAACACAACCTTTTTCGAAGACGATTCTATTTTACGCACCGTCAATTTGCCGGTAAACTATAAGGATATCGACTTGTTAAGATTGCCACACGAAGGATTCACCATCGAAGAACTTCGATTTAACCTATTGGCTTTACCTTTAATGAAGGCCGAGAAGAAACTAAAGGACAACATTGAATTTGCTTATTCAAAGCTATGCGAGTACGGTGTTAGCGAAGATGACATCATTGAATTGGTGGAGAAAAGAGGAAGGATTAAAATTGATTTAGAAAAAGACTGAGGAAATTGCTAGAGTAAATAATTTAACTTCGGTTTAATGAAAAACATTACTTTGTAATTAGTTCGATTTAGATTGAAAACATATGTGAAACAAATATTATGGAAAAGAAAGTATTAAAATGCGCAACCCCTTTGATTGAAGAGTATTATGCTTCATTAACTCC
>CAYORT010000057.1:0-3559 GCA_964406465.1 uncultured Chryseobacterium sp.
ACATGATAAAATCTTTAGCTTACATTTGGTTTCCACATTAGTGAACACCCCTATTCCTTATTTACTTTCTTTCTTCCCCTCTTGTCTTTCGAGCATTTTCAAACCATAGTTTCTCATGGTTGTGATGAGCTTGAGAATGTCTCTTCCTTGATCCGTAAGAGTATATTCGGTTTTTGGTGGCACTACTGGATATACCTTACGATGAATGTAACCGTCTTCTTCCAATTCCCTCAACTGTGTTGTCAGCATCTTATCTGAAATATGAGGAATGTCTTTTCTCAATTCTCCATAGCGCATGGTATTGTCCTTCAGTCTCCATAAAATGGGAGCTTTCCATGTTCCACCTATCTGCTCCATTACGAGCTGAACCGGATTGTAATAAACTTTACCGTTGTACTGAAAGTCTGGCATTGGCTTAAACCTTTGATTTTATTAATACTTTCCTAAAAGTATGTATCGCACTTTTGGGTTATACTGTTGGCAAAGATATATACAGTTTAGATATTTGCAACACAAAAATTAATTACACAAACATGAAAAAAACAATTTTAAGCCTAACGCTGATAGCCATTTCCTCTTTAGGACTAACAGCTCAAAATGTAAAAAACAATACAAACAATAAAAATAAAAGTATGATAAAGGAAGAAAACCACTATGTGCATTTTCATGGTGCACCTGCAAAAGGCAGGATTTTAATGGTAGCAAGCTCACCAACTACAAGTAAACAAACCGGATGGCCAATTGGCTTTTGGGCTGCCGAATTAACACATCCATTGAGAGTATTTCAAGAAGCAGGTTATGAGGTAGAATTGGCTTCAACAAGCGGAGGAAAAATTGAAATGGATGGTTATTCTAATCCAACAGATCAAAGTGGCTATTCTGCACACGATGTTATCTCATTAGGGTACATGCAACAAAAATCATTCAATGAAATGTTGTCAAATACTAAAAAAGTGACTGAGGTCAATGCAAAGGATTATGATGCCATTTTCTTGGTTGGTGGCCAAGGGCCGATGTACACATTCAAAGCGAACAAAGACTTAGAAAACCTTTTTGCATCATTTTATGAGGCAGGTAAACCCAGTGCAGCTGTTTGTCATGCAGTTACCTTATTGTTAGAGACCAAAAAATCTAACGGTGAATTATTGGTTAAGGGTAAAACTTGGACTGGCTTTGCTGATGCTGAAGAAGATTTTGCAGATAAAGCAGTTGGTATGAAAATTCAACCATACCGTATCGAAGACGAAGCTAAAAAAATAAGCGGAACTACATTTAAGGTTGCTGCCCCATTTAGTTCTTATGCCATTCAGGATGGAAATCTAATTACAGGGCAACAGCAAAATTCAGGAGCCGCCGTTGCAGAAATGGTTGTAAAAGCTTTAAATAAATAATGAGTCTGAGATCAAAACTGACAATTCTTTTAACAGCCATGCTTCTTACCGGAGGCATGGCTGTTGCACAAATACCTGTGGAGATTTTTGGTGGACACAAAAAAGCTACTCTTGACTTAATGTTTTTCAAATACTTTAAAACTAAGAGTGGCAGTAATTCTAAATTTTTATTCTTTAATCGAAACAGAGCCAGTGTTGATTACAAAATGACTACGACAAATTACCTCCCACAGTTTGGATTTACAGAAGCTATTTCCTGCAATCATCAAAAACTAAAGGGATTAGCTCCAGTATTTGTTGCGCAAGCTTTCGGATCAGGTATTTATTCCAAAATAGGCTTCCAGTATGCACACATAAACAGTAATATCACACTATTTTCATGGGTCGTTTGTGAAACAAAATCCGAACCGACAATTGATTTGTTCTTTTTGGGTAGGTACACGCCGAAACTCACAGAAAAGATTAATTTATTCAGCCAAATAGAACTTGTAAACGCTGCTCCAACTGTAAATTCGAAAAACTATTCTTTTACACAAAGAATCCGATTGGGTTTAAAACTCAAAGAATTTCAATTTGGGTTAGCGGCTGATTTTTCAGAGGTAGGCAGAATAAATCTGAGTACAACAAATAATATTGGAGTATTCCTACGCTATGAATATTAACATGAGTAAAAATAGAATTGAAGCTTTTAGCGATGGAGTGATTGCAATAATCATTACCATTATGGTATTAGAATTGCATATTCCGGAACTAAAAGAAAGTTTCAATGATCGTGATGTTTGGGATGCCCTACTATCTTTAGTTCCTAAACTCTTTGCTTATTTGCTGAGTTTTGTTGTAGTAGCAATAATGTGGCTAAATCACCACAGCCTCTTTGACAAAATACCACATTCAACATCAAAGCTGATATGGTATAATGCATTCCTGTTATTTTCTATGTCGTTGATTCCTTTGCCTACAGCGTTCATAGCAAAATTTCCATCACTACATCAAGCCTCTGCTTTTTATGGGGCTATAATGTTTCTGAATGCGCTTGCATTTTATTTAATGCGCCGTTATGTGGAAGTAGATGCAAAGTTAATTCCATTGAATAAAATGGTACAAAAAAGCAATCTCATTTCTACAAGTCTTTACTTATTGTCTATACCAGCATCGTTTATTTCAATCTACCTTTCGTATATCATTTTTATCGGTATCCCGATTTGGTATTTTATTCCTGATAAATTTCAAAAACAAAAATCTTAAAAATGAAGAAACTATTAACAATCATAGGATCACGTCAGGGAATCGGTAATGGTATCGCTGAAAGATTCGTAAAAGAAAATTTTAAGGTTACACAGAACGATACAAAATATAACCCTCAATTAATTGCAGAGCAATATTGGAAATTGTATTCGCAAGAAAGAAATAATTTTGATCACGAAATCATCTACTAAATAATTATGAGAATAGCCATCATTGGAACTGGAAATGTTGGCGGCGCATTAGCCACCAACTGGTCAAAAAAAGGACATTACATTAACCTAGGTGTTAATGATACGAATCAATTCAAAGGAACTGAGTTATTAAAGAACGAAAACACGAGCTTGTTTTCCATTCAAGACGCGGTTGCTAAATCTGATGTAATTCTTATCGCCACTCCTCCAACTGCAATCTTTGAAATCCTTGAAAAAATGGGTGATGTTAGTGGTAAGGTTATCATTGATGCCACCAATGCAGTTCGTCAAGCCCCTGAACCCTATAAGACTGTTTATCATTGTCTTTTTGATAAAACCAAAGCTGAGGTTGTAAAGTGTTTCAATAGCACCGGTTTTGAGAACATGCTGAATCCAGTATATAATGGAGAGGCTATTGATATGTTTATGGCTGGTGATAGTGATGCTGCGAAAAAGGTTGCTTCTCAATTGGCATTTGATTCAGGCTTTGGTTCTTGCATTGATTTTGGTAAGGCTGACAAAGTGGAATTATTAGAAAAGTTTGCATTGTCATGGATCAATTTAGCCATCATGCAGGGGCACGGAAGAAATATTGCATTTAAGATTCTCAGAAGATAAGTATTATTTTAAAATTAAATAAATGCAAATCAGCCACTTGTGCGCTGTTTTTTGTCTTGATTTTCGGCAATTTTTAAAATCATATCTCTGTTGGCAATTTGGCAATGGTATATA
>CAYORT010000058.1:0-2635 GCA_964406465.1 uncultured Chryseobacterium sp.
TGTACGCGCCGATGAAATTGACCACCCCCTGCCGATTTAAGGTGACCAGTTAAGGCCGATTCAAATTGACCACCCTTGGCCGGAGGAAATTGACCACCCTTCATCATTGCAAAAGAACATACTGTTAAGGAAACATTTTTCCAAGTTTGTTAAAATCAAATTTAGGAAAAATGGCTAATCAACCAATCAGTATGAGTAAAGTAAGACACTTATTACATTTATTTGCGCAAGGTCGCAGTAGATTGAGTATTTCGGAACAAACAGGCATGTCGAGAAATACGGTAAAAAAATACCTTCAGCAATTTCATTCCAGCGGATTGAGTTTTGCAGAAATCAATCAATTAGAAGACAAGGATATTGAAGAATTGTTTCTAAAACCCAGAGAGAATGAACCAAGTGAGAAACTTCGTGAATTGTGGGCGCTGTGTCCACAGATAGATAAAAATCTAAAGAAGAAAGGAGTTACTCGTCAGCAGTGCTGGTTGGATTATAAGTCGAAATACCCCAATGGCTATGGGTTAAGTCAATTTAAGAGTTATTACATGATGTGGAAGGGACAGGTGAATCCGGTGATGCACATGGAGCATAAGGTGGGTGATAAAATGTATGTTGATTTTGCGGGCGATCATCTTTCTATAGTAGATAAACAAACAGGAGAAATACAGGATGTTGAGATTTTTGTAGCCGTATTGGGAGCCAGCCAGTACACTTATGTTGAAGCTGTAATGACTCAGCAGAAAGAAGATTTTATAGGAGCTTGTGAAAATGCATTGCATTATTTTGGAGGCGTTCCAGCGGCAATAGTTCCTGATAATTTAAAATCGGCGGTAAAGAAAAGCAGCAAGTACGAACCCATCATTAACGAAACTTTTGCTGATTTTGCGCAACATTACGGAACCACGATTCTTCCTGCACGGTCTTATCGTCCAAGGGATAAAGCATTGGTGGAAAATGCGGTGAAAATAATTTACACACGCATTTATCCTCAAATAAAAAAGACAGCTTACTTTTCATTAACAGAATTAAATGAAGCCATAATTAAGGAATTAGAGCATTACAATACTTCAGCTCTGCGAGGTAGAGACTATAGCAGAAAGCAACAGTTTGAAGAGATAGAGCGCTGTGCTTTAATGCCTCTGCCTGTTTTGAAGTACGAACTTAAGAGAGTGTTTTATGCATCGGTGGCCAAGAACGGACATGTGTCGTTGAGTCCCGATAAACATCACTATAGTGTTCCCTATCGCTTCATAGGCAAGAAAGTAAAAATACTTTATTCAAGAAGCACAGTAGAGATTTACTATAACTACGAAAGAATCGCAATCCACAAAAGAAACAAAACATCTTACGGTTATACAACAGATAAGGAGCACATGGCCTCAACGCATCGTTTTGTAAGCGATTGGACGCCGGAGAAATTTATATCATGGGCAGAAAGTATACACGAAGATGTTAAGTTTTATATTCTTAAAGTATTGGGTAGAAAACAACATCCTGAGCAAGCATACAAATCATGCGTGGGTATTTTAAGTTTTGGAAAGAAGGTAGGAAATGATAGGCTTATCAAGGCTTGTCGCAGGGCATTAGGTTATGAAATATACAGCTACAAAACCATACAAAGCATCTTAGAAAAAGGTTTAGACAAGGATGACTCTTCAGATGAAATCACCCAAATGCCCGAGCATGACAATATCCGTGGCGAAGAATATTATCAATAGAAAAAACAACTGTCCATTAGTAAATTAAAATCAATAAATATGAATGCAACAACATTAGAAAAGATGCGAAAGATGAAGTTTTACGGAATGCTTCGTGCCTTTAAAACCTCTTTAGAAACAAAGAATGAAAAGGACTTTACCTCCGATGAAATGATAGCACATTTAGTAGAAGCTGAATGGGAAGATAGGCATAATAGGCAAATAGAACGACAGTTAAAAAACGCTCGCTTCCGTTACAAAGCAGCTATAGAAGAAATACATTACAACGCGAATAGAAACATTGAAAAAAATGAAATTATGCGATTGGCTGAGTGCAACTTTATTAAGAAAAATGAAAACATTTTCATTACAGGAAGCACCGGTATTGGCAAGAGTTATATTGCTTCTGCATTAGGTCATCATGCCTGCGAACAAGGGTTTAAGGTATTATATCATAACGCCGCAAAACTCTTTGGTAAACTAAAAATGGCAAAAGCTGATGGTTCTTACATTAAGGAAATCGTTCGCATAGAAAAACATCACGTTTTAATACTTGATGATTTTGGTATACATCCTTTAGATGCTCAAAGCAGAGCAGCTTTAATGGAAATCATAGAAGATAGGCATGGTAAGGGTTCTATCATTATTACATCACAAGTTCCTGTAAGTAAATGGCACGACATCATAGGCGAAAAAACTGTTGCTGATGCTATTTTGGATAGAATTATTCACTCGGCACATCGACTTGAATTAAAAGGAGAATCGTTAAGAAAAACACTAAAAACGGTGAATAACTAAAATGAATAAATCAATTTTAAAAATCAAAAATTAATACTTTTGTTTAACCTCTTTGACAAGGTATGTTCTTTAAAAACTTCGCGATGAAAATGGATGGTCATTTTGCGTCGGCGTAGACTGGTCAATTTGGTCGGCATTTACAT
>CAYORT010000059.1:0-2560 GCA_964406465.1 uncultured Chryseobacterium sp.
ACAGGTAAAAATTCCAAATATTGAAAAAATCTTTGCATTTTCTGCAATTTATTAACCAATTGATTGTTCAACTATTGGCATTTCAACAAGTTTATCCTAATTTTGCCGCCCACTCAAAGGAGGAACTATTCATTGACAAAAGAACAAAATCAAGAAAACGTTGAAGAAACTCTAAAAGTTTCCAACCAGAAATCTGCATCTGCTAGCAGTGCACACGATGATTTCGACTGGGATTCAGACGGTGCTGGATTCCAATCTTACTCTTCAGGCGACCGCGAAAAAATGGAAACAGCCTATGTTGCCACTTTTCAGCCAGTAACCGAAAAACAAGTTGTTAAAGGTACTGTTGTAGCTATCAACGAAAAGGATGTTGTTGTAAACATCGGATTCAAAAGTGACGGCTTAGTATCACGTCAAGAATTTCGTGACATGCCAGATTTATCCATTGGCGATTCGGTAGAAGTATTTATCGACACCGCTGAAGATAAAATGGGTCAATTAATTCTAAGTCGTAAAAAAGCTTTACAAGAAACTGCTTGGGAAAAAATCGTTGAAGCGCATAACAGCGATGCAATCGTAACCGGTTATGTTCGTTCTAGAACTAAAGGTGGTTTGGTTGTAGATGTTTTCGGATTTGATACTTTCTTACCAGGATCACAAATCGATACTAAACCGGTTAGAGATTATGATCAGTATGTAAGTAAGAATATGGATTTCAAAATTGTTAAAATCAATGAAATCTATAAAAATGTTGTTGTTTCACACAAAGTATTGATTGAAGATGATATTGAAGCTCAGAAATCTGAGATACTTTCTCGTCTAGAAAAAGGTCAAGTGCTTGAAGGTGTTGTTAAAAATATGACATCGTTTGGTGTGTTTGTAGATTTAGGCGGAATCGACGGTCTATTGCACATTACCGATATTTCATGGGGTAGAATTAACCACCCTGAAGAGGTGTTGAAGTTAGACGAAAAAGTTCAAGTTGTAATTTTAGATTACGACGATAACAAGAAACGTATTTCTTTAGGCTTGAAACAGTTGACATCTCATCCTTGGGATAATCTAACTGCCGATATTTTAGAAGGTAGTAAGGTTTCTGGAAAGGTGGTTTCTGTAGCTGATTACGGAGCATTTATCGAAATCAAACCTGGTGTTGAAGGTTTAGTACACGTGAGTGAAATGAGTTGGAGTTCACACTTGAGAAATCCATCTGAATATTTAAAAGTGGGAGATGATGTGGAAGCATTGGTATTGTCATTAGACAGAACAGAGCATAAAATGTCATTAGGTATTAAGCAGTTGACCGAAGATCCTTGGATTAATATTGAAGAAAGATATCCTTTGGGTAGTAAGCATTCAGGTATCGTTAAGAATTTAACTTCTTACGGTTTATTCCTAGAATTAGCTGAAGGTATTGACGGTTTGGTGCACGTTAGCGATTTATCTTGGAACAAGAAAATTAAGCATCCATCTGAATTCACTAAAAAAGGTGAGAAATTGGATGTTGTAGTATTGGAAGTTGACAAAGAAAATCGTCGTTTGAGCCTAGGTCACAAACAACTTGAAGAGAATCCATGGGAAACTTTCGAAACGATCTTTACTTTAGGTACGGTTCATGAAGGTACTGTTATTTCTCACAACGATAAAGGTGCTACCATTCAATTGCAATATGGCGTTGAAGCTTTTGCACCTGCACGTCACATGAAGAAAGCAGACAATAAGCCTGTAAAAGACGACGAAACCTTGGAGTTTGAAGTAATTGAATTCTCTAAAGATTCTAAGCGTATCATTGTTTCTCATACTAACGTATGGAAAGGTGCAGAAAAGGCAACCAAAGAGACAGACGCAAACAACAAAGAGAAAGCAAGAAAGAATGCATCCAAAGCCGTTAAGAAAATCAATCAAACATCTGAAAAAACCACACTAGGTGAATTGGGTGCCTTGGCTGAATTAAGAGCTCAATTGGAGAAACAAGAGAATGCTCCTGCAGAAAAACCAGCTAAAGCAAAAGCTGTAGTGGTTAAGAAAGAAGCAGAAGTTAAGAATGAAGTGGTGACGGAAACTGCTTCAGGTTCTTCATTGAAATCGCTTTCTGGAGTAGGTCCTGCAATGGAGAAAAGAATCATTGCTTTAGGAGTGAATTCTTTGGAAGATTTGAAATCTCTAAATGCAGATTCAATCGCTGCTAATGTTGAAAAAGATTCTAAAATTTCTGCTGAACAGTGGAATAAATGGATCGAAGAGGCAAATAACCTTTAATTCAACTAAATAACTTGAAAGAGGCTGTTCCTAACCGAATAGCCTCTTTTTTTTTATGTAAATTTGTGTTTTATTAATGGAAGAACAAATAATTTCTGCTTTACTGATTTCTATTCTACATGGTTTAATTCCCGGTCATTGGCTTCCATTTTTAGCATTGGCTAAACAAGAAAAATGGTCTATGTCTACTACATTGAAATACACCTCAATGGCGGCAACGGCGCATGCTTTAGGTACCATTTTAATTGGTTTGATTGTTTATTTTATTACCGTTTTTGGAAATTCTTGGATTAATGTGCTT
>CAYORT010000060.1:0-2409 GCA_964406465.1 uncultured Chryseobacterium sp.
CGTATGCTGCATACCTCTAACGATATCGATTTGAAGATTAGGGAGCAGGTAGATTATGCGGTTATTTTGTATAACAAGTGTTTGTATACGCAAAGCTCTAAAGTGCTTGAAAAAGCTAAAGAGATGGCGAAGAAGTTCGGTAAAACTGCTCTTTTGCTCGATATTCATGAGATGGAAAAAAGGCAAGTGATTAAGTTTGTAAGGGGGAATATCCAAGGCAAAGTTGAGCAATTGATTCCCGAAGGGGAGGTGGTTCAAAAGCAGTTGAACAACATTAATACTTTCTCCAATTTATCCCTAAAACTCTATGCTTTCTATTTAAAAATTGGTTTTATACGTAATAGCACCGACTTTGAATTGGCCAATAGTTTTTTGTATTCAACTTTACCTGTTTTTCAAGAGTCTTCCTTGTCGCCCGAAGAACGAATTCATTTGTATGATTCATTGGTTGGCTATCACTTCTTTACTCAGGATTATGCGAGGGGCTATGATTATGCCAGAAAGTGGGTGGAATTGTTCGATAAGAATCCTAGTTTAATTGCCTCCAAAACCGAGTTGTATGTAAAAGGAGTGAACAGTTACCTTAAACTTCAATCGAAACTGAGTTTGTATGATGATTTCTTTAAGTCGACCAAGAAATTCGATGAACTGAAAGACATTCCCGATGTTTACCTCTCTGAAAATATCAGCATTCAAATTTTTAGATACTCGTCGAAACACAAGATAGAACGCTATTTCATGCTCGGTGAATTTCATGAAGGGGCTCAGGAGGTAGACAAAATAAGAAAGGAACTAAAGTATTACAAAGATAAATTGAGTCAGTATGATTTATTGTTGTTTTATTACAAATTCGCTTGTATGTATTTTGGTGATGGTCAATACAAAGAAACCATCTACTGGTTGAATGAAATTATCAATGCGAAAGATGTTGATCTACGGGCCGATATCTTGAGTTTTGCGCGAATTTTAAATCTTATTTCTCACTACGAGTTGAAGCACAATGATTTAGTAGACTATTACATAAGATCTACCTATCGATTCTTAAGTAAGAAGGAGGACTTGCACTTGTTTCAAACGCGAATTATTAAATTCTTGAAGAAATTGAACACCGTTAAAACCGATAAGGAATTGCGTTTGGCCTTTAAGGATTTGCGCGATCAGCTGGTTCCTTTGGCGAATAATCCTTACGAAAAGAGGGCTTTCATGTATTTTGATATTATTTCGTGGTTAGAATCAAAGATTTTAGGTAAGCCTGTTCATGAGGTCATTCAATCGAAAGTGCTTAAAAGGGCGGTGAATGATAATGTGCAGAATTACTGATATTTAATAACCTTTCGTTCATACGTGCGTAATACCAACATATTCAAATTTTATTTTATGTATTTATCTTCTGTTGTGATTCCTGTGATTCTTGCTGGTGCAGCTGCTGTAGCTGCGGTGGTGTTGTCTCAAAATAAAACCCGACCAGCGTTGGTTCCTGTAAAAAAGGAAGCCAACAAGAAGTCGAAGAATCCTTTGGCATAGATATTGGCTATGTCATTTCAAATCACAAAAATTAATAAAATGAAAAATACTTACTCAATCAAAAGAACTGCTTTAGTTTTAATGTTAGCTGGATTTACATCTGCATATGCGCAAGACAATTTAAATATCGATATGAATGTAAATGATGGCATGGGCGGTACAGGGGTGAACATGAATATTAATATGAATGTAACTGGCACGCAAACACAAAGTACTACAACAACTACCACCACCTCTACAACAACTACCAGTGGTACTGAAAGTAATAATAATGCTACAACTACTACTGCTACAGATAATAGTGCTGCTGCTAGTACTACTTCAACTGGGTGCGCTGTTGCGGTGAGTGCAGCCGACTTTCAAAGTGCGAAATCTTCTATACAGGCAAAACCATTTAGTGATACTAAGATGACTTTGGCTAAGCAAATCATTAAAAACAACTGTTTCTCGGTGGCTCAAGTGAAAGAAATGATGAGCTTGTTCACTTACGAAGAAGAAAAATTAGAGATTGCTAAGTTGTGTTACCTTAAAACTGTTGATTATACCAATTATTATCAAGTAAACGATGCTTTTACTTTCTCAACCAGTACCGAGGAGTTAGCAGCCTATACCGACAGTGTAAAAAGATAATTTCAAAAATTTTTAAAACAAAAACACCTCATAATCAGGGGTGTTTTTTTATTTTCAGCAAAATCCTGAACGGAATTTTAATAAATAATTGTTGATTCTCTTTTGAAGCATTATATTTGCGTCCTTCGTTGACTAAATTAATAGTTGAATCGGAGAATTGGTTTATTGGAGAGGTGGGTGAGTGGCTTATACCAACAGTTTGCTAAACTGTCGTAGGAGCAATCCTACCGGGGGTTCGAATCCCCCCCTCTCCGC